>NZ_JAHLYP010000049.1 GCF_025127995.1 Synechococcus sp. CS-1332 | reverse complement strand
GGGCCGCTGGCCGCGGCTGGTGGGTGGAGCGCTGCTGTTGTGGGCGGTGGTGGCGACATCGGAGCGGGAGGGCTTTCCGGTGCCTGGGGTGCTGCCGGCGGTGCTGGGGACGCTGCTGGTGCTGCAGGCGGGCCCCGGGGAAGGGGGCAGATTTCTGCCGGGTCGTTGGCTGGAGCGCGGGCTGCTGACGTGCGGCCTCTTGTCGTATTCGCTGTACCTGTGGCACTGGCCGGTGATCGTGCTGCTGCGGTGGACGTGGGGGATGGAGACCTGGTGGCAGTACGGACTGGCGGTGGCGGGGAGCGTGGTGCTGGCGGTGGCGGCGTATGGGCTGGTGGAGCAGCCGGTGCGGCGCTATCCGCTGAAGTGGTGGTGGGAGACGTTGCTGGCGCTGCTGGCGGTGGCGGGCCTGTGGCTCGGCATCGACGCCCTGCACCACCAGCTCCGGGGCAAGTGGTTCCTGGGCGTGGATGCCGATCCGGTGCCGATCAGCGAGCGGGTCCATGCCCTCAATCCCCTGATTCCAGGCACTGGCATCACCAGCGATTGCACCGTCGCCAGTGGCAAGCCCTACGACGCCACCACCCGGCCGAACTTCGACAAGTGCAACAGGCCGGGCACCCCAGGAGCGCGGGAGATCTTCCTGCTGGGCGATTCCCATGCCCAGCACCTGCTGCCGATGCTGGAGGTTGTCACCGCCCGCACCGGCCAGGGCCTCACCTTTGCCGCCATGGGTGCCTGCCTGATCGATCCCCAGCTCACGGTCACCTGGCAGAAGGGGCGCTACGAATCCTGCCGCCAGTTCTCCGCTGGGGAGATGGAGCGCTCCCTGCAGCGCCTCAAGCCCGGTGACATCGTTCTGGTCTCGGGTTTCCTGCACAACTACCTGGCCAGCAACGACATCGAGGGCCGGGGGTATGGCCCGCCCACCTACCTGGGCGATCGCCGCCTGCGCATTGCCGAGTTGCGCCAGGCCCATGTGGCCGCCATGCGGGCCTACGCCGAACGGCTGGCGACCAGGGGGATCCAGCTGATGCTGGTGGTCGACAACCCGTCCCTGGCCAGGGAGCCGGTGGCCTGCCAGGATCCGGCCGGCAGCAGCTGCGCCGGTGATCCCGCCACCACGGCCCGGATGCGGGCGACGCTCCAGAACCTGCTCGGGGAAGTGGCTGACGGGCTGTCCAACGTGCATGTGTTCGACCCCACCCCTTTCCTGGTGGATGCCAGCGGCCGGGTGGTCTACCGCCGGCCCGACGGCACGCCGCTCTACGCCGATTCCCACCACCTGAGCGTGTCTGGGAGCCGGTCCCTGGCCGGCCCGTTCGAACGGTTCCTGCAACAGCAGGGACTCACCAGCCCCCGGCCCACCGCCTCCCCCTCCCCATGACCCTGACTCCCCCCACCGGGGCCTCCCCCCAGTGGCGCTTCACCGATCCGGCCAGTGGCGATTCCCTCACGGTCGTCCCCGAGCGCGGCGGGCTGGTCACCGGCTGGTGCTGCGGCGGCAGTGAGATCCTCTACTTCGATGCGGAGCGCTTCGCCGACCCCGCCAAGTCGGTGCGGGGCGGGATCCCCGTGCTCTTCCCCATCTGCGGCAACCTGCCGGGTGATGTCCTCGCGTTGCCCCAGGGGACGTTTCCGCTGCCCCAGCATGGTTTTGCCCGCGACCTGCCCTGGTCGATCGCCCCGCTGGCGGGGGGCGATGGGGTGCTCCTGCGCCTCGAGGACGGCCCTGAGAGCCGCCCCCATTTCCCCTTCGCCTTCGCCTTGGAACTGGAGCTGCGGCTGCAGGCCTCGGCCCTGGTGATCACGGCCAGGATCAGCCACCGTGGCGAGGCCGGCACGGATCCCCTCCCCTTCAGCCTGGGCCTGCACCCCTACGTCGCCGTCGCCGATCTGGCCCAAGTGCGGCTCGAAGGCCTGCCGGGGGACTGTGTCGACCACCTCACGATGGCTCCCGCCGCCACCGCTGATCAGCTGTCCCGGCTGGAGAAGGGGGTGGATTTCCTCTGCACCAGCGAGGGCCCGGTGCGCCTGGTGGATCCAGCGGGGGGCCGGGTGGTGACGCTGCACCCCTCGGCGCCGATGGATCTGGTAGTGGTGTGGAGCGACCCGCCCCGGCCGATGCTCTGTCTGGAGCCCTGGAGCGGGCCGCGGGGGGCTCTGAGCACGGGTGAGCGGCGCCTGCTGGTCCCTGCCGGGGAGTCCCTTGAGCTGGGCTGCCGCTACAGCGTCGAAAAGCTCTGAGCAACGCCGGGCAGCCGGCCCGGCGCCAGCTGACCGGCCGGATCGAAGCGGCGCTTGATCGCCTCGATCAGCGGCCGGGAGGGGGCATCCAGCCAGGCCGGAAGGGAAGCACCTGGGGGCTGGCGCAGCACGGTGAGATGGCCCCCCAGCTCCTCGCAGAGGCTACGCAGCGCCAGCACCTGACCTGAGGTCACTGCGGCCTGCGCCTCGGCCGGGCCAGTCCAGGCCAGGCCGAGGCCGCTGCCGGCCGCCATGTCCACGGCCAGCCCGGCCAGGCCCGGGTCCTGCATCAAGGTCTCGAGCTGGTCGGGGCTGACGCCGAGCCGCAGTAGCCACGCAGGAGCGGCGGCGGTGATGGTGCCGGGACCGCCAGCTCCCCCCCGGGCCAGGGCCAGCCAGGTCTCGGTGGTGGCGGCGTCCAGCACCCGGGCCTGCAGGGTGCTGCGCTCCTGCAGGCAACGCACCTGCTCCTCCAAGGTGGCGGCATCGACGCTGGCCAGGCCGATCAGCAGCAGGGGCGTCGGCGCCAGGCCGGCGCTGGCGGCGAGACTGTCGTTCCACCAGTCGATCCGCTCCGGGCTGAGGCTGGAGCCCAGCAACCAACGGCTCAGGAGGGCCAGATCCCCGGTCTCGCCCTGGAAGCAGACGCTGCGGCGCAGGGGTGGCTGGGGCAGGGTGCGCAGGGTCAGCTCGGTGATCAGGCCCAGGGAGCCCCAGCTGCCGGTGAACAGCCGCATCAGGTCGTAGCCGGCCACGTTCTTCACCACCTTGCCGCCGGCCCTGGCCGTCACCCCATCGGCCCGCATCAGCTGGATACCAATCAGCTGGTCCCGCACTCCCAGGTAGCGCTGGCGGTAGCCGCCCGCCAGGCCCCGGGCCACCAGGCCGCCGATGCTGCCGGCGGCGGCGCCATGGCCGTCCCCCCAGGGGGCATCCACGGACAACCACTGGCCATGGTGTCCGAGAGTTTCCTGCACCTCCACCAGTGGTGTGCCGGCGGCCACGGTGATGGTGAAATCGCCGGGATTGAATTCCCGCACGCCCCGCAGGGCGCCGCAGCTGAGCACAGTGCAGGAGTCCTGGACGGGCGCGCCCCAGTCGAGTCGGCTGCCCAGGCCAGCAGGCAGCCAGGCTGAACCCTGCCGGTGCAGGTCCCGCACCAGCTCCTGCAGCTCGCTGGGCTCAGGTCGCATCACGGCACGATGGTGCCATGGCGCAGGCGACCCTCGATTCCGGGCCCGATCTCAAGATCGTCGTCATCGATGACGATCCCACCGGCTCGCAGACCGTGCACGGCTGTCCGCTGCTGTTGCGCTGGGACGCCGGGACCCTGGCCGCCGGCCTGGCCCACCCGTCGCCACTGCTGTTCCTTCTGGCGAACACCCGCGCCCTGGCGCCGGCGGCGGCGGCCGAGCGGGTGCGGGAGATCTGTCGCGCCCTGCGGCCCGCCCTGGAGGAGGCGGTGGCCTGCGGCCGCATCGCTGACTGGCTCGTGGTGAGCCGGGGCGATTCCACCCTGCGGGGCCACTTCCCCCTGGAGGTGGACGTGATCAACGAGGAGCTCGGCCCCTTCGACGCCACCCTGCTGGTGCCGGCCTTCCTCGAGGGGGGGCGCACCACGGTGGATGGGGTGCACCTTCTCCAGGGCCGGCCGGTGCACGAGAGCCCGTTCGCCTCCGATGGCCTGTTCGGCTACACCAGCAGCTACCTGCCCGACTGGGTGGAGGAGAAGAGCGGCGGCCGCATCCCCGCCGCCGCGGTGGAGCGCATCGGGTGGCAAGAAATGGAGGCAGGGGCGGAGCGGGCCGATGGCGGCAGCTCGGAAGGCTTCGTGGCCCTGTGCGGCCGTCTGGCGGCGCTCCAGGTCAACCGTTTGTTGGTGGTGGATGCGGAGCGCCCTAGGCAGCTGGCGGCCCTGGGTGCCGCTATGCGGGAGCTCATGGCACCGGCATCGGCGGCGCCCTGGGGCCGGCCAAGGCGGTTCCTGTGCCAGAGCGCCGCCAGCCTGTTGAACGGCTTGGTGGAGCTGCCGCCCCAGCCGCTGGATGCGGCCGGCCTGGCCGGCCTGCGGCGACGCGATGGGACGGGTGCGCTGCCGGGGATGGTGCTGGTGGGCTCCCATGTCCCGCTGGCCGATGCGCAGCTGGAGGAGCTTCTGAGGGAGACGGCCTGCACCGTGGTGGAGCTGCCGGTGCCCCGCCTGTCGCGGGTGTTGGAGGGCCCTGAGCCGAGGCTGCTGCTGGCCTCGCTGGAGCGGCAATGGCAAGACCAGCTGGGTGCTGTGCTGGATGCCGGCCGCACCCCGGTGCTGACCACCAGCCGTGGCGAGCTGGTCTGCGCCGGTGCGAATGAACGACGGCGGCTCGGCGAGGCCCTGGCGGCGCTGATGGCCCGCCTGGCGGCTGCCGAGGCGTACCGGCTCGGGTATGTGATCAGCAAGGGCGGCATCACCACCGACGCGTTCTTGCGTCAGGGTCTCGGGCTGGCCGCGGTGGAGCTGCAGGGCCAGCTGCTGCCAGGGCTTTCCCTGGTACTTACGCCCGACGCAGCCCCGGTACCGCGCCTGCCGATCCTGACCTTCCCCGGGAACCTCGGCGACGCCGGGACCCTCAGGAAGGCCTGGCGCTGGATGGACGGTGGCCCCGACCATCCAGCACGGGTCTCCGAAACGGTCTCGTGATCAGGGCTCGAACCCGATCAGCCATGATGATCCAAAGCTCCTGAAGCGCCTTGCCTCTTGAGCTCCCAATCCACCCGTGCTTAGGGCAGGAGCCACCATGCCTGCGCGATCGGATCCACAGCAGCAACGCTTCGCTGGCCGTCGCAAGGATCTTTCACACCTTTCGCCTGACCCGTTGTCTTCCGGGGAGGAGCTCGGCCCGCACTGGGCTGTGGGTGAACAACCCTGGATCACCCCTCCAGCCCGCCCCCCTGACGGGAACGCCGGCCAGCCCCAGTGGCCGCGGCTGCTGCTGACCAGCGGGCCCATGGTCTGCGGTCCCTCCATCCTTCGCCACCAGCTTCAGGTCTGATGGGGTGGCTTCGGTGGCCACGGCGGGGCATCCATCGCGGGACCCTGGGCCAGGCCCTGCGCCTCTTCCTGCTCATGGGTGGAGCCATCACCGTGGTGCTGCTGCCGATGGTGCTGCTCTATGGGCATTCGCGGCGCGAGACCCTTCTGGCGCGCCTGACCGCCGCTCAGGAGGGAGCCAGCCTGCAGGTTGAGCAGATCCTTCAGGAGGTCCAGGCCGACACGGCCACGTCAGCCCTGCTCAGTGCCGAGATCGGCCGCAACAGCGAGCGCCGCCGGCAGCTTCAGGCTCTCTTTAGCGCCCAGCTGCAGGTGCACGAGCGCTATGGGGCGATTCTCGTGTTCAATCCTGCGGGCCAGTCGCAGTTGTCGATCTGGCGACGCGGTGCCCCGGCCGATCCGGCCACGCTGCGGGTCGCCCTGAACCGTGGCCTGATGCTGGATCGGGAGGGGTTCTGGCTCTCTCCGGTGTACTGGCCCCGGCAGATCAGCAGCTCCGGCAAGACTGGCGCCGATCCCGTCCTGCTGGCGGTGCGTCCTCTGTTCAGTGGCAACCAGAGGCGCGGGGTGGTGGTGTACGTCACCAGCCTTGAGCGGGTAGTGAAGAACTTTGACGTCGGGACCAGTGGCTCGCCGGCCCAACAGCGCGGCTATCTGCTCAACGACAGAGGCCAGGTTCTGAACCCTGGTGCCGCCGCAGCGACGCCCAATTTCGCCCAGCGCTTCCCGGGGGTGTGGCGTCAGATGCAGGGACAGTCTCGTGGTGTTGTGAGGAACAGCCAGGGTCTGTTCATCTTCGACACCCGTCGCCAACAGCTCGGGCTTGCGGTGGTGCTCCAGGCGCCCCCCGGTGCCCATTCCGCCGGCGCCTTGCTCGCCTCCCCCGTCGGTGTGGTGCTGGTGGCCGCCCTCTACCTGCTTGCGGTGGCCTTCAGCCTGACCATCGCCCTCTCCCAGCAACGGCTGGATGCGTTGCGCGAAGAGGAGCATCAGCTGGCCGACCAGCTCCAGGCGGTATTGCGCAGTGCCGGCATCGGCACGGGGCTCTGTGAGCCTGCCACCGGCAACTTCCGCAGCGTCAACGGGGCTCTCAGCCAACTGCTGGGTCGCAGCGAGAGCGCCCTGCTGGGTCGCAGCTGGGTTGAGTTCGTCCACCCCGGCGATCGCGATGCCGCCGAGCGGCTGGAGGATCCCCCGCATCATCGTGATGGCGAGCGCCGACGCTTCCGCTTCAGCCGGCCTGACGGCACCAGTGTCTGGGGCGATCTGGTCCTGACCTGGACCCCGGGCAGCGGCCCCGCCAGCGCTGCCGACACGATGATCCTCCAGATCGCCGACGTGTCCGAGCTGGTGGAGAAGTCGGCCTACCTCGAGGCGGCGGCCGAGGCGGGCATCGTGGGGGTCTGGGACTGGGACGTCGACCGCGATGTGCTCACCTGGGACCCGGTGATGTACAAGCTCTACGGCCTCACCGGTGACCAATTCGCCGGTGCCTATAACGCTTGGGCCAACGCCGTCCATCCCGACGACCGGCACTACGCCGAATCGGAGATCCAGGCGGCCGTGCGGGGCTTGCGGCCGTATCAACCGCGCTTCCGGGTGGTGTGGCCCGATGGCTCGATCCATCACCTGCAGGCTCGCAGCCGCACCACCTATGCCGCCGATGGCAAGGCACTGCGGATGATCGGCGTGAACTACGACATCACCGACCAGGTGCAGCGTGAGCTGGAAATCGACCAGCAGCGGGGCCTGCTGGCGGCCACCCTCAATGCCCTGGTCGACCCGCAACTGTTCCTTACCCTCACCGATCAATTGCGGATCTCTGAGGCCAACCCGGCGGCGGCCAGCTGGCTGGGCCATTCGAGCGACCAGCTGATCGGCATGCCCCTGGCGGAACTGCTGCCGCCCAGCGCCAACCGCCTGTTGCTGGCGGAGCTGGTGGGGGTGGCGAGGGAGGGCCAGGCCCTGATTGCCGATGACCGGCCGCTGCAGCTGGCTGGTGCATGCGAGCCCCTGCATGTGGACCTGCGGGCTGTGTGGGTGCGCGACGGGTTGGCCTTGAGCTTCCGCGATGTGAGCGACCGGCACCATGCCAGCCAGCAGTTGGCGGCGTCCGAGCAACGCTTCCGCCTGCTGGCCGAGAACGTCAGTGATGTTGTGTTTCTCTGCGAGGCCGGCACGATCGTCTGGATCGCCCCGGGGCTGAGGCGTCTTCTCGGCTGGGGGCAAGAGGAGTGGCAAGGCCAGCGGCTGCAGAATTTCTGCCACCCCGACGACACGGAGCAATGGCTCACCCTGCTGCAGCAGGTGGAGCAGGGCCGCAGTGCCAGCGTGCGCCTGCGCGTCCACGACTCCGACCGTTGCTGGCGCTGGCTGGAGATCCATGCGGGCCCCCACCCCAATGCCGAAGGAGGAGTGATGGGGCTGGCGGGGGCTCTCCAGGTTGTGGATGAGGAGGTGGCCGCGGAGGCTGAACTCGATCATCGGGCCCGCTTCGACTCCCTCACCGGTCTCTTCAACCGGCAGGAAATCCTCGAGCAGCTTCAGTCGCTCAGCCTGCGCCGCCGCATGGCCGATGGCAATCTGGCCGTGCTGTTCTGCGACGTCGACCACTTCAAGGAGATCAATGACCACCATGGCCACACCGGCGGCGACGCGGTCCTGGAGGCTCTCGCGCAGCGGCTGCGTGACACCACCCGCAGCGGCGATCTGGTGGGCCGGCTCGGTGGCGATGAGCTGCTGGTGGTGATTCAGGGGGTCCGCTCCCTGGCGGAAGCCAAGGTGTTCGCCGCCAAGATTCACCGGACGGTGGCTGTGCCGATGAGCTTGCCCACGGGTGTGGTGACGCCCACCCTCTCGATAGGCGTGACCCTGCTCAAACCGGGCGAGTCGACGGATGTGTTGGTGGCACGGGCTGATGAGGCGATGTATGCAGCCATGCAGGAAGGCCGTAACCGTGTGGTCGCCATCGGGTAGGCCAGCAGCGTTGACGCCCGCGGCACCTGATCGTCAGGCGGATTCAGCCTCACGGCCTGGAGTGACGTCTCGCGGTTCATCCCCGCCCAGGCCGGTGCCGGTCTGCAGCCCACCTTGCCAGCTGCGATCCAGCAGCTCGATCGGATGGAGCACCGGCAGCGGCCGCTGCTGAGCCTCCATGGCCTGGCGGATCTGGAGCGTGCAGCCGATGTTGGCGCTCACGGCCAGCTGGGCCCCGGTGCCGCTCAGATCCGCGGCCTTGATCCGGCCCAGTTCGGCGGCCTCCTCGGGCTGCACGAGGTTGTAGATGCCGGCACTGCCGCAGCAGACGCCGGCTTCGGTGGCTTCGCGGATCCGCACATGGGGGATCCGGCCCAGCAGGCGACGGGGCTGGGCCGCCAGGCCCTGGCCGTGGAGCTGGTGGCAGGCATCGTGGTAGGCCAGCTGCACGGGGCGCTCGGCACTGGCGGGGGTGCCGTCGTCGTGCGGGAGCGGTTGCAATTCCGCCTGGAAGCTGTCGCTGAGCCCGACCGCGTCGAGGAACTCCTGGATGTCGGCCACCGTGCCCAGCAGGGGATGGCGGCTGCTGAGGATCTCCCCGTAGGACTTCATGGTGTGGCCACAGCCCGAGGCGGCTACCAGCACGGCATCAAGGGGTTCGGGCCCGGCCGGCCGTCCCGGGCCGATCACCGCCTCGAAACTGGACACCAGGGCGCTGGCCAGCTCCCGGGTCTGGTCCAGTTCCCCCTGGTGGTGGGTCATGGCACCACAGCAGCCCTGGTCGGGGGGGATCACCACCTCGATGCCGTTGGCGGCCAGCACCCGGATGGCGGCGGCGTTCACCCCCGGCTCAAACACCCGCTGGACGCAGCCGAGCACCAGCCCGACCCGATGGCGGCGGGGGCCAACGGCCGGCACCAGCACCGGCCAGTCGTCACGGAAGGACTGCGCCGGCAGCGGCGGCAGGAGCTTCTCCATCGCCGCGACCTGTGGCCCGAACAGGCGGGTGAGGCCGCAGCGGCGCGCCAGGGCCTGCAGGGGCGTGCCGGCGTAGGCCCGCAGGGGTGCCAGCAATGCCCGCAGCCGCTGCGGGTAGGGGAGCAGGGCGAAGATCAGCCGCCGGAACGCCCGCTGCGCGGGATTGCGCAGCTCGGGCGCGTTCAGCCTCGGCCGCATGGTCTCGATCAGCTGGTCGTAGCGCACGCCCGCCGGGCAGGCGGTGACGCAGGCGAAGCAGCCCAGGCAGCTGTCGAAATGCTTGGCCACCGTGGCGTCCAGCACCAGCTCCCCGGCGTCGATCGCCTTGAGGGCATGGATCCGTCCCCGGGGGGAGTCCATTTCGGTCGCCAGCACCCGGTAACTGGCGCAGGTGGGGAGGCAGAAGCCGCAGTGGACGCAGGGGTCAGCGGCGATGAACGGAAGGCTCATGCGATCCATTGTGGGGCGAGGTTTCCCTCAGTCGCAGAAGGCGCCGAACCAGGCGTCCCACTGGCGCGACAATTGGTGCATCACACCGGCCCCCGGGTAGGTCATCGGTTCCCCCACAAGGACGCCCTTGTCTCGGCAGCAGTTTGATCACCTTTCCTGCCGCCTTGGACTTCCAGCTCCGTGGAGACAGCATCCTTTGAATGGAGTACGTCGATGAGACGCTAATCGTGCATTGGGGCGCTGGTTGGGAACACCGGATGTCCCCGTCTCCTCACCCCCCGAAGTGGCGCACCACCGCTTCAGCGAAGCCCGAGCAGCTCACGGCCTCGGCGCGCGGTTCCATCAGCCGAGCCAGGTCGTAGGTGACCTCCTTGTTGGCGATCGCGGCGCTGAGCCCCTCGGTGATCAGGTCGGCTGCTTCCTGCCAGCCCATGTATTCGAGCATCATCACGCCGGAAAGGATCACCGATCCCGGGTTGATCCTGTCGAGGCCAGCGTGCTTGGGAGCGGTGCCGTGGGTGGCCTCGAAGATGGCGGCTTTGTCACCGATGTTGGCCCCCGGCGCCATGCCCAGGCCGCCCACCACTGCCGCCGCCGCATCGGAGATGTAGTCGCCGTTGAGGTTGAGGGTGCAGAGCACCGAATACTCCTGGGGCCGGGTCTGGATCTGCTGGAAAATACTGTCGGCGATGCGGTCGTCGACCATCACCATCACCTTCCATTTCCCGTCGCCATGGCTTTCGCCGATGGCCTGGAGAACCCCTTTCACCTCCGTGTCCACGGCCGCCTTCTTCTCGGGGGTGAGACTGTCGTAGCCGGGCTCGATCAGGCGGGCGTTGTCCTCGATGCTCAGCCCCGGCTTCTCCTCCAGGTTCCCCAGGATCCAGCTCTCCCGCTCGGTGACGCACTGGTCACGGAATTCCGTGGTGGCCAGCTCGTAGCCCCAGTCCCGGAAGGCCCCCTCGGTGAACTTCATGATGTTGCCCTTGTGCACCAGGGTCACGTGGCGCTTGGCACCCGCCAGGCCGAGGGCGTGGAGGATGGCCTTGCGCACGTGGCGCTGCGTGCCGGCCTTGCTCACCGGTTTGATGCCGATGCCGGCCCCCTCGGGAATGCGGCGGTTGCCCAGCTTGCCGTTGGCGGGGATCACCGTGTCGTTGAGGTGGGCGATCAGCTCGATGCAGACAGGATCGCTGGCCTCCCACTCGATCCCCATGTAGATGTCCTCGGTGTTCTCCCGGTACACCACCACGTCCAGGTCCTGGGGCCGCTTGTGGGGGCTGGGGGTGCCGGCGTAGTAGCGACAGGGCCGCACACAGCAGTACAGATCGAAGATCTGCCGCAGGGCCACGTTGAGGGAGCGGATGCCGCCGCCGATCGGGGTGGTGAGGGGGCCCTTGATGGCCACGCCGAACTCCTCGATCGCCGTCAGGGTGTCCTGGGGGAGGTACTGGTAGGTGCCGTAGAGCTCACAGGCCTCGTCGCCGGCATACACCTTGAACCACTCGATGCGGCGTTCTCCGCCGTAGGCCTTGGCCACGGCCGCATCCAGCACCCGCTGGGTGGCCGGCCAGATGTCCACGCCGGTGCCATCGCCACGGATGAAGGGAATGATCGGGTCGTTGGGGACGATCGGCTGGCCGCCCTCGAACTGGATGGCCGTGCCGCTGGCTGGGACGGTGAGCTTCTCGTATGTGGCCATGGAGTCGGCACGGAACGCGCCGATGAGCCTAGGTTTCGGCCACATTGGCTTTCTGCTCAGGGGAAACGGCATGAATGCGGCCGACCAGGCCCGATCGGTGGAACTGGCAGCCGCGATTGCCGCGGTGGTGGGTCACTTCCGTCTGCATTTCCCTGCAGCCCGGGCCAACCTCACCCCCTGGCGGGACGATCCCCTCACCCGCGCCTTCGATGAGCGGGAGACGGTGGATCTCTCCTTCCATTTCCCCGGCTGGAGTCCCCGCTTGCAGTGCCGCTCGCTGCTGGTGCAGCTCCGGCTGGAGCGGGCCCCGGCCGGATCCGGCGAGCGACCCCGGCTGCTGGGGGTGCTGATCAGGGGGCTCACCTATGAATCGGAGCGTTGGCGCCTGGCCACGGTGGGGGACTGGCAGCCCTCAGGGTCCCATCTCCCCTCGGTGGAGGTGGTTGGCGCCCTCCAACAGATCTGCCGTGAGCTGTTCGATCTCTTCGGCGACGTGTCGGCCCGTGGGACGCGGGCCGCGTAATCCTTCGCAACCTTGGCGCCTAGCCCGGAAGGCCCCACCTACCTTGGATCGTCTGCCCGCGCAGCCTTCCGATCCCATGCCCGTCGCCCTTGCTTCCCAACTCCGTGAGGGAACAAAGAAAGCCCACACGATGGCCGAGAACACCGGTTTCGTGAGCTGTTTCCTCAAGGGAGTCGTCGACAAGGCCAGCTACCGCACCCTGGTGGCCGACCTGTGGTTCGTCTACAGCGCCATGGAAGAGGAGATCGGCAAGCTCACAGACCACCCCGTCGTCGGTCCGATCGCCTCACCGGAGCTGAATCGCCGCGAGTCGCTAGAGCAGGATCTGTCCTTCTATTTCGGTGGCGATTGGCGGCAGCAGATCCGCGCCACTCCTGGTGCCCAGGAGTATGTGGCCCGCCTGCACCAGGTGGGCCGGGAGTGTCCCGAACTGCTTGTGGGCCACCATTACACCCGCTACATCGGCGACCTGTCCGGAGGCCAGATCCTCAAGAACATCGCCCAGAAGGCGATGAATCTGGGTGAGCACGATGGCTTGCGCTTCTACGAATTCGACGCCATCGACGACGAGAAGGCCTTCAAGGCCACCTACCGGCTCACCCTCGACAGCCTTCCCATCGACCAGGCCATGGCCGACCGGATCGTGGCCGAGGCCAACGAGGCCTTCCACTGCAACATGAAGATGTTCCAGGAACTGGAAGGCAACCTGGTGGCCGCGATCGGCAAGGTGCTGTTCGGCTTCCTCACCCGCCGCAGCCGCGCGGGCAGCACCGAGGCCGTGCCCGCCTAGGTTTCCCAGGCCTGCGGCGGACGCCGCCACTCCGATCCGCGTGCGCCCGATCCGTTTCCTGCTTCCCGGCACCACCGGCCGCTTCCGGTGCGGCGGGTTGCTGGTGGAGTTGCAGACGGCGCGGCTGACGGCCGATCTGGTGCCCACCGAGGTGGTCACCTACCGGCAGCGGGAGCCCGACCACCCCTTCCTCGACGACCTGCTGGCCAGGGAGCCTGCGCCGGGTGGGGCCCTCTGGATCGTCAGCTGGGGCTTCGACGTGCCCGGCCAGCTGCGTCGCTTGCGGGGGCGGCCGGTGGCGTATCACGCCCACAGCAGCGGCTATGGATTCTCTCTGCCCCCTGGCGTGCCGGTGTTGGCCGTCAGCCGCAACACCCTCGGCTACTGGGGCGACCGGGCTCCCCGCAACCCCCTGTTCCTGGTGCCCAATGCGCTGCACTCCAAGTGGCTGGAGCGGGGCAACCGGGCGGCACCCGTTGGCTGCGGCCGGCCCATCGACGTGCTCGTCCAGCAACGCAAGAGCAGCCGCTATGTCCTGCAGCACCTGGTGCCGGCCCTGCGCCGCCGGGGGCTGAGGGTGGAGGTCCAGAGCGGCTGGGTGGACGATCTGGTCGATCTGTTCAACAGTGCCGCTGTGGTGCTTTACGACTCCGCCGACTACTGGCGCGGGCGGGGGGTGAGCGAGGGGTTCGGCTTGCCGCCGCTGGAGGCCCTGGCCTGCGGCTGCGTGGTGTTCAGCAGTCTCAACCATGCCCTGGCCGACAGCCTTGACCCTGGGGTGGTGGGTCACCAGATCGGGTGCGGCAGCCTGGAGCACGACCTGGAGCGGATCCAGGCGGCGGTGGCTGATCCGATGGCGTGGCTGCCGCCGCCGGCGCGGCTCTCCAACCTGCTGGAGGCCTGCAGCGAGCCCGTGCTTCAGGAACGCTGGCACACGGCCCTGGAGGCCATCGACGCCCACTGGAGCCACCTGCTGCTGGAGGGGACACCGCCCTTGCGTTCGCCTCCCCGGCTGGCCCTGCGCATCGACCAGTGGTGGCGACGTTTTTGGGCCATGTGGCGATCACTGAATTGACTGGCTGGCGTCGGGGCGACCCATCTGAGAGCACGGGTACGATTTCGGCAAAAGTCTGACCAGATGTTTCGCAAAAGCCAAACCTTCAAGAGTTTGGTGCGACTTCTGGCCCAATTGCCGAAGCGCCGTAAGCGGGCGCTGATTCGGCTGATCCCCCTGGCGATTCTGGCCGGAATCGCCGATCTGGTGGTGGTGGCCTTGGTGGCGCGCCTGTTCACGGTGGTCGTCGGTGGGGAGAATCGTCCCTCCATCCCCTGGGAAGGGCTGGTACCGGATGATCCCCGCGTCAAGGTGGTGGTTCTGGTTGTGGCCTTTGTTGCGGCTGCCTGGTTTTCCTCGCTCTCGAAACTTCTGCTGCGAGCTTTCCAGTTGCGGCTCAAGGCGTCGATCTGGCGTGATCTTTCCGACATGGCTCAGCGCAAGTTGATCGCCCAGCCCTATGTCTATTTTCTGAGTGAATCGAAGGCAGACATCTCCTCCACGGTACTGATCAATGTGTCGCGCGTCGCCGACATCGTTGTGCTGCCTTTGCTGCAGTTGGCTAGTGGCGTGTTCGTGATTGCGCTGCTTTCTGCAGGCATGTTGTTCGTCGGCAAGTTGCTGGCGGTGGGGTTGATCCTGGGTCTTCTGGCCGGCTACTTGCTGATCTCCACAGCCATCACCCCCTTCCTGCGCTTTGCGGCACGACAGAGGATCCTGCTTGAGATGCGAACCAACACCATTCTTTCGGAATCGATGCGAACCGTTTTGGACGTTCAACTCACCGGTTCCGAGCCCTATTTTGAGCGCCACTATCAGGAAGCTGGCCGGGAGACCATCCCGTTCATCTGGAAGGCTGACGTGTTGCCGGAGACACCTCGAGCGCTGATTGAACCCCTCGGGATCACGATGATTTTTGCGGCCGGGATGCTGCCTCTGTTGTCCAATCCCGATCCTGGCGCCCTGTTGAAGATCATTCCATTTCTGGCCACCGTGGCTGTTACCTCCCTGAAACTCACTCCCCCCCTGCAGGATAGTTTTCGGGCGATCACCTCTTTGCGGGCAGGGCTGCCCGACCTGGAGGAAACCCTCAAGCTGATCGAACTTCCCGAGACCCGGCTCACCATTCGCTCTCCAGGGGTTCCCTCCCCCGATGGCGTGATGCCCAAACGGGTGATTCGCCTCAAGGCCATCAGTTATCGGTATCCCGGCACCGAAGCTGATGTCCTCCGTGACATCTCGATGTCGATCCCGGTGGGTTCCCGCGTGGCCTTCGTCGGGGCCACTGGCAGCGGCAAGACAACAACGGCCAACCAGCTGCTCTGCTTGCTGCGCCCCACCTCCGGCACCCTCCAGCTCGATGGCATTGATGTGGATGATGCCGATGTGCCGGCCTGGCAGGCGAACTGCGCTTACGTGCCCCAGGCGATCAATCTGCTCAACAGCAACATCATCGAGAACATCGCCTTTGCCGAGGAGGTTGATGAGGTCGATCAGATGCGGGTCTGGGAGGCCCTGCAGGCGGCCCAGCTGGCCGACATCGTTGCCGAGCTTCCCCTTGGTCTCTTCACGCCGATCGGCGACAACGGCATCCGGCTTTCGGGGGGGCAGCGGCAACGGCTGGCCCTGGCCCGCGCCTTCTATCGCAACTCCAAGTTCCTGGTGCTGGATGAGGCCACCAGTGCGCTCGACAACCGGACAGAATCCGAGGTGATGGATGCCATCGAAGTGATCGGACGCCGCTGCACCCTGGTGGTCATCGCCCATCGCCTCTCCACCGTGATGCGCTCCGATTGCATCTTTGAGTTCGAAGCCGGTCGAATCAAGGCGTTCGGTACCTTCGACCAGCTGCGACAGCGTTCAGAGACGTTCAATGATCTTGCTTCTTTTGAGCGCAGACTTTCCAGCCCCCTTGGTTGATTGATCTGGGTCTTCTTTGTTGGCTCTTTTGCAGAACTCTCAACGAGGCAATGAGGCTTGCTTATTTTATTGACTGGTCCTGCATCTGATCCGGCCAGCACATCGAACGGAACGGGGCTGCTAACGTCAAAATTGAGTTTGCTGCGCCGGAGTCTGTGAGTTTTCTGGCCGGTCTGAACGAGGCCCAGCGTCGGGCGGTCGATCACCACACCGGTCCGCTGTTGGTGGTGGCCGGGGCCGGCAGCGGCAAGACCCGGGCCCTCACGCACCGCATCGCCCACCTGATCGGCCACCACGGGGTGGATCCGGCCCAGGTGCTGGCCGTCACCTTCACCAACAAGGCCGCCCGGGAGATGAAGGAGCGCCTGGAGGTGTTGCTGGCCCAGCGTCTGGCCCAGAGCCAGTTCGGCCAGCCCTGGAGCACCCTGCCGGCCCGTGAGCAGAAGCAGCTGCGCAGCCGCATCTACCGCGAGGTGATCAAGGACCTCTGGATCGGCACCTTCCACGCCCTGTTCGCCCGGCTGCTGCGCTTCGACATCGACAAATTCCGCGATCCCGAGGGACTCACCTGGACGCGCCAGTTCTCCATCTACGACGAGAGCGACGCCCAGAGCCTGGTCAAGGAGATTGTCACCCAGGAGATGCAGCTCGATCCCAAGCGTTTCGAGCCCAAGAAGGTGCGCTGGGCGATCAGCAGTGCCAAGAACCAGGGCTGGCTGCCGGAGCGCCTCGAGGAGGAGCACGCTGGTCCCCGCGGCAAGCACGAGGCCGAGGCCTATCGCCGCTACCGCCGTGCCCTGGCGGCCAACAATGCCCTCGATTTCGACGACCTGCTGTTGATGCCGGTGCAGTTGCTGCAGCAGAACGAGCAGATCCGCCATTACTGGCACCGCCGTTTCCGCCATGTGCTGGTGGACGAATACCAGGACACCAACCGCACCCAGTACGACCTGATCAAGCTGCTGGTCGCCAACGGCCAGGCGCCCGAGAACTTCGACGACTGGGAGGGACGCTCGGTGTTCGTGGTAGGCGACGCCGACCAGAGCATCTACAGCTTCCGAGCCGCCGACTTCACGATCCTGATGGGCTTCCAGAGGGAGTTCGGCGACGGCTCCATCGACGGGGACACCGGCACGATGGTGAAGCTGGAGGAGAACTACCGCTCCACGGCCACGATCCTTGAGGCGGCCAATGCCCTGATCGCCCACAACAGTGAGCGCATCGACAAGGTGCTGCGCCCCACCCGCGGCGAAGGCGAGCCCATCAGCCTCACCCGCTGCGACGACGAGATCGCCGAGGCCGAGGCGGTGGTGCACCGCATGCGGATGCTGGAGGCAGCTCACCCCGACCTGCGCTGGGGCGATATGGCCGTGCTGTATCGGACCAACGCCCAGTCCCGTGCCATGGAGGAGTCGCTGGTGCGCTGGGGGCTTCCCTACATCGTGGTGGGGGGCCTGCGCTTCTACGACCGCCGCGAGATCAAGGATGTGCTCGCCTACCTGCGCCTGCTGGTCAATCCGGCCGATACCGTCAGCCTGCTGCGGGTGCTGAACGTGCCGCGGCGGGGCATCGGCAAGACCACCATCGAGCGGCTCACCGATGCGGCCAACCAGCTGGGGTTGCCCCTGTGGGAAGTGGTGAGCGATCCGGAGGCGGTGCGCTCCCTCGCCGGCCGTTCCGCCCGGGGGGTGCTGCAGTTCCAGGAGCTGATCTCCGACCTGAGCCGCCGCCTGCAGGATGCTCCCCCCTCCGAGCTGGTGCAGCGGGTGATGGAGCAGAGCGGCTATCTGGCCGAGTTGCTGGCTGAAGCCAACGACGAATCGGAGGAACGGCGGCGCAACCTGCAGGAACTGGTGAATGCGGCCCTCCAGTACCAGGAGGAGAACGAGGAGGGCTCCCTGGAGGGGTTCCTGGCTTCCGCTGCCCTGGCCAGTGATGCCGACAGCAAGGACACCGAGGCCAATCGGGTCACGCTGATGACCCTGCATGCCAGCAAGGGGCTGGAGTTTCCTGTGGTGTTCCTGGTGGGGCTGGAGCAGGGGCTGTTCCCCAGCTACCGCTCCTTGGAGGACCCCGCCGCCCTCGAGGAGGAACGACGACTCTGCTACGTGGGGATCACCCGGGCCAAGGAACGCTTGTTCCTCTCCCACGCCAGCGAACGGCGGCTCTGGGGCGGCATGCGGGAGCCGGCGGTGCCCTCGGTGTTTCTCTCCGAACTGCCCGAAGCCCTGCTGCAGGGCGATATCCCCCGCAGTGGCGGTGCAGCCCTGCGACGGGAGCAGCGGTTGGAGCGGCTCACGCGGGTGGATCGCGACGACAGCCAGCGGGTGGCGGCCGGGGGGGCGGCCGGCAATCCCGCCAATGCGGTGAGGCGCCGCAGCGCGGCCCCCGCCTGGGCGGTCGGGGATCGGGTGCGGCACAGCAGCTTCGGCGTAGGCCACGTCACCCATCTGTTCGGCAGCGGTGAGAAGACCTCCATCGCTGTGAAGTTCGAGGGCATGGGGCCGAAGATCCTCGATCCGCGCCTGGCCCCGATCGAACCGGCATGAGCCTGCCGCTGGTCACCGCCGTGGTGCCCACCCGCAACCGCCGCGAGCTCAGCCTGCGTTTCCTCGAGCGCATGGCCGCCCAGAGTTATGGCGCCCTGCGCATCGTGGTGGTCGATGCCAACTCCAGCGACGGCACGGTGGCGGCAATCCGCCAGCAGCACCCGCAGGTGACCGTGGTGGCGGCCGGGGATCGGGATTTCTGGGCTGGCGCCACCAACCGGGGCGTACGGCAGGCCCTGGCGGCCGGCACCGACTATGTGCTGACCATCAACGACGACGCGGTCGTTTCAGCCGATTACGTGGCCCGGATGGTGGCCGTGGCCCAGCAGCACAGCTGCGCCATCCTGGGCAGCCGCATCGACCTGCTGGGCGAACCTGGGCGGATCTGGGCGCTGGGCACCAGCACCGACTGGGGTACGGAACGCTTCCTGCGGCTGGCGTATCAAGACGAACTGGCCAGCCAGCTGGATCCCGCCGTGGCGCAGGCAGAGGTGCTCGAGGCCGAGGCGATGCCCGGCAACGGAGTGCTGATCCGCCAGGACGTCTTTCGGCGCATCGGGCTCTACGACGCCGTCTGGCTGCCCCACTACCACGCTGATTCCGAGTGGGTGATGCGGGCGGTCCGCCGAGGCATCGCCGCCAAGGTGACCCCGGCGATTGTGGTTCTCAACGACTTTGGCGCCGCACAGAAGCGCTTGCCCCTGGGCAGCCTGCGGGGATTGTTGTTCACTTTTTTCCATCCCAAGTCCCACCTCTATCTGCCGGCGGTGGCGGCGATCCTCTGGCGCTACTGCCCCCCCGCCCAGCGAGGGCCCACCCTGAGGGCCCTTGGGGGCCGTTTTCTCAGGATGAAACCGTGAAGGTGGTGCGGGGATGGGACAGACCCGGGCGCCCAAGCAGCCGTCGCCAGCACCAGCGCAGATAGTCCCCGAGTCCCCACCAGCGACCCTGGGCCCGGGCAGGGTCGGAGAGGCAGAAACTCAGGGGCCTGAGGGCGTAGTACAGCAAGTTGAGCCACAGGGCCAGCGGTGTGGCGTGGCGGTGCAGGAAGTACAGCTTGCTGAAGGTGGCGTGCTGGTACTTGGCCCGTGGGGCCCGCTGGGTGATCGCCGAGACCTGATGCTCTACCAGCACGGCCTGGGTGACCCGCAGGCGATAGCCCAGCCGATGGTGGCGTTCGGAGATGTCCGCGTCTTCGTAGTCGAGAAAGTACTGGGGGTCGAACTGGGGGCACTCCCGGAAGATCCCAAGCCGGAAGACCATGCTGCAGCCGGAGATCCAGCGGGTGGGCCAGGTGCGGACGGGGGAGGGGCGGCAGTCGTCGCCTGGAAAGCGATGGCGCAGCTGGCCGCTCCAGCGGTTGAAGCTGCCGTGGCTGAACCAGACCTCACCCCGGGGATCCCGGATTCGGGTGCCGAGCAAGGCGATCTGATCGTCGTCGCGCAGGCACTGCCTGACGTAAGCGATCGCGCCAGCATCCAGGCGGGCATCGGGATTGATCAGCCAGGCCAGGGCCTGCCTGTCGGTCTGCCACACATGGTGAAGCCCAAGATTGCAACCGCTGCCGAAACCGAGATTGGTGCCCGCCTCGATCAGAGTCACCCGATGGCGTTCAGGATAGGAAAGGATCCAGTCCCGCAAGGCATGATCCTCTGGAGAATTATTGACCACGGTGAACTGAAGACCAGAGTCGTCCGAGGCAAGTGTTTCCTCGATCAGCCCAGCGACGAAGTCACTGCAATGGTAATTGACGGTGATGAAATGAATTTGAAGAGTGCTTGCCTTGGTGTCAGGCATGGTTGCATTGTTAAGTCGTCTGATTACTGATAGGTGGAAGGATAGACGAAGGCGCCGGTGATCCCTTTCAACGCCGCTTCGCGAAGTCGGTTGCTGTAGCTCATCGGAACACCACGGTCATAGATTAGATCGCGGAACTCGTCGGTGAGAGCATTGATCTCCAGTATTTGGCCTTCTCCCAAAGAGAGGCAAAGAGCCTCTTTGAAAAGGCTGATGGCCTGGGCTATCGTATAGGTTCCAGCGGTTCCGAGGTCATGCTTTACAAATGGACAGTAGAGATAAAAAGGGTAGAGGAAGGCCGCAATGTGGCTGGGGTTTCCATTTTCAATCAAATCGGGAATGCTAAAGAGCTCCACCTTTGAGAGTGGCTCATTCTTGTCGCTCTTCAACATCAGTTGATTCAAGGAGTAGCCTATCTTTTTCATTTGTGAAGTCCGTGCCGGAGAGGGCATCAGCCGAAAGACCTCTTCAGCCAGGACGCCAGTGCCCTTGTCGCAGGACTGCTCGATAGCCTCGAGGAGCTTGTCGCTTGTGTAGAGCGTCTCGGTGGACTTGCAGCGTCGATACACTTTTTCGGACAGGGCGACCTCGCCGTTGTAAATGCAGTGTCCTCGATGGGACAATGGCAAATAGTTCGTCCAGAAACCAATGAACGGTCTGGAGAGAAAGACTTCAGGCTTGAGGATCTGGAAATAGGATTGGTAATGGGTCTGAATTTGATGACTGATATGGCTGAAGAGGGCGCTTTTGCTTGACTTAAGAAAAACCTCTATTGAATCGATTAAGGCGTTGGCGTTCCTTCCGGGGATGAACTGCATCGAGTCGTTGACGATGCAGAGGGCCTGGCAATGTTGGAGAGACCCTTCTTTGAGGAGCAGTAGAATGCCATCCTTGAAGGCTCCAAAATCCCGGCCGATATTCCTCCTGTCGAAAGCGCGCCAAGTCAGCGAGCTGATCGAAGCAATGGCGTCAGTATCTGTGGTTTCATTGTTGATGTAGATAATGGCAAACCCGGCCTTGCGCAGCGCTGCAAGATAGGCCTTGCTGGAAAGTGATAAGCGTCTGGAGTAGGCAACAAAGATGGCAATTCTGGCTGGATTCGTGCCGCTGATGGGAGGATTCCCAATCGGGATCAGGCGTTGGGATGGAGTGCTGCGCCGTCCGTTGGGACCGAGCCAGTACTCAACAAGTGAATAGACAAAGTCGATCAGGATGAAAATCTTGATCTTGACCCGTTTCCAGATTCCCAGGGGCGCTTTGATCAGTTTCTTGGCGCTGTCAGTCATGCGGATGAAATGTTTTTGGTGGGCTTTGCTGGGGTTCTATCCGCTCACCTGATGGCGATAGCCAGGTGGTTGCCAACGGCTATTAGTGGCGGACACCTGCCAGAAGATTCAGTATCAGGATGTCGCACGATGTTGGCAGCGTGAGTGTACCGTGCGCCTTCTGGACACCGCTCCATGGGGCAGCTGCGATGACGGTCCCCGCGATCGATCCCCAGGATCTCTGTCTGCCCCCCCGTCTGCTCGAGGCGTTCCATCGATCCAGTGACTGTGCCGTCCTGGCCGTGGTGGGCGGCGCCGTGCGGGACCTGCTGCTGCATCGGCTGCACCTTGATCCCCTCCGGGGCCTGCCTGACCTTGACCTGGTCGTGGAGCTTTCCCCGCAGGCCGATCCGGCCGACCCGCGACCGGCGGCCCATCGCCTGGCTGAGGCGCTGCTTCAGGAGGCCCCAGCCGAAGTGGTGGGCTTCTGTCAGTTCCACCGTGCCTTCGGCACCGTGGAGCTGGAGCTCGACGGGATCCTGCTGGACCTGGCCAGCGCCCGCAGCGAGACCTACCCAGCCCCTGGGGAGAACCCCGTCGTCTCCTACGGCTCCCTGAAGGACGATCTGGCCCGCAGGGATTTCAGCATCAACGCGATGGCCCTGGTGTTCGCCATCCCCGGGCCGGGGCTGCGCCTGCTGGATCCCCACGGTGGTGGCACCGACCTGGCCCTCAGGCAGCTGCGGCTTCTGCATGACCGGAGCCTGGAGGATGACCCCACCAGGATCGTGCGGGCCGCCCGCTACGCCGCCCGGCTGGGGTTCAGCCTGGCTCCGGCGAGCCTGGAGCAGCTGCGCTCCACCCTGGCCCGTTGGCCCTGGGGGGAAGGCAGCGCCGGCCGGGTGCCCCCCGCCCTGGGCACCCGGTTGCGGATGGAACTGGAGCTGCTGCTCGATCGGGAGCCCTGGGAGGAGGCCCTGGCCTGCCTGCAGGCCTGGGGTGCCCTGGTGTTGGTGGATCCGGCCCTTCAGGCCGACTCCAGCTGGCGGCGCCGCCTCCGCTGGGCTCAGCGTTTCGGCTTGCCGCTCCTGGCGGCGCTGCTGGCCAGTAGTGAGGCGGCCACCGCCGTGGCGACGCGGCTTCAGCTGCCCCATGGGCAGCAGCGGTTGCTGGCCCAGCTGGCCCTGCTGCGCCAGGCCTGGCAAGTCTGCGCGGCGAGGCCCAGCACGGCCCTGGCCTGGAGCACCTTTCTGGAGCAGCCGGGCTGGTCCCCCGAGGCTGTCGCCCTGTCGCTGGTGAGCGGAGCGCTTCCCCGACGCCCCCTGTTGCGCTGGTGGTGCCGCTGGCGCCATCTGGCCTCCCCGGTCGCGGCGGCCGACTTGATCGCCTCCGGCCTGCGGCCAGGACCGGCCCTGGGGGACCGGTTACGCCAACTGCGGGGAGAGCGGCTTCAGCGGGAGCGGGTCTGAACCGTTTCAGCGGGTGGGCGAAGCTCCCTTAGGGTCTCGAGCCAGCGGCTTCCCCGGCGCCGAATGGCTGCGTTGACCGATCCCTTTGCTCCGTTGCTGCTGGCGATCGCGGCGCCGCTGCTTTGGGGCTGGCGCTGGCGGCGTCCCACCTGGCAGGTGCTGGTGCTGGGCGTGGGCTCCTGGGGTGCCATCGGCTGGCTGTCCCTGCTGCCTGGGGGGCCAAGCCTGCGCCAGTCCTACGGGTTTCTGGTGGGGTTCGACCTGGTCCTGGTGGCGGCGGCCCTGGTCGTCCGGCCGCTCCGCTGGCGCCAGCGGCTGGCGGACCGATCCCTGGGGCGGCCGTTGCTGGCGGTCCTGGCACCAGCCCTTGTCTGCGCGGTTGCCCTGGCCTGGCGTGGGGTGATTCTGGAGTTTCCTTCGGATGGTTTCGTCTACTACGCGACCTATTTCGGCAGCGATCTGCTCGATACGGTGCGCCTCGACCCGTTGCGCTACAGCGCACCGGCCAACTGGTTCTTCACCGCGGCCAGCTACCTGTTCGGCTTCCCCGAGGCTCTTGCGCCGGGGCGGGCCAGCCTGCTGGCGGCCCTGAACACCTTTCTGGTGCTGCTCGCCAGCTGCCAGCTCAGCCTGCGGCTCACAGGCAAGGTGGCCCTCTGCTGGCTCACGGCCTTGCTGTTCCTGCTGGGAATGGGGCATCAGAACTTTTCCTTCTTTCATCAGATCGCCCTCAATGGCACCCTGCCCGGGCTGGCCCTGGTGCTGGCGGGCGCCACGCCCTTGCTGGGAGTGCTGCAGGGGGCGACATGGCCAGGGGTGCGCCGGGTGGGGCAGGCGACGGCCGTGCTCTTGGTGGCTGGGTACATCGCTTATCACGCCCATGGGGTGACCGCCTTTCTCACGGTCAACCTGCTGATCACAGCCACGGTTGCCAGCCTGGCGCTCTGGCCCTCACGGCAGCGCCTTGTGGGCTGCGCCGCTGGGGCCGCCCTGCTCCTGCTGGCCCTCAACCGGCTGCCCTGGCACCCAAGGCTTGAGTCGTTCTACGCCTGGCCGGAGGCGATGCGATTCGTTCACGACTACCGGTTACTGGGCCATCGCTTCTTCTATTTCTGGCCCAGCCTGCCGGTGGCCACCTGGGAACCGGTCTTTCTGGTCGCGCTGGCGTTCTCGGGGGTGTGCCTCTGGCTCTGGCGGAGCTGGCGGCGACCCCCTGGAGCGGTGCTGGCCCTGGCCCTGCTGGCGCCACTGGTCTTAATGGAGTGGTGGGCCCCCTTCGTCAATGATCTGGTCTTCAAGCTGATCGAGCCGGACAGCGCCTACCGGCTGGTCTGGACCAGTCTGTTCTGGATCAGCATCCCCGCGATGGCCTGGGCGCTTGACCAGAGGTGGCGGGTGGGCAGTCACGGGGGGCCGTCCCGCGCGCGCGGGGTGTTAATTGCCACCCTTGCGGGCCTGATTGCCGTGCTGGCGTTCCCGCTGGAGCTGCGGGGCCGCCCCAATGTCTTCGTCTCCAAGGTCTCCCATCTGCTCACCCCCCTGGATGAGGTGCGGCAGGCGGACGGGGCCACCATCGAACCGATCCTCGGGTCGTTGCGGGAGCTGTGTGATCGGAACCCACGGCTGGAAGGCAACGGCAGGACCCTGCTGAGCGATCCCTACGTCGGCGCCGTGGTGGGCACACGCCAGTGCCTGGCCCCTGTGGCGGCCAGGGACATCACCAAGCTGGCGGCGTTCACGGTGGAGTCGGGGCAGTATCCGGGTCTGCGGCTGGCTCTGGGGTCTCCCGCCGCCCTCAGGGCCTGGCTCGATGATCACGGGGTCGATCTGGTGGTGCTGCGCGAGGCCTACACGCCCTACATGAGCCGGATCGCCCAGGCCAGCAACCACTGGCAGCCAGACCTGATCACCAGCTATGCCGACCTCTCGCTCAACAGCCTGACGACGGCCCAGTTGCAGCGGGTGGGTTTTCGTCTGGTGAAGCAGGAGCGGGGGCTGAGGATCTACCTCAGGACACCTGTTGCGCCCCGATGAGCTCTCCGGTTGGATGCCACTCGTTGCTTCGGTAGCCCTGGGGATTGGCGCTCTGCCAGGCCCAGCCATCGCGGCAGATGTCCGCCAGCGAGCGTCGAGTCCGCCAGCCCATGCGCCGTTCGGCTTGGCGGGGATCGGCGACACTCACGGCGGAATCCCCAGGCCGGCGCCCCACGACGGCGTAGGGCAATGTCAGGCCGTTGGTGGTTTCGAAGGCCCGCACCAGCTCGAGCACCGAATGGCCCTGGCCGCTGCCCAGATTGAGGGTGAGCAGCTGGGGCGGTTCCGCCAAGAGCACGTCGAGGGCCCTCCCATGGCCTTCGGCCAGATCCATCACGTGCAGGTAATCACGGACGCCGGTGCCATCGCCCGTGGGCCAGTCGCCGCCGAACACGTCCAGCCGTTGACGGCGGCCACCGGCCACTTGGCAGAGGAAGGGGAAAAGATTATTGGGAAGGCCGTTGGGGTCTTCGCCGATGCGTCCGCTGGGGTGGGCACCCACTGGGTTGAAGTACCGCAGCAGGGCGATGCGCCATCCCGGGGCACTGGCCGCCACGTCGGTCAGCATCCTCTCGACGGCGGCCTTGGTGTAGCCATAGGGATTGATCGGTTGCAGGGGGGCCGTTTCGGGGATCGGCACTGTGTCGGTGGTGCCGTAGAGGGTGGCGCTGCTGCTGAACACGAGCGTCTGGCAGCCGTGGCGGACCATGGCTTCGAGCAGCCGGACCGTGCCGGTGACATTCACGTCCCAGTAACGCAACGGCTGGGTCATCGATTCGCCCACGGCTTTGAGGCCGGCGAAGTGGAGCACGGCGCCGATGCCGCCACCGCTGACGGCGAAGGCGCGATCGAGATCCTGGGGGGAGCGCACGTCACCCTGGATCAGGTGGAGTCGGCTGCCCCCAGGCCCTGCCTCAGCCCAGTGGTCCGCTGCAGCCTGCCCCCAGGGCCCCAGCCCAGCCAGTTCGGCCACGCGGCGCACGGCCTCGGCATTGCCATTGCTGAAGTCGTCGACCACCACCACCTGATGGCCGGTTTGCAGCAGGGCCAGGCCGGTGTGGCTGCCGATGAATCCGGCTCCACCCGTGAGCAGCACCTTGGTCAACGAATGGCGTCTCAGGCTGTTGCCCTCAACTTACCTGTCCTTAACCTTCCCCACCGCCGGGCCTCTTCTTCGGCTCAACACCCAGCTCCAGCCAAACCTGGGCATTGGCGGTAATGTCCCCGGAGCATTGACATCACCCATGGATCCGGCCCCTTCGCCGATTCGCACCATCTGTTGCATCGGTGCCGGCTATGTGGGAGGGCCAACGATGGCGGTGATTGCCGATCGATGCCCGGGCATTCAGGTCACGGTGGTGGACCTTAATGCCGAGCGGATCGCGGCGTGGAACGATTCCGATCTCTCGCGCCTGCCGGTGTACGAACCCGGGCTGGACGCGGTGGTGGCCAGGGCCAGGGGGCGCAACCTCCACTTCACCACCGAGGTGGATGCGGCCATCGCCGCCGCCGACATGGTGTTCCTCTCGGTGAACACCCCCACCAAGACCCGGGGTGTGGGTGCGGGCCAGGCCAGCGACCTGCGTTGGATCGAGGCCTCCGCCCGCCAGGTGGCCGCCTCCGCCCATGGCCACACGATCGTGGTGGAAAAGAGCACCCTGCCGGTGCGCACCGCCGAGGCGGTGAAGGCCATCCTCGGGGCTGCTCAGCAGAACGGCCCGGGCCCAGCCGATCGCGAGACCAAGACCTTCTCGGTGCTCTCCAACCCCGAGTTCCTGGCCGAGGGCACGGCGATCGGTGATCTGGAAGCGCCTGATCGGGTGCTGATCGGCGGAGAAGACGCCGCGGCGATCGAGTCCCTGGCGAGCATCTACGCCACCTGGGTGCCGGATGATCGGATCCTGCGCACCAATCTCTGGAGCAGCGAGCTCTCCAAGCTCACGGCCAATGCCTATCTGGCCCAGCGGATTTCCTCGATCAACAGCATCGCCGCCCTCTGCGAAGCCACCGGTGCTGACGTGCGGGAGGTGGGCCGGGCGATCGGCACCGATTCCAGGATTGGTTCCAAGTTCCTGAAGGCCGGTCCCGGTTTTGGCGGCAGCTGCTTCCAGAAGGACATCCTCAACTTGGTTTATCTCTGCCGGCATTACGGCCTTGAGGAGGTGGCGGCCTACTGGGAGCAGGTGGTGACACTCAACACCTGGCAGCAGGACCGCATCGCCCGGATGGTGGTGCAACGGTTGTTCGGCACGGTCACCGGCAAGCGGCTGGCGGTGCTGGGCTTCGCTTTCAAGGCGGACACCAACGACACCCGCGAAGCGCCCGCCATCCGCATCTGCCAGAACCTGATTGAGGAAGGGGCCCGGTTGGTGATTGTGGATCCCAAGGTGTCGCCTTCCCAGATTGGCGCCGACCTGGGCCAGCCCCCCTCAGATGCCGATGGCGGCTGGCAGGCCGCGTCTTCGCCCCTGGAGGCAGCCAGCGGCGCCGACGCCGTGCTGATCCTCACGGAGTGGCGCGACTACGCCACGCTCGACTGGGGTGCCATCGCGGCGGTGATGCGTCGCCCGGCCTGGCTATTTGACGCCAGGGCCATCGCCGATGCCGCCGCCGCCCGCGCAGCGGGGCTTAACGTCTGGCGGGTGGGTGAGGGCTGAGTGACGCGCCGCAATCTGATCACCGGTGGGGCCGGTTTCCTTGGCTCCCACCTGGTCGACCGGCTCATGGAGGCCGGTGAGGAGGTGATTTGCCTCGACAACTTCTACACCGGCCGCAAGGACAACATCCGCCACTGGTTGGGCCACCCCAGCTTCGAGTTGATTCGCCACGACGTCACCGAGCCGATTCGGCTGGAGGTGGACAGGATCTGGCATCTCGCTTGCCCGGCCTCGCCGGTGCACTATCAGTCGAATCCGATCAAGACGGCCAAGACCAGCTTCCTGGGTACCTACAACATGCTCGGCCTGGCGCGCCGTGTCGGGGCCCGGTTGCTGCTGGCCAGCACCAGTGAGGTGTATGGCGATCCGGAGGTGCACCCCCAGCCCGAGAGCTACCGCGGTTGCGTCAACACCATCGGCATCCGCTCCTGCTACGACGAAGGCAAGCGCATCGCCGAGACGCTCTGTTTCGATTACCAGCGCATGCATGGAACCGAAATCCGTGTCATGCGCATCTTCAACACCTACGGCCCCCGCATGCTCCCCGACGATGGCCGGGTGGTGAGCAACTTCATTGTCCAGGCCTTGCAGGGTCATTCCCTCACCCTGTATGGCGATGGCAGCCAGACCCGCTCCTTCTGCTACGTGGATGATCTGATTGAGGGCATGATCCGGTTGATGAATGGCGCCCACACCGGCCCGATCAACATCGGCAATCCCGGTGAGTTCACCATCCGTCAGTTGGCCGAACGGGTGCGGGACAGAATTCAGCCCGGTCTGGAGCTCACCACCCAGCCGTTGCCCCAGGACGATCCCCTGCAGCGTCAGCCCGTGATCGACCTGGCCCGGGACCTGCTGGGCTGGGAGCCGAAGGTGAGCCTGGACGAGGGACTGGAGCCCACCATCGCCTACTTCCGGGAACGCTTGCGGGACGGTCGTTGACGGCCAAGGCACCGATCCTCGTCTCCGGGGTCGCCGGCTTCATCGGAGGGGCTGTGGCTGAGGCGTTGCTGGCCCGTGGCGATCGGGTGATCGGGCTCGACAATCTCAACGCCTACTACGACCCGGCCCTGAAGCGGGCCCGGCTGGAGCGGCTTGAGGGGATGGCCCAGCCAGGTGCTTTTCGCTTCCATCAGCTCGACCTAGTGGACTCTGAAGGGGTCACGGCACTGTTCGCCGCCGAGCGGCCCACGCGGGTGCTGCATCTGGCCGCCCAGGCCGGTGTGCGCCATTCGATTGATAATCCCTCGCTCTACATCCAGAGCAATCTGGTGGGCTTCGCCACGATCCTTGAGGCCTGCCGCCATGGGGCCGTGGACCATCTGGTGTATGCGTCGAGCAGCTCGATCTACGGCGGCAATCGCCACATGCCCTTCTGTGAGCAGGATCCGGTGAACCATCCGGTGAGCCTGTACGCGGCCACCAAGAAGGCCAATGAATTGATGGCCCACACCTACAGCCATCTCTACGGCCTGCCGGCCACCGGCCTGCGCTTTTTCACCGTCTACGGCCCCTGGGGGCGGCCCGACATGGCGCCGATGCTGTTCGCCAAGGCGATCCTGGCGGGTGAACCGATCCGGGTGTTCAACCAGGGCCGCATGGAGCGGGATTTCACCTACATCGATGACATCGTTGAAGGGGTGATCCGCTGCCTCGACAAGCCCGCCACAGCAGATCCTGGCTTCGACCCGCTGCATCCCAACCCGGCCACCGCCGCCGCCCCCCACCGGATCTTCAACATCGGCAATGCCCAGCCGGTGCCCCTGCTGCAGTTCATCGCGCTGCTGGAGCAGGCCCTCGGACGCCCCGCGATCATGGATCTGCAGCCCATGCAGCCCGGCGACGTGCCGGCTACCGCCGCCGACACCACAGCCCTGGCGGCCTGGGTGGGGTTCCGCCCCTCCACTCCGATCGAGGCGGGAATCTCCCGCTTCGCTGCCTGGTTCAAGGACTTCCACGGCGGCTGAGCCGACCCCTTCGGGCACAATGAATTTCCGCTGATCTCCACCGTCTTGAAACCGCTCCAGAGCCTGCGGGGCATGGTCGACCTGCTGCCCGGTCAGACCCCCTTCTGGCAGCGGATCGAAGCCACGGCCCGGGACCACTTCCGCAGGGCCGCTGTCGAGGAGATCCGCACGCCGCTGCTGGAGGTGACCGAGCTGTTTGCCCGGGGTATCGGTGAGGCCACCGACGTGGTGGGCAAGGAGATGTACAGCTTCGAGGACCGGGGCGAGCGCCACTGCACCCTGCGGCCGGAAGGCACCGCCTCGGTGGTGCGGGCCGCCATCCAGCATGGCCTGGTGGCCCAGGGGCCCCAGCGGCTCTGGTACGGCGGCCCGATGTTCCGCTATGAGCGGCCCCAGGCCGGCCGCCAGAGGCAGTTTCACCAGATCGGTCTGGAGTTTCTCGGCCATGCCGATCCGCGCAGCGACGTGGAGGCCATCGCCATCGCCTGGGATCTGTTGATGGATCTGGGGGTGGGCGGCCTGTCGCTGGAGCTCAACTCCCTGGGCAGTTCCGACGACCGCCTGCGCTACCGCAGCGATCTGGTCACCTGGCTGGAGGCCCATCGCGAGGATCTGGATCCCGACTCCCAGCAGCGCATCAGCACCAACCCCCTGCGGGTGCTCGATTCCAAGAACGCCCAGACCCAGGCGCTTCTGGCCGGGGCCCCCACCCTGGCCGACGCCCTCAGTGATGAGAGCCGTGAGCGCTTCCTGCGGGTGCGGCAGGGCCTCGAGGCCCTCGCCATCCCCTTCCGGCTCAATCCCCGCCTGGTACGTGGCCTCGACTACTACGGCCACACCGCCTTCGAGATCACCAGCAGCCAGCTGGGGGCCCAGGCAACGGTCTGCGGTGGTGGGCGTTACGACGGCCTGGTGGAGCAGTTGGGCGGCCCCCCAACGCCTGCCGTTGGCTGGGCCCTGGGCATGGAGCGGCTGGTGCTGCTGCTCAGCCAGGCACTGCAGGACGAGAGCGCAGAACAGCGGCCAACCGCGGCGCCCGACCTCTACGTGGTGAGCCGGGGGGTGGAGGGCGAGGCCTACGCCATGCGGCTGGCCCGTCAGTGTCGCCATCGGCCCGGGGAGCCGCTGGCCGTTCAGGTGGATCTCTCGGGCGCAGGCTTTGACAAGCAGCTGAAGCGAGCCCGCCGCAGTGGGGCCCGCTGGGCGCTGCTGCTTGGGGATGAGGAGGCCGCCAATGGCACCGTGCGGCTGATGCTCCTGGTGGCGGGCGGCGGCGGGCGGCGAGCCGAGGGTGGGGAGATACAGATGGACCGACTCCTGAGCGAGACGGACTTCCTGGCGCTCAGCATCGATCAGCTGGACGCCTGAAGGCAGAGAGACCAGATCAGAGAGGCCAGATCACTGGACATAAAAAAGCGCTCTCGCGGGGGAGAGCGCTGACCACTAGTGGGGACTAGTCGGGGCTTGCTGCTGGGCTGGATCAGGCCGAACCAACGCCCACGTAGGCGCCGTAGAAGAACAGGCCGACCACGAAGATGACGGCCATGCCACCGGCGGTAGCCACCATCCAGAGGGGTAGAACCCCTTCGGTCCAACGACTCTTCCAGGCCACGGCCGGGCGGCCATCGGGAAGGCGGTCGGGAATACGGCCGTCAGGAAGTGAGGATTTTTTGCCGCTCATGGATGGGGTGCCTCCCGATCAGTTGAAGAAGTAGCTGGAGAAGAGGATGCCGATGACGAACACGAACAGCAGGCCCAGGTAAAGGCTGGTGCGGTTCAGTTCGACCGGCAGGTTGTTGGGGTTGGAATTGCGCTGCATGGATGTCTCAGCGACGGACGAACTGCATGGCGGCCAGGGCACCCAGGAAGAAAACCGTGGGAATGCCGAGGGCGTGGACGGACAGCCAACGCACCGTGAAGATCGGATAGTTGCGCGGCGTGGTGGGAGCGGTGGACTGGGTCATGGTTCCTGGAGGCGCAGATCAAGGCTGCTCTTGCCCTCGTAACGCTGACTCACAACAGGAGCCTTGGTTTCCTGGGCCTGGAAGTAGGCATCCGGACGGGGCGTGCCGAAGGCGTCGTAGGCCAAGCCGGTGGACACGAACATGAAGCCCGCCAGGAAGATGGCCGGCAATGTCACCGCGTGGATGACCCAGTAGCGGATGCTTGTGATGATCTCGAAGAACGGGCGTTCCCCTGTGGAGCCGGCAGCCATAGCAACAAGCGTTCAGCCCGAAGATCCTAGGGGTCGGCCAGCGGCTGGCGGGAGCGGGTCGGGGGGTTGGTTACAGAGGGACGCAGTTCAGCCCACCCAGCGCAGCAGCACGCCCCGCTCGCCCAGGACGAAGCCCTTGCCGCCGGGGGCAAAAACGATCCGCGAGAAGTTGGTTGGCTGCTCGCTGCCCACTGGATCTCTCTGCCAGCTGGCGCCGGCATCGTTGCTCACCAACAGGGTGCCGTTGCCGCCGCCGGTCCAGATGGCGCCGCGGGGATCCCAGGCCATGTCGAGATAGCCATAGCCGTTGGTGATCGGGATCACCGGCTTGCTCCAGTCGCCGCTCTCGGTTGTTTCAGCGGTGCTTGGGTCACCGTCGAAGCGCAGTTGGGCCCCCCGGGCCACCATCCAGAGATGGCCGTCGGGCTGGAAGCCCATCGACTGCAGCCGCTGGCTGCTGACCCGCTGATGCACCTGCCAGGCGGGCTGGCCGGGTTCCCAGGTGGCGAAGAAGTTGCCCAGGCTGCTGACGCTGACGTAGTCGCCCTCGGGGCTGCGGCGCAGGTCACGGATGGCGCCGGCGGCATCACCCACCAGGGCCTGCCAACTGGAGCCGGCATCGGCGGTGCGATACACGGCACCCACGTTGGTGGCCAGCTCGGCGCTTTTCGGCCCCTGGGCCGTGACCAGATAGGGCTCCCCCGGGAGCTTGGTGTCGAGCAATAGGCGGCTCCAGCTCTTGCCGGCATCGTCGCTGTGCAGCAGCAGGCCCGGCTGGCCCACGATCCAGCCCTCATCGCCTCTGAAATCGATGCTGATCAGGCGGAAGTTCTCCTCCTCGGGCAGATCAAGGGCCCGCTCCTGCCAGCTGGCGCCTCCGTCGTCGGTTTCCATGATCAGCCGGTTGCTGCCCACCAGAAAGCCGTGGTCGGCGCTGGTGAAGGCCACGTCGAGGGGGTTGGAGCGGGTGTCCAGGGGCACCGACTGCCAGGGGCTGGCGGCCGCCGTGGGCAGACCCGTGGTGACGCAGCCCGTGAGACCGAAGGCGAGCACGAGGGACAGCACCAGGCTGAGCAAGGGGCGCAGCGGGCGCAGGATGGCCGGCAGGGCAGGGAAGGGCGCAGGCATCAACGCAGGGAGTAAAGGGAGAGGAAGAAGGCGAACGCCAGGGCGAAACCGCCGAAGATCAGCACGTTCTTCTGGCCGGGGGTGAGGCGGTTCACCCCCAGGCCGAAGTTGAGGTTCTCCTCGAAGCCGCTGGGCTTGTTGCGGGGGCCGATGTCCTTGAAGGCACCCACCCGGCTGCGGCACACGGGGCAGCGGAAGCCCACCGGGTCGAGGTCGAGGAAGGAGGTGCCGGCGGGAATCGCCAGCTTCTTGACCCCTTCACCCGGGTCGTAGACGAAGCCGCAACTGCGGCACTCGAAGCGGTGGGTGGCGGGGTCGTCAACGACGGCTTCGGGCGCCTCGGCGGGCGCCTCGATCGGGGCCTCGGTTGGGGCCTCGGTTGGCAGTTCCGTGGGCGGTTCCGTGCTCATCCCGTGCCTGGCCATACCAGCTGAGTCTATCGACGGCTACCCCAGCCCCTGGAGACAGGTGGCAGAATGCGCGCCAGGTTGGGTCTGCCGATGTTCGTGCTCTCCGGCTACGACGCCTTTCTGGGCTTCCTGCTGATTTCGACGGCCGTTCCGGTGCTGGCGCTGGTGGCCAACAAGCTTCTGGCCCCCAAGAGCCGCCAGGGGGAGCGCCAGCTCACCTATGAGTCGGGGATGGAGCCGATCGGCGGCGCCTGGATTCAGTTCAACATCCGCTATTACATGTTTGCCCTGGTCTTCGTCATCTTCGATGTCGAGACTGTGTTCCTCTATCCCTGGGCGGTGGCCTTCCACCGGCTGGGTCTGCTGGCGTTCATCGAGGCCCTGATCTTCATCTCCATCCTGGTGCTGGCCCTCGCCTACGCCTGGCGCAAGGGCGCCCTGGAGTGGAGCTGAGCAATACCCCCCACCATGACCCTCACCCCCCCTGCAGCCTCCCTGTCCGTCGATGCGCTCCGCGATCTTCGTGAAGCCAGTTGCGGCCCCGTGGGCGCCCCCGGTGTCACCGCCGACCTGTCCGAGAACATCATTCTCACCAGCCTCGACGACCTGCACAACTGGGCCCGGCTGAGCAGCCTCTGGCCGCTGCTCTACGGCACGGCCTGCTGCTTCATCGAGTTCGCCGCCCTGATCGGCTCCCGCTTTGACTTCGACCGTTTCGGCCTGGTGCCCCGTTCCAGCCCCCGCCAGGCCGATCTGCTGATCGTGGCCGGCACCGTCACGATGAAGATGGGCCCGGCGCTGGTGCGGCTCTACGAACAGATGCCGGAGCCCAAGTACGTGATTGCCATGGGGGCCTGCACGATCACCGGTGGCATGTTCTCCGCCGACTCCACCACGGCGGTGCGCGGTGTCGACAAGCTGATCCCGGTGGACCTCTACCTGCCGGGATGTCCGCCCCGGCCTGAAGCGATCTTTGATGCGGTGATCAAGCTGCGCAAAAAGGTGGGCAACGAAACTTTCGCCGAGCGCGGCAACCTGCGCCCCACCCATCGCTACTGCACCATCCCCCACCAGATGAAGCGGATCGATCCGATCGTCACCGGTGCCTACCTGCGGGCCGAAACCCAGCAGGCGGCTCTGGCCGCCGCTGCTGGCCTGCCGATGGCTGCCTCAGGTAGCGCCACCGGCGTCACTGTTCCCACCGCCACCAGCACCAATGCCTGAGGAGTCCGCTCTCACCCCGGTCACCTCCGGGTCCACAGACTCCGCTGCCATCGCGGCGCCCGCCATCGGGCCGGTGGGGACCTGGCTGGGCGGCCAGGGATTCGATGCCCTGTCCCTGGGCCCCGACCATGAGGGCGTGGAGATGCTGGGGGTGGAGCCTTCCGCCTTGCCCCTGGTGGCCACGGCCCTGAAGGCCTCGGGCTTCGATTATCTGCAGTGCCAGGGCGGCTACGACGAGGGGCCGGGCGGGCGGCTGGTGAGCTTCTATCACCTGGTGAAGATGGGCGCGATGCTCGATCAGCTGACGACCCTCGCCGGCGGCAACGCCCCCCTGCCGGCGGAGGCCCGTCCGGAGGAAGTGCGCCTGAAGGTGTTCCTGCCCCGCGACGGTGCCCTGACGATCCCCAGCCTTTACGGCCTGTTCCGCGGCGCCGACTGGCAGGAGCGTGAAACCTTCGACATGTTCGGCATCACCTATGAAGGCCATCCCCACCCCAAGCGCCTGCTGATGCCCGAGGACTGGAAGGGTTTTCCGCTGCGCAAAGATTACGTGCAGCCTGACTTCTATGAAATGCAGGATGCCTACTGAACGCCTCAGCCGCTGAGTGCCGCAAGCGTTTCTTCTAGGTAGCGGGTTCCCCAGCGCTGGTCGGGTTCCAGGTGGTTGCCCTCCGCCCACTCGTTCCAGGCGTTGATGAATACGACCGGTTCGGGCAGACCGTGGGAAGGGAGGCGTTCCACGGTCTGCCTGAGCCAGTGGCCATAGCGATCCGGCGTCGCATCCTGGAGGATGATCCCTCCCCAGCGCCGGCGGGCCGTGTTGTCCCAGGAGGGCGTGACACAGGGGAAGCGGGGGTAGGACGGCACAGGCCTGGAGAGGGCGGCCTGGCAGACCTCCGCATAGCTGACAACCCGGTGGATGCTTTTCCCCGGTGATTCCTTCTTGATCAGGCCCTTGACCCTTTCCCGGAGGCTGGGGGTCTGGTGGCGGAGCGAAGCCAGTATCGGCCAGCAGGGCTGAAATTCCACGGCCGCATCAAAGCCGAAGTCGTGGGGGTTGTGGATCTCACTCTCCTTGGATTCAACGGAAACGAGATAAAGATCTCCCAGGCCGTGGGCATGGGCAATCGAACGCCAGATCTCTGCGGTCCGGGCCGGGTGGGGCAGGGCGCCTGTGCGGTAGACCAGAAACAACGGTTTGCCCTCGATCCTGATGTAGCGAGGATCCCGGAAGGCTGTCAACAAGGAAATCAGATGATCGCGGTCGTCTTGTTCGCTGTAGATCTGCTCAAGAAGAATCTCATCATCGGATCCGTCCCAGCGCCGGGTCCAGTTTTCATTGGCCCAGCACAGACAGAAGGGGAAATCGGGCTCACCTGAAGCCAGCACGTCTTCAAACGGACGCTGCAGAATGCGCCGGCCATTGAACCAGTAGTGGTAGTAGCAGAAGCCATGCAGGCCAAACGCCTGGGCCAGTTCCGCCTGGGCCTGGCGCACTTCCGGCAGGCGCAGGTCATAGAAGCCAAGATCCGCCGGTAGGTGCGGCTGGTAGTGATGGGGATACAGCGATCGTGCCTTGGTGACGTTTCGCCATTCCGTGAATCCCTTGCCCCACCACTGATCGTTCTCCGGTATTGGGTGAAATTGGGGAAGGTAGAAGGCAATGGCTTTGGCTGAATGCGCGGGAAACGAATGGCTGGCACTTCCGACGTCTCTCCTTTGGGGAGAGCTTTCTGAGTTCAACGTGGCCATCTTCAGGACTCCATGCGCTGGACGCCCCCCTGGGGGTGGATCGGGTCATGGGGATCACCGACTCCGTGTGATCCCTCAGGAACTTCCTGGACGTGGCGTTCCGCCCCGCTGGTGCTGGAGGCCGCCGACAGGCGTTTTGGCAGAACCGCCGCCATCAGTAGCTTCAGCAGACGCCTGAGCAACCGTGCCTTTGAGGACAGGACGGCGTCCTGGCCCCTGATGATTTCGGCCTGCGACCTGATGGCGGTCTCCCGGTTATCGAGGCAGCGGACCATGGAGGCGATCCACAGGTCTGGGGATGGTGCCGGGGGCAGTGGCGTGGAGTTGCTCAGTCCCGGCCTCTCGGGGTTGGGCACAGCGGTGTGGATGATCCCCGCGATGGTCTCGATATGGTTGTCGATGATGGCCAGATCCTTCGTCTGGCCGCTGTCCTCCGCCCCGCTTCCCAATTGCATCACAGCGTTGATGGCCATCGCCAGCTCGCCTGCCTCAATTCCGTATGGATGGGTGGCATCATTGCTGTCTGACCAGCAGTTCACCTTGTGCACGTTCATGGTCAGTCGTGGCACGCCATAGGATCTGGCGACGATGCGGTAGTGAAGGCTGGTCGATACGACCGCTGCGGCATTGGCAATCTGCTGGCAGATGGTGAGGATGTCAACCGAAGGAAGAACGTCTATGAAAACGGAAGATGCTTTGGCTAGTTGTCTGAATCGGTAGAATTCGTCCAGTGAATCGTGATAGTTGGCAGTGCCTGCCAGCCCGATCTTCAGTCCGCCCTCGAATTGCGGGGCAATCTGTGACAGCGCATCGATCAGCGCGGCGGAGTTTCTTCTCAGATAGTTGCCATTGAAATGCATGAGAAGATAGCGAGGCTTCACGGGCCTGACGACTGGCATCAATCGGCTGATGGACAACACAATGTCTGGGGCATACGTGGCCTGATCGATTCCCAGGCTTCTGGCATTGCTTAAGGAATGCGCATCTCTGAAGCTGACCATGCTGGCCGCTGCCAATGTGGCTCTCAAGCTTTCGTTGTGCGACCTGTCATCTGACAGTTGGGTGAGGCCGATACCGTAAAAGAGTCTGTGTCCCCAGAGCTTCGACGCTCTGGTGATCCGCTCCTTCGGTGGTGTCAGATAGGGGAAGGGCCGATCTGTGCCCAGCTCCTGATGGACTTCGGAGCTGATGATGTCCTTGAGATGGTAGGGCAGAGCTGCGGGAGAGTCACAGGCCAGGGCATCATTGAAGGAACAGGATGCTGTCTCGCCTCCGACGTGCAGAATCGGGATGGTCGGGTCTAGGCCGTTGGTCAGCAGGCTGAAGATGGAGTGGACCTTGGTGCCGCCACATGCTGTGAGATCGTTGTCAAGAATGCTGGCGTGAATGGCGTTGATTCCTTTCTGTCTGAGAAGCCTCTCAAAGGCAAAACCCATCAGGAGATCGCCAAAATTGTGCCGTTCAAAAGCACCGAAAAGAATGGCGTCAGGATTCATTCGCGATCGGCGCCTGTTGGGTTGTGGTCGTCTCGGAGAGCGTGCAGTCAATCCCTTGGTCGTCCACCAGCAGCCCATCCGCCAGGACACTCAAGGTCCAGATGCACAGGTTCCTCCCCCGACCCGTCGATCCGCTCACCGGAGCCGGTGAATGCATTCCACTGCTGCAGCGACGGGAGCTTACGGCCTTAATCCCTTCGATGCTTCCGGTAGTACCGAATCACCTCCTTGGCCACACTGCGGGGCTCATGGCGCAGGGTGGCACTGGGCCGGGCTCCCTGCAGCGGCGCCAGGATCACTTCGTAGCCCTGCTCTTTGAGGAGTGAGGCTTCGCAGGTGACGGGTTCGGCTCCCCGCAGCCGGTAGAGGTCCACCAGGCTGGAATCGGCCAGTTCCTCCTGGGCCAGCACGGCGCTGAAGAGGCGCTGCTCCACCCCGAGGCTGGCGAGCTGGGCCTCGATCGCTCGCAGATGGCCGCCCACGTCCAGGCCGTCGGTCTCGCCGGGCTGGGTCATCAGGTTGCAGATGTAGAGGCGTGGGGCCTTGCTGGCGCTGATGGCGCTGACCAGTTCCGGCACCAGCAGATTGGGCAGCAGGGAGGTGTAGAGGCTGCCGGGCCCCAGCACGATCAGGTCGGCATTGGCGATCGCTTCCAGGGCCCGCGGCAGGGCCGGCGGCCGCTCCGGCGTGCAGCCGAGGCGCACGATCGGGCAGGGGGCGTGGCCGATCTGGGATTCGCCCTCGATGCGCTCCCCGTTCTCCAACTCGGCCCAGAGGCGCACGTCGGCGTTGGTGGCGGGCACCACCTGGCCCTGCACCGCCAGCACGCGGCTGCTGGCGATGATGGCCGATTCCAGGCTGCCCGTGATCGCCGTCAGGGCGCTGAGGAACAGGTTGCCGAAGCTGTGGCCCTCCAGGCCACTGCCGGCCTTGAAGCGGTACTGGAACAGCCGGGTGAGCAGGGGTTCCTCCCGGGCCAGGGCCGCCAGGCAGTTGCGGATGTCGCCGGGGGGCTGCACACCCAGCTCCCGGCGCAGCACGCCGCTGCTGCCGCCGTCGTCGGCCACCGTCACGATGGCAGTGAGGTTGCTGCTGTAGCGCTTCAGGCCGCTGAGCAGGGTGGCCAGACCCGTGCCGCCACCGATCGCCACAATGTTCGGGCCGCGATTCAGTCGTCGCTGGGCCAGCAGGGCGTCCACCAGCAGGGTGTCCTTCTCGGGCGCCAGGGCCTGCTGGATGGCGCCGAAGCTGCGGCTCTGGCCCAGCCAGACCATGGCGGCGCCGATCAGCAGCACCAGCGGACCGGTGATCCCCCTGGGCATGACCTGGGTGAGGCGATTGAGGCCCCAGCGGATCGTTTCCAGGGTCCAGTAGATGGGTTGCAGGTCGGCCCAGACCGCCGCCCCCAGCAGGGCGATCACCAGCCCGATGCCCGAGGTGATCATCCAGCGCTTCACCACCAGCCCGGGTTGCAGCCAGCGGGCTGCCCGCCGCGAGCGACTCATCAGATCCTGCTGGCGCAGATCGCCGCGGCCCACCCAGCGGGGGCGCCCGGCTCGGGTACCGCCTCGGCGCCGACGGGCGTTTGCAGCGGGGCCTCGAACCGTCAAGGGCAGGGCGTGGCAACGCGGCACAGACCAACCGAACTGTACGGATGAAAAGCCCCTCCTGAACCGGCAGGATGGGAGTCGGGCCCCCGGGGTTCCCTTGCCGTGGATCCTTGGCCCTCAGTCAACTGGCGCTGAACGTTTCCCCGGCCACCCCGCCGGTGGCCCAGCTGGAGAGCCTCAGCATGGGCTGGGGCGGAACCATGGTCCTCGATCGGGTCGACCTCAGCCTCACGCCGGGTGAGCGCCTCGTGGTGGTAGGACCCTCGGGCGCGGGCAAGTCAACCCTGCTGCGACTGCTGGCGGGGCTTCAGCTGCCCACCGATGGGCGTCTGTTCATCCACGGTGAACCCCAGACCTACCTGCGTCTGGATCAGCGCCACCCGCCGGACGTGCGCCTGGTGTTCCAGAACCCTGCCCTGCTGGCCTCGCTCTCCGTACGGGAGAACGTCGGCTTCCTGCTCTATCGCTTCAGCCGCCTGGGGGAGAAGGAGATCGCCGAGCGGGTGGACCAGGCCCTGCAGGCCGTGGGGCTGGGGGGCACCGCTGATCGCATGCCCGGTGAGCTCAGCGGCGGCATGCAGAAGCGGGTGAGCTTTGCCCGCGCCCTGATCGACGACCCCACCCTGGCGTCGGCCCGCACCCCCCTGTTGCTCTTCGACGAGCCCACGGCCGGCCTCGACCCTGTGGCCTGCACCCGCATTGAGGACCTGATCGTGCGAACCTCCCGCATCGTTCACGCCTCCACCCTCGTGGTGAGCCACGTGATGAGCACGATCGACCGTTGCGCCGAGCGGGTGGCCCTCCTCTACGACGGCCGCTTCCGCTGGATCGGTGCGGTCGAGGACTTCCGCGTCAGCACCAATCCCTATGTGGTCCAGTTTCGGAGCGGTAGTCTGCAAGGACCGATGCAGCCGGCCGAGAACTGAGCCCATGCGCCGGAGTGTTCGTGAAGCCCTGGTTGGTTTTTCCCTGCTGGCGGCCGTTACCAGCGGCATGGGCCTCTGGTTCTGGTTGCGCGGCGTCTCCCTGAGCGGCAACACCTGGACGATCCGGGCCAGCTTCGCCGATGCCGCCGGTCTGGCCGTGCGATCGCCGGTCACCTTCCGGGGGGTGCTGGTGGGCAATGTGCGCAGGGTCACGGTCACCGATGCGGCCGTGGTGGCCGATCTGGAGATCAATGACGCGAGCCTGCGGCTGGCCCGGCCCCTGGTGGCCCGTGTGGCCTCCGCCTCCCTGCTGGGGGGAGACGCCCAGGTGTCCCTGCTGGTCGGTGGCGGCCCGCTGCCGGCCAGCCTGCCTGGGCCGCGGGATCGGGGCTGCAACAACACCCGCATGGTCTGCAACGGCGGCCAGGTGAGCGGCATCGCGGCGGCCAGCTTCGACACCGTGACCGAGACGGTGCAGGGTCTGCTCAACGAGGCCGAGAAGGAGCAGCTCGTGCAGCAGATGGTGGCGGCCACCGCCGCCTTCTCCAAGACCGCCAAGGAGACCGAGCTGCTCACCAAGAGCGGCCAGGTGTTCCTCCGGGACGCCCAGGTCCTGGTCAGCCAGCTGAACCGCTCGGCGGGCAAGGTGGATCCCATCCTGAGCAACCTCAACGTCGCCAGTGCCGATGCCGCCAGGGTGACGAAGCACGTCGGCAACCTGGCGGCGGCGCTCGACAACCCGAAGACCGTGGCCGACCTCCAGGCCACCCTCACCAATGCCAAGCAGCTCACCGACCGCTGGTCGGCCGTTGGCGGCGACATGAGCAAGCTCACCGGCGATCCGAAATTCCTCGACGGCATCCGCAGCGTCTCGGTCGGCCTGGGCAGGTTCTTCGAGGAGCTCTATCCGGCCGAGGTGGATGCGGCCCGCGACCGCAAGGCCCGTCAGGACGCCCGCCAGCAGGAAGCCAAGGCGGCCCGTCAGGCCGCCCAGGACCGGCTGGCGCCCACCGTCAGAAACCGTTGATCGCCTCCAGGGCGATGGCGGCGATGGCCTGGTCGCTGGCCTTGGGCAGCTGCACGTAGCGGCCGCCGGCCGCCTCGGCCAGCTCCTTGCCCATGCCGCTGCCGATGAACTTGCGCTCGGTGTCGATCACCAGCAGCCTCAGACCAAGGCTTCTATAGCGGCCGGCCACCTGCCGCAGCTCCTCCTTGAGATCCACCGGTTCCTCGCCCTCCAGTGCCGGTTGCCCCAGGGAGCGGCTCAGGGGCACGTTGCCGCGACCGTCGGTGATGGCCACCACCACCACCTGGCCCAGGTCGCCGGTGGCCAGGGCGTTCGCCCCCACCCGGGCCGCCTGGGCGAGGCCATGGGCTAGGGGTGAGCCGCCGCCACAGGGCATCGATTCCAGCCGCCGGCGGGCGGCGGTGATGGAGCGGGTGGGCGGCAGCAGCACGTCGGCCTGCTCGCCGCGGAAGGTGATCAGGGCCACCTCGTCACGGTTTTCGTAGGCCTCGGTGAGCAGGCGGATCACGGCCCCCTTGGCGCTCTGCATGCGGTTCAGGGCCATCGAGCCGCTGGCATCCACCAGGAAGATCACCAGGGCCCCGGCCTTGCGCTGCAGCTGCTTGGCCCGCAGGTCCCCCTCCTCCACGATCACCTTGCGGTGGGGCTCCCGGGCGCGGCGCGCCTTCTGGTACGGCGCGGCGGCCCGCAGCGTGGCGTCGATGGCGATGCGGCGCACGGGACCCCGGGGCAGCATCGGCTTCACATAGCGGCCGCGGCTGTCGCTGAACACCACCGCCCGGCTGCCGCTGCCGCCGCTCTTAGCCTTCGCCGAGGCAAACACCAGCAGGTCGGGATCGATGGCGGTGGCCTCCGGGTCGAGCAGAAACTCCTCGGGGATCTGGGGCGGGGCCTGGTCCTCCGGGCTGTCGTCCTGGTCGTCGTCGTCCTGATCCTCAGGCTCGTCGTTCTCCTGCTCCTCCTGGGGCGGCTCCGGTTCCTCGGGGGGCTGTTCCCCCTGCGGCGGCGGTGGTGGCGGCGGCTCCATGGGCTGGTCGGGATCCTGGGGCGGCAGTTGCAGGGCCCGCGGGGCGATCACCAGCCGCACCGCCACCTGCAGATCGTCCGCCTCCACCTGGTCGCGGCCGGAGAGAGCCGCATGGGCCCGGGCCACCCGCACGGCGTACAGCTCGGCCCGGTGCCCCTCGACGCCACCGCGAATCGCTTCGGTGACCAGATAGAGGATCTGTTCACGGTCGATGGCCACATCCGGCAGCCACTGGCGGGCCAGCAGCAGCTGGGTGGCCAGGGCTTCGGTTTCTTCTTGAAAGCGGGCGCTGAAGGCGGTGCTGGAGCTGCCGTGGTCGAGGGCCGAGCGGGTGATCGCCACCCGCTGGTCGATGTCGAGCAACTGGTTGGCCGACAGGGCGATGGCGAAGCGATCCAGCAGGTGGTCGCGCACCGCCCCCTCTTCCGGGTTGTAGGTGGCGATCAGCAGGCAGCGGCAGGGGTGCGACAGGCTCAGCCCTTCCCGCTCGATGCGGTTCTCGCCGGAGCCCACCGCCGCCAGCAGCAGGTTGGTGATGCCGTCGTCCAGCAGGTTGAGTTCATCGACGTAGAGCACCCCGCGGTGGGCTTCGGCCAGCAGCCCCGGCTGGAAGACCGGCGCCCCCGCGTTTAGGGAGGCGGCCACGTCCACTGAGCCGATCAGCCGGTCCTCGGTGACGCCCAGGGGCACCTGGATGAAGGGCGCCGGCATCACCCGGGTGGGCAGCAAGGCGCCTGGATCAGCGCCGCTGGCATCGCCGCCCAGTTCGGTGATGCGGCGTCGGGTGGCCGCGTCCCATTCGTCGGGGCGGCTGGGATCGGCCTGCAGCAGCCCCGGACCGTCCGCCAGGTCGATCACGTCGATCGGCGGCAGCAGGGCATGGAGCCCCCTGGCCAGCACCGATTTGCCGGTGCCTCGCCCGCCGGCGATCACCACGCCGCCCAGGCCGGGATCCACCGCCGCCAGCAGCAGGGCCAGCTTCAAAGTGCCGTGGCCGGTGATCGCGGCCAGCGGGAAGCTGCCGGTGGGGGCGGCACCGGCGGGCGCGGCAGGGGACCCGCTGACGACCATGGGGCAGAGGCTGGGTGGGGGTCGGGGCAGTCTGGCGGAAAGGCGGCAGCGATACCCTGCCCGCCAGGCCTGGCCTGACCGCGATGACCTGCCGCACCCGCTCCAGCCTGGCCATCGCCATTGGGGCCAATCTGGGCGATCCGGCCGCCAGCTTCGCGGCCGTGCGGCCCCTGCTGGCGGCGGCGCTGGAGGCCTGGGCCGTTGCTCCGCTGCAGCTGAACTGGTCGCCCCGGTTCCGCACGGCGCCGGTGGGGGGGCCGCCGGGGCAGCCGCCCTACCTCAATGCCGTTCTGCTGGTGCAGGGTGGCGCGGGAGCTGCGCGGGAAGGCTCCTGGCCCGATCCGGTGGCGTTGCTGGAACAACTGCAGCAGCTCGAAGCCCGGTTCGGCCGCGAGCGCCGCGAGCACTGGGGGCCCCGCCGCCTCGACCTCGACCTGCTCTGGTGCGGCGCCATCACCTGCTGCAGCACGGAGCTGGTGTTGCCCCACCCGCGCCTGGGGGAGCGGGCCTTTGTGCTGGCTCCCCTGGCGGCCATCGATCCGCACCTGCTCCTTCCAGCGGTGGCCGCCGGCCGGCCCGTCGCTGCCGCCGAGGCCCTGGCGGCCCTGCCGGTGCGGCCTGGGGAGCTGCCGCCCCTGGCCCTGGCCGGCGTCCCGGGCTGGCCCGAGGGCCCCTGAACCACGTCCCTGAACTGCTACCGTCGGCCCCCGCCCGTCACACTGGGGGCCCCAATGGCCTGCCCCATGGCTCCCCTGCCGCCCCCCGAGCCCTGCACCCACCTGGAGACCACCGCTGCCCTGCAGGCCCGCAAGGTGCGTTTCGAGCTCAACCGGGTGGTGCTGCCGATCGGCATCGAGGGCACCTATGGCGTGATCCGCCATCCGGGCGCCTCCCTGGCGGTGCCGGTGCTCGAGGACGGCCGGGTGGTGATCCTGCGCCAATACCGCTTCGCCGTGGCCGGCAGGCTGCTGGAGTTCCCGGCCGGAACCCTGGAGGAGGGGGAGGAGCCACTGGGCTCGATGCGGCGGGAGCTGGAGGAGGAGACCGGCTACAGCGCCAGTCGCTGGGATCCCCTGGGGGCCATGCACCCCTGCCCCGGCTACTCCGACGAGGTGATCCACCTCTTCCTGGCCCGCGACCTCACCCTGCTGCAGGACCGGCCCCCCGGTGACGACGATGAGGACATGGAGGTGCTGCTGCTGGAGCCGGCCCAGCTGGATGCGCTCCTGGCCAGTGGCGATGAGGCCCTGGACGGCAAAACCGTGACGGCCTGGTACCGCGCCCGTCAGCTGCTGGGACTCTGATGGCTCAGGAGCGCTGGCTGTTCTGGCATCGCCGCGACCTGCGCCTGGCCGACAACCTGGGCTTGGCGGCGGCGGCGGCCGCCACCCCGGCGGTCACCGGCGTGTATGTGCTCGATCCGGCGATCCTTGCCGACCCGCTGATGGCGCCGGCCCGGGTCTGGTTTCTGTGCGAGAGCCTGCGGGAGCTGTCGGATCGCTGGCGGGCGTCCGGCAGCCGGCTGCTGATCCTGGAGGGCGAGCCGGCCGACCTGATCCCCCTGGCGGCCAGGGCGGTGGGCGCCAGCGTGGTGGCCTGGAACCGTGAGGTGGAGCCTTACGGGCGGGAGCGCGACCGACAGGTGGCGGCCGCCTTGAAGGGCCAGGGCACCAGGGTGCTGGTCGACTGGGACCAGCTGCTGGTGGCCCCGGAGACGATCCGCACCGGAGCCGGGGATCCCTACCGGGTCTATGGGCCCTTCCTGCGCAACTGGCGCGGCCAGGTGGAGCGACGGGCCGACAGCCTCGAGCCGGTGGACGCCCCCATCGGGCTGCTGGATCTCGATCTCGCCGCCATGCAGGCGGAACAGTCCGCCCTCTGGGCCGCCCTGCCCAGGCTGGAGGCGGCGCCCACAGCGGAGTCGCTGGGGTTCAGCTTCGCTGGGGCTGATCTCTGTCCCTGCCGCCCTGGGGAGGCAGCTGCCCTGGCCCAGCTGCAGGTTTTCGCCGACGGCGGGGCGAACGGCGGTCCCCTGGCTGCCTACGAGCCGGGACGTAATTTTCCTGGTGAGGTCGGCACCTCCGGGCTGTCCGCCGCCCTCAGTTTCGGCAGCCTCAGCCCCCGCCAGGCCTGGGCCGCCGCCCAGGGGGCTCGGGCCCTCGCCCGCAGCGAGGAGACTCTCGGCTCCATCGGCGTCTGGGAACAGGAGCTGGCCTGGCGCGAGTTCTACCAGCAGGCCCTGTTCCATTTCCCCGAGCTGGCCGATGGTCCCTACCGCCCGCAGTGGCGCCACTTCCCCTGGGAAAACGACCCGACCCGGCTGCAGGCCTGGGAGCAGGGCCTCACCGGACTGCCGATCATTGATGCCGCCATGCGCCAGCTGAACGAGAGCGGCTGGATGCACAACCGCTGCCGCATGGTGGTGGCGTCCTTCCTGGTCAAGGACCTGATCATCGACTGGCGCCATGGCGAACGGGCGTTCATGACCCGCCTGGTGGACGGTGATCTGGCGGCCAACAACGGCGGCTGGCAGTGGAGCGCCAGCAGCGGCATGGATCCGAAGCCGCTGCGCATTTTCAACCCTTTCACGCAGGCGGCCCGCTTCGATCCCGAGGCTGTGTACATCCGCCACTGGCTGCCGGAACTGGCCCATGTGGCCACCGCCGACCTGATCAGCGGCCAGATCACGCCTCTGGAACGACGTGGTTACCCCGCGCCGATCGTCAGCCACAACGTGCAGCAGGCCCGGTTCAAGGCCCTGCATGCCGCCCTGCCCAGGGGCTAGGCCGCCAGGGCCTCAGGCGACGACCGCTGCGACCCCCACCAGGCTGCGCACCGCGGCGATGACGCTGTCCTGTTGCTCGGCACTGAGTTCGGGGAAGATCGGCAGGCTGAGCACTTCGGTGCAGAGCCGTTCGGTGATCGGCAGGCTGCCGGGGGCGTAGCCCAGGGAGGCATAGGCCGGCTGGCGGTGGATGGGAATCGGGTAGTAGATGATCGTCGTCACTCCGGCCTCCTGCAGCTGCTGCTTGAGCCAGTCGCGGCAGCAGGCCTCGGGCAGCCCGTAGCTGGCGCTGTCGGCGGCGGGGGTGCAGCGTCCGCCACAGGCGATGGTGGCGGCCGGGCAGTGGGGCACCCTCACGACGAACTGATTCCAGCTGTGGCCGTCCGGTCCGGGGGCCGCGGGCAGCAGGCCCGGCAGCCCCGCCAGTTCCCGCTGGTAGCGCTCGGCGATGGCCCGCCGCCGTTCCACCCAGCCGGCCAGGTGCGGCAGCTTCACCATCAGCACAGCGGCCTGCATGGCATCGAGGCGGCTGTTGTAGCCGAGGTCGGTGTGCAGGTAGCGGCGGGGCATGCCGTGCACCGCCAGTTCCCGGATCCGCTGGGCCAGCGCCGGATCGCGGCAGACCACCATGCCGCCGTCGCCGGCGGCCCCGAGGTTCTTGGTGGGGAAGAAGCTGAAGCAGCCGGCGTCGCCCCAGCCGCCCACCGGCCGCCCGGCCCAGCTGGCGCCGCTGGCCTGGGCGCAGTCCTCGATCACCCGCAGCTCGTGGGCGGCGGCGATGGCCATGATCTGCTCCATGTCCACGGGCCGGCCGAACAGGTGCACCGGCATCAGGGCGCGGGTGGCGGGGGTGATGGCGGCCCCGATCGCGTCCGGATCGATCAGGTAGGTGTCCGGATCAACGTCCACGAACACCGGAGTGGCGCCCACGGCGCTGATCGCTTCGGCGGTGGCGAAGAAGCTGAAGGAACTGGTGATCACCTCGTCACCGGCACCGATGCCCAGGGCCCGCAGGGCGAGCACCAGGGCATCGGTGCCGCTGTTGCAGCCGATGGAGTGCGGGACCTCGCAGGCGTCGGCGAAGGCGGCCTCGAAGCCGCTGATGGTGGTCCCCCCGATGTACTGGCCGCTGCGCAAGACCTCGAGGACGGCGTGATCGAGCGCGTCTCCCAGCTGCTGCAGTTGCTCGCTGAGACTGAAGGGGGGCACTTGCATGGCGGCAACATTAAGCCTGGGGATCCGACCCATGCCGACCGCACGTCCCCTGCTGAGCGGCGTGCTCGTTGCCAGCGTGGTGACGGCAGTGAGGACCGTGGATCTGCCGCCCTTGCTGCAGAGCGGATGGGGAGGCTGGGTCAGGATCATCACCGTGATCGTGTTGCCTTTGCTGTGCCGCCCCTTTGCCCGCTGGCCCGCGGCCCGCTGGGAAGGCCCCTGCTGGGGTTGCCTCTGGTGGCGATCCTGTTATCCGGCTGCGTGCCGGCCGAGCAGCGCTCGAGTGGCCGGGTGTACCCCCTGCCTCGGCACCAGCCCCACGACGGGCTGGCCGTTGTGACGCGGCCCGGCGGCAAGGGCCTGCACATCTGGATCGAGACCGACACCAGCCGTCCAGGCGTCTGCCGGCCCCGCTGGCTTCCCGATGCCGCCCGGCTCCAGGGCGGAAACGGGCCCGAGCCCACCAGCTTCGGGCTGGCCCCGCGCCAGGAGTTTTTCCTGGCCCAGGAGCGGGGGCCGGTGCGGCTGGCCCTGCGGCGCCAGGCGGAGGGTCTGTGCCGCGAGCGGGCCCCCGCCAGCGTCTTTGTCTGGGAGCCGCCTCCCCGCACCGCGGCGCAGCACCGGCCGCCGATGTTGCCCCTGCTGGAGGAGCCCGAACTGCTCAGTGACCCACGGGCGATCCGGCGGGCCGAAAAGCGTCTGCTGGGCCTGCCCCTCACCCCCGAAGACCTGGAGGAACCGGAAGAGTCCCAGCCCGGGGGCTCCTGACCCTTCAGGCCAGGGCCGCGGCGCCCACGTACCCCTCTGGCAGCACCAGGGGCCAGTGGTCCGGATGCGGATCCTCCCCTGCTCCTGGGCCTGCTGGCTCGCCGGTGAACAGGCCCAGCCCCCTGGCCTTGAGGCCCGCCTCCAGCAGGCACCAGGCGGCCAGGAAGGCATCGCTGCGCCGCTCCTCGGGCAGGGCCCGAATCCGCTCCGATTCCTGCGGTGGCAGACAGCGGCCAGCAATGCCCTCCCACTCCGGCACCGGCCGTCGCTGCTCCACATCGACCCCCACCGGCCGCCGGGAGTGAAAGCCCAGGAGGATCAGATCCCCGGAATGGGAGACGTTGAACTGGGGGGGATGCCCCCCCTTTGCCTGCCCAACGGCCTGCTGGAAGTTCAGCTCAGGCTTGCCCTGGGGCCCCGCCCCCAGAACCAGGCCGGCGGGATCGCATCCCAACCAGCCCCCCAGGATCAGCCGCAGGGCGCCGCGACCGAGCAGGAACCGCTCGCCATCCCCCTGGCGCCGCAGTTGTCGCAGGCGTTGCCGTTCGCCTGGATCCAGCAGATCCCCCAGGGGCGTCACCAGCGCCTGGAGCTGCGACTCGCGTCGATCGAGCAGCAGAAGTAACGGAGGAGCGTCGGTTGCGGGGGAGGGCCAGGGCGGCAGCACCAGACGGCCGCCGGGGTCAGGCCAGGCCAGGGGAGGAATCGCCGCGCATACGGGAGAATCGCCGGATTGCATCCCCTCGCCCTCCGGCGCCCTGCTCCCCATGCTCCTTGATCTGCGCGGCAAGAAGGCCCTCGTCACCGGCATCGCCAACAACCGCTCGATCGCTTGGGGCATCGCTCAGCAGCTGGCGGCGGCGGGCTGCGAGCTGGGCATCACCTACCTGCCGGACGACCGGGGCCGCTTCGAGGGCAAGGTGCGCGAACTCACCGCGCCCCTGAACCCGACCCTGTTCGAGCCCCTGGATGTGCAGAACCCGGCCCAGATCGAGGCCCTGTTCCAGCGCGTCTCCCAGCAGTGGGGTTCGCTGGATGTGCTGATCCATTGCCTGGCCTTCGCCGGCAAGGACGAGCTTGTGGGTGATTTCAGCGCCATCAGCCAGGAGGGCTTCGCCCGGGCGCTGGAGGTGAGCGCCTATTCCCTGGCGCCCTTGTGCCGCCATGCCAAACCCCTGTTCAGCCAGGGGGCCAGCGTGATCACCCTGAGCTACCTAGGCGCCGAGCGGGCGATCCCCAACTACAACGTGATGGGGGTGGCGAAGGCGGCCCTGGAGGCTTCGGTGCGCTACCTGGCAGCCGAATTGGGCCCTGAACAGCAGGTGCGGGTGAATGCCATCAGCGCCGGCCCGATCCGCACCCTGGCCAGCTCGGCGATCGGCGGCATCCTCGACATGATCCACAACGTCGAGGAAAAGGCCCCCCTGCGCCGCACCGTCACCCAGGACGAGGTGGGTGCCACCGCCGCCTTCCTGGCCAGCCCCCTGGCCAGCGGCATCACCGGACAGGTGATCTACGTGGATGCGGGGTATTGCATCACGGGGATGTGAGTCGGCGCTTCACCCTGCCCGTCAGTCGCCGCAGCCGTCTACGCGTGCCCCACATTGGCCGCTCCGACGGTGGGAGCAACTAACTGGCTGAGCAGTGCAACCAGGACTCCTTCCATTTGAGCAGCGTCTCCGTGGGCCACGAGCTCTTTGGTATGGGCCATCAACGTGTGCCATATCTGCTCACTTGGCAGGAAGGTTGTCGGGGCCAGCTGGTTGGCCAGTGCAGGCATGTCCGCGAGAGTGCGGGATTCCCAGTCCTTCGGGGAGGTGAGGATTTCCGCCTTCAGGGCATCGAGGAGCCGCCAGCGCAGGCCTGCAGTTGGTCGCAGCAGGCGCTTCAGCTGAGCGCACATTCAGGCCCCCAGACGATGTCGCAGAATCCCCGGATGCGAACCCCTGGCCGCAGGTGATCGAACAAGAGCGGGTACATACCCCTACCTTGCATGAAGACCAGCTCCCGCGCCCTCGAATACAGATGTATCTGTGTGGCGTTCGGGTGGACGATTCCAACGCCGGCGGCCTCCATCAGCCGGTCGAGGAAGACGTCGCCGCTCTGAAGACCGTGCTGGAGGGGCACCCGGTGCGGGTGATCGAGAGCTTCTCCAGGGGCAGCAACCCATCTTCGCCAGGGGCGGCAGGAATGGCGTCGTTGCCCAGCAGTGCGCGCTTCGGTTGACGGCAGCCACAGCTGAGGCGGTCGTTCCAGCCGGGCGCGGGCGGATCGAAACTCAATCCCCAGAACTGGGCCGGGATCAGCAGATGGAGAACCAGTGTCGGTTCCACCAGTGTGCGGATTCACTCGGGGGGCAGTCGCAGTCCCGTGAGCACCCCGGCCATGGAGGCGGGAAGGTCCTTGCCGCCATCCAGCCAGCGGAGCATGAAGACCACCACATCCGCCCCTTTCGCCTGCACCCGGCTCCGGAGGCCTGTGATCAGAGGATCGCTGTTCTCCCATTGACCCAGCCTCCAGGGTCGGCTGAGGCCCTCGTGCAGGAAATGGCCGATATGTCGCGGAGGACAACCCCCGAAGATGGCTGCGGGTTCGACGACCGCCACGGGGTTGCCCAGGCTTTGGGCGGCTGAGGTCGGGGCACCGCGATCATGCTGGACCTCGCCGCGTCGGGGCGGAGTGGTGATGGCGGCGAGGGCCTCGATCACCGCCTCGATCTGCACTGGATCCCAGGGCAACCACTCTGTCGGCCTGCCTTGGAGGGCGATGGGGAAAGCTGGCAGAGCCACAACGTTCGGAGCCTCGGTAAGTCGTTGCCGGCTTATCACTAAGGGTTGGGCTCGCAGTGCGTGCGGAAAGGTTGGGGGGGCTGGTTGTGAAGCGTCGACAACGGGTTTGACTTGGCGTCTCCCCGATCATGGGAGCCCTGGGTGCTGGATAGGCCGGGGATCCCCATCGGGGCTTGCTGTTGTTCTGGATGACCAGGTCTAAAATTTTATGGCTAGGGTGGATCATGGGAGTTGTGTTGATGCGCCGAACTGTCGTCGTCAAGGGGATTGCGGGACTTGGTAATCGCCTGCAGGTCCTGGGGTACTGCTGTGATCTTGCCAGCCATTGGAATGCCGCTCTCTGCGTTGATTGGACGCACAACTCATGGAGTGATTCTTTCGAGAACTATTTCCAGCTTTCTTGTCCTTCTGAAATGGCTTTTGTGCGGCCTGAGGACGGCTTTGGCCAGGTGATGCCATCACGCTACGCCTGCTCGATAACCAAAAATCCCCTGAATTGCCACGGGGCGCTGAATGGTGACTTCCTCACGGAACCTGATCAGGATCCTGATGGGCCGTGGGATACTCTTGTCGTTTGCCGCTATCTGGCTCGCTACTCCAATCGACTGTTCCGCATCCTTCGGTTGCATCAGGACATCAAGCAGGCGGTGATGAGTCGAATGAATGAGATGGACCTGGTGCCGGGTGCCTATGAATGCTGGCATGTTCGGCATACGGATGCTTCTGGCGGCTGCCCCAAAGAGATACTGAGAGCCATCGCTGGATATTCAGGCCGACGCCGATCGGTCGTGATCACGGATAGCTTTGAAGTCGTCGACATGTGCCGTCAGTTCAATATCTCATGCCCCTCCATAGTCCCTGTGGTCAAGGTCGGGGATGGGCTTGGTATTCATCATCTTGATGAGGAACGGCTCCGGCAGGAGGGACTCTCAAAGCAGGACATCAACCGTTCGGTCGTCACCGATCTCATGATCGCTGGTCTGTCACGTCACTTCTGGGGGACCTGCCAGCGTTCGAGCTTCAGCTCTTTCGTTTATCGTGGCAGGATAGTCTCCTGGTTCAGATATGTGCTACTTGGCGAGCGATTAAACCTCATGTCCTGGGCCAATGTGCAGGTCGCCCAGGCTCTTGAACGATGTCAGCTTAGTTACAAAACGCGACGGGGAAGGCAACTTGGCTGGATCATTGACTGAGTTCTTTCCTCTGCAGTCCTTCTTGACTTCCCCACCAGCAGACTTTCTTTGCGTTCTGCCGATTCTGAGATTCCTTTGTTCTGATTTCCGCCAGAAGCCGCAATGATTCAAGCCCGGGATCCTGGAACTTCCAGTCATCGAAAGCTCACCCATATCCTGTTGTTCTGGTTCGGTGACGACTGGGGAGTTTTTGGCCGAACCTACGAGCAGATTGCCACGACGCTGAGCCGGCTGGACCATGTGCGACAGGTTCTGGTTGTCTTGCCCTCCTCAAAAGGGGAGTGCCTCGCGAATTCCAGGCAGACGGCTTCCGACAAGCTGGCTGTCGTCCGTTTGTATTGGAGGCTGGGTGGAATCACGCCCTTTCGGTTAAGAAGCCTGGGTTCCAGAATGAAGCTTGAGCGGGAGCGAATCGCGCTCAAGCGACTGATCAAAGCTTATGGATTTAGTAAGTCGAATACGTTGCTTTGGTTGTTCCCTGCCCATCCAATCGTTGATGAGTTGGTGCGGCAAGTTCCTGCTGCAGCACGAATCATGCAGGTTGTGGATGATTTTACCTTGGTTGATAAAGATGATTGGTACTACCCCTTTGCGATTGATCAGTATCCGCGTCTGGGTGGCCTGTCTGATCTCATCGCGGTCACCTCCAGAGTCAATGAGGAGAAGTTTTCGCTTCAGTCTCGCTGCGTTCGCATCGATCAGGCCGTGAGCTCCTCGTTTCTGGCGGAGGCTTCGGACTTTCGGCCCTGTGGCCCCCAACCGGTCCTCGGCTATGTCGGGACCTTCTGGGACCGAACCGATATCGATCTGCTCCTCAGACTCGCTCTGGAGCGGCGGCATTGCAAGCTCCTTTTGGTCGGCCCGGAACTCAACAGGCGTCTTTCGGACTCGGGGCTGCTAGGCCTCGATAATGTCGAGTGGCTCGGGAGCATCCCCAACGATCAGGTGCCGTCGCAGTTGAAAAGGATGAATCTCTGCCTCATTCCACATCTCGATACTCCCTTTTCCAGATCGATGAGCCCACTGAAGCTTTTTCAGTACATTGCCAGTGGAAAGCCGGTCGTCTCTTCAGCCGTGGAGGGATTGGACCTGGCCAGTCACCTGATTCGGATCGAAAGCGATCCCGAGCGTTTCCTGCAGGCCATTGATGAAGAACTGGCATCCGATGGGCCTGACAAGTTCAAGGCGCGTGTGGCCTTCGCCAGAGCCCAGACCTGGGAGAGTCGGGTGGATCGGATCCTGGCGGCCTTGGACGTCGCCATGGGGTGGAAGTCTGCCTGAGCGGATGTCTGCCTGAGCGGATGTCTCGTCCACTCGCCAGGCACACCGAGGGTTCACCCCTGCCGCATCGGCATCACAGTGCCCATCCACTCAATGCTGGTGGTGTGGAGGTTGTAGTAAGCCGCCTCCACCTGCAAGCTGCCAGACCTGAGCCTGTCGGTGAGCATCACGCTGGAATCGACGAGATTGCGGGCCGCATTGAGGGTGTGATGGCGGCAGGCCTCCTCCAGGTTGTGTTCACCGCCGAGGCTGAACAGCTCCATGCGCAGCTGGCCCACCACCTGGGCCAGGCTCGGCGTCAGGCTGAGCCCCCGATCGAAGGCCGCCGCCACAGCGCCGCAGGCGGCGTGGCCGAGCACCACGATCACAGGCACCTCCAGATAGCTCACGGCGTATTCGAGCGAGGCGATGGCGGCCACGGTGCTCATGGTGCCGGCGTTGCGCACCACGAACAGATCCCCGAAGCCCGTATCGAACAGCAGCTCCACTGGCACCCGCGAATCGGCGCAGCCCAGCACGGCCGCCACGGGGTTCTGGCCTGCTTCCACCTCCAGCATCCGCAGGCGATCGCTGTGGGGGTGGAGCGAATGGCCGTCAAGAAAGCGCTGGTGCCCGGCGCGTAGCTGGTCGAGGACGGCACCGGGACAGGTCGGCATAGGGCCCACACCACCATCCCCGGCGGCCCCGTGCCGTAGCGCTCCACACCATGTGGGCGTCCGGTCGTCAGGGCGTGGCCGCCAGGGCTTTGGCATGATTCGGATCAGGCCCGTCGCCTTCGCCCGCGTGACCATCAGCTCTTCGCGAACCGGCCCACCGCGCACCGGCGAGATCCATCGCGTCACCGGCGAGACGGACGTTCATGTCGCGCTTGATCTGGATGGCACCGGCCGTTGCCAGGTGGCCACCGGCGTCCCCTTCCTCGACCACATGCTCCACCAGCTCGCCAGCCATGGCCTGCTGGATCTGGAGATCACCGCCAGGGGCGACACCCACATCGATGATCACCACACCAATGAGGACGTGGGCATCGCGGTGGGTCAGGCGCTTGCCCAGGCCCTGGCCGACCGGCGCGGTATCCGTCGCTTCGGCCACTTCCTGGCTCCCCTGGATGAGGCCCTGGTGCAAGTGGCGCTCGACTGCTCCGGCAGGCCCCACCTCAGCTACGACCTGGCCATCCCCGCCCAGCGCATCGGCACCTACGACACCGAACTGGTGCGGGAGTTCTTCGTGGCCGTGGCCAACAATGCCGGCCTCACCCTCCATATCCGCCAGCTGGCGGGAGTGAACTCCCACCACATCGTGGAGGCCTGTTTCAAGGCGTTCGCCCGGGCCCTCGACCAGGCGGTGGAGATCGATCCCCGCCGGGGCGGGGCCGTGCCAAGCAGCAAGGGGGTGCTGGAGCGCGCTGGAGGCAACCCCGCTGGTGGCGACTAGCCTTTCAAAAGTCTTTTAGGCCCCATGCCTCCTCTTCAACTGCTTGTTGCGGGTCTTGCCGCCGCCATCGCTCTGGCCGCTCCGGCCCGTGCCGCCAACTGCCTGCCGAGCCAGGCCCAGGTCTCGCCCTGTGCGGTTTCCCAGCCCCCCTGCCCGGTGGTGGAACTGCCCTGCGACGTCTGAGGTCGGGACGACCGCCCACGTCTTCACACTCTGTTACGTGATAATTGGGACAGCGCTTGACGCTGTTCCCCGCCTTGGCCTGACCCGATGACCGTTGCTTCCCCTGCTGCCGCGGCTTCGCCTTCCTACGAACGCTCCGACTGGGCCAGCTCCTTTCGCAATGTCACCGAAGAGCTCACTGATGTGCCCCTGGTGGCCAGCCGGGGAACGCTCCCTGCCGAGCTGAGCGGCACGCTCTATCGCAACGGCCCCGGCCGGCTTGAGCGCGACGGCCATTGGGTCCACCATCCCTTCGATGGCGACGGGATGATCACCGCCCTGCGGTTCACCGCTGGCGGCGCCCGGCTTAGCAACCGCTTCGTGCGCACCGAGGGCTGGCTGGAGGAAGAAAAGGCTGGTGCCTATCTGTATCGCGGCGTGTTCGGCACACCCAAGCCGGGTGGGGTCCTGGCCAATGCCTTCGACCTGCGGCTCAAGAACATCGCCAATACGCACGTGGTGCGGCTCGGCGACCAGCTCCTCGCCCTCTGGGAGGCCAGTTCCCCCCATGCCCTGGATCCGCTCAGCCTGGAAACGCAGGGCCTGACCCTGCTGGACGGCGTTCTCAAGCCAGGTGAGGCCTTCAGTGCCCACCCCCGCTTCGATCCTGGCCATCACGGAGCGCCGCGGATGGTCACTTTCGGGGTGAAAGCCGGCCCCCGCAGCACGGTGCGGCTGATGGAGTTCGCCGCTGAAGGTTCTGAGGCGGGCACTCTCCTGGCCGACTCCAGCCACAGCTTCCCTGGCTTTGCCTTTCTGCACGATTTCGCCATCACCCCCAACTGGGCGGTGTTCCTGCAGAACGCGATCGATTTCAATCCCCTTCCCTTCGTGCTCGGCCGCAAAGGGGCCGCCCAGTGCCTGAAATCACGCCCCGGCGCCCGGGGCCAGTTCTGGTTGATCCCTCGCCAGGACGGTGCCTTCGCCGGCCAGGAACCGCGGCTCCTGGAGGCTCCGGAAGGTTTCGTGTTCCACCACCTCAACGCCTGGGAAGACGGTGGTGCGGTGGTGATCGACAGCATCTATTACGCCGATTTCCCCTCCATCGGCCCCGACCAGGACTACAAGGAAGTGGATTTCGACCGAATTCCGGCGGGTCTGCTGGAGCGCTGCCGTCTTGATCTGGCCAGCGGCACGGTCACGTCCTCCAGGTTGAGTGAACGCACCTGCGAATTCGCCATGGTGGCCCCGGCACGGGTGGGGCTCGAGAGCCGTTACGGCTGGATGGCGGTGGCCGAGCGGGAGCAGGGCAACGACCCCCTGCAGGCTCTGATGAAGCTGGATCTCCACGGTGGCGAGACCCGGGTCTGGAGCGCCGCTCCGCGGGGGTTCGTCAGCGAGCCGATCATGGTTCCCCGTCCCGGAGCGACCGCCGAGGATGACGGCTGGGTGCTCGGCCTGTACTGGAACGGGGCCCGCAGCGCCAGTGATCTGGTGGTGCTGGATGCCGCCTCCATGGAGGAGCTGGCGCTGGTGGAACTGCCACTGGCGATCCCCCATGGCCTGCATGGCAGCTGGGTGGCGGCCTAAGTCAGCGGCTCAGGAGTCTGCGGATTCTGCGCCACACTTTCCGGCCCCAGGTCAGCTGGACCCACAGCAGGTAGAGGGGGAAAGACTGGCGGATCAGTGGGGTTTCGGCTTTTCGGTAATCCTTGTAGAGCCGCCGATGGGCATCTGGGTCTTTGCTCTCAGCAAAGATGCTGTAATTGATCCCAATCTCTTCGCTGTTGCTGAGCCGACGGTGCGGATGGGAATCCAGGATCTGATCAATGCTGCTCGTGTACACCACAGGGCCAGTGGTGCAGATGACCGCTTCCCATGGATTAGCGAAGGAGAAGGGATTAAAGGAATCGATGTTCTTTATCACGTTGGCTATCACCGCCGCAAGAAAGGGATGCCCTGGTGACGCGATGATGTACCACTGCTGGTATTCACCTCCGGCAATGCCATTGAGTCGCCAATGGGTCCCCCAGCCGGCATATTGACTGTCTAGCGAGTGATCCCATTGGCTCAGCAGAAACGAATCATCGTCGCGTAGAACGCCGGAGAGGGGCAACGTAAGCCTGGCCTTGATGTCCAGATAAACGCCACCATAGTGATAGAGGCAAAGATAGCGAAAAAGATCTGCCCGGGCGGCACCGAAACTGGGATCAATTCGGAGATACCTGGCCAGGATTGCTTTTCCGAAGGTCTCCTCGATGAAGCTTTTGCAGTCGCGATCTTCATAGAAGCGATACTCAAAGTCGGGATTGAGCGCTTCTATCGCAAGGCAATTTTTCTCCAAGACGGGCTGCAGACGACTCCTTTCGCTGAACGTCTGGTGGATGATCCTGGGAACGCCTCGGGAAGCCACTGGATGGGACTTGAGGGAAGCGGTGGAGAGCAGCCAAGGGATGGCCTGGTTGGTTTCACTCCGTTCCTGCATCGTTCAACGTCGCGGCACAACGGGAGCACTTGGAAACCCTAAGGGCTTTGCCAGGGATTGATACAGAATGTGCAGGCTTCAGCCGCGGGAGAAGCGGGTGAAGGTGGCGGGGGAGAAGAGATGACCCTCGGAGAGGGCAAGGGCCACCACGGCATCGGCATCAGCCGCCGCATCCACCCGTGCCTTGAGGCCGGGGTCGGCGGCCACCTTGGCGAGAAAGGCGTTGAGCTGAGATTTAGACATGGGACGATCTATTGGGTTACTCCGTTCTACTCCCTTCCAGGGCGGATCCCTTGATCCCGCCTCGCATCTTGAGCAAGCCATGGCCTGGTTCATCAAGACCGAATCCTTTCTTCTCCCCTACGACCAGATGATCCCGCACCTGCAGGAGCACCGGCGTTGGGTGGAGCGGCTCCGCCGGGAAGGGCGCAGGATCAGCAGCGGCTACCTGGTGGATGGCCATGGGCAGCCCGGTGGCGGCGGCCTGCTGGTGCTTGAGGCCTTGGACCATGAAGCCGCCAAGTCACTGGTGCTTCAGGATCCGATGATCGTCAGCGGCAGCGTTGACTGGACCTTGCAGGGGTGGGTTCCGGCCATGGGGGATCTGGGGGTGGGCTGATGACCGATCGAGGCCTCCTGCTGATCTCAAGGATCGGCGTCGGCCCTCCCTGCACCGGCAATCGAAGCCGCTCGGCTGCTTTGCTTGACGATCAGCGTTCTAGGGGATGAGAAATCCACCTCGCTGGTGTTGACCTTTCCACAGAGGAAAAGGAGCAGACCAGCAGAGTCGTTGACCAATGGATCCACGTCTTCGTCTGGCGAGCTGGTGTCCAGCACTCTTTGGTGTCCCTGGACGGACGTCGCATTGCTGTTGCTCGGGTCCGTTCCCGTTGCCGCCCGGCGGGAGGGCAGCGTGGCAGTTCACTCAGTAATCGCCCCTTGCATGAATGGTTTCTTTCAGTCTGGCTTGCCCAGGCGCGTCGCATCCAGAGAGCAGCTGATTACAGGCGTATGCCTATGCCTGATGTCTTTGGTTTAGCCTTTTATGCGGCCTTTGGCTCAAGGTGTCTGAAGATTCTTGATTGTCGCGACGTATTCGCGGATCGCACCATGTTGCTACGTGATTCCAAGCTAGTACCAGGCGACTTCTGGATTTCTCCGAGTCAGGATGATGAGCGCCGAGGATTGAGGCGATCAGACGTGATCCTTTGAATCCAGGATCGTGGAAGCGATGGCCTATGGCAGGGCGATCGTCTGCCCCCCGGCTGGTGTGGAGGGAATGCCAGTTTCTCCAGTAGTTTCCGTGGCCGCCAGAACCTTCGATTTCGCGCCTGAGATGATCCGGTATCTCCGGAATCCTCAGGCAGCCGGTGCCGCCGCCTCGCAGCACCTTGATGCGATGTGCTGCGAAGCAAGGCGGGTCCTGCTCGAGGTCCTGAACACCCCGCCGCCGGTGCGTTAACGCGCTGGAAGGGCCTTCCGGTAGGCCATGGCAATCGTCTCGGCCATGCTCCCCCAGGTCAGAGACTGCCCAAGTGTCGTGTTGTGGGCCCGCATCAGGGCCAGATTCCGCGTCTCGATCATCGCAAGGGCTTCTGGGAGATTGCCTGGTGCGAAAAACTCGGCGCCGGCGTCGCCAGGAAGGTCATACACCTTTGCAGCGTCTGGAAGCACCATGGGTATGCCAAAGGTGAGACCAAGGGAGACAACCCCCGATGTCAGTGTTGCGCTGTAAGGTGCCACCAGCACATCGGAGATGGCAAAGAGAGCGGACACATCTAGGTTGGAAACATAGCCGGAGCGAACCAGGACGCGAGGGTCCCGGGCCGAAGCCTGATCGAGCCACTGGATGGAAACACCTGGGATGGCGGCACCTGCGATCAGCAGCCTGTAGCGGGGTCCCGGACGCCGACTGAAGGCCTCGACCAAGGACTCCAGGCCCTTATAGCTGCGAATGGTGCCAAAGAAAAGAAACGTGAAGTGGTCGCTCCTGATGCCGGTCTCAAGTGCCATTGATTCTGTTCTGGAGCTGTCTGGCGGGTAGTCATCCGGGTAGCCGGCGTGAGCAGCGACAACCGCTTTGTGCCGAAGCCGGATGGTGTACTCCTCTTGGGCACGTGTGACCGCAGACTGGCTGTGAAAATGAATTCCATCGGCCAACCTGGCGACCAGGCGCCGCATTTCCATCTCTCTTGAGGGGTTCGGACATTCATGGCTGATCAGGTTATGGACGGTCCAGAACAACTTGCCTCCACGTAGCCTGAAGATGGTGAGGTCGATTGTGACCAGTACGTACCAGATGAGGAATCGGATTCCGGACTGGGCATACACTGCCTTGTCAGTCAGGCCGTTGAGCCAGTGAAGATGAACGATGACATTATTTTCGTACAACCTTTGCTGTCGACAGAAGGCTCCCAGAAGTGGCGGATGGTCCTTGACGACAACATTGAACCCCTGGCTGGATAGCGCCTCGGCCAACCTGGTCTGGTAGGGGTTGAAGAGTCGCTTGTCCGGCAGGAAAACGACTGTTGGTCGATGATCTCCGTCCGCCTCAGCAGAATCTGGCATGACCGGCGACTCGGGAAGACTTCATCTACGGCAAGGATACACGCCTTAGCCTGAATTGTTGTCACAGTAAATTCCTGGAGACTTGCGTCTCAGGACGTCTTCGCTGGTCCTGGCCTTCGTATCGCCGTTTGTTTCAGCGTCGGTAGCACAGGTCGGATGCTGACCTCTGGGGTCGTCTATGATGATTTAGCCATGATCAACTCGTCCTGACGTGACTGATTCAGCGAGGACGACTTCCCGGTTTCGACGCCTCTTTGTGGTGGGCTCCGAAGAGCCCTATCATCGGGAACTCTTCGCTGCATTGGAGCAGATTTGGGAGGTGCAGCACCTCACCCCACGGCTCAGTTTGCGGGGATGGTTGCCTGAGTTTGGCCACCGCCGCGGCCTCAACTGCGTCATCCCCCGCGGCGCCTTCTCCCGTCATCGCTGGCTGGTCAGGTTGCTTGCCCCCCTGGTGGAACGGCGTTTGCTGCGCACCTACGGCCAAGCCGATGCGCTGATCATCACCGATCCCTACTTCTGGCCCTATGCCATTCACTTCCGCAGTCTGGCTTCCGTCATCGCCTATCACGTCTTTGATGACTATGCGGCTTATCCCTATGTCCGGCTTGATCAGGAGAAACTTCTTGCCCGCCATGCCGATCTCATCTTCACGGTGTCGCGTGGGCTCGCCGAGGTGCTCCGCGATCGGTACGGACTGGAGGAATCCCGCTTTCACATCATTCCCAACGGCATCCCCGAGGCCTGGCTACCTCCCGAGCTCCCTCCCCACCCCGCCCCGCCACCGGAGCTGTTGCCGGCGGATTTCCGGCCCCTGATCGGCATCATCGGCGTGATCGGCACACGCATCGACCTACAGCCGATCGTGCAGGCCCATGATGGCCTGCCCGAGCTTCGCTGGCTATTCGTGGGGCCTGTCCGCTGCCAGGTTCCCGGGCTCGCCCACCTCCAGAGAAGCCCTCGCTGCCGCTTCGTCGGCGCCCAGCCCTACGAGAGCCTGCAGGCCTACTTCGCCTCCGTCGACGCGGCCGTACTACCCCTCACGGACGACGACATCAACCCCTGCAGCAGCCCGGTCCGGTTCTTCTCCCAGCTACCCACCGGTCAGCCCATCCTGTACACCGGCACCTGCGATCAGATCGCCGAAACCCCTCACCTTGCCTATCACTGCGCCGACGGTCAGGCCCTCATGGCCACCCTCGAACGCCTGGCCGCCGCCAACTTCAGGGACGGCCGGGCAGACGTGCGTCATCGGTTCGCGACGGGATGCACCTGGGAAAAGCGGGCCGCGGCGATGGCCGATGACCTGACCATGGCCCTAGAGAGCGGGAGACCGGCTCCCGTCCTTCGTTAGGGGGCTGGGGGCCGGAGGGCTTCCAGCAGGTCCCGCAACCTCGGCTCCAGCTGGGCGAAGGCCCTGCCCCGGTGACCAATCCGCCCCTTGAGTCCCTGATCCATCTCGGCGTAGCTCAGGCCTTCGGTGGGCACGAAGAACACCGGGTCGTAGCCGAAGCCGCCGCTGCCCCGCGGAGTCTCCAGGATCTCCCCCTCGCAGCGGCCCTCCACCTCCAGCCGGATCGCTCCGGTGGGATCGGCCACCGCCAGGGCAGCCACGAAGGCCGCCCGGCGATCCGATGGCAGAGCCTGCCCGTGGCGCTGACGATCACTCTCTCCTAGTTCCTTCAGCAGCCGGGCGATCCGGGCCGCGTCGCTGTCGGCATAGCGGGCCGAATGCACCCCGGGGGCGCCGCCCAGGGCCGCCACCGCCAGCCCCGAGTCGTCGGCCAGGGCCCACTGGCCCGTGACGCTGGCCACCGCTTCGGCCTTCAGCCGAGCATTGGCGGCGAAACTGGTGCCCGTTTCCTCCACCTCAAGGCCGTCGGGCTGGGGCCGCACCGCCAGAGGGAGAGAGGCCAACAGGTGGGCGAATTCCCTGATCTTGCCGGCGTTGCCGCTGGCGATGACCAGCACGGTGGGGTCCACCCTTGGCTCCAATGGGGGCTCCAGTGGGTCTGCCATCAGATCGCCTCCGCCAGCTGCCGTGCCCAGGCCAGTACCGCCTGCACCCGCTCGGCATCGGGGGCTTCGCAATAGAGGCGCAGCAAGGGCTCGGTACCGGAGAAGCGCAGCATCAGCCAGTGGCTGGGGCCCATCCGCAGCTTGACGCCGTCGGTGCGGTTCACCTCCACCACGGCGGCACCGGCCACCTCCTGGGGCGGATCCTGGGCCAGGAGCGCCTCCAGCCGGCCGCGGCTGGCCATGTCCGGCAGGCGCAGATCAAGGCGGTCGTAGACGCTGGCGCCACCGCAGCGCTCCTGCAGGGCAGCCAGCCGGGCACCGAGGGGCAGCCCCCCTTCCACCAGGGCTTCGATCAGCAGCAGGGCGGCGAACAGGGCATCCCGCTCCGGCAGGTGGATGCCGAAGCCCACCCCGCCCGATTCCTCTCCCCCCACCAGCACCTCGCTGCTCAGCATCTCGGCGGCGATGTACTTGAACCCGACGGGCATCTCGATCACCTCCCGGCCCAGGTCCGCGGCCACCAGGGCCATCAGATCGGAGCCACTCACGGTCTTGACCACGCGGCCGCCCAGTCGGCGGGCCCTGGCCAGGTGGTCGATCAGCAGTGGCATCAGCAGCTGGGTGCTGCAGAACCGGCCCTGTTCATCCACCGCGGCGATGCGGTCGCCGTCGCCATCGAAGACGATGCCCACCGCCGGCCGGCCGGCCGCCGTGGCCTGGCGCACTTCGGCGATCAGCTGCCCCAGGTAGGGCGCCAGCGGTTCGGGCGGGTGGCCGCCGAACAGGGGATCCCGCTCGCCGCGGATCTCCCGGATCACACCGGCGGCGGCGCCCGCCTCCCCCAGCAGGGCCGGCAGCCCCCCAGCGGCCGAGCCATGCATCGGATCCACGATCACCTGCAGGCCGATGCCGGCCAGGCCCGTCACCAGGGCAGGGACATCGATTTTGGCGCCGAGTCCGGCCAGGTAGGTGCCCATGGCATCGAAGCGCTCGGTGTCGCCGGGGATCGGCACGCTCAGGCCCCCTGCCTCGAGGCGCCGCTCCACCCGGGCGGTGAAGTCGCCTTCCACCGAGCCCCCGAAGGGACCCTTGATCTTGAGCCCCAGCCATTCCGGCGGGTTGTGGCTGGCGGTGATCACCAGGGCCCCCAGGGCCTTTCGTTCCACCACCGCCCAGCTGCAGGCCGGCGTGGGCACGGGGCTGGCGGCCAGCAGGGGCACCAGATCCGCCCCCCGCACGGCGGCGGCGATGGCTTCGGCCAGCTCCGGCGCCAGGAAGCGTCGGTCGTAGCCGATCACGACCTCCCGGCTCTCCAGGTCCGCCGGGGCGCTGGCGGCCAGCTCCCGGGCGGCGGCAGCGGCCACCGGCAGCAGGCGCTCCATGGTGATGTCCACCCCGAGGATGCCGCGCCAGCCATCGGTGCCGAAGTGGATCGGTCCGGCCTCGAGGGGCAGGGGGGCGGAGGCCATGGCGCGGCGCGGACGCGGGGTAGGGGCACGCCGGTCGTAGCAGGCTGGCGCCACCTGATGGCTGCAGGGGGTGCCGGCCTGATGGCAGGCCACCGGCCCCCCTAGCCTGCAGCCCATGCCCCAGCCCCCGGACGCCCCCGTCCTCACCGACCGCCTGCTGCGCAGCTGGGTGCGCTGCCGGCGGCGGGCCTGGCTCGACCTCCATGGACCATCCCAGGAGCGGTCGTGGAGTGCCCATCGCGCCCTGGCCCTCGACGACCAGCTGCGCAGTTTCCAGAGCCTGTTACCCCAGCGCCCCGGCCACGGGGAAGAGGCCTGCCGGGCCGGGGCGCCCGGTGTGGTGGGTCTGAGGCTGGTGGGCACCGGCCCCCGTGGCCTGCGGCTGGAAGCCCATCCGAGCCTGCTGGAGCGGGTCGAGGAGCCCAGCCGCTGGGGCGCCCACAGCTACCGGCCGGTGCTGGCCCGCCAGGGCCGGCGTCTCACCCGGGAACACCGGGTACTGCTCGCCCTCTGGGGGCGGTTGCTGGCGGAGCATCAGCAGGCCCCCGTGCCCCATGGGTTGGTGGTGGCAGGGGGCGATCGGGGACTGGAGCGGGAGCGGCTGGCCCTCGGGGGCTCCCTGCAGCGTCAACTCGACGAGAGCCTGGAGCGCCTGGCCCTCGAGCTGGAGCGCAGCGAGCCGCCGCCGCTGGTCAGCGATCGCAAGAAATGCACCCTGTGCAGCTGGCGCGGGGCCTGTGATCGGGTCGCGGCCTCCGAGGGACACCTGAGCGAGGTGAGTGGCATCGGCGGCAAGCGCCGCGAGCTCCTGCTGGAGCTGGGTATCGCCAGCCTCGACCAGCTGGCGGCGACCGATCCGGATCGGCTGGCCGAGGACCTGGCCGCGCACGGGGAGCAGCACCGGGAGGTGGCACCCAAGCTGGTGGCCCAGGCCAGGGTGCAGCAGGAGGGCGTTCCCCGGCGCAGCGACGAGGGGACCTGTCCAGCCCTGCCCGAGCTGGCGGCGGCCCCCGGGGTGTTGCTTTATGACATCGAATCCGACCCCGATGCCCGCGATGACTTCCTGCACGGGCTGGTGCGGCTGGAGCGCGGGGCGGATGGACGCTGGCCCGAGGCTCCAGCTCCGGGCGAGATCCTGGGCCGTTACCACCCTTTGCTAGCCCTGCAGGAGCACGGCGAGGCCCGTCTCTGGGGGCGCCTGAGCACCCTGCTGGCGCGCTATCCCGACTGGCCCGTTCTCCACTACGGCGAGACCGAATCGGTGTCCCTGCTGCGCCTGGCCGAGCGCCAGGGAGCCAGCGAGGCGGAGCGGCAGCGCCTGCGGACACGGCTGGTGGATGTGCATCAGCGGCTGCGGCGCCACTGGTTGCTGCCGGTGAACAGCTACGGGCTGAAGGCCGTGGCGGGCTGGCTGGGCTTCTCGTGGAGCCAGAAGGGGGTCGACGGCGCCCGCTGCCTGCTCTGGTGGCGCCAGTGGCGGGAGGGCTCCGGCGGGCCGCGGCGTCCGAGCCGGGCGGCCCTGGTCCGCAAGCTGCAACGCATCTTCCGCTACAACCAGGACGACAGCCTGGCCACCTGGGCGGTGGTGCGCTGGCTGCTGGATCAGGACGCCTTAACGCCCTCTACAGCGCCCTTTGCAGCGCCCCCCCCAGTGCCCCCAGCCCCGACCGGCGGCGGTTGAAACGCCGCTGGAACCGAGAGCTGCAGGCTGGCACCGGGCGCGGCCCCGGCCTGCAGCAGCGGCTCCTCCAGGCAGGCTCGGCGTACCAGGGCCAGGCCGATCCACCCTTCGCCATCAGGCAGTTCGAGGCTGGAGCTGATCAGCCCGGCGCGGCCCCCCTGGGGGTCGTGCAGCGGCGTGCCCGGGGCGACGGCCTCGGCGCTGACGCCGGTGGCCTGCCAGCGCCGCAGCTGCCGTTTCACCCCGTCGTAGGTGGCGAGCTTGGCGAGGGTCTCCTGGCCCACGTAGCAGCCCTTGGTCAGGCTCACCCGTGCGGCCAGCCCCAGTTCAAACGGATTGGTGTCCTCGTTGATCTCCCCCGGTGCCGCCGGCAGGCCCTGCTGGAGCCGCCAGCGTTCCGCTTCCTGCGGCTCCAGGGGGCGACGCTCGTCCAACCAGGCAGGCAATGGCGCGTCCGCCGGCAGCAGCAGGGCGTCCCCCAGCTGCCAGCCCGGTGAGCCTTCTGACGCCGCCCAGGTCCCGGAGGGTGTGGCGGCGAGACCCGCCGATCCCAGTGGCTGATGCAGCGTGGCCGCTGTCACCGGCCCCAGCCGCACCTTGTCGGCGGGAAACAGCACCCGGTCGAGGGCGAGGCGTACCGCCTCGGGATCCCCGTCGATGATCACCAGCCAGGCCCCGTCGGCGTCCACCAGCACTTCCGCCACCGCCCGCATCCGGGCCGTGGGACTGATGCAACAGGTGCCGAGCCACTGGCCGGGGCGGGCCCCCTCGAGCGCCTGGCTGGTCTGGCCGTGCAGCACCCGCAGGGTGTCGGGACCGTCGAGCCGCAGCAGCCCCACCGGCCGGGACCAGCGGCTCAGGGCCGGAGGCGTCCAGTGCCAGGGATCGGCCGCGGCGGACATCTTGGCGGTGGGGGAGGTCATGGCGTCGCTTGGGGCGGGGTTCAGCCTGCCGCGCCATCCAGACCGGCGGCCGTAGCGGCCACCTCCTCGAGCAGGAAAAGGCTGCGCAGGTCGAGGCCGGCTTCCGCCATCGCCTCGGCCCCGCCCTCCTGGCGGTCAACGATCGCCACGACCCGGTTCACCGCGTAACCCGCCTCCTGCAACTGGGTCACGGCCTTCAGGGCCGAACCGCCGGTCGTCACCACGTCCTCCAGGACGGTGATCCGGCCGCCGGAGGGAGGCAGGGGTCCTTCGAGCCAGGCGCCGGTGCCATGGCCCTTGGCCTCCTTGCGCACGATCAGGGCATCGAGATCCCTGCCCGAGAGGGCGGCCTGGAGGGCCACGGCGCTGACCAGGGGATCGGCCCCCAGAGTCAGGCCCGCCACTGCGGCGGCCTCGGCCTCCACCTGCTCCAGCATCAGGCGGCCCAGCAGGGCCAGGCCGATGCCGCTCAGGCTCACCGGCTTGCAGTTGACGTAGTGCACGCTGCGGCGGCCCGACGCCAGGGTGAAATCGCCCAGCCGGTAGGCCCGCTCCGCCAGCAGGGCGAGCAGGGCGGAGCGCTGTTGGCTAGGGCTGGAGAGCAGGGAGACCATCGGTGGTGACGGAGCTTGTAAAGGGGCGTGTCGATGGGGCGCGTTGTCGAAGCGGCGGCTGCGACGGAAGATGGATGGTGAAGAGCGTCAGAGGTCGCTAACCTGCGGACAAATTGCCCCGGAGCTGGGGCCGCGCGACCCCATGACAGCACCGATCCTGGCAGTGCCCGCTTTCCTTGCCGCACCCTTGTCGGCCCTGGTGCCGTTCGCGGCGGTTTCCCTGCTAGCTCCTGCCGTCGCCGGGCCGGTGCTCTGCACCACCACCCTTGAAGCGCCTATGCCCGCCTCGGCCGGCACGGGGCCGGTGGAGGTCACCCGTTGCGGCGTGACCCGTTCGGCCCCCGAGGTGATGGAGCAGCGCTACTACAGCTTCTCGGCGCCCTTTGCCCAGGGCGTCAACCTTCTGCATCAGATCACCGATCCCCTCGGCCTCTCGATCCCGGGTCGGGATGGGGGCAAGATCGTCGCCTTCGGTTTCTCTGACCAGAACATCATCTGGGATGGCACCGCCGTCGAGAACACCGCCTCGGTGATGCTCACCAATCAGAGCGGCCTGATGCCCCTGCGCACCTCCGACATCACCAACGGCTTCAGTAGCAGCCTCGGTGCCGGCGCCGGACCCACCTACATCAACCCGCCGGCCAGCACCACCTGGACCCCGCCGATCCGTGGTCTCTGGTAAGTCGTCTCGGCAGCCATCCGGACGGCATCGGGGGGGTCTAGCAATCTGGTGAATGCAGCGAACTCATAATTCGCCTTAGCCGGGTTCGATCCCCGGGACCCCCATCCCCCTCACTCTCCCCACATCCGGAGCAGGTTGGTGTAGCTGCGGGTGAGGAGGTCGAAGATTTCATCCTTTCCCTGGAACTGGAACAGGGCGCGGCGGGCGGTGTCGAGCTCGAACAGGAGTTCGCGCCTGTCGCTGCGGCGGACCCGGCTCTGGATCCAGCCCACGGCCACCAGCCGTTCGCCCCAGGTCACCGGCTCCACCCGATGCAACAGGGAACTCGGATACACCAGGGCGTGGCCGGCCGGCAGCCTGACGTGGCTTTCGCCGCCCGGGTCCTCCAGCACCAGATCGCCGCCCCGGTAGTGGTCGGGCGCGCTGAGGAACAGGGTGAAGGAAAGATCGGAGCGGCCCCCGGCCATGTAGGCGTTGTCGACGTGGCGGCCATAGCCCTCGCCGATGCCGCAGCGGCTGAAGCGGAGGTTGTGCAGCTGCACCGGCAGGGCCGCCGCCTGCAGCAGGGGATGGGCCAGCAGCTGGCCGCTGAGGGCGGAGGCGAGGCTCTGGTGCAGGGCGGAGCTGGGGTCCAACTGGCGGTTGCGCTTCACGCCCCGGGCGTGCCACCCCGCTGTTTCGGCTCCGTCCCGCCAGGGTGCGGCGTCCTCCAGAAGGGCCAGGCGCAGTTCCTCCACCTGGCCGTCGCTCAGCAGCGGTTCGAGACGGAAGTGCATCCTCCTGGCTGATCAGTCGTGTGCCACCGTCGCATCGAATCAGTTGCCGGGGCGGAGCTGCGGCACAATCGCGTCCATTGCTGTTCTGCCATAGCCCGCTCGAGCGTTGCCCTGTTCCTGGTCACCACCGGCTTGATCACGGCCACCATGGGCTGTGGCCAGGCCCCCGAGCCCAAGGATCCAGAGGGCGGCGAGAACGGCGTGAGTGCGCCTGCCCCGGACAAGCCGGCTGCCGAGGCCCCAGATGGAGGCCGCAAGGACGAAGATGGCGAGGGCGGCGAGGGCGGCGAAGGCTGAGCCTGGCGGTGGGGCCTAACCTGCTTCTAATTCAGCCCATCGATGCGCTTCCTGGTCCTGGCGATCCTGTTGGCTCTGCTGGCCTTCTTCGCTGCCGGGGAGCTTGCGTTGATTCGCCTGCGGCCCAGCCGGGTCCAGCAGCTCGAGGAGGCCGGGGAGCCCGGGGCCCGTTCCGTGGCCCGGCTGCAGCACCGGCTGCGCAGCGTGCTCGTGGCGACCCAGCTGGGCCTGGTGCTGGCGCTGCTGGCCATGGGCTGGCTGGCCCGCGGCCTGGCGGAGCAGGTCGCCCGCTGGATGGTCTGGCGCGAACAGGCCTGGATCGATGCCGGTGTCTTCCTGGCGCTGGCGCTGCTGGCCACCCTGCTGGGCGGTCTGGTGCCCAAGGCCTGGGTGCTCCATCGTCCGGAAGTCTCGGCCCTGCGGCTGGCGCCGCTGCTCGAGTCGCTTACCCGCACCCTGGCACCGTTGCTGCTGCTGATCGAGCGCTTCAGCGGGGGCTTGCTCAGGCTGCTCGGGCTGCCGCGCAACTGGGATGAGCTGGTGCCGGTGCTCTCGGCCGGTGAGCTGGAGACGCTGATCGAGAGCGGTAGCGTGACCGGCCTGATGCCGGATGAGCGCAGCATCCTGGAGGGGGTCTTTTCCTTGCGGGACACGCTGGTCCGTGAGGTGATGATGCCGCGCTCCGGCATGGTCACCCTGCCGGTGGAGGTGACCTTCGCCGAGATGATGGAGTCGGTGCACGCCAGCCAGCACGCCCGCTTCCCGGTGATCGGCAGCTCCCTCGATGATGTGCGCGGCATGCTCGACCTCAGGCGGCTGGCCGAGCCCATCGCCCGGGGCCTGCTGCGCCCCGAGACCCCGCTGGCTCCCTGGATCCTGCCGGTGGCCCAGGTGCAGGAAAGTGCCTCGCTGGCCGACCTCCTGCCCCTGATCCGCAGTGGACAGCCCCTGCTGGTGGTGGTCGACGAGCACGGCGGCACCGAAGGGCTGGTCACCGTGTCTGACCTCACCGGTGAAATTGTGGGCGAGGACGACAACCCCCTCGAGACCGCCCAGGATCTGCTGCAACTCGTCGACGGCACCTGGTCGGCGGCGGGCGATCTGGAGATCGTCGAACTCAACCGCCAGCTGGGCCTGCAGCTGCCAGAAGCGGAAGGCCATCACACCCTGGCCGGCTTCGTACTCGAGCGTCTGCAGCACATCCCCTCCCCGGGGGAAGGCCTCAGCTGGCACGGCGTCCGCATCGACGTGCTCACCATGGACGGACCCCGCATCGAGCGGGTCCAGATCACCCTCGCCAGCATGGAAGGAACCTGATCATCGATAATGCGCCCACCTGCTCAGCCCCTGCCATGAACCCAGTGCGCGTGGGTGTCATCGGCATCGGCAACATGGGCTGGCACCACGCGCGGGTGCTCAGCCTGCTGCGGGATGCCGAACTGGTGGGCGTCGCCGACCCCGACGAGACCCGAGGCCGTCTGGCGGTCGAGCAGTTCGACTGTCGCTGGTTCCCCACCTACGAGGACCTGTTGGGCGAGGTGGAAGCGGTTTGTATCGCCGTTCCCACCCTGTTGCACCACCGCGTCGGCATGGCCTGCCTGCAGGCGGGGTTGCATGTGCTGATCGAGAAGCCGATCGCCGCCACCCAGGAGGAGGCGGCCGACCTGATCCGCGCCGCCGAAACCGCCGGTCGGCTGCTGCAGGTGGGCCACATCGAGCGCTTCAATCCCGCCTTCCGGGAGCTGCTGCGGGTGGTGGCCAACGAGGAGGTGGTGGTGCTGGAAGCTCGGCGCCACAGCCCCAACGCCGACCGGGCCAACGATGTGTCGGTGGTGCTCGACCTGATGATCCACGACATCGATCTGGTGCTTGAACTGGCCGCCTCCCCCGTGGTGCGACTGGCCGCGGCCGGTGGCCGCAGCTCAGATGGCCCGATCGATTACGTCAATGCCACCCTCGGCTTCGCCAACGGCGTGGTGGCCAGCCTCACGGCCAGCAAGATGGCCCACCGCAAGATCCGCAGCCTCAGCGCCCACTGCCGCAGCAGCCTGATGGAGACGGATTTCCTCAACCGCAATCTGCGCATCCACAGGCGCTCCCATGAGTCGGTGAGCGCCGACCACGGGGAGCTTCTGTACCGCAACGATGGCTTCATCGAGGAGGTGAGCACCACCTCCATCGAACCCCTCTATGCCGAGCTGGAGCACTTCCTGCAGTGCGTGCGGGGGCGGGAAACCCCTGCCGTCGATGGCCTTCAGGCCTCCCGGGCGCTGCAGCTGGCCGACCTGATCGAGCAGTGTGTTGAGCAGCCCAACCTCTGCATGGCCCTGGAGGCCCCGATCTAGGTCACCTGTCGCCGGTTTGTCCGGTCCAGGGGGACCACCTCCCGGTCGGTCAGCTCCTGCAGAGCCAGCAGTTGCCAGCGGCGGCAGTCGGCTGTGGAGGAGCGATAGAAGAGATCCCAGGCCTCCGCCTTGTGGGGGCCGTACTGGTCGCTGGGCACCTCGGGATGGCACTGCTGCCAGCCCACCCGCACGGCGTGGCCAATCACCACGTCGAGGGCGAGGTCGTCGTCGAACTGCACCTGGGGGTTGGCGGCCATGAAGGCCATCAGGGTGAGCAGGGTTTCGATGCACAGCCGGCGGTATTCCGGGGCTTCGATCTTGCTCAGGAGGTGCTCCACCAACATGGCGAAGTTCTTTTCGCCGGGCGTTTTCTCGCGCAGCAGGGGGGCGCTCTCCAGCCGGTTGCGTCGCTCCAGCTTGTCGCCGATCACCAGGCCCCGGCAGTGGTGGAGCAGGTCCCAGATGCCCGGGTAGAAGTCCTTCGGCACCCGCTGCAGCGCCCCCAGCCGCATGCGGTGTTGCAGCCAGCTGCCGTCCTTCGGCAGCTCGGCCAGGGGATCGGGCACCTCCCAGCGCACCCGGCCGCGCAGGTGCAGCTGCTCCTTGCGCTGCAGGGAGGCCCGGGCGTGTTCCACGTCGGCCAGCACGGCCTGGAGCCGGCGGCGGATGGCGTGGGGGGGCAGGCTGCAAAGACTTTCGAAGGCTTCGCTGGGGCTGAGGTTGGCCTCGGCCGCCAGTTCACCGGTGAGCAACAGCAGGAACTGGCCCAGCTGCAGGGTCAGGCTGCCGCTGAGCAGGTTCACGTTGGAGCGGGCCAGGGCATCGATGGCCAGTAGCAGCTCCTGCTGGAGCATCCATTCGCGGCCGTCCTCGCCGCTGAAGCGGCGCACCATCGCCGCGATGGCCAGGCTGCCCTCCGGCTGGCTGAGCAGGGAGTCGTGGGTGTAGTTGCGGCCCACCACCACCTGCTTCTGGCGCAGTAGCAGATCGGTGAGGGCATCCTCGAGCTGGGGGTGCACCAGGCCCATGGCGCCGGCGGCGCGGCGCACCACACTCCAGTCGGCATCGGCCAGGCCGCGGCGGTAAACCTCCTCCAGCAACACCATCAGCCGCACCCCAGGACCGCTGCGGGGCCCCTGCAGGCGAGCATTGGGACCCAGCCGCCGGCTGAGCAGTTCCAGCACCTCCGCCTGTTCCTCCAGGGAGCGGCTGCTCCAGAGCCGGTCGACCAGATGGGCCAGCGGGACATCCTCCAGCTCCTGCTCCTGGCGGGCGGTGAGCGGTTGGTGGCTGGCGCTGGCCGGCAGCAAGGTGTGGCCGTCGGGCACCAGGTCGCAGGCGGCCAGGGCCTGGGGCGGCAGGTCGATCAGAGTGGCCTGCGGCACCAGCTCCTCCAGGGAGACCAGGCGTACGGGCACCGAGCCCAGCTGGCCCTGCAGCAGATCACGGCCCAGGTCCAGGAAGGCGTCGGGGTCCCTGCGGAAGGGACCGGCGTGGACCGGCACGAGCAGCAGGGGGGCTCCCTCGCCCCGCCAATGCCGTTGCAGCACCCGCACCTCGGTGGCCACCGTGTCCACCAGCACCTGGGCATCGTCGGCCAGGTAGAAGGTGTCCTCCTCCAGCACCGCCGGCAGGAAGCCGATCAGTTCGCCGTTGTGGCGGTAGAGCCTGGCGGTCGCCTGGGTCTCCATCCGCACGGGTGGATGGCCGGAGAGCCCCAGCCGCCCATTGGCGCCCACCGTCGCCAGGCGCCGGGCCAGCTCACGGGAACTGGCCACCCGCAGGGGGGGCGTCTCGCTCGCCGGCAGCGTCTTCACCGGCAGACCGGCGTCCGCCAGGGCCGCGGCGACGCTGGCATCGGCGGGAGCCAGGGCCACCAGCACCTCCTGGGCCCCCGGCGGGTTGGGGTGGCGACGGCCACAGGGATCGAGGTCGTCGGCGGTGATCAGGCCGTGCAACAGCAGATCCGACAACCAGGTGAGGCTCTGGGTCCAGAGCAACGGGACGTTCTCGTTGGCCACCCGGATCTGGCTGCCGGGCTGGCGCCGCTCGGCCTCGATCAGCCGCTCTGGCACCAGATAGAGCTCCGGCAGCAGGGCCTCCCCGTCGACCTGAACGCTCAGCGCCTCCAACTGCTGGCGCCACTGGCGGGCTTCGTCCCAGCGGCCCTCGCAGCAGGCCGTGATCAGCTCGTAGGCCAGGAACAGGGGCCACTCGCATTCGATGTGCTCGAACTGGGCCAGCTCCTCCCGCTCGTAGTGGTGCCGGCTCACGTCCTCCAAAACGGTCTGGTGGCCGTCACGGCGGAAGCGTTTGTACCCGTACGACCCCGCCAGTTCGCTGCGGATCTTTTCCCGGGTGCGCGCGACGAGGGCCGGATCCTCGACGGCCCAGGCCGGGTAGCCGATCACCGAGAGGCAGGCGCTGTCAGCCTCCTTGCTGGCTGACTCCCTGGGCAGCAGGCCCCGCAGGGCACGCCGCAGCCGCACGATGGCGTCGTGCGGAATGGTCAGGCAGCTGCTGCCGTCGCCATGGGGCCCGTAAAGATCCAGCCCGATGAGGGATTCGAGGGCGGCCTTGACCATGCCGATCGAGCTGGCGTTGCGCTCCGGCTGACCGTGGTTGCCCTTGTCGCCCCGTTCCCAGATGCCGTAGTCGGCCACCCGGTAGGCGCGTGCCACGTAGTAGACGAGGTTCTGGAGGAAATCGCGCTCGTGGCTGGTCTGAACGATCACCAGCCCCGAGCGGGTCAGCTGGGCCAGCTGCAGCAGAAACAGTGCCGTGGCATCGAGCTGCAGATGGCCCCAGCCGTCGTCGGCCACCACCGGATCGCCGGTGGCCGTGTCGAACTTGGCGTGGATGGCGTCGAGCCGCTCAAGGCTCGTCTTGAAGCGCTCCACCTTCGCCGACTGGCGCATCATCGAGCGCATCAGACCTCGCATCAGCTGCAGGACCCGCTGCTCCAGTTCGAAGGAGCGGCGGCAGGGTCCCTGCAGCCGCCGGTGGGCCAGGGCCAGCCCCCAGACGCACTGGATCGAATAGACGCAGTCCCGCACCCAGGCGTCGCCGTAGTTGCCGTGAACGGTGCTGGCGGTGCTGGCGGGAAGCAGACCCGTGATCGGATGCTGCCGGCGCAGGACCACGTGCTCGATCTGGCGGTCCAGCCGGTCGAGCAGTTGGCGGGCCTCCTCCCCCCCCATGTCGCCAGTGCTCGCCGTGGTGATCATGGTCGCGTCAGGACGGGGCGTGCCGGAGGGTGCTGTTGTGAAGCCAGGCCATAGATTCTCCCCGCCGTCGTCCCCTCCCATGGCAGCCCTCGCGACCAAGCCGGTCCGTGCCCGCGTCCTGGGCATTCCCGTGAATGTAAGCAACGACGTTTTCGGCGATGCCGTCGCCCTGCACGGGGCTGGTGGCGGCCAGATCGTCACCCTCAATGCGGAGATGACCATGGCGGCCCGGGCGGACCCTGCCCTGGGGGCGGCCATCGAGGCGGCCCGGATGGTCATCCCCGATGGCGCCGGTGTGGTCTGGGCCCTGGGTCTTCAGTCCCATCGCGTCCGCCGCAGCCCGGGAATCGAGCTGGCCCGCCGCTTGCTGGAGCATGCGGCGGCCGCGGGCTGGCGGGTGGCCCTGGTGGGGGCGAGTCCGGCGGTGATGGACCAGCTGCGGGAGCGCCTGGCCCAAGACCTGCCGGGACTGGATCTGGTCTTCAGCGTCCACGGCTACCAGTCCGCAGACACCTGGACTGGCCTCCAGCAACAGCTGCTTCAGTGCCGCCCTGATCTGGTGCTGGTGGCCCTGGGCGTGCCCCGCCAGGAAACCTGGATTCAGGAGCTTCCTGCACCCCGCACCGGCCTCTGGATGGGGGTGGGGGGGAGCTTTGACGTCTGGGCCGGTGTCAAGAAGCGGGCCCCCGGCTGGATGGGGGCCCTGCAGGTCGAGTGGCTCTATCGGCTGATCAAGGAACCCAGCCGCTGGCGGCGCATGCTTTCGCTGCCGGCTTTTGCCTGGGCGGTGCTGTGCGAACGACGCTGATCAGCGGAAACCGACCGAGGCCTGCCAGACAAAGGCCAGCAGCAGGAAGAACAGGGGGATGATCGGCAGGATGTCGACCAGGGGGCCGAAGGCCTGGTAGGCCTCGGGCAGCTGGGCGAGGGTGTGGGGCGAGGAGCCGGCCAGCAGGGAGAGAGCCATGCCTGGAGGAAAACCATTGCAAGGACCGGAACCTACCACGTGTGGGCGGCCGGGGAGTCGGGCTCCCAGGGAGCGAAATCCTCTGCAAAACATCCCTCGCTGATCGCCCGCGCCATGGCGGTCGTGAAGCGCAGCAGGGTGGTGAGATTGTGCAGGCTCAAGAGGGTGCGGCCCAGCAGCTCCTCGCTGCGGAACAGGTGGTGCAGGTAGCTGCGGCTGTGCTGACGGCAGGCCAGGCAGCGACAGCTGGGATCGAGGGCGCCGTGGTCGTGACGGAAGCGGGCGTTGCGCAGGTTCCAGCGCTCACCGCCCACCAGGGCGGTGCCGTGCCGGCCCAGCCGGGTCGGCAGCACGCAGTCGAACAGGTCGAAGCCATTGGCGACCGCGATCGCCATCTCCCGCAGGCTGCCCACCCCCATCAGATAGTGGGGCCGCTGCTCCGGCAGCAGGGGACCCACCTGCCGGACCACCAGGTGCATCTCCTCGACGGGTTCCCCGACGCTGACGCCGCCCACGGCAATGCCGGGCAGGTCCATCGCCGCCACCACCCGGGCTGAGGCCTCACGCAGATGGGGGAAGCAGCCCCCCTGCACGATCCCGAACAGGGCCTGGTCGCCGCCGGTGTGGCTGGCGACGCAGCGCTCCAGCCAGCGATGGGTGCGACGGCAGGCCTCGGCCACCGCCGCTTCACTGGCGGGATAGGGCGGGCACTGGTCGAAGGCCATGGCCACGTCGGCGCCCAGGGCCCGCTGGATCGCCATGGAGCGCTCGGGGGTCAGGTCGATCCGGGAGCCGTCCCTGGGGGAGCGGAACACCACCCCGTCGTCGTCGATCCGGTTGATGGCGTCGAGGCTGAACACCTGGAAGCCGCCCGAATCGGTCAGCAGGGGGCCCTCCCAGCCCATGAAGCGATGCAGCCCACCGGCGTCCTCCACCACGGACTCCCCCGGCTGCAGATGCAGGTGGAAGGTGTTGGCCAGGACCATCTGTGCCCCGGTCTCCTGCAGCTGGGGCGTGGTGACGCCCTTGACCGTGGCGGCGGTGCCCACCGGCATGAACCGGGGCGTCTGCACGGTTCCGTGGGGGGTGGTGAAGCAGCCGCAGCGGGCCCGGGTCCGCGGGCAGCGGGCGGTGATCGTGAAGTCGAAGGCGATGGCGCCGAACCTGCTCTGCTGCGACGCTACGCGGGGTTCCTGCCGCCACCTCCCCGCCGCTCCCCGCCCCGTGCCCCCATGCCTCGCCTGAGCGCTCCACCGTGGCTGCGGGATCTGGCCGGAGCCTGGATCTTCTATTCGGTGCTGCCGGCCTGGTCGGCGCCGGCGCCCCGCTTCGAGCGGATCGCCCGCTTCGCGCCCTGGATCGGTGCCGCTCTCGGCGCCCTGCAGGCCCTGCTGTGGTGGGGGCTGCAGGGACGGGTGCCCCTGGTGGCCCAGGTGGCCCTGGTGCTGGCGCTGGGCCTCTGGCTCAGCGGTGGCCTGCACATGGATGGCGTGATGGACAGCGCCGATGGCCTGGCCGCCGGGGATCGCTGCCTGGAGGCGATGGCCGACAGCCGGGTGGGAGCGAGCGGGGTGCAAGCCCTGGTGCTGGTGCTGCTGCTGCGGACCGCGGCCCTGGCCCTGCTGGGGGCGGCGGCGCCGATGGCCCTGGTCTGGGCGGCGGTCTGCGGGCGGGTGGCGCCCCTGCCCGCCATGGCCTGGTTCCCCTACCTGCGGCCCGGTGGCAGCGCCGCCTTCCATCGCGCCCACGGCGCCGCCCTGGCGGTGGAACTGCGGCCCACGCTGCTGTTGTTGCCACTGCTGCTGCTGCTGCCCTGGCCCGGCCTGGCGCCCTGGCCCGTGCTGGCCGGCCTGGTGGCCCTGGTGCCGGCCCTGTTCGTTCCGGTGGCCCTGGGCCGCCGCCTGGGCGGCCACAGCGGCGACACCTATGGGGCCTGCGTGGAGTGGAGCGAATCCCTCGGCCTGCTGCTCATCGCCGCGGCGCTGCGGCTGGCGGCCGCGGCAGGCTGAGCTGGAAGGCGTTGCCCTGCACGGGCAGCGTCTCGGCCAGCGCCCGCGGCGGCACCACGAGCTCCAGCTCGCCGCCCAGGCTGCGGGCCAGATCCCGCCCCAGGGCCAGCCCCAGTCCGGTGCCGGGCAGGTCCTGGCCCCGCGTTCCCCGCACCCCCCGCCCGAAGATCGCCTCCCGCTCCGCCGCGGCGATGGGCGGCCCGCCATCCCACACCGTGAGGTGGAGCAGGGCGTCGTCGCTGGCCGTGTGCAGGCCCACGCCGGCGCCATGGGGGCTGTAGCGGAAGGCGTTCTCCAGCAGGTTGGCCAGAATTTCCGCCACCGCCCCGCTGTCACCGCTCCAGTCGGGCAGGGCCTCGGGTCCGTGCCAGTCCCGGCCCTGCAGGGTGGCGGTGGCGGCTGCCCGTTGCAGCAGTGGTTCAAGCAGCCCGGCCAGGGGCTGGCCCTCCGGCCCGCTCAGCAGCGGCGGCAGCAGCAGCGGCTGAGGGGAGGCGCTGCCGGCGAGCAGGCCTTCGGGGTGGACCAGTTCGCTGATGGCATCGACATAGCGGTTGATCTGGCGCTCCTCGGCCAGCAGGCCCCGCACCAGGGAGCTGTCGCTGTGATCCGGGCCAAGGCGCCGCAGCAGCAGCTGGCCGAAGGTGCGCAGGGCGGTGAGGGGGTTGCGCAACTGGTGGAGCAGCAGACCCAGCTGTTCCTCCCGCTCGGTGAGCCGCTGGCGCAGTTCCCCGCCCTCCAGATCCAGCCGCAGCGCTTCGGTGAGGGCCAGGGCCACGGCCTGGAGCCGCTGGGCGAGGGGCTCGGGCCAGGGGTTGCGCGAGGCCTCCACCTGCAGGGCACCAAGCAGGCGCTGGCCATCGCGCAGGGGCAGCCAGCGCCGCTGCTCGGCGGGCACCCGCAGACGGCTGACCGTGTCCACCGGAGGCAGGGCTCGCTCGTCCGGGGGCCAGTGGCCGACCGGTAGCAGGCTGGGCTGGCCCGTTTCGCCCTGCTGGGTGACGTAGACCACCAAGGACCGGACCTCCGGGCAGTCGATGAATTGACCTAGCTGGAAGCCCACCAGGGCCAGAAACCGCTCTGAGACAGGCATCACGACCCGCGGACCGCGTCCGTGCCGGGAATTTTGAAAAGAGGCGTGTAGAAACGCAAAAATTGTTTTAAGCTGTCGGTAACGACCACTACCTCGCAGTCCTCGGACGGGCGGAAAGTTGCAGTCGTAACGGCCAGTGTTGCGCTTCGCTCGCATCCAAGGCTACAGCAGAGGTAGCTGCGTACCGCCTCTGTTCCGGTCACCACCCCTCCAGGGGTTCAGGCCGGCGTTACCGACGGTGATCCTCTCCGACCCGCTTCAGGTCGACAGTCGTGTGGACGTGGACCCGCCATCTCTCAAGGGTGGCAGGTCCGCCATGACGCTCGTCGTCGGCTCCTGCCGACGCTCGCTCGTCTGCAGCCCCCCCCCCAACTCCACCTTTCGGTCTCCCTTCGCCGGGATCCATTCCATGTCCAAGAAGCGCAAGCGGATCAGTCGCCGTCGTCTCGCGGGTCAGCGGGTCCTCGCCCATGTCCCCACGTTCAACCTCGAAACCGGCGCCCACAAACCGGTCACAGCGGCACGCCGCTACATCGCCGAAACGGAGCTGATGGCCCCGGCGATCCTCAACGTGCGTCGCAACGAGCACACCACCGACCGCTTCTTCTGGGGGGAGAAAGGTCTGTTCAGCGCCCAGTACGCCGAAGAGAACCACTTCCTGTTCCCGTCCCTGCGACTGATCGTCGACGGCATCGGCGAAGAGGTCCTGTTCGAAGGCCTCGAAGCCCTCGCCTCCGATGACTGGGAGGAAATGGAAGAGTACGAATACGCCTTCGTCTGATTCCGGGGGTTGGCAGGGGGGGTCAGCTTCCCCGCCAGCCAGCCAACAGGAAATCCCGCATGGTGGCGATCAGGTCGGGATCGATGCAATGGCCGCCTGGAAAGGCGATCCGGCGCACCGATCCCCCGGCGTCCGCCAGGGCACTCTCCAGCGCTTGACTCGCCGCGAAGGGCACCACCGGATCCTGCTCTCCATGGGTGAGCAGGATGTCTGTGCGGGGAGATTTGGGCTGCCAGTCGGGGTGGGGGTAGCCGCTGCAGGCGATCAGGCCCGACAGGGCGAGGGGGTCGCAGGCGTCGGCGCCGCAGCCGGTGGCCACGTCGATGGCCATGGCGGCCCCCTGGGAGAAGCCCAGCAGGCAGGTGTTCTCGAGGGGCACGCTGCCACCCAGCGCCAGCAGCCGTTGCCGCAGGTCGCGGCGGGCCTGGGGCAACTGGGGCCACTCGGGCTGATGCAGGTCGTACCACTGGCGACCCAATCCTCCCGGATGGGGCAGGGGCGCTCGCAGCGCCACCACGCTCAGGTTGAGGCTGGCGGGATCGGCGCCGATCAGTTCCGCCCCCAGTTCGAGCAGGTCATCGGCGTCGGCGCCCCAGCCGTGCAGCAGCACAAGCCGGTGCTCGGCCTGACGGGGACCCAGCCAGAGGGCGGTGCCGTCGTCTTCACTCAGCTGGGCTTCGGCGGAGGGATCCGTGGGCACGGTGGCGTTCGGCTGTTGCTGCGTAGGTTGGCTCCTCCCCCGCCCTTTCCGCCGTCATGGCTCCCACGGCCCTTCTGAGCGTGTCCGACAAGCGGGGCCTGGTGCCGCTGGCGGAGGGGTTGCTGGCCCAGGGCTATGCGCTGCTCTCCAGCGGCGGTACCGCTGCGGCCCTGGCGGCCGCCGACCTGCCGGTCACGACGGTGGCGGAGCACACCGGAGCCCCGGAGATCCTGGGCGGGCGGGTGAAGACCCTCCATCCCCGCATCCACGGCGGCATCCTGGCCCGCCGGGACGACCCTGCCCACCGAGCCGACCTGGACGCGCAGGGGATCGCCCCGATCGATGTGGTGGTGGTCAATCTCTATCCCTTCAAGGCCACCGTGGCGGATCCCGGCGTCAGCTGGGAGACCGCCATCGAGAACATCGACATCGGTGGACCGACCATGGTCCGCGCCGCCGCCAAGAACCACGCGGATGTGGCGGTGCTCACCGATCCCGACCAGTACCCCGGTTTCCTGGATGCCCTGGCGGCCGGCCAGGTCGATGGGGCCCTGCGGCGCCGGCTGGCCCTGGCCGCCTTCGCCCACACCGCCGCCTACGACGCCGCCATCACGGCCTGGATCGAGGGCCGCCTTGCCAGTGAGGCCGGCTCTGCCGGGGCCAGCGAGGAGGTTGCCGCCGGGTGGACCGAGCAGCCCCTGCGGCTGGAGCTGCCCCTGCGGCAGGTGCTCCGCTACGGCGAGAACCCTCACCAGAGCGCCCGCTGGTTCGGTGAGTCCAGCGTGGGCTGGGGGGCGGCCCGCCAGCTCCAGGGCAAGGAGCTCAGCTACAACAACCTGATCGACCTGGAAGCGGCTCTCACCACCGTGGCGGCCTTCGGGTACGGCCCCGGGGCGGAGCCGGCAGCGGTGGTGATCAAGCACACCAACCCCTGCGGCGTCGCCCTCGGCGCCGACACCGCTGACGCGCTGCTGCGGGCCCTGGATGCGGACCGGGTCTCGGCTTTCGGGGGCATCGTCGCCCTCAATGGCGGGGTGGACAGGGCCGCCGCCGATCACCTGGCGGGGCTGTTTCTGGAATGTGTCGTGGCGCCGTCCTTCTCGGAGGAGGCCCGCCAGCGGCTGGCGGCCAAAGCCAACTTGCGTCTGCTGGAGCTCGACCCCGTGGCCTTGGCGGAGGCCTCCGGGCGCCTGCAGCTGCGCAGCGTGCTCGGGGGCGTGCTGGCCCAGCAGGCGGACGATGGCCGCGCCGATCTCGACAGCTGGCAGGTGGTGAGCGACCGCCAGCCCAGCGAGGACGAGTGGCGCGATCTGCGCTTCGCCTGGCAGGTGGTGCGCCACGTGCGCTCCAACGCGATCCTGGTGGCCCAGGGCGGCCGCACCCTCGGCGTCGGGGCCGGCCAGATGAACCGGGTGGGCTCGGCCCGGTTGGCCCTGGAGGCCGCCGGCGACGCTGCCAGAGGCGCCGTCCTGGCCAGCGACGGCTTCTTCCCGTTCGATGACACCGTGCTGCTGGCGGCACGGCATGGCATCACCGCGGTGATTCAGCCCGGCGGCAGCAAGCGTGACCCGGATTCGATCGCCGCCTGCAAGGCCAACGGCATGGCGATGGTGATCACCGGTCGTCGTCATTTTCTGCACTGAGGCCGCTTGCAGTTGTAAATTCATTGGACTCACAGCCGGCCCTGGCCCGGTGGAGTTCCCACGCGTCATGGTTGCTGCCCTTCCCAGTTCCCTTGCCTTCGGCCTCAACTTCGTGCATCCCCTGCTGATGTGGGTGCTGCTGGGCTTGGCGGGCTACGCGATGTTTCTGGGCATCAAGGCCAAGAAGACCCGCACCGCCACGCCCGAGGACCGCAAGGACCTGATCAAGGGCCAGTTCGCCAAGCGCCATTACCTCTTCGGCAGCCTCGTGCTGGCCGTGCTCGTGCTCGGCTTGGTCGGTGGGATGGCTGTCACCTACATCAACAACGGCAAGCTGTTCGTCGGTCCGCACCTGCTGGTTGGACTGGCCATGGCTTCCCTGATCGCCATGGCGGCGGCCCTCTCCCCCCTGATGCAGGCGGGCAACCTGATCGCCCGCAAAGTGCACGTGGGCCTCAACATGACCGTGATGACCCTGTTCCTCTGGCAGGCCGTCACCGGCATGCAGATCGTCAACAAGATCCTCACCGCTCCGGCGGCCTGAGGGGCTCGGGGCTCCTTTCTCTCACGGAAGGATCAGTCGCTCAGAACTGGGCCCGGCGCCTGGGCGGGCAGGGGATGCCGTGGCTGGCATGGAAATCCTCCTGCACCTTCCAGGTGAGCCGCCGGGAGATCTGTCGCACGATCTGGCGCAGCAGGTGGTCACCGCTGCTCTGGACCAGGTGGTCGGGAAGGATGGAGAGCATGCCCGGGAGCCTCAGCCAGACGGCCAGATCCAGCTGCCAGCGCACCAGGGTGTGCAGCATGACGCCATCCACCTCTTCGGTGGAGACCTCCGCCCCGCCGGCCTCATCGAGCCTCAGGGAGGCGGCGAATTCGACGTCATAGAGCCCGCGCAGGGCCTCATCCACCTCGGGCAGGGGCACGGTGATGATTCGGTAGACGCCGGCGGTCTGGGGAAGCAGTTCCAGGCCGATCGTGGGTTCGACCTCAAAGCCGAAGTTGCCGAACCGGCCCAGGGTGAGCACGTAGCCCTGGCTGCCGATCGGTTCGACCGTCATCGGGGCGGCGCAGCGGCGAAACCAGCCTTCGTGGCGGTCGAGGTAGGCGCCTACCACGGCGGCCGGGGCCCGCATCTCCATCAAATCGGCGAAGGCGCTGGCGTAGCGACGCACGGAGGGGTCGGACCTCTCCCGCAGGGGTTCGCTGTTGGGGGCCCCTGGATCGTCGGGAGCCTGGTGCAGGGAAGAACCTGCCGCCATCGTGATCTGGGGCGTGCGGTGGGTCAGAGGGGAGCTACTGGAAAGGACCGTGGTTGCGCTCTCCCCTGCGGCCCTGGAGGGGAGAAAAAGCTTTTACGAATGTAAAGCCACCGGCCTGGCCCCGGCTCTTTGCAGGGTCATCCGGGCTGGTGGCTCACTCCTCGCTGAGGCCCACCAGGCGCTCAATCACATCCTCCACCACCCGGTCGGGGGTGGAGGCGCCGGAGGTGATGCCCACCCGGACAGGTCCGGCTGGCAGAAAGGGCTCCAGGGTCTCCAGGGCGCCCCCCAGGGGCTTGTGTTCGATGCGGTTGCCCGGGCCGATGCGCTCGGGGGTGTCGATGTGGAAGGAAAGGATGCCGCGGCTGACGGCGATCTCCTGCAGGTGGGTGGTGTTGGAGGAGTTGTAGCCACCGATCACCACCATCAGGTCGAGGGGTTCGTCCACCAGGGCGAAGATGGCGTCCTGGCGCTCCTGGGTGGCATCGCAAATGGTGTTGAAGGCGAGGAAGTGCTCATCGAGTTCGCTGGGGCCGAAGCGCTGCAGCATGGTGCGCTCAAACAGGCGGCCGATCTCCTCGGTTTCGCTCTTGAGCATGGTGGTCTGGTTGGCGACGCCCACCCGCACCAGGTCCCGGTCCGGGTCGAAGCCGGGGGAACAGGCCTTGGCGAAATGGTCCATGAAGGCCTGCCGATCGACGGCCCCCTGGCCCCGCTCCAGGATGAAGTCGCTGACCATGCGGGCCTCGGCCAGATCGAGCACCACCAGGTAGGTCCCGGCGAAGGAGCTGGTGGCCAGCGTTTCCTCGTGCTTCACCTTGCCGTGGATGATCGAGGTGAAGGCATGCTTCTTGTGCTTCTCCACGGTGTTCCACACCTTCGACACCCAGGGGCAGGTGGTGTCGACGATGTGGCAGCCGCGTTCGTTGAGCAGCTGCATCTCCTGCACGGTGGCGCCGAAGGCGGGCAGGATCACCACATCGCCGGTGCCCACCTCGGAGAAGTCCTTGACGTCGTCGTCGACGGGGATGAACCGGACGTCCATCTGGCGCAGATGGGCGTTCACCGAAGGGTTGTGGATGATCTCGTTGGTGATCCAGATCCGTTCGCTGGGGTAGTGGCGGCGGGTTTCGTAGGCCATCGCCACGGCTCGCTCCACGCCCCAGCAGAAGCCGAAGGCCTCGGCCAGGCGGATCTTGAGGCGACCGCGCTGCAGCACGTGGCCGTTCTCCCTGAGGCTGGCGATCAGATTGCTCTGGTAGGCCTGCTCAAGGCTGCCCGCGACCTCCTCACCCAGACCGAAACCGCGGCGGTTGTAGCGATCCGAATGGTGCAGGGAGCGCTTGAAGGCACGGGTGTCCACAGGCAAGTACCAATTGGGCCGACTCTATGGGGAGCGGTGCAGGGACGAGCGAAAAAAAACCGCGGCCGAAGCCGCGGTGCGCCAAAAGACTGAACCGGTGGGGTCAGTTGGAGGACGAAACGAAGTCCGGGTAGGCCTCCATACCGTGTTCGCTGATGTCGAGACCGAGCTCCTCCTCCTTCTCGTGCACCCGGATGCCACCGGCGAAGGCGCCGAGGATGCTCCAGAGGAGCCAGGCGGTGACGATCGTGAACAGGGAATAGGAAAAGCTGCCAAGGATCTGCAGGCCGAGCTGGTTGAAGCCCTTGCCGAGCAGCAGGCCGGCGTCCTTGTTGAACAGACCCACGGCCAGGGTGCCCCAGATGCCTCCGATGCCGTGGACAGAGAAGGCGCCCACGGGGTCGTCGATGCCGATCGAGTCGACGAAGCTCACGGCGTAGACAACGAGGGCACCGCCGATGAAGCCCACGACCCAGGCGGCCCACATCGGGAAGCCGTCGCAGCCGGCGGTGACGCCCACCAGTCCGGCCAGGATGCCGTTGATGGTCATCGTGAGGTCGGGCTTGCCGGAGTGAATCTGGGAGAAGAGGGTGCCGGCGATACCGCCGCCGGCGGCGCCGAGGGTGGTGGTGACGGCGATGTAGGGAACGGCTTCGGTCATGGCCAGGACGGAACCCGGGTTGAAGCCGTACCAGCCGAGCCAGAGGATCAGACAGCCCAGGGTGGCCAGGGCCTGGCTGTGGCCGGGGATGGCCTGGGGCCTGGAGTCGATGTATTTGCCGATGCGGGGGCCGAGGATCATGGCCCCGACCACGCCCGCCCAGGCACCCACGGTATGGACCAGGGTGGAACCGGCGAAGTCGATGAAGCCGAGCTGGTTGAGCCAGCCGTTGGCGTTCCACTTCCAGCTGCCGGCGATCGGGTAGAGGACGCCCACCAGGATCAGGGAGAAGATGACGAACTCCTTGAACTTGATCCGCTCGGCCACCAGGCCCGAGACGATCGTGGCGGCGGTGCCGGCGAAGGCGGCCTGAAACAGGAAGTCGACGCTCGGGGTGAGTTTGCCTTCCGTCACCATCTCGGGGGTGACGGTGGGGTCAAAGAACAGACCCTTGAAGTGCAGCCAGCCACCGGCGATCGAATCGCCGTACATCAGGGAGTACCCGATGAACCAGTAGGCCGTCACCGCCAGGGCGAAGACGATCAGGTTCTTGGCCAGGATGTTGACGGCGTTCTTTTGACGGCACAGGCCCGCTTCCACCATGGCGAACCCGGCGTTCATGAAGATGACCAGGAAGGCCGCGATGGCCAACCAGAGGTTGTTGATCAGGAAAGCGGGAGTGAGCTCGGGCAGTTCGGCGGCGTGGGCCGAGAGGTTGAACACGCCCAGCCCGAACAGAGCCAGAGGCACGCAGGCGAGCCAGGTGAGCCCCTCCTGCGAGGAAAGACCACGAACCTTGCGCATTAACAGGGCTGGAGCCTCTCGAAGACTGACCTCACTGAGGCTTCTTGGCGGTCGAACCTTGGGCTGCCGACTTGAATGGTTCATGGGAACGTGGTGAAGAGAATGTCCGACTTCTGACGCCAGTACCGGCATCAACAAGTTCCGAATATCCATGACGTGCTGCCCGTTCAATGTCTGATTCGATACCAAAGCAATCCCGGAATACACCTCCGAAGCGGGGTGGCGCCCGGGCCTGCAGGCCTTAAGGAATGCAAAGAGTTTCCATTAGTGTTCAGACTGAACAGTGCAAAAGCGCTAGAAATGTATGAGGTCGGTCCATGTCCCCCCTTCCGCGCTCCGGCGCGACCAGAGCGGGCCCCAGCCCCGGCCTTCCCGTCACCGCTCCTGTCCCCATGGCCCCTTCCGCCCTCTGCTATCGCGGTCTCCCCTACGACCACTCCCACGACCAGCGCCCCTCAGCGGCGCCGATGGAGCACGTCTACCGCGGCCATCACTACGCCTCGCCGCTGCTGCATCAGCCCTCCCACATGGATGTCGAGCTTGATCTCGTCTATCGCGGCACCCACTACCACCCTCACCACGCCTGAGCGGCCAGGCCCAGGAACGTCACTGAGGCGTCCGTGAAGCTGTAGCGGCAGGGAAGCACCTCCACACCGGCCGCCACCGCCGTTCGGAACAGTTCCCCGTAGCGGGGGTCGGCACTGTCCCCCGGCGCGAAGCGGCTCACGTCGCTGCGGCTCAGGCAGGGCACCAGCACCGCCCGGGCCCCGGGCAACAGGGCCGTGAGCTCCACCAGATGTTTCTGGCCCCGTTCGGTGACCGTGTCGGGAAACAGCGCCAGATCGCCGTCGCTCCAGGTGGTGTTCTTCACCTCCAAATAGATCGGCCGTGGATCGATGGCCCCTGCCGCCGGCGTCAGCAGCAGATCGATGCGGCTGCGGCGGCCTTCGCCGTAGGGCACCTCGGCCCTGATGCTGCCGATGGGGCCCAACCAGGGCTCCAGGCCCCCCGCCTCGATCGTGGCCCGCACCAGACGGTTGGGCAGCGCTGTGTTGACCCCGACCCACACCAGGCCGCCGCCATGGGCTCCCACCTGGGCCTGTTCCCAGGTCCAGGCCAGCTTGCGGCTTGGGGAGGGGTCGTGGCGCAGGCGCACCCGCCCGCCCGGCAGCAGCACCCCGGTCATCGGGCCCGTGTTGGGGCAGTGGGCCGTCACCGTCTGGCCATCGTCCAGCGCCACATCGGCCAGGAAGCGCTTGTAGCGCTTCAGCAGCACCCCTTCCAGCAGCGGACCGGTGGGCAGCACGGGCACGGCAACGGTCGCTGGAGCCATGGGACGGGGTGCCCGGGGGAGGAAGGCCATACTGCCGTGCGTTCCGATGGGCAGTGCCCAGCCGCCATGGCCCGATCCCTGCGCCGGATTGCCCTGATCGTGGGAGCGGCCACGGCCCTCAGCAAGGTGGCCGGTCTGGTGCGCCAGCAGGTGATCGCCGCCGCCTTCGGCGTGGGGGCGGCCTACGACGCTTACAACTACGCCTACGTGCTGCCGGGATTCCTGCTGATCCTGCTCGGGGGCATCAACGGGCCCTTCCACAGCGCCATGGTGAGCGTGCTGGCCCGGCGGCCGCGCCACGAGGGCGCCCACGTGCTGGCCAGCATCAACACCCTGGTGGGCGCCGGCCTGATCGTCGTCACCCTGCTGTTGCTGGTGGCCGCCGATCCGCTCATTGATCTGGTGGGTCCAGGCCTGGACCCGGAGCGCCATGCCCTGGCCGTGCTCCAGCTGCGCTGGATGGCGCCGATGGCCCTGTTCGCCGGTCTGATCGGCCTCGGTTTCGGTGCCCTCAACGCCGCCGACGTGTTCTGGCTGCCCTCCGTCAGCCCGCTGCTCTCCAGCGTCGCCGTCATCGGTGGCATCGGCGTGCTCTGGTGGCAGCTGGGCAGCAGCATCACCCTGCCCGCCACGGCGTTGATCGGTGGGGTGGTGCTGGCGGCCAGCACCACGGTGGGGGCGATCCTGCAGTGGCTGATTCAGTTGCCGGCCCTGGCGAAGGAGGGTCTCAACAGGCTGCAGCTGGTGTGGGACTGGCGTGATCCCGGCGTGCGGGAAGTGCTGCAGGTGATGGGTCCTGCCACCCTTTCCTCAGGGATGCTGCAGATCAACGTGTTCGTGTCGCTGTTCTTCGCCTCGGGCATGCCCGCGGCGGCGGCCGGCCTGGGGTACGCCAACCTGCTGGTCCAGACCCCCCTGGGCCTGCTCTCCAATGTCCTGCTGGTGCCATTGCTGCCGGTGTACGCCCGCCTCACGGCGCCGGAGGACCGGCCCGAACTGATCGCCCGCATCCGCCAGGGCCTGATGCTCTCCAACGCCACGATGCTGCCGCTGGGGGCGCTGATGGTGGCGCTGGCGGTGCCGATCGTGGCGCTGATCTATCAGCGCGGCGCCTTCGACCGCAGCGCCGCCGACCTGGTGGGCCAGTTGCTGATGGCCTACGGGATCGGCATGCCGGCCTACCTGGGCCGTGACGTGCTGGTGCGCGTCTTCTATGCCCTCGGTGACGGCAACACCCCCTTCCGCTGGTCGTTGGCCGGGATCGGGCTCAACGCCGTGTTCTGCTGGGCCTTCACCGGCGGCCCCACCCCCGCCTGGGGTAACCAGCTGCCCATGCTCAACGCCGGCGCCGCCGGCCTGGTACTGGCCACCGTGGCGGTGAATCTGATCACCTGCACAGGGCTGTTGCTGGCCCTGGGCAAGCGGCTGGGCGGCCTGCCCCTGCGGCTCTGGGCAGCGGACAGCGGCAAGCTGATGCTGGCCGCCATGGCCGGCGGGGCCGTCTGCTGGGGGCTCTCGATCGGGGTGGCCTGGCCGCCGGGCCTGGGGGGGCTGCTGCTGCAGAACGCGCTCTGTGCCGGGCTGGCCCTGGGCCTCTACGGATTGCTGGCGAGCCTCACCGGGGTGCCGGAAACCCGCCAACTGCTGCAGATGGTGCGTCGCCGCTCCTGACCAGGGGCCTTCCTGCGCGTCCTACTGGGAGAGCCTCACCTGGCGCTCCTCGCGGACCTGCACGGGAATCTCCAGATGGGAGCGGCCGATCATCTGCGGGCCATCGATCGAGAAGATTCTGGCTTCGATGCCGAAATCCCGGAAGGCCGTCTCCAGCTCCTGGATCAGGGCCTTCTCCACCTGGGCTTCCGCATCGACCACCTTGCCGATCAGACGACCTCCGAGCCTGCCGATGCGCTGGCGCACCACGTCGCGGGCATTGGTGACTTCGATGACCAGCACGACCCGCCTGCGTGGGGCGTCACCCTATCGGTAGAGGGGCCATCCGGCAGCGGCTGTCAGCAAAAGGGTTGCAGCACGTCTTCGAGATCCCTCAACTGGCCGGCGGGCACCAGCCGCGCCAGGGGCAGCCGAGTCGCCCCGCCGCCGATCGGCACCTGCACAGCCTCCAGGGCCTGGCGGGCGCAGACCTCGGCGCCCTGGTCGAGCCGGGCGGCGCATTCGATCGCCAGGGTCTGGGCCAGGCCCGCATCGCCCAGGTACAGATGCCAGCCGGCCACCTGCACGTAGAGCCGATCGGCGATCGCCCGGCTCAGTTCTTCGAGATCGGCAGCGGCAAGCGTCATGGCTGGGGCTGGGGGCGTTGCAGCACCACCACGCTGCCATGGATCAGCAGCAATCCGGCCCAGCCGAGCGTGAGCCAGTTCAGGTGGGACCAGGGGTGCCGCATCCCCTGGACGAACCAGAGCCCGCTGTTCACGGCGGCGAACAGGGCCGCATGGAGGGTGAGGTTCACGATCCGGGCGAAGTGCCGATAGGTGGGATCGTCGGGATCGGCGGGGCCGTACCAGCGGATCGGCATGGGTGAAGGTCTGGGCTCTGGATCGGACCCTATCGGGGCGGGGGCCGTGGGGGCGTTGTTGACGGATCGGCACCCCGTGGGGTGAGAATGACCTGGCAGGCGCTTGTAGCTCAGCGGATTAGAGCATCTGACTACGGATCAGAGGGTCGGGAGTTCGAATCTCTCCAGGCGCGTTCTTTGACTCACCGCCCTCCGGGGCGGTTTTTTTTGGCCACTGGGCGGGTCCGCGCCAGGGGGCCGGTCAGTCCAGCGCCGTTTGCCTACGATCAGTCTCACATTGAGTAGCCCCATGGCGGACCGAGCGGATCACGGCCTTGCACCTGCGCCAATCGACAGCCCCCTGGCCAGTGGCGATCCGGCCATCGCCGCCCTGATCGAGAAGGAATTGCGGCGTCAGCAGAGTCACCTGGAGTTGATCGCCAGCGAGAACTTCGCCTCCCGGGCCGTGATGGAGGCCCAGGGTTCGGTGCTCACCAACAAGTACGCCGAAGGCCTGCCCCACAAGCGTTACTACGGCGGCTGCGAGCACGTCGACATCATCGAGGAGCTGGCGATCGAGCGGGCCAAGCAGCTGTTCGGTGCCGCCTGGGTCAACGTCCAGCCCCACAGCGGCGCCCAGGCCAACTTCGCGGTCTTCCTGGCCCTGCTCGAGCCCGGCGACACGATCCTGGGGATGGATCTCTCCCACGGCGGCCACCTCACCCACGGCTCGCCTGTGAACGTCTCGGGCAAGTGGTTCAAGGCCGTCCACTACGGCGTCGATCCCGACACCCACCAGCTCAACTTCGACACCATCCGCCAGCTGGCCCTGGAGCACCGGCCGAAGCTGATCATCTGCGGCTACTCCGCCTATCCCCGCACGATTGATTTCGCCGCCTTCCGCGCCATCGCCGACGAGGTGGGCGCCTACCTGCTGGCCGACATGGCCCACATCGCCGGCCTGGTGGCCTCCGGGGTGCACCCCAGCCCCCTGCCCCACTGTCACGTGGTCACCACCACCACCCACAAGACCCTGCGGGGCCCCAGGGGCGGGTTGATTCTCTGCAACGACGCCGACTTCGGCCGCCAGTTCGACAAGGCCGTCTTCCCCGGCTCCCAGGGCGGCCCCCTGGAGCACGTCATCGCCGCCAAGGCCGTGGCCTTTGGTGAGGCGCTGCAGCCGAGCTTCCGCAGCTACAGCCAGCAGGTGGTGCGCAACGCCCAGGCCCTGGCCGAACGGATTCAGGAGCGGGGCATCGCCGTGGTCTCCGGCGGCACCGACAACCATCTGGTGCTGCTCGACCTGCGCTCCATCGGCATGACCGGCAAGCAGGCCGACCGCCTGGTGAGCGACGTCAACATCACCGCCAACAAAAACACGGTGCCCTTCGATCCGGAGTCCCCTTTCGTGACCAGCGGCCTGCGCCTGGGCAGCGCGGCGCTCACCACCCGGGGCTTCGATGCCGAGGCCTTCCGAGAGGTGGCCGATGTGATCGCCGATCGCCTGCTGCTTCAGGACGATGCCGCCGTCGAGCTGCGCTGCCGGGAACGGGTGGCGTCCCTCTGCGGACGTTTTCCCCTCTACGGGCGCCAACGTGAGCTCCAGCACGCCTGACGGCCCCGTTCACCCGTAACGTGTCGCCTTCAGGACCGCTGTTTTCCGGCCCGCCGTTGTGACCCTCGCCTACAGCCCCAACGCGGCGGCTTTGCTCACGGCCACTGCGGCGGCCTTGCTCACGGCGCTGATCGTGCCGGTGATCCGATGGTTCGGCCTGCGCTGGGGGCTGGTGGATCCGCCCGATGAACGTAAACAGCACACCCTGCCCATGGTGCGGCTTGGTGGCGTGGGCATCGTGGCTGGCTTCAGCCTTTCGCTGGCCTGCACCTGGGCCTTCGGTGGCTTCGCCGAGCTGACACCGGACAAGGACCAGCTGATCTGGACCACCCTGGCGGGGGCCCTCTGCTACTTCATCATCGGCCTGGCCGATGACCTGTTCGCCCTGCCTCCCCTGCCGCGCCTGTTCGGCCAGGTGCTGGTGGCCGCGGCGGTTTGGAACCAGGGCGTGCGCATCGGCAGCATCGACCTGCCGTTCGGCCTGGGGAACTCGCTCTCTTCGCTGCCGCTGCCGGAGGGGCTGAGCCTGCTGGCCACGGTGGTCTGGCTGGTGGGCATCACCAACGCCATCAACTGGCTCGATGGCCTCGATGGGCTGGCGGCCGGGGTGAGCGGCATCGCCGCCGTGGGGTTGCTCTCGGTGAGTTTCAGCCTCAGCCAGCCCGCCGCCGGCCTGCTGGCGGCGGCCCTGGCCGGGAGTTGTCTGGGGTTCCTGCGCCACAACTTCAACCCTGCCCGCATCTTCATGGGGGATGGCGGCTCCTACTTTCTCGGCTTCGCCCTCGCGGCGATCAGCATCGTGGGTCCGGCCAAACGTCTGACCAGCGTCAGCCTGTTGCTGCCCCTGCTGATCCTGTCCCTGCCCCTGGCCGACATGTCGGCGGTGATCATGGGCCGCCTCAAGGCCGGCCGCTCGCCCTTCTATCCGGATCGACGTCACCTGCACCATCGCCTGCTGCGGGCTGGCTTCAGCCATCGCCGCACCGTGGTGGTCATCTATGCCTTCACCCAGTGGCTGGCGTCCATCGCCCTGGTGCTGGCCAATGCGGAGATGCGTTTCCTCTGGCTGGCCCTGGCCACGGCGGTGCTGATCGCCGTGCTGGTGGTGTGCCGCCGCCAGATGCAGGAGGAGGCCAAGTGAGCGGCCCCCCCGGCGCTGCCGGGGTGGAGGTGCTCTGCATCGGCACCGAGCTGCTGCTCGGCAACATCGTCAACGGCAATGCCCGCTGGCTGGCCGAACAGCTGGCGGCCCTCGGGGTGGTGCACCACCGCCAGCAGGTGGTGGGCGACAACCGGGATCGGCTGATCGACGCGGTGCGGCAGGCCTCGGGCCGCTGCCGGGTGCTGGTCACCACCGGCGGCCTGGGTCCCACCCCCGACGATCTCACCACCGAGGCGATCGCGGCGGCCTTCGGCGCCGACCTGGTGGAGCACGGCGAGATCTGGGCGGCGATCCAGGCCCGGATCACGGCCCGGGGCCGCAGCGTCGCCGCCAGCAACCGCAAGCAGGCCTTGCTGCCGCGCGGCGCCGCGGTGCTGCCCAACCCGACGGGCACCGCTCCCGGGATGATCTGGACCCCGGTGCCGGGGTTCACCGTGCTCACCTTTCCGGGGGTGCCCAGCGAACTGCGGGCGATGTGGGCCGCCACCGCCGCTCCCTGGCTCCAGCAGGCGGGCCTGGCCGGCGGGGTGTTCGCCAGCCGCATGCTCCGCTTCTGGGGTGTGGCCGAATCCGACCTGGCGGAGCGGGTGCAGGACCTGCTGGCGCTGGAGAACCCCACCGTGGCGCCCTATGCCGGTGCGGGGGAGGTGAAGCTGCGCGTCACGGCCAGGGCCGCCGATGGGGCCGCTGCCGCCGCCCTGCTGGCCCCGGTGGAGGCGGAACTGCGCCGCCGAACCGGCCCCAGCTGTTTCGGCGCCGATGGCGACAGTCTGGCCTCGGTGGTGCTGGTGGAGCTGCGGCGCCGCGGCGAGACCCTGGCGGTGGCGGAGTCGTGCACCGGTGGTGGCCTCGGCGCGGCCCTGGTGGCAGTGCCGGGGGCCTCAGAGGTGTTTCTTGGTGGGGTGATCGCCTACGCCAACGCCGTGAAGCAGGACCTGCTCGGGGTGCCGGCCGAGCTCCTCGACGTGCACGGGGCGGTGAGCGACCCTGTGGCCGAGGCGATGGCGGCAGGGGCACGGCGCCTGACGGGGGCGACCTGGGCCGTTGCGGTGACAGGCATCGCCGGGCCCGGGGGGGGCACCGAGCAGAAGCCCGTGGGGCTGGTCCACATCGCCGTGGCCGGTCCCGATGGCTGCTGCAGCGAGGCGGTGCGCTTCGGCAGTGGCCGGGAACGCACCTGGATCCAGACACTCACGGTGGGGGAAAGTCTGAACCGCCTGCGGTTACGGCTGAACATTGCGGCCATCTGATCGGGCCCCATCGGAACATCTGCTGCCTCGGCCGCTAACGATCACGAATCCTGTGGCATGGACTTTTCCCCCCTGCCTGCCACTTTTCCCCCGAAAGAGCGGGTCTTTTCCACAGGTCGCTGAGGCCGGGCCAAAGCCGCCGCAGGGGCCCTCGCGTCTTGCTGCGGGAAAGACCGTGCCCCCTTGACCGGACGCATCCCCGCAGGCAGGTCCGAGCACCGCCCCCGACCGGTGGCTGGGAAACCGCCCCCTGCCGTGATTCTCAGGGGCGGTCCCTTGGGACCGGCCCGGTGGGGTCCGCTTTGACGCCGGGGGCAGCCCCATGGCCTGATGGGGGGGACCGACGACCAGCGCCGCATGAGCCAGATCCCCGACCACGCCCCCCGGACCGTGAGCATCGAGAACCAGATGCCGGAGGACCTCTTCGAGGCCATGCGGGAGTTCATCCGGGTGCACCCCCAGTGGGATCAGTACCGCTTGATGCAGGCTGCCCTGGCCGGGTTTCTGTTCCAGCACGCCAGCCATGACCGCGCCGTGGCCCGCCACTACCTCGACGGCCTGTTCCGGCGTGAGCCCGCCCCGGCGGAACAGACGCCTTCTAGGGTGGTTTCAGACCGTCTTGATCCTTCCTCTTGAGCGCCGGCACCCTCTACGACAAGGTCTGGGAGCTGCACCGGGTCGCTGAGCTGCCGGGTGGAGCCACCCAGCTCTTCATCGGGCTGCACCTGATCCATGAGGTCACCAGCCCCCAGGCCTTCGCCGCCCTCGACGACCTGGGCCTGTCGGTGCGCCATCCCGAGCGCACGGTGGCCACGGTGGACCACATCGTCCCCACCACCTCCCAGGCGCGCCCCTTCGCCGATCCCCTGGCGGAGGCGATGCTCGCCACCCTGGAGGGCAACTGTGCACGCCATGGCATCACCCTGCATGGTCTGGGCAGTGGCCGCCAGGGGATCGTCCATGTGATCGCTCCGGAGCTGGGGCTCACCCAGCCGGGCATGACCGTGGCCTGCGGTGATTCCCACACCTCCACCCACGGCGCTTTCGGTGCCATCGCCTTCGGCATCGGCACCAGTCAGGTGCGCGACGTGCTCGCCAGCCAGAGCCTGGCGATGGGCAAGTTGAAGGTGCGGCGGATCTGGGTGGACGGGGCCCTGCAGAGCGGCGTCTACGCCAAGGATCTGGTGCTTCACGTGATCCGGACTCTGGGGGTGAAGGGCGGCGTCGGCTACGCCTATGAGTTCGCCGGCCCGGCGATCGAGGCCCTCTCGATGGAGGAGCGGATGACGCTCTGCAACATGGCCATCGAGGGCGGTGCCCGCTGCGGCTACGTCAACCCCGATGCCGTCACCTACGCCTATCTGAAGGGGCGGCCCCACGCCCCTGTCGGGGAGGCCTGGGAGCGGGCCCTGGCCTGGTGGAGTTACCTCGCCTCGGGTCCTGAGGCCAGCTTCGACGACGAGGTGGTGTTCGAGGCGGCCACCATCGCGCCCACCATCACCTGGGGCATCACGCCTGGCCAGGCCATCGGCGTCGATGAAACCGTGCCCACCCTCGAGCAGACCGACAGCGACGAGCGGCCGATCGCCGAGGAGGCCTACCGCTACATGGATCTGCGTCCCGGTGCGCCGATCGAGGGCCTGCCGGTGGATGTGTGCTTCATCGGCAGCTGTACCAACGGCCGCCTCAGCGATCTGCGGGCCGCCGCCGCCGTTGCCCGTGGCCGCCAGGTGGCCGCCGGCATCAAGGCCTTCGTGGTCCCGGGCAGTGAGCAGGTGGCGGCCGAAGCCGAGGCCGAGGGCCTCGATGCGGTGTTCCGCGCCGCTGGCTTCGAGTGGCGCGAACCGGGCTGCTCGATGTGCCTGGCCATGAACCCCGACCGCCTTGAGGGGCGTCAGATCAGCGCCAGTTCCAGCAACCGCAACTTCAAGGGGCGCCAGGGCTCGGCCACGGGCCGCACCCTGCTGATGAGCCCCGCCATGGTGGCGGCGGCGGCGGTGAGCGGCCATGTCGCCGACGTGCGCCGCCTGGTTGCCGTCCCGATGACCCCAGCACCAGAGACCGCCACCACCCGAGCATGAGCGCCACCCCTTTCCCGGCCGGACCGATCCAGCGCTGCGAGGGCCGCGCCGTGGTCGTTCCCGGCGACGACATCGACACCGACCGGATCATCCCGGCCCGCTACCTGAAGTGCGTCACCTTCGACGGGCTGGCGGAGGGTGTCTTCGCCGATGACCGCACCGAGCGGGCCGGTGACCACCCCTTCGACCGGGCCGAGAGCCAGGGCGCCGCCATCCTCGTGGTCAACCGCAACTTCGGCTGTGGCTCCAGCCGCGAACACGCCCCGCAGGCGCTGATGCGCTGGGGCCTGCGGGCGGTGATCGGCGAAAGCTTCGCCGAGATCTTTTTCGGCAACTGCCTGGCCCTGGGGATCCCCTGTCTCAGCGCCGACCACGACGCCGTGCTGGCCCTGCAGGCCGCCATCGCCGCCCATCCCGGTGCCGTTCTCCAGCTCGATCTCGAGCCACCCTGGGTGACGCTCGACGCCGGCAGCGACGTTCAGGCGTGGCCGTTGAACCTGCCTGCCGGCCCGCGCCGCATGTTGGTCAGCGGCGAATGGAACGGCACCGCCCAGCTGGTGGCCCATGACGGCGAGCTGCGGGCCACCGCCAGCCGTCTCCCCTACATGAACGCGTTCGCGGCGGCCTAGAAGGGCCGCTGCAGGGCCCCCTGGGTGGGGTGGTAAGGGATGAAGGGGGTGCCTGGACCCTTGAAGTTGAAATCGTTGAGGCGCAGCCGGATGCCGCCCAGGCCGTCGTAGGGGCTGTAGTAGACGCCGATTTCGTAGGAGCGCCGCTGCCAGCGGAGCTCCACATAGGAGCCGGTGACATCGCCGTAGAAGCCCGAATTGGGATCCACGTTGAAGCCGATGCCGCCGCTGAAGACCAGCGGGCCCACCAGCTGCTGGGACAGGCCGATGCCGATCGTGCCCAGGTCGACGGCGCGGTCGAAGTTGAGTGGGCTCTGGCCTTGGCGCAGGGTGATGCCGCCGGTGACCGTCAGCTGGGTGTAGTCGAGGAAGGGCTTCTCGAAGCGGCCCAGGGTGAGGGTGGGGCCACCGGAGAGGCCGACCGTGTTCTGGTTGGTGCCGTCGCTGAAGTACGCGGCCACGCCGAGCAGGTTGGCGTTGAAGCGCAGGCCGGGAACGATCGGCACCGGTGAATTGGCCAGGGAGATCACCGGCGGGCTGGTGGTGGGCTTGCCGGTCCAGATCGGGTAGGAAAAGTTGAAGGAGCCGATGGCGTTGGCGCGCCACAACTGCAGCAGATCGGTGCCGTTGGTCTGGACGGCCTGGAAGTTGCCCACCCCCATGCGCCAGTAATAGCTGCGGCTCAACTGGCCCCAGCTGGGCAGGCTTCCCTGCTTTTCGAGCGAAACGCCGTAGGCGGAATAGACGTCCTGCTCGCCGAGGGAGCCGTTCCAGGTGCGGAAGCGGTAGGCACCGAAGAGGCGGAACGTGCTGGGGCCCAGCACGGGCACGTTGAACACCCGGGCCAGGTCGCCGAAGCTGCGCGTGCCGTTGGCGATGTTGTCGGGGTTGAGGGTGGAGAGGCTGAGGCGGGCATCGGCGCTGAAGCCCAGCAGGGGCCCGGTGAGCCGGGCATCCAGACCGAGGTAGTCGCCACCCTTGGCGGGCTGCTCGACGATGGTGGTGGACCCCGCCGGTGCGCCCGGCAGGGGATAGGCGTCGGTGTTGCCGGTGTAGAGGCGCTGGATCATCACCTGCGGTTGCAGGTTGAGGAGCCCCTTCTGACCGATCTTGATCGGCACGTTGTAGCCGAGGAAGAAGCCGTCCCGGTCTTCGCGGTCATTGCCGAGCACCAGCGGATTGCTCACCTCCTCCTGCTTCTGGATGCGGCGCTCTCGGGTGACCCGGATCGGCAGGCGATCCTCCAGCCGCAACGTGTTGCGGCGCGCCTTGACCAGGGTGTCGCCGTTGGGCAGCAGGGTGATGACCACCTTCTCCGAATCCATCCACGACTGGGCGGGAGTGAACGGGTCATTGGTGAAGCCCACCCGATCGCCCGAGAGGGTATTGGGGGTGAACTTGAGGCGCCGGGCCTGGATGCGCCAGCGGCTCACAGTGCCCTTGATCAGTTCCTGGTTGCCCTCGGTGGTCTGGTCTTTGAGCTGCTCAGGCCGGGTGGTGCCGAAATCGTTGGCCGTGTCCGGCGTGGTGAATTCCCGCGGGAAGCCGAAGCGACGCTCGGCCTTGAGGCTGCGCTCGAAGGTCACGTTCTCGACCCGCTGGGGAATCCTGGCGATGGCCTCGCGCCGCCGCCGCTCCTGATACCGGGCGTTGCGCCACACCCCGCCCTTGTCCTGGACCGGCTGGACCGGCGGCGGCGGTGCGGGCTGGCCGCTGGTGCCGGTCCAGCCGGGTCCCATCGTCACCTGCTCGAGCTGCTGGGCCAGCCCATCGGGCTGCTCGCTGGACAGGGGCGGGGCTTCTGGGCAGCCCTGGGCGGGCGGCACCGGCATCGGTTGGCTGGCGATTTTGTCGGTGCCGAAGCGGTAGCGCAGGCCCAGCAGGTAGGCGTTGCTGCCTTCGCTGACGCCACTGAAGGTGCCGTAGGCCCCGGAGCGGTGGTGGATGCGGCCCACGGCCGACCAGCGGGGCGTGACCAGGGCCTCGACCTCAAAGGCCAGGTAGTTGAGCAGCCGCGCCGAGTTCTGGCGGAAGGTCTGCTCGTAGTTGCTCTTGGCCGAGGTGACGCTCAGGCCCTCCACGAAGAAGACATTCAGCCAGGGCCGCAGCCAGAAGCGCAGGCCTAGACCACCGGTGAACTCACCGAAGTTCTGGGCGGCGGTGTTGGAGAAGGGGATCAGCTGGTTGAAGCCGCCCCCCGGCTGGGCATTGGCCCGGTGCCCCAGCAGGTTGGCATCGAACTCCAGCGACAGCGGGCCTGCCTGGAACAGGCGGCGCTGCATCCCGATCCCTCCGAGGTATTCGGGCCGGAAGCGGCCGCTGAAGGTGAAGGTGTCGCCGAATTCACCGGCATACATCTGGCCGGCCCAAGTGGTGACGGCCCAGGGGTACGGCTGCCACTGGGGCACGGCCGGATAGGAGGGCGTGCAGCTGATCGGCTCCGGCGGCGGCACGGGGGTGGAGGCGGCCTGCTCGAGGTCGAAGTCTTCCTTGGTGCTGTCCAGATCAATGACGCCGTAGACGTCGTCGATTTCCCCCACCCCCTCCAGCAGGGAGTAGCGCAGGCGGCTTCCCTGTAGGTACTGCTGGCCGCGCTGAAAGCGCACATTGCCCACCGCCAGGAGGGTGCGGGTGCTGGCTTCGAACTCCAGACGGTCGGCCAGCAGCCGGCCACCGGCGAGGCGAGCCATGACGCTGCCGGTGGCCACGAAACGCTGCAGCTGGCTGTCGTAGCCCTGCTGGTTGGCGGTCAGCTCCAGCTCCAGGGGCACCGCATCGCTGGCGGTGGCGGGTTCGACGCCTGGCGCCGGTGTCGTTGCGGCCGCAGCTGGGGCTGCTGGTTCGGCTGGGGGCTCGACCCCAGCTTGCGGTTCAGGTTGCGGCCGGCCTTGCGGCTCGCTCTGGGGCTCGTCGTCGAAGGGATTGGCCGTGGCGGGTGCGGCCGTCGCTGGGGTGAGCTGCGCCAGGGCGGCCTGAAGCCTGGAGGGGAGTTCCGGTCGTGCCTGGGCCGGTGCGCTGGTCAGCGCCAGTACGCCGCAAAGACCCAGCCACAGGCCCAGCCCAGGGGTCAGGCCTTCAGGGGCCTGGCGACGTCCCGAGCGGGGATGGAGCACCACAGGTGGCGGATGAGCGGCGAGGACGCGGCCGATCCTGCCATGGGAGATCGGGGGCTTCCCCCGCAGCGGTCCGGTTGTCGGGACGGGTGTCGGGTGGCGCCGCGGCAGAAAAAAATTCAGTCCTCCAGGTCCTTGCGGCTGGGGGAGCGGGTGGGATCGCTGGCCAGGAAGCCGAAGACGAAGATCCCGATGAAGAAGAAGACGACGGAGTAAACCGAGATCTTGAGAGCGAGCATGGTCTGTCCGGCGGGTGACAGGGAGTGACAGGCGCCGGTACGGGTCTCGATGACCCCTCGGCAGCCGCATCATCTTATGGGTGGTGGTTGGCCATCCAGGCTGTCCGATGCCGTTTGGCAGGGACAACCGGCTCCGATTGAAACGTTTCGGTCACGTTCCCCATGCTTCGGCCCCTGGATCTCCAACCGCTCTGGCAGGGCCTGCAGCCCGGGGGCGGAGGCGGTCCGGCCCTGGAGGAGGCGTGGGGACGCAGCCACCGCCCCGACTGGGCGGCCCGGGGCCTGATCATCTGGCCCAGGGGCGGCCAGTGGCGCCAGTTGCAGCTGCGCTGCCCCTGCCCAGAGCCCTGGCGGCCCCTGGCGGCCGGCGCCCGGGCCCGGCTGGTGCTGTCCTGGTGGGCCGACCGGGCCGAGCTGTGGGTCGATGGACAGCGGGTCCACAGCGGCGATCTGTTCGACACCGCCTGCCGTTGGCCCCTGCCCGAGCGCTGGTGGCAGGGGGAGGCCCTGGACCTGGAGCTGCGGCTGCGCAGCCCGGTGCACGATGACGGCGCCCTGATCAGCAGCCGGATCGAGCTCGAGCCGCTCGATCCGGCCGATCCCCTCGGCCTGCTGGCCGCCACCGCCGCAGAGCTGCGTGAGTTGCGCCGTGCCCATGGCCATGGCGAGGCCCCTGGGGAGGGGCGGCTGCAGGTGCTGGGCCACGCCCACCTCGACCTGGCCTGGCTGTGGCCGGTGGCCGACACCTGGCAGGCGGCGGAGCGCACCTTCGGCTCCGCGCTGGATCTGATGGAACGCTTCGGCTCGCTCCATTTCGGCCATTCCACCCCGGCCCTCTACGCCTGGCTGGAGCGCCACCGGCCGGCCCTGTTCGCCCGCCTGCGCCAGGCCATGGCGGCGGGCCGCTTCGAACCCCTCAATGGCCCGTGGGTGGAGAGCGACTGCGTTCTGCTGTCCACCACCTCGCTGCTGCGCCAGTTCCAGGAGGGCCAGCACTACAGCCGGCGCACCTTCCCGGAGTGGAGCCACCGGCTGGCCTGGCTGCCGGACAGCTTCGGCTTCGCCGCCGGTCTGCCGGCGTTGGCGGCCGCCACCGGCGTGCGCTGGTTCTGCACCCACAAACTGGCCTGGAACGCCACCAACCCCTTCCCCCATCGCCTGTTCCGCTGGCGCAGCCGCTGCGGCGCCGAGGTGCTGGCCCTGATGACGGCGCCGATCGGCACCAATGGCGACCCGGTGGCGATGGAGCGTTACCGGCTGCAGTGGCAGCAGGCCAGCGGCTGCGCCGATGCCCTCTGGCTGCCGGGGGTCGGCGACCACGGCGGCGGACCCACCGCCGAAATGCTGGAGCAGCTGGAGCTCTGGCAGGGGCAGCCGGTGGCCGCCGGCCAGCGGCACGGCAGCCTGCGGGCCTACCTCGATCCCCTGGAATCCCTAGCGGGGCAGCTGCCGGTGTGGCGCGACGAGCTCTACCTGGAGCTGCACCGGGGCTGCGCCACCAGCCGCCCGGACCAGAAGCGCCACAACCGCACCTTGGAGCGGCTGCTGCGGGAGGCGGATCTGGCCGCGGCGCTGTTCGCTCTGCCGGCCGAGGCCGCCGAGGATGGCTGGCGCAGCCTTTTGTTCCAGCAGTTCCACGACATCCTGCCGGGCACCTCGATCCCGGAGGTGTTTGAGCAGGCCGAACCCGAGTGGCGGGGCGCCCGCCGCCGGGCCGCCCGCCGCCGCGACCGGGCCCTGCGGCGTGGCCTGGCTGCGGGGGCGCCAGCCGGAGCTGTTGACGCCTGGTGCGCCGTGCAGCTCCAGCCCCTGCCGGCCCAGCCCCGCACCCTGCGGCTGCCGGCGGGCGATTGGTGTCTGTCAGAGACGGACGGCGACCGGCGCCTGATCGGGCAGCCGGCCCCCGGGGGCGGCCAGTGGCTGCAGATCCCCGGCATCGACGGGGTGGGGGTGCAACGTCTGCGGCGCCAAGCCACAGGGGCGGGGGCCCGGCCCGTGGAGGGGGCGGTGCAGGTGGAGCGGGCCGGGGGCGGGGGGCCTGACCACTGGCGCCTGAGCAACGGCCGGCTCGCCGTGCTGGTCGGTCCGCGGGGGGTGGAGCAGCTGTTCGACGGGACCGGCACGCCCCAGCTGGGGGGGCCGCTGGCCTGGTGCCGCTGGCGCGACCGGGGGGAGTTCTGGGATGCCTGGGATCTGGCCGCCGACTACCGCCAGCACCCGCTGGAGTGGAGCTGGCAGGGGGCGCCGCAATGGCTGGAGACGGGGCCGCTGTGTGCCCGCTTCGTCTGGCGCGGTCGCTGCGGCGCGAGCCCGGTGCGCCTCGATGGCCGCCTGCTGGCGGGCAGCCCCTGGCTGGAGCTGGTGCTGAGCACCCAGTGGCAGCAGCGCCATGAGCTGCTGCGGCTGGAGATCCCCCTGGCCGCTCCGGCTTGTCGCTGGGCGGCCGACACCTCCGGTGGGGTGATCGAGCGGCCAGCCACGGCCCGCACCGCCAGGGAGCGGGCCCGCTGGGAGGTGAGCGCCATCAGCTGGCTGGCCTCGGTGGGGCCAGGCCGCGGCGATGGCCTGGCGGTGCTGCTGGACGGCCCCCAGGGGGTGTCGGCGACGGCCGAAACACTCGGAATTTCGCTGCTGCGGGGCCCCACCTGGCCCGATCCCGGCGCCGACAACGGCTGGCAGCGGCAGCGGCTCCCGCAGCCGGGTGGCCTGCTGGGGCGCGGCG
>NZ_JAHLYP010000048.1 GCF_025127995.1 Synechococcus sp. CS-1332 | reverse complement strand
GGGTGGGGTGGGCTCCCGGCAGCGGTCCTTCTGGCTGGTGGCCGATGCCGAGCTGATTGTGTATGGCGCCACCGATCCGGCCGCCCGCCTCAGCATCGGCGGAGAAGAGGTGCCCCTGTCGGCCGATGGCACCTTCCGGGTTCAGGTGCCCTTCCGCGACGGCCAGCAGCTCTATCCGATCGAGGCCCTGGCCGCCGATGGGGAGCAGAAGCGCAGCATCACCATGGAGTTCCGTCGCTCGACGCCGGAAGACAACAGCAACCCCGCCAGCCAGGCCGTGGCCGAGTGGTTCTGATGGACGGCACCGCCAGCTCCAACCGCAGCCTGCTCAAACTGGTCGTGGCCCTCACTCCCCTGGCCGGAACGATTCTCTTCCCTCTGGTGGTGCCGATCCTGATGCTGCGCGTCAGCATTGCTTCCGGTGTCATCGCCGCCGTGGTGATCGGCACCCTCTGGTTCGCCGCCATGCTCCGCACCTCGGAGATGCCCGGCCACCACTGAGGCGCCCCCAAGACGTCCACCGCCGGGAAGGCTGAAGGAGCGGAACGTGCCGCGCCTTCCAGCCCATGGCCCCTACTTTCTCCATCAGTACGTTCCGACACGCCCCCGGGGCCCTCGCCGGCCTGGCGGTCCCCCTGTTGCTGGGGGGCTGCGGTCCCGCACCGGCGGCCCTCAGCGGCGGATCGCCCCAGGCCCTGCCCCTGCCAGCGGGCATCCGGGTGGCCTTCAACCACCGCGGCGACAGCCGCTACCGCAGCCCGATCAGCGGCCAGTGGCGCCAGGGAGATGACCTGGAAGCCCTGCTGCTGGAGAGCATCCGCGAGGCCCGCCAGGAGATCCTGGTGGCGGTGCAGGAGCTCTCCCTGCCGGCAGTGGCCGAAGCCCTGGTGGAACGGCACCGCCAGGGGGTGCGGGTGCACGTGGTGCTGGAGAACAACTACAGCACCCCCTGGAGCCAGCAACACGCGGTGGATCTGCCCCCCCACCAACGCCAGCGCCAGCAGCAGCTGGCGGCCCTCGGCCATGGGGACGCCGTGGCGGTGCTGCAGCGGGCCGGCGTGCAGGTGCTCGATGACACGGCCGATGGCAGCCGTGGCAGCGGCCTGATGCACCACAAGTTCCTGGTGGTCGATGGCCGGGTGGTGGTGACCGGATCGGCGAACTTCAGCCCCTCCTGCATCCACGGCGATGCCAACGCGCCGAGCACCCGGGGCAACGTGAACCACCTGCTGCGCTTCGAGAGTCCTGCGCTGGCAGGGATCTTCGCCGCCGAATTCGCCCGGCTATGGGGCGATGGCCCCGGCGGCCAAGCCGACAGCCGCTTCGGCATCGCCAAGGAAGGCGGCCCCGCCCAGGTGGTCGACGTGGCCGGCACGTCGGTGGAGGTTCTCTTCTCCCCCCACCGGCGCCACGATCCCAACCACGGCCTGGCCTGGCTGGAAACCAAGCTGGCCTCCACCAGTCGGCGCCTCGACCTGGCCCTGTTCGTCTTCTCGGGCCAGAACCTGGCCGACCGGCTCAGGGACCTCCATGGCCGGGGCGTGAAGCTCCGCCTGCTGGCGGATCCGGGCTTTGCCAACCGGGCCTTCAGCGAAACCCTCGACTTGCTCGGCGTGACCCTGCCCGACCAGGACTGCAAGATCGAAGCGGGCAACCGGGCCTGGAGCGCGCCGCTGGAGGGGGTGGGCACGCCCCAGCTGGCCGGCGGCGACAAGCTGCACCACAAATTCGCCGTGCTCGATGGCCGTGAGGTGATCACTGGCAGCTTCAATTGGAGCCCCAGTGCCGCATTCCAAAACGACGAAACCCTGCTGCTGATCCGCTCCCCCTTGCTGGCACGCCACTTCGAAGCGGAAGTGGACCGCCTCTGGCGTGGGGCCGAACTGGGCGTCAGCGGCCGCCTGGCCCGCCGCATGGAGCAGCGGCGGCGCACCTGCGGCAGTGGAACGCAGCGGACTGCCGCAGCCGCGCCCGCAGCGACGACTACGATCCGGTAACGCTTAGCACATGATTCATGGACCCGGTGTCCACTCCCGCCGCCACTCCCAGCACCATTGCCAGCTCCCGCCAGGTCACCCCGCGCCTGGATGCCATCAACCTGATGCTGCGGGACCTGCACACCCGCCACGACGAAATCCGCCACCGTGCCGCGTTCCGGGGCTGCACCAGCGAGCTGCTGACCGTGCAGCAGGAACTGGTCGACTACCTGCTCAGCATGAAGAACACCCTCCAGGGGGCGGACACCCCCAACCCCGAGGAAGGCCTCAACTACAACTCCTTCACCTGACCAGCCCGTCCGGGCCCCTCGCCAGCCGGGTGGTGGTGGTGGGGGCCGGTCCGGCCGGCGCCAGCCTGGCCCTGCTGCTGGCCCGCCGTGGCCTCCCGGTCGACCTGATCGACGCCACGATCCGTGGTGGCCGGCCGTTCCGCGGCGAGGGGCTGATGCCCAGCGGCCTGGAGGCCCTGGCCGCAATGGGCCTGCAGCCCCTCCCGCCAGCGGTGGCCCAGCTCCCGTTGGCGGCCTGGAGCTTCTTCCTTGACGGCCAGTTCCTGTTCGAGGCGGCCGAGCCGATGGGCAGTCCCGTCCCCTGCACCCTGATCGACCAGGACTCCCTGCTCCAGGAACTGCTGGTCCAGGCGGGCCGCCAGCCTGGCTTCCGCAGCCGCCAAGGCCAGGCCGCCACCGACCTGCTGGAGCAGGACGGCCGCGTCAGCGGTGTGCGTCTGGCGGACGGCAGCGCCCTGGAGGCCGACCTGGTGGTGGCCTGTGATGGCCGGGAGTCGCTGCTGCGCCGCAAGGCGGGGCTGGAGCTGGAGATCGCCCCAAGCCCCCTCGACGTGCTCTGGTTCCGGCTGGAGGCCCCCGGATCCGAGGCGCTGGTGCGTTGGCTGGCCGGCCGCTTCGTCACCGTTGTGGGCGCCTCTGGCAGCTATGCCCTGTTCCCCTCCGCCCGTGGCGGCGTGCAGCTCGGCTGGGCGATGGAGCCGGGTCGAGCCGCCCAGGCTCCCACCCCGGCCAGCCCCGGGGCCTGGTTGGAGCTCTGGGCCAGGGACGCCCCAGCGCCCCTGGCCCGGTTGCTGCGGACCTTGGCCGAGGTGGCCGTGCAGGGGCCGGTGCGGCTGCCGGTGCGGGTAGGGCTCTGCCCGGGCTGGCAACGGCCCGGCCTGCTGCTGCTCGGCGATGCCGCCCACCCGATGAGCCCGCTGCGGGCCCAGGGCATCAACATGGCCCTGCGCGATGCCCTGGTGGCCGACCGGCACCTGGGACCCTCCCTGCTGGCGGGTGGACCTGCGGCCATCGATGCGGCCACAGCGGCGATCGCCGCCGCCCGGCTGCCGGAGATCCGGCGGATCCAGCAGCTGCAGGAGGAGGAGGCCCGCCGGGCCGATCTGTTGCGGCGGCGGCACCTCCTGCGGAGCCTGCTGGCCAGCACCGCCCGCTGGAGCGGCCCCCTGCTGGAGCGGCGCTGGCGGGCCACGCAGCGGGAACTGCGCAACGGCAGCAAAGCGATCGCCACGGACCTCTGAGCGGCGGCCATGATTGGAGGACCTCCCCGCCAGCCATGGACCGGACCGTTTCCGTCACCCACCCCGGCCCACGCCGCCACCGGGCGTCCCTGCCGCACCTGGCCCTGCTGGCGTGCCTGCCGTTGCTCGGGGCCTCACCACTGCGGGCCGCCCCGGAGCCGCCCCCGTTTCCGCCCTCCGCCGACTTCCGCTCCCTGCAACTGATCGCCCTGGCCTGCAGCCGCGAGAACACGGCCGAGCCCTGCGACAAGGCCCGCAGCCTGGCCGACCCCCTGCTCGACCACCCGCGCCTGCCGGCCAGCTGCAAGGACACGCTCTGGACCATCCGTCAGCGGTCGATCGTGGCCGCCAGCAACAGCTTCGAGCGTCGCGAACCGATCGACCGGGCCGCCCGCAGCCTGACTGCCGTCTGCCGCCAGCAGTTACCGACCGCCAAGCCGGCGGCCGATTCAGCCCCGAGGCCCCAGGGGGGACTGAACCTGATCAATCCCAATCAAAACTGAAACGCTGGCCGGGCAGCAGCCGCTGCAGCTCCTCACTCAGTTCCGCCATCATCAGGCGGCTCATCTGGGGATGGCCGCGCAGGTCCTTCACCAGCTCCGCCACGTCCGCGCTGGTGAGGCCGTGGTTGCTGATCTTCGCCTTGACGCGGTCGCGGAACTGCTCGAGCAACAGGATCTGGTCGGGGGACAGCGGACTGTCATCCGAAGGATGCTGGACGTCCATGGTTGGGGGTGAGGGGAATCAGGGCTGGGGCTTGGAGCCCTCGGGGCTTCCAGCCGCCAGGGCATCGATCAGCGCCAGCAGCTGGGTCGACGTCTCGCGCAAGAAGGCCAGGCTCATCGGTGTGACGACGACGGCCTTGTCGGCCAGTTGACAGAGCGCATTGCGCTCGCCCTTCGCCTCACAGCTGCTGGAGAGCCCCAGCAGGGCATTGGTGAGCTTGCCCCGCAGGCAGGATTCGGCCCCGGCTCCGGCCAGCACCGCCTCGGCGGCGGTGTGGGTGCGGTCCACCGCTTCGGCATAGGGAAGGGCCTTCGCGGCGCCCATCACCGCCGCCCGCGCCGAGGACAGGCTCAGCACGGCCGCTCCGGCCGCGGCGACGGCAGCTGTGGCACCGAGGGCGGCGGCCGTGCTCAGGGCGGTGGGGAGCAACCGTGGCGCCATGGGGTGAAGGCAATTCAGCCCAAGCTAGCCACCCCTGTCAGCACCACCAGGAACGGGGAGGCCGGAACGGTCGCCGGAGGTAGCTTGGGACTCCCCCCGACCCCCCAGGACGCCAGCCATGGCGAAGACGACCGAGCTGCGTCAGGTGGCGCTGGAGCGACCCTTCGACGACCAGAAGCCCGGCACCTCCGGTCTGCGCAAGAGCACCCGCCAGTTCCAGACCCCCCACTATCTGGAGAGTTTCATCGAGGCCTCCCTGCGGGTGGTGCCCGGGGTCGCGGGGGGGGCCCTGGTGGTGGGCGGTGACGGCCGCTACGGCAACATCGCGGCCATCGCTGTGATCGCCCGCATGGCGGCGGCCCATGGGGTCAGCCGCCTGATCACCACCACCGGCGGCATCCTCTCGACACCGGCCGCCTCCCACCTGATCCGCAGCCGCGGCGCCGTGGCCGGCATCATCCTTTCGGCCAGCCACAACCCCGGCGGCCTGGACGGCGACTTCGGCGTCAAGATCAACGGCGCCAACGGCGGACCGGCACCGGAATCGGTCACCGATGCCATCCATGGCGCCACCCTCAGCCTGGAGGGCTACCGGATCCTCGACGCCGAGCCCCTGAACCTGGACGCCCCCGGAACGACGACCATCGGCGCCATGGCCGTGGAGGTGATCGACGGGGTCGATGACTACGTCACCCTGATGCAGAAGCTGTTCGACTTCGACCGCATCGCCGCCCTGCTGCGGGGCGACTTCCGCGTCGCCTTCGATGCCATGCATGCCGTCACCGGCCCCTACGCCTCCCGCCTGTTCGAAGGGCTGCTGGGGGCTCCGGCCGGCACGGTGCGCAACGGCCTGCCCCTGGCCGACTTCGGCGGCGGCCACCCCGACCCCAACCTCACCTACGCCCACGAACTGGCCGATCTGCTGCTGACCGGCAGCCGCTACGACTTCGGCGCCGCCTGCGACGGCGATGGCGACCGCAACATGATCCTGGGCCGGGACTGCTTCGTGAATCCCAGCGACAGCCTGGCGGTGCTCACCGCCAACGCCACCCTGGCTCCCGGCTACGTGGATGGCCTCGCCGGCGTGGCCCGCTCGATGCCCACCAGTGCCGCCGCCGACGTGGTGGCCGGCGCCCTGGGCATCCCCTGCTTCGAGACCCCCACGGGCTGGAAGTTCTTCGGCAACCTGCTCGATGCCGGGCGGATCACCCTCTGCGGCGAGGAGAGCTTCGGCACCGGCAGCAACCACATCCGCGAGAAGGACGGCCTCTGGGCCGTGCTGTTCTGGCTTCAGATCCTGGCGGTGCGCGGCTGTTCGGTGGCGGAGGTGATGGCGGGCCACTGGAGCCGCTTCGGCCGCCACTACTACTCCCGCCACGACTACGAAGCCGTGGCCAGTGAGGCCGCCCATGGCCTCTACGACCGCATCTCCGGCATGCTCACCGCCCTGCCGGGCCAGGCCTTCGCTGGCCGCACGGTCCGCGCCGCCGACGATTTCGGCTACACCGACCCGGTGGATGGCTCGATCAGCAAGGGCCAGGGCCTGCGGGTGTTGCTCGACGACGGCAGCCGGGTGGTGCTGAGGCTGTCGGGCACGGGCACAAAGGGGGCCACGCTGCGGGTGTATCTGGAGAGCTACGTCCCCCCCAGCGGCGACCTCGACCAGAACCCCCAGCTGGCCCTCAAGGATCTGATCGACGCCATCGACGCGCTGGCCGAGATCCGGGTGCGCACCGGCATGGAGCGGCCCACCGTGATCACCTGAGCGGCCAGGGACCATGAGGCCCCCTGGCGCCACCGTTGCCGGGCTGGCGGCGGCCTGGTTCAGCGGTGCCGCGGGCCCTCTGCTGGCCCAGGAGCTGCCGCCGGACCCTCCCCAGGCCGCCACCGAGGTGCTGGAGGCCACCCGCTTCGCGCCCACCACCACCGTCAACCTGCAGATCAATGGCGTCCTGGGGGCCCTCCGGTACGACGGCAGCGGGGTGGACCGTGCCAGTAACACCGCGGTGGGGGCGCCGCTGCTGAACGGCGTCAGCCTCAACCACGAGCTGCGCCTGACGATTGACACCAGCTTCACGGGCCAGGACCTGTTCCGGATCCGCCTGCGCAGTGGTGACTTCGCCCCCTCCGGCTTCTTCGCCAACCCGCCCACGCCCCTGAGCCGGCTGGATGTGGCCTTCCAGGAACCCGCCTGCGGACCCGGGGAGCAGGGGTGCTCCGGCGGGCTGGTGAGCATCAACCGGGCCTACTTGCAGATGCCGCTCAGCCCCGAGATCCGGCTCAGCGTCGGTCCCCGGATCATGCAGCTCGACATGCTCCCCGTCTGGCCGAGTGTCTACAACGCGTCGCCAATCCTGGATCTGTTCCAGTTCGCAGGCTCGCCGGGCACCTACAGCAAACGGCTCGGAGGCGGCTTCGGACTCTGGTGGCAGCCCAAGGGCGGGCTGCAGGGGTTGAGCCTGGGCTACGCCTACGTGGCCGGCCAGGCCGGGGGCAACGAGCAGGGCGGCGGCCTGTTCTCCAGCTCCTCTTCCCAGACCAGCACTCTGCAGCTTGCCCTGAGCCGTCCCCGGTGGAACATCACCGCGGCCTACAGCCTGAGCAGCCCCCAGGTGAGGCTCAGGGGCACCCCCCTGGCCAGCCAGCTGGCGGCCGGCGGCCGCGACGGCAGCCTGGGATCCTGGTCGCTGGCTGGCTACTGGCAGCCCCGCCGCTCCGGCTGGCTCCCCTCGATCAGCGCCGGCTGGGGCCAGGACAGGTTCCGTTTCGGCACCCCGGCGCTGGCCGGACTCTCGGGGGTGCTCAGCCGCTCCTGGTACACCGGCCTGGTTTGGAGCGACGTGCTGGGGGTAGGCAACAGCCTGGGAATGGCCGTCGGCTCCCCTGCCCACGTGATCGCCATCCAGACGCCCAGCCAGAGCGGGATCGACGACAGCGGGCTGGCCTTTGAGCTCTTCTACCGGATCCAGATCAGCGATGAGCTCTCGGTGACGCCGGCGCTCTTCTGGCTGAGCCGGCCGCGGGGCGCCCTCAGCGGCAGCTCGGAGGTGTCCCAGGCCCTTCTCTTCCCCGCCGCTTCAGAGGGGGCCAGCCTGGGGGGGTGGGCCGGACTGATCCGGACGACGCTTCGCTTCTGAGGCCTTCTCCTCTGAGCCGCCGCCGGACCAACCCAAGCCCCCGCCGGATCAGCCGAACCAGTTCAGGAAGCGCTGGATCACCACGGCGTTGCTGATGTCCACGAAGAAGCCCGACACCAACGGCACAATGATGAAGGCCCGGTGGGCGGCACCGTACGTCTGGGCCACCGCCGACATGTTGGCCATCGCCGTGGGGGTGGCCCCCAGGGAAATGCCCCCGAATCCGGCGCAGATCACGGCGGCCTCGTAATCGCGCCCCATCACCTTAAACACCACGAACAGGGCGAACAGGAAGGACACCACGAACTGGGCGGCGAGGATGGCCAGGATGGGACCCGCCAGGGAGGCAATGGTCCAGAGCTGCAGGCTCATCAGGGACATCGTCAGAAAGATGCCCAGGGCGATCTCCGAGACGATGGCCAGGGACCGGGGGGCGGCCAGGTGGCGGATCGGCAGCAACCGCGGCACGGTGTTGGTGAGGAGGATCGCCGCGAACAGGCAGCAAACGAAGAGGGGCAGGTTGCTGCCGGCGGCCTTGAGGACTTCGTGCAGCACCTCCCCCAGGCCCAGGCTGACGTTGAGCCAGAAGAGGGTGCCCAGCAGGCTGAAGTAGGTCACCGCCTCCGGCTCCCTCTCCGGGGTGTCGCCCTCGGGCTTGGCCGCCGTGGGGGCCTGCGGCGTCTTGAGCCGGTGGCGGCGAATCAGGATCCGGGCGATCGGCCCGCCCATCAGCGAGGCCAGCACCAGACCGAAGGTGGCGCAGGCGATGCCGATCTCGAGGGCATTGCTGATGCCGTGGCTCTCGGCGAAGCGTGGTGCCCAGGCGATCGCCGTGCCGTGCCCCCCCAGCAGGGACACCGACCCCCCCAGCAGACCCACCAGGGGATTCAGCCCCAACAGCGCGGCCATGCCGATCCCGGTGAGGTTCTGCAGGATCATGTAACCCACGGTGGTCCCCACCAGGATCAGCAGGGGCCAGCCACCCGAGAGCAAGGTCTTGATGTCGGCATTGAGGCCGATGGCCGCAAAGAAATAGAGCAGCAGAAAATCCCGCGTCTGCAGATTGAAGCTGACCTCCGTGCCATTGATGGCATGGATCAGGGCCAGCAGAAGGCAGACGAGCAGCCCGCTGGTCACCGGTTCTGGGATATTGAATTCCCTCAGGAACACCACCTTTCGATTCAGCCAGCGACCGATCGCCAGCACCACAATGGCAATATTGAAGGTCGCGAAGCTTTCAAATTGCATGGTTTTCAATCACAACCCTGGACAGAAATGCGATAACTGAATCCGATGGCGGCAGGCGTGGTGGTGGAGCCGACGCGGAAATTCATCAACCTGGTGCGCTTGCCCGGAACGGCCTGAAAAGGCCCGAACATCCGGCCCGTGCCAGGCTCAAAGGTCGGGGTTTCGTTGATCACCTGCAGGTTGCTGCCGTCAGTGAACACCATGAAGCCGGACACCGGGAAGCTGGCGCGCTCGGTAGATGCGGACGTAAAGAAGAAGCGGTAACTGCCGAAGTTGCGATCCACGATGAAATCAGTGTTCCAGTTCGTTCGTCCTACAAGCCTGTCCGGCCCGATCCTTTTGGACACAACAGGGGTCCCACCGCCTCCGAGCGGCATCAGGAAGCGGCAGCTGGCCTGTGCGGCAGGCACACCGGTGGCCGCCGTCGCGGCAAACGCGGTGAGAGCGGCAAGGATCGAACGAATCACGGTCATGGGCGTAGCGGGGGAAATCACGAAAGGACAGCATGACAGCCGACTGAAACATCTCGGCAGCAGTGCCCTTGGGGAAGCTGTGTCGATCGCCGGCGGGCCCAGGGTGGCTGGCCATGGCTCTGTGCTTAGTCGTCACCCGCTGGGGTGAGAGCGATGGGGTCCTGTTGTTGGCGTTCTGCATGAATCCAGATGGCGATCATGCCGGCAAGAGGAATCGAAAGAAACACCCCCAGCAAACCCGCGACCCGCTGACCGATGAACAGCGCTAGAAACAGAATCACCGGGTTGAGCTCCATGGCTTTGCCCATCACCCTGGGACGGATGATGTTGTCCTGAATCTGACCAAGCAGCAGCGAAGCGATCAAGGCCCGCAAGCCGATGTCTCCACCCTGGGAACCGAAGACCATCACAGTGATCAGAACGATACCGAGGGTGGCGCCGATCCCAGGGATCACATCGAGGACTCCCACAATCACCGCCAGAATCAGACTGTACTTCACGCCCAGCAAAGGGAAAACCACGGCTGTCGAAACGGTCAGGAACACCATCAACAGCAGCTGACCGCGGATGAATCCCAGCACGCTCTGCAGAAAGATCACGGCAAAACGATCACGGTGGGGCTCCGGAATCAGTCGCAGAAATCCCTTCCAAAGCTTCTCACCATCGATCAACATATAGACACTAATCACTGCACCGAAAATACCTGTGAAGACTCCGGAGAACACAGTCTGCAGCAACCCCAACCCGGTGAGTAAGCCCTGTTGCAGCAACGTCGTGATTCTGTCGAATCCATAGGTTTTGAGGTATTGATGCAGGGGCGTGAGGTCTTGCTGTTTCAAGGTGCCCTGCAGATCCAGCAGCAGACCTTGGCCCTGATTCAGCACCTGCAGGCCAATGCCGGTGACGAAACCGATCAGGAGCACCAGGGCGCCAAGGGAAACGGCGGCGATCGCCCAGCCCCGCGGCAGATAACGGCTCAGCCACGTCACCGGGGCATTCAGCAGCGCCGCCACGATCGCGGCGGCTGTGAACACCGCAATCGTGCCTGAAAAGTAATTGAAGATCACCACCGTGACTCCGATGCAGGCCACCAGGAGTAAGTAGCGCACGAGATTGGTGGTGCTGATCATTGCGGCAAAGGCCCGATGCAGAGGCTGGATCGTAGACAACCGACGCCTTCTCCTCCCCTGCAGCAGCCTTGATTCAGCGGCTGCCCTCGGCTCTGGAGGCGAACAGATTCAGACCCAGCCGCTCAGACAGGAAGCGAGCCGTGAGCTGGCCGCGCACACTGTTGCCCGCCTCGTCGAGAGGTGGTGAATAGGTGGCCAGACCACCCTTCCCCGGCGCCACCGTGATCATGCCGCCGGCCACGCCGCTCTTCCCAGGCAGGCCGGTGGCGTACAGCCAGTCGCCGGAGGTTTCGTACAACCCGGCGGTGACCATCACCGCCAGCACGTGCTGGCAATGGATGGCCTCAATCACCTGCTCGCCGGTGACGGGCTGGCGTCCGCCGTTGGCCAGGGTGGCAGCCATCACGGCCAGATCAGCGGCCGTGACACTGAGGGAACACTGGCGGGTGTAGAGCTCGGTGGCCTCGTCGGGATCCCACCAGATGCGGTCATGGTCGCTGAGCAGGGTGGCCAGACCGGCGTTGCGCCGATTGGTGGCCAGCTCTGAATCGAAGACCCGTTCGTCAATCTCCAGCCGCCGGCCGGCGAAACGGGAGAAGCCGTCCTGGATGAAGGCCCATTTCTCCTCGCTGCTGGCCCCGGGCGCCAGGCTGGTGGCGGCGATCGCCCCGGCGTTCACCATCGGATTGGAGAGGCCCTCGCCGCTGCGCTCCACCGCCAGGACGGAATTGAACGGCAGGCCGGTGCTGTTGACGCCAAGCTTCTCGCGCGCCTCCTCCTCACCGATGGCCTGGCAGATCAACGCGAACAGGAACGGCTTGGAGATGCTCTGGATGCTGAAGGACTCCCGAGCCTCGCCCGCCTCGAACAAGGCCCCCCCGCAAGTCGACACGCAGAGGCCGAAATGCCCGGAATGGGCCGCCGCCAGGGCGGGGATGTAGTCGGCCACCTGGCCATCCAGAACCGGCGCGAAGCGGAGATGCGCCTCCGCCACCAGCTCCTGCACCACCTCGGCCGTGGGCAGGTGGCCGTTGGACACCCATTCGGAAACAGACCACATGGCGGAAGAGGACTCAGGTTGGCGACGCCTGCTCCCAGGCGAAATGGGGCAGGTGATAGAGGGCTTCCCGCTGGGCAGCGCTCCAGGTTTCGATCATGGCGGCCAGCTCAGGAGCCTCCGCCCCAAAGGTCAACTGGTGAGAAACCGCCAGGGCATCAGCGGGAATGATGGCCAGCTCGAACGGTGGACCTACGGTGAGATTCGAGCGCTGGGTGAGCACCTCCGAGATCAGGCAGAGCCGGGCGGCGTCCTCCAGAGAAAGGTTGGTGTGGCCCACGTTATCGAGGGGGGGTTTGCCGTATTTCGTCTCACCGATCTGCAGAAAGGGGGTTTCGCGGGTGGCCATGATGGCGTTGCCCTCTGAGTACACCAGATACAGACCGTGGGCCTCCCCGGCGATCTGGCCGCCCAGGATGAAAGAGGCGCCGGCACTGGCCCCCGCCTGCTTCAGGGCAGCGGCATTTTCCTGCTGCACCGCCACGCTCACCCGGCCGATGTAAGCGGCCGCTTCAAAGAGATAGTCACAGGAGCGCAGATCCCTGACCCCAGGGGAAAAGGCCTCGGCAGGGCGATCGAGATCCCGGCGGATCCAGCTGATCACAGCCTGGGTGGTGGCCAGATTCCCAGCCGCCAGAAGCACGAACAGCCGATCCGATGACGGCTGAAAGACATACATCTTGCTGTAGCTTGAAATATGATCAACCCCGGCATTCGTGCGGGAGTCAGAGACCAGAACCAGACCCTTCTCCAGCCAGTAACCGATGCAATACGTCACTCTGAAAGGCTGCAGATATGGCGCTCGAAGGCTAGCTCATTGCCAAAAACAAAGACGCCGAAAGTGATCAAGATCACCACCCTATGGCGCCGGGGCAGGTCCAGACCTCAAGGGGCGGAAGGGGGCGCAACGGTCGGACCGGTCGGGTCGCTGACGTTGGCGCAAAGATCCAGGACGATCTGCTGACCAACTGAACGGCCCACCGGAACCGCCCAGGGCTCCCAGATTCCATTGATCAGCCAGGCCTGGCGCAGGCTGCTGCAATGCACCGCCACAGCGGTCGCCTGCGCCCGGATCGGCCCGACCTCCGCCTGGCTGGGCTGCACCAGGCTGACCCGGACACCACCGGGGTGGAGCTTCCAGCCGCCCCAGTCCACGAGTGTGTTGCCGTAAAACCGCCAGCGGACCACGTCTCCCGGTTGTGGCGGCACGGGCGAGGGGGGGGCGGTGGGCGCCGGAGCCTTCACCGCAGGGGGACTTACCGGAGGAGACGTGGCGGAGCTTCTGGCTACCGGCGCCGGCACAAGGGGTTTGGGGGTGGCAGTGGGTTTGGACGCAGGCTTGGCTTTGGCTGTGGCGGTGGCCGTCGGTATGGCCTTGGCCACAGCGAGCGCCGCAGGCAGCTTCAGCCAGGCGCCGACCTTCAACTGGTCGGGCTTCACCCCGGGGTTCATCTTCTGGAGCTCCGCCACGGTGGTTCGGTGGCGGGCCGCCAGGACAGCCAGCGTGTCACCTGTGCGCACCTGCACAAGGCCCTTCGATGGCGGCAGTTTCAGTGACTGGCCGATCTGCAGCTCCTCGGGCCGGCTGATCTTGTTCAGCCGCATCAACTCCTGCACACTCACTCCGTAGCGGGCCGCCAAGGCCTCGAGCGTGTCCCCCTGGACGACCTGCACGCTGCGGACAGGCGGGGGCACCTGGGCGACAGTCATGGAGCTGAGGCCCAACCCGGAGAAGCAGAGAGCAAGGGCGAACAGAAACCCTTTCGTTGCCACAACCTTTCGACTCACGATCCCAGCCACTCTCTGAACAACGAAACTACCAGAGGTGTGCGCCAAACCGGGCCGTATCTTCACCGGCCGAACGGCCGTCATGGAGGGCCGAGACGTTACATCAAGATGTTGCAAAGTTGCTTCACAACGAAGGAGCCAACGAGCGGCATCCCTGCAGCAATGTTGTGGCTTCTGTGTCGCCAGGAGAATCAGAAACCCCTGCAGAGGATGGCGCCGCCGGGGTGATCCTCTGGCGGTGCGGCCCTGGCCTTCTGAGCTCACGTGCTGCGGCGCGATCAAGCAGGGAGGCCAGCGCCAGCGCCCCATCGATTAACACCAGCACGGCCCAGAACAGCAGCAGCAGCATTTCTGCCAGGGCCGTCCGGCTCTGGGGAGGAGTGGGGGCGACGGGCTCCGGAGGGGCGACGGCTTCAAGGCCAGCCACCTCATGGCGAGGCTGGAACAGCAGGGCGGTGGGTGGATCAGTGGACAGCGGCCAGGGATGGCGCGACGCAGGCCGGCTCCTGGTCTTCGCCTGCTGCTCCCGCAACCGTTCGGCAAGCGTCGGCAGCATGGCGATCTCTCCACAACCCCTTTGGAAGATCCTCACGGCCTGGCCCAGCGACCGCAATGGCGCAGCCAGGCCAACGCATGATTCGTTACACGGCCACAGCCTGGGCTGCCCTTAGGCGGGGGGTTGCTCCTGGGCCATGGGCAGATCCGCCTGGTCGTCGACCGACTCGCCGAACCAGCGGGCCTCCAGGGCTTTCACCACCACATAGAAGGGAGGCACCACCCCCAACGAGAGCACTGTGGCCACTAGCAGGCCGCCGAAGATCACGGTCCCCAGGGACTGCTGGCTGTTGGCTCCCGCCGTGGTGGCCACCACCAGGGGCAGGAAGCCGGCCAGGGCGGCGATGGCCGTCATCAGGATCGGCCGCAGCCGCGATTCAGCCGAGGCGATGGCGGCCTCGGCGGCCGTCATGCCCTCCTTCATGTGCTGCTCGGCCACCTCAACGATCAGGATGCCGTTCTTGGCCGCCAGGCCGATCAGGGTCACCAGACCCACCTGGGCGTAGATGTTGAGATCGATCGAGCGCAGGGCCAGGAACGCCAGGGCTCCGAGCATGGCCAGGGGCACGGTCATCAGGATGATCACCGGCGTCACATAGCTCTCGTACTGGGCCGAGAGCACCAGATAGACCACAAGGATCCCAAGGCCGAACACCAGCACGCTGGCATTGCCCGCCGAAAGCTGCAAAGCGGCGAGGCCGGTAAAGGCATAGCCGATGTTGTTGAACTCCTGGGCATGGAAGAGATCCTGAATCCTCGTCAGGGCCTGCCCGGAACTCGTGCCGATCGCCTCGGCCCCCTGAATCAGGATGGTGCGGTAGAGGTTGAAATGGCTGATCACCGGTGGCGCGCTGGTGAGCTCCGCCGTTGCGAATTCCGACACCTGAACCATCTTGTTGTCATTGCTGCGCACGTAGTAACTGAGCACATCCTCCAGGGAACTGCGGTTCTTCGACGCCGCCTGCACGTAGATGTTCCTGACCTGGCCACTCTCATAGGTGAGGCCTGAGTAATTGCTGCCCGCCAGCACAGCGATCGTCTGCATGGCCTGCTGGAAGTCGACGTTGAGGGCCCCCAGGATCGAGCGATCGATCTTCAGCCCGAAAGCCGGGGCGCTGGGGATGAACTGGGTGTAGAGCGTGGAGAAGCCACCACTGGCCGTACCGGCCTGGATCAGTTGCTTGGCCTGATCATTCAGCTGGTTGAAGCTGAAGGCCCCATTACTGAGGTCGTTGAACTGGAAATAGAAGCCGCCCTGGGCAGAGAAGCCCGGGATCGCCGGCGGCTGGGCCGCCACCGCCATGCCGGAGCTGATCTGGCTGAGCTTGGCGTTGAGCCGGTTGATGATCGCCGGCGCTTTCTGGTCGGCGCCACTGCGCTCCTCGAGCGGCTTGAAGCCGAAGAAGAACACCCCCTGATCAGGACTGGCGCCGTTGAAGCCGTAGCCACTCACCACCGAACCGGCGATGATCTCCGGCTCCGCATTGAGCACCTTGGCCACCTCCAGGCCGGTGCCCTGGGTCTGGCTGAGGGAGGCGCCGTTCTGGAGCTGGAAGATCCCCATGCCATAGCCCTGGTCTTCTTCAGGGATGAAGGCGGAAGGCAGGGCGGAGAAGGCAAACACGGTGAGGGCGATGCCAGCTCCCAGGCCCACCAGGATCCAGCGACGCCGGGCGATCAGGGCCCCCACCATGGAGGCGTAGCCATGCTCCAGGCGGGCGAAGAAGGCGTTGAAGCGATTGAAGATCCAGACCAGATTGGCCCCGGCCAGCACGCCGGCCACCACGCCCAGCACGTAGGTGAGATTGCCGAAGGAGGCGGCACTGAAACGGCCGAAGGCCAGGCCCACCACCACGCCGCCGATGATGCCCACCAGCCGCCCCGGGGGCGCCGACTTCTGGCTCCTCAGCAACAGGGCCGAGAGCATGGGAGAGAAGGTGAGCGCATTGAAGGCGGAGATGGCGATCGAGAAGGCGATGGTGAGGGCGAACTGTTTGTAGATGATGCCGATGCCGCCGGGGTAGAAGGCCACGGGCACGAACACCGCCATCAACACCAGGGCGGTGGCCACCAGGGCCCCGAACAACTCCCCCATGCATTCCATGGCGGCCTGGCGGGGACGCATCCCCTTCTCCAGGTTCTTCTCCACCGCCTCGATCACCACGATGGCGTCGTCCACCACCAGGCCCGTGGCCAGCACCAGGCCCAGCAGGGTGAGCTGGTTGATCGAGAAACCGAAGATCTTCACGAAGGCGAAGGTGCCGATCAGGGAGATCGGAATCGCCAGGCTGGGCACCACCGTGGCCCGCCAGTCCTGCAGAAACAGGAACAGGATCAGCAGCACCAGCACGATGGCCAGGCCGAGGGCATCGATCACCCCCTCCACGGCCGATTCGATGAACTGGCCGATGTTGTAGATCTCGAACACCTTGACCCCCGGAGGGACGGTCTGGGTGAACTGGTTCATCACCTGCACCACCTGGTTCGAAACGTCGAGGGCATTGCTCTCAGGGGTCTGGAAGACAGCCACCGTGATCGAGGGGTGGCCTTCGATGCTGACGGCCTGCTGGGCGTAGGTGTTGGTGCCGTAGGTGGCTTCGCCGACATCCTTGAGCCGCAGCAGGTTGCCGGCGGGCGTGCGGCCGACGATCAGGTTGTTGAGCTCCTCAACCGAGACCAGATTGCCGTTGTTCTCCACCAGGATCGGGTAGGCGAACTTCTGGTTGCCCCCAGCTGGCGGTCCCCCCACCAGGCCACCGATCGCCACGGAGTTCTGGCTGCTCACAGCCTTGACCACCTGATCGGCAGTGAGGTTATTGGCGGTCAGCTTGTTGGCATCGACAAACAACCAGAAGGCAGGATTGCTGCCACCGAGAAGGTTGACAGTGGCCACACCCGGCACCCGTTCCAGCTGAAAATAAAGGTTCTGATAAATCAGACCATTGAGATAGGAGGCATCAAACTGACCCTCCGTTGAGGTCACCTGGTAAGCGAGCAGAATGGAGGGGGTGCTCTGCATCACCGAAACCCCGGTGGCCTGCACCTGCTGGGGCAACTGGGGCATCGCCAGAGACACGCGGTTCTGCACGTTCACCTGGTCGATATTGATATCAGTGCCTTCGTTAAAGAAGACCTGAATTGTGCTCGTACCAGACATATTGCTGGTGGAAGAAATATAATTGGCACCCGGAACACCGTTGATCTGCTGCTCGATCGGGTTGGTCACCGCCTGCTCGGTCACCAGGGAATTGGCGCCTCCGTAGTTGGAGGTCACCTGGATGAGCGGAGGGGCGATGTTGGGAAGATTCTCGATCGACAGCGTGGGGATGGCGATCAGGCCCACCAGCACGATCAGGATGCTGCAGACGGTGGTCAGAACCGGCCGCTTGATGAAGTTATCGGAGAACGACATCGGTTCGCTCAGCTCGCCGCCGGAGCCGTCGCCCGCCGCACCGGCATGCCGGAGCGGAGCAGGGCCGTGTTGCTCACCACCACCTCATCCCCCTTGGCCAGGCCGGACAGCACCGGATAGGCATTGTTCTGCAACTTGCCAAGCTTCACTGCCGTCTGTACCACCACCGGCGTGGTGCCGGGAAGTTTTTCCAGCTGCTGCTTCTGGGCCGGCAACAGCTGATCGGAAGCCTTGATCTGGGGCAGAATTGTGGACAGCGGCAACACCTTGTAGACGAAAGGTTGCTGGGCCTGCATCATCACCGCCTCGACCGGCACCGCCAGCTGGTCGCTGATGCCCGTGATGATGCGGTTGCGCACGTATTGGCCGGTTTTCAGCACCCCGGTGAGATTCGGAAACTCCGCCTTCACCAGCACCGTGTTGGGCTGGGTGGAGGAGCCCTGCTGAGCGGTGGCGAAGTAGGGGGAGACGAACACCACCCTGCCCACGCCCTTCACCGGTGGATTTCCTTGGCTCTCCACCTGTACAGGCTGGCCAATCTTCACCTGGCTGGACTGGGTGGCCGGCACATCCATCAGGGTCCAGAGGGAGCTGTTGTTCACGATTCCCGTGATCGCCTGGCCCTGGCGCACGTAATCGCCGAGCTTGACCGAATCGAGATTGCCGATCTCCCCGTCGATCGGAGCGGTGACGAACTTGTAGCCCAGGGTGGCGGCGCTGGAGCGGGCCTGGTCCCGACTCTGGATGGCCTGGGTGATGTAGTAGTCCCGATCCTTGGTCGAGACGGCCCCCTGCTCATTGAGGAAGACGTAGCGCTCAGCGTTGACGCGATCTTTGATGGCCTCGGCCCGGTCCGAATCGAGCGTGGCCGATTCCTGCACGTTGTCGAGCACGAGGATGGGCTGGCCCGCCTTCACCCGCTGACCTTCCCTGGCCAGGATACGCACCACCCGGCCATCGGATTGGGGCCGCATCACCACATTGGAGGTGGACTCGATGACGCTGATCGTCTCGATGCCCGGGGCAAAGCGGAACTCCCCCACCGTCACCGTCTGCACCACCAGCGGCTGTCGGGCCTTGGGCTCAGCGGAGCCACAGGCTGCCAGCAACAGCGCCAGGGGAAGGAGAGAGGGAAAAACCTGCCAGCGCACCGAACCGGTCCATACCTCTGCAAGGTACCGGAAAAGCCCCGTTCGCCCCACTGGTCCGGCGCGCCTTGCGGCCCCTCAGGAGCGGGGGCCGGGCCCACCACGGCGGCTGGGGCGGTGGTGGTAGTCGGGCTCCGGGTTGGACTCCTGCAGTTGGCGCACCGCCTCCACCGCCATGCCGGCCACCACCCCAAACCCCCCGAGCACCACGGTGCTCCAGAACAGGGCCTCGGGGGTGATCCTCAAGGGGGTGTTCCCCACGATGGCCCGCAGAAACTGGGCGATCGCCAAGCCCACCAGACCCGTGATCAGTCCTGCGCAGAGCACCCGCCGGCCACTCAGTGGTGGGCAGGGGGCTGGCATCAGGACGCTCCGCCCGCCCGTGCCTCGGCGGTCGCCGGCGGCGAAGCGGCCGTGAGCTGTTTCACCACCACGTAGAACACCGGCACCACGAACAGGGACAGCACGGTGGCCACGGCCAAGCCCCCGAACACCACCGTACCCAGGGACGCCTGGCTTCTGGCGCCAGCACCGCTGGCAAACACCAGGGGAAGGAAGCCGAACAGGGAGGAGATGGCCGTCATCAGGATCGGCCGGAAACGGGACTGGGCCGAGGCCCGCGCCGCCTCCATGGCACTTGCGCCCTCCTCCATGCGCTGGTTGGCGAGATCGACGATCAGGATGCCGTTCTTGGCCGCCAGGCCGATCAGCATCACCAGCCCCACCTGGGCATAGATGTTGAGCACTTCACCCCGCAGGGCCAGGAAGGCCAGGGCCCCCAGCATGGCCGTTGGCACGGTCATCAGGATGATCAAGGGATCGCTGTAGCTCTCGTACTGCGCTGAAAGCACCAGATAGACCGCAAGAATGCCAAGCGCGAAGATCACGATCGCCAGGGCCCCCGCGCTCACCTCTTCCCGGGAGATCCCGGTCCAGTCGTAGCCGACCCCGGTGGTGGAGAGGTTGTTGAAGAGGTCCTGGATGTCCTTGATCGCCTGGCCGGAGCTGCGCCCTGGCAGGGCCGACCCCTCCACCTTGATCGAGCGGAACAGGTTGAAACGGGGGATCACCGACGGGCCGGTGACCGACTCCACCTGGATGAACTCCGACAGGGGGATCTGCTCACCACGGGCGTTGGGCACATACAGGGATTTCAGTTGGTCCGGATTGGCGCGGTAGCGCTCATCGGCCTGCACGAAGATGCGGCGCACCCTGCCGGCATCAAAGGTGTCGTTGACATAGAACGAACCGATGTTGAAGCTGAACGTCTGCATCGCCGTGCCGTAGTCGACCCCGAGCGCCGCCATCCGATCACGGTCGACGAGAATCTGCAGCTGGGGGGCTTCAGGAGAGAACTGGGTGAACACCCGATCGAACAGGCCGCTCTGGTTGGCCTTGCCGACCAGCTGAGTGGCCGCGGCGAAGAAATCGGCGGGGGTGAGGGAGCCACCGCTGCGGTTGAGCATCTGCATCTCGAAGCCGGCCCCCGTGCCGTAGCCGGGGATGGCGGGGGGTTCGATCACGATGATCCGCGCCTCTTCAATCACCGAGAGCTTGCGGTTCAGACGCTGGGTGATCGCCGCCACCGACTGGTCCGAGGAGGTGCGCTCATCCCAGTTGCGGGTGCCGAAGAAGAACAGGCCCCGGTTGGGAGCATTGCCATCGAGACTGGCGCCGCTGAACACCGCCGCCGAGGTGATGTCCTTCTCGCTGCGCAGGATTTCGGCCACCCGCTGATTGATGCGGCGGGTGTTCTCCAGAGAAGCCCCGTCTGGGGCCTGGACGAAGCCGATGGCATAGCCCTGATCCTCCACGGGCACGAAGCCCGTCGGGATAGCGGTGAAGGCGTACGCGGTGAGAAGGATGCCACCGGCCAGCAGAGCCATCATGAGACGACGCTTACCGAGCACCCAGCCCAGTCCAGCTTGATAGCGCCGCTCCACACCGGCATAGATGACGTTGAAGCGGCGGAAGATGAACGGAGCCCCCCAACCCAGGACCCCGCCGATCAGCGTGTAGATCAGCACCTCCACAGGACTGTTGACCCCCGCCAGCAACAGGGCCGAGACGGCGCCACCGATCGCGAAAGGCAGCCGCAGGGGAAGTTTCGTGAGCAGAAGCAGGCCAAAGCCGATCCCCGTGGCCAGCGCCAGGACGCCCAAGGCCACCAGGGTGCCGCCGCCGCTGGCAAGCAGGCCGTACACGAAGCCGATGAACACCCCGGAGATGGCATAGGTGCGGCGACTGGGGGGCTCGCTCTCCCGGGCCAGCAACAGGGCCGAGAGCATCGGCGAGAAGGTGAGGGCGTTGAACGTGGAGATCAGGATGGAGAAGATGATCGTGGCGGCGAACTGCTTGTAGATCGTTCCTGTGGCCCCAGGGAAGAACAGCACCGGAACGAACACCGCGAACAGGACCAGGGAGGTGGCGATCACGGCGCCGAACAACTCATCCATGGTGGCTTTGGCGCTCTGGAGGGCACTCAGTCCGGCGGCCTTCTTGGTCGATGTGTCTTCGATGATGGTGATGGCGTCATCCACCACCAGTCCTGCGGCCAGCACCAGGCCGAAGAGGGTGAGCTGGTTGAGGGTGAAGCCGAAAGCCTTCACGAACAGGAACGTGCCCACCAGGGCCACCGGGATGGCGATGGCCGGCACCAGGGTGGCCTTCCAGTTCTGCAAGAACAGGAACAGGATCAGCACCACCAGCACCACCGCTTCCCGCAGGGCGGTGGTGACGCCGTCAATCGAGGCCTCGACGAATTCGGTGTTGTCGTAGATCTTCTGGATCGTCATGCCCACCGGCATGACGTCCTCGAATTCCTTGATCACCTCCTCCACGCCACTGGAGACGTCAAGGGCATTGCTGCCGGTGAGCTGGTAGATCGCCATCCCCACCGAGGGGACACCGCGCAGGTCGGAGGCCTCGATGTCGAAGGATTCACCCCCCAGCGTCACCCGGCCCACATCGCGCAGGCGAACCAGGCCGCCATCGGCAGTGGAGCGCAGGATCATCGATCCGAATTCCTCGGTGGTCCGCAGCCGTCCCTGCAGCTGCACCGTCAGGGTGAACTTCTGGCCCAGTGGGGAGGGGGCACCGCCGATGCGCCCGACGGGCACCAGACGATTCTGGCTGCGCAAGGCCTGCACCACATCGGCGGCGCTCAGCTTGTTGGCGGCCAGGCGATCCGGGTCGAGCCAGAGGCGGAAGGCCAGCTGGCGGTTGCCGAAGTAGGTGAGTTCACCGACACCCGGAACTCGCCGGACAGCATCAGTGAGGTTCTGATCAAGGAGCCCGCTGATGGTCTCAAGACTATATTGCTGTTTCGGATCTTCGCTGGTGAAGTTATAAACGAGCAGGATGGAGTTTGAGGCCTTATTCACCGTGATGCCCGACTGGCGCACCTCTTCCGGCAGGCTCGGCTGGGCCAGCGACACCCGGTTCTGAACATTCACCTGGTTGATGTCGCCGTCACTGCCGCTGGCAAACGTGACGGAGATGGCGCTGGAGCCATCGGCCGCACTGTTGGAGGTGATGAACTCCATGTTCTCCACACCGTTGATCTGCTGCTCGAGCACGCTGGTGACACCCTGCTCGACGCTGACCGCGTCGGCCCCCACATAGCGGGAGGTGACCCTCACCGTCGGCGGCGCGATGTCCGGCAGGTTCTCGATGGGCAGCAGCGGGATCGCGATCAGTCCGCCGATCACAATCAACAGGCTGCACACCGTGGTGAGCACCGGCCTGAGGATGAACGTGTTGGAAGGAGACATTCAGGCTTTGCTCAGTTCACCTTGACGGGCGCGCCGTTACGGAGGTTGATCAGGTTGGTGGTGATCACCCGGGTCCCGGCCTGGAGTCCCTTGAGCACCGGATAGCGGTTGTTCTGCAGGGGGCCCAGTTGCACGGGGGTCTGCAGGGCGAAGCTGGTGCCGGCGGGGAGCTTCCGGGCCACAGCCAGATCGGTGCGGCCTGGACGCCGCTCCAGGTCGGCCAGGCTGCCCACTTCATAGACGAAGCTCTGACCAGAGATCTGGGTGACAGCGGCGAAGGGCACCGACAGCTCCTGGCGGCTGTCGAGCACCAGCCGGGTGCGGGTGCGCAGGCCGGTGCGCAGCAGCCCGCCCGGATTGGCGAATTCCGCCTTGGCCAACAGCGACTGGGTGCCGGCCACCACGCCAGGATCGAGGGAGCCAACCACGCTCTGGGCCATGGGCTTGTTGGTGGCGGGATCCATGAGGATCACCGGCTGCCCCAGCCGCAGCCGATTGGAGAACACGGCCGGCACATCCACCCGGGCCATCAGTCGGTCGTTGCGGATGATCGTGGTAAAGGAAGCACCCGCGGCGATCACGTCGCCCAGCTTCACCTGCAGGTCGCCGACGATGCCGGAGATCGGCGCCTTGAGATCGCGGAAGGCCAGATCCGCCCGGCGCGCCACCAGATCCTGCCGCGAGGAGAGGTAACGCTGGCGAAACTCGTCCCGCTGGAAGGCACTGGCCGCTCCCTGGCGCACGAGGTATTCGTAGCGCTCATAATTGAGCTTGTTGGTCTGCACCTCCGCCTCCAGGCGGGCCACATCGGCGCGGCCCTGGGCTTGATCAAGCACCAAAAGGATCTGACCGGCGCTCACCTTGTCCCCCTGACGCACCTGCAAGCGCTCGATGCGGCCGCCGGCCTGGGCCGCGAGCCGCACCTCTTCGATGGCCTCCAGGGTGCTGACGGTGTCGACGTTGTCGGTGAAGGGGGCCAGGGTGGCCGTTTCGGCGCGGACCGAAAGGGGTGGCCTGGCGGCGGGAGGCTCGGGCTGGCAACCCGCCAGCAAGACCGCGACGAGAAGGGGTCCGCTCAGCAGACCAGCCCCGACAGCCTTGGATGAACGGCGACGCTGGGGGGAGAGGAGATGGGTTGCACGCTGTCGCAGCCCTGATGAAGTTATGCGCACCGAACCTTCAACGCGAACCCTTCAGCCCGGCGAATGCTACGGCATGGGAGAAGAATCCTGGGGCTGAAGCCGGGGTGGCGGCAAACCCTGATCCATCGACGTCTTCAATACCACACCAGAGGCCCCGAAAGCGCCGCATCCGTGTCAACCCTGGGCCCAGGTCGCGGCGGGTCCTTCAGCAGCTGTGGCGGGCCATCCCCCGAAGAACGATTCAAAGGTCAGACGCAGCTTCACCCGATCAAGAAATCTCCATATCACGGCACCATTATAGAGACCGAGACCCTGTCTTGCTCACCTGAAGACGAAGGCCAGTCCAGGGCCAGAGGTCGCGAAACGCCTCTCCCATGACCCCCAAAGAACCATCAACAACAGCCCAGCCACCACACCCTTTTGATCCACGCAGGTACCACTACAATCGGTCAAGACACTCGTCAAGAGCAAGCGACAAGTGACGAGCGAGACACCACCTCTGTTCGGAAAAACCAGGTTTCTCCAGGGCCTGATCGATGAGTTCATTGATCAGATCAACGAAGGAACCATCTACTTGGAAATGGGCATCAAGGCCTACCTTTCCGCAGGGGCGGCGACACCGGCCTGCGAAGAGAAACTAAGGCAGATCGTTGACACCAAAGAACGTTGTGCGGAATTGCGGCGCCGAATTCTCACCTTGCTCTATACCGAAATGCTGATCCCTGATGCCCGTGGAGACGTCTTGAAGTTGCTGGGAGAACTTTTCGCCTTGCTTGATGAAATGGGCAGCAAGTATGAAGACCTGATCATTGAGCATCCCGGCGGAATTCTCGGTGAGTTTCGTGAGGACTTTGAAGATCTGAACGCCATCGCCTTGAAATGTGTGAGGACCGTCATCACAGCAGCACGGACCTTCTTCCGAGACCCACCTTCGGTGCGTGATCACATCAATGAGGTTCGCATTTTTGAATCAGAGACTGACATGGTTGCCCTGCGACTAAAGAAACGAATCTATGGCTCTGATTTATCGTTCGAACGAAAGACTCAATTACGCGATGCCACCAACATGCTCGACAAACTGGCCGACAGATCCGAGAGCCTTGGTGATGACCTGGCCATTTTTGCGATCAAACGTGCCCTTTGATCGGCAAGCCTCCTCATGAGTCTGATCGTCACCCTGATCTTCATCTCCAGCGGCTTGTTTCTGGGCTGGTCCATGGGTGCCAATGATGCGTCCAATGCCTTTGGAACCGCCGTCGCCACCAGGATGATCCGCTTTTCCACAGCGGCCTTCCTCTGCAGTGTCTTCCTGATCATCGGCGCTGTGACAAGCGGGGCAGGGGCCGCCGATGGGCTGGGCAGACTTGGAACCATCAACACCCTGCCCGGTGCATTCACGGCCGCCCTTGCTGCCGCCGCCACGGTGGGCTGGATGAGCAAGCTGGGCCTGCCGGCCTCCACCGGACAGGCCGTGGTGGGATCGATCATCGGCTGGAACCTGTTCAGTGGGTCGGCGACGGACCTGAACACGCTGAGCCGCATTCTCTCCACCTGGATCGTTTCCCCCATCCTCGGAGGGATCTTCGCGATGGTGCTGCACAGCTGTCTTGTCTGGTGGATCCGGCTCACCAAGCCCCACCTGCTCGTGCTGGATAGAAACACGCGCACGGGCCTGATCCTGGCTGGGATTTTCGGCTCCTACGCGATGGGGGCCAATGGCATCGGCAACGTGATGGGCTTCTTCGTGGGGGCTTCACCCTTTCGGGATCTCACTTTCGGACGCTTCAGCATCTCCTCGGTCGAGCAGCTCTTCCTGATCGGCGCCATCGCGATAGCCATCGGGGTCTACACCTATTCCCGCAGGGTGATGATGACCGTGGGCGACAGCCTGCTCACCCTCACACCACTTGGAGCCCTCGTGGTGGTGGTATCGCACTCCCTGGTGCTGTTCATCTTCTCGTCCACGGCGCTTGAGGCCTTCCTGGCCAGCCACGGCCTGCCCACAATTCCCCTATTGCCGGTCTCAGGGTCCCAGGCCGTGATCGGCTCCGTTGTGGGGATCGGTCTGCTGCAGGGGATCAAAGGAATCCGCCAGATCCGATGGAATGTGCTGGTGGGCATCGCCTCCGGGTGGATCACCACGCCTCTGCTCGCGGCGGTGATGGGTTTCGTGTTGCTGTTTGTCGTGCAGAACGTTTTTGGCCAGCAGGTTTACCAAGCCGAGGTGAACCCACCGATGCCCGCAGCGCTGGAACGACCCAACATGGCCGCTCAGCCCATCAGCGAAGTATTCCCCTTACGAGGAGAGATTGGGGCGGTCGGTGCCACTGGCAGCAACGGATCAGGTGGCCCAACCAATTCCCATGGCGAGAAGCAAGCCGATTCGGGCGAAGCCTGAACAGTCAGAAATCCTTAACAGGACCACCATTTCTCTGACGATGGCGACCCCATCCTTTGCCTGGTCGAACCTCATGGTATCGCCAATAACTACCGCTGCAATTCGTCTCTCCAGGACCAGATTGCCATGGACAAAAGATGTTAGAATAAACAAATAGCCGATGGAGCCTGCGAGACAGGCCTCCTGGTCTTCCGCTACCTACGGGTCCAATCCCTGCCATTTCCTCACACCAAATCTCCAGGAATGACAAAACCAAGCGCCTCCCTTCATCAAGCGGATCCACAGAGCACAGCACAGGCCATCCCCTGGCACAGCCTTGACCTTTCTGCGGTGCTGACTCGCGTTGATGTCGATCCAGTCCAGGGTCTCTCCGATGCCCAGGCCGCAAAGCAACAGGAACGCTACGGGAAGAATGAACTGACAGCCAAGAAGGGTCGCTCTCCTCTTTGGATGTTTCTGATTCAGTTCAAGAATCCACTGCTTTACATTCTGCTCATCGCTGGTGTCGTCAAGGCCTTCATGGGCTCCTGGATTGAAGCGGGAGTGATCACCGGCGTTGCCGTTCTGAATGCCGTGATCGCTTTCGCCCAGGAATCAAAGGCGGAGTCTGCGATCAAGGCGTTGGCCTCCTCGGTCACCACCGAGGCCATGGTGCGTCGCAATGGCGAGATGCAGAAGCTGCCGTCTTCTGACCTTGTGCCAGGCGATGTGGTGCTGCTGGCTTCCGGCGACAAAGTGCCCGCCGATCTTCGCCTGGTCACAAGCCGCAGCCTGCAAGTCAATGAGTCCGGCCTCACGGGAGAATCCGTGGCCGTGGAAAAGGATGCCGACTGCAAGGCACTGGGTCCGGACATGCCCCTGGCTGATCGCATCAACATGGCCTATGCCGGCAGCTTCATCACCTTCGGGCAGGCTGAAGGCGTTGTCGTCGAAACCGGGCAGAGCACCGAGACCGGTCGGATTTCAACCTTAATGGATGAAAGCAGCGCCCTCACCACGCCGCTGACGCGAAAGTTTGAACGTTTCAGCAATCTGCTTCTCAGAGCGATTCTGGGGATTGCCATTTTCACCTTCATGGTTGGCCTGGCCTGGGGCAATACCCCATTTGACATGTTCCAGGCTGCCGTCGCCCTTGCGGTGAGTGCCATCCCGGAGGGTCTTCCAGCCGTGGTCACCATCACCCTGGCCATCGGTGTTTCGCGCATGGCGGAACGTCATGCCATCGTCAGGAATCTGCCGGCCGTGGAAACGCTCGGCAGTGCCACCATCATCTGTTCCGACAAGACCGGAACCCTGACGGAGAATCAAATGACGGTGCAAGCGCTTTACGCCGGCGATCACCATTATCAGTTTGTCGGTGATGGCTATGCCCCAAAGGGAGATCTTCTGGATGCCGAAGATGAACCGATGGACATCACCCAGTTGCCTGTGGCTGTTCGGGACTGCCTGCTCGCCGGCGTGCTCTGCAACGACTCTGAACTGGCCCATGAAAACAGGATCTGGAGCATCGTGGGTGATCCCACCGAAGGTGCCCTGCTGGTCTCAGGTCGCAAGGTCGGCCTCGACCGCGCCAAGCTCGCCGAAACCCATCCTCGCCTCGACAGCATCCCGTTCGAATCCGAGTATCAATACATGGCAACCCTGAACCAGATGCCGAACGGGGCCGGCGGGGTGATCTGGATGAAGGGTTCCGTCGAATCCTTGCTCAAGCGCAGCGATGCACTCCTTGATTCCCAGGGTCATGCCCACCCGATCAGCAGGGAAAAGCTCCAACAGCAGGCCGATCGCATGGCGTCCAAGGGTCTGCGCGTCCTGGCCTTCGCCCAGAAGCCGCAGGCGAGCACCGCCTTCGATCACGACGATCTGGCCTCGGGCCTGATTTTCCTCGGTCTTCAGGGAATGATCGACCCGCCACGCTCCGAGGCCATCCAATCGATTCGGGCCTTCCATGGCGCGGGCGTCGCTGTCAAAATGATCACCGGAGATCACAAGGTCACCGCTGAAGCGATTGCCGATCGCATGAAGCTCAGCCAACAGGAGACGACCACGGCCTTCAGCGGGCAGGAGCTCACGGACCTGGACAAGAACGAGTTCGTCCATGCCGCTCTGGAGGGAAGTGTCTTTGCCCGGGTCGTTCCGGAGCAGAAGCTTCGCCTAGTTCAGGCACTCCAGTCCCGAGGTCACATCGTCGCCATGACCGGCGATGGTGTGAATGATGCGCCTGCCTTGAAGCAGGCGGATATTGGCATCGCCATGGGGATCACCGGCACGGAAGTGGCGAAGGAGGCTGCGGATATGGTGCTCACCGACGACAACTTCGCTTCGATCGAAGCGGCCGTGGAGGAAGGCAGGAATGTGTTCCAGAACCTGATGAAGGCGCTGGCCTTCCTGTTGCCGGTCAACGGTGGTCTGGCGGCCAGCGTGTTTCTGAGCGTGATGGTTGGCCGGGGTCAGTCCCTGCCGATTCAGCCGCTTCAGGTGCTCTGGATCAACATGATCATTTCGATCACGATGACAATTCCCATCGCCTTCGAGCCCAAGCCCTACGACCTGATGGAGCGCCCGCCCCGCTCTCCCCAGCAGCCCCTGTTATCGCGGCCGTTGCTGGTACGGATCGCCCTGATTTCCACACTCAACCTGATCTTCATCTTCGGCGTCTTCGCCTGGGTCCGCGATTACAGTGGTGATCTCGCCCTCGCCCGCACCATGGCCATCCAGACCCTGGTCACGGGCCTGGTGATCTACCTGTTCAGCCTCAGCCAATTCTGGGCCTCCCTGGTGGCACGACTGCGGGGACGCCAGGTGGTTCTGGGGAACGTCTCACGCATCGGCTTCGGCATCCTTGCCGCTTTTCTGATGCAGGTGATGTTCAGTCAGTGGCGCGTGATGAACCTGCTGTTCGAGACCACACCGATGACGGCCAACCAATGGCTTACTTGCTTCGGCCTGGCAACGCCGATGCTGCTGGTGGCTCTGCTCGCCAACCGTTGGCCTGTCAACTGGGTACCGCCCCAGCGCACCGTCTCCTGAGCTGGCTGAGCCGGCTGCAGCGGGGCCCGGCCCTTCAGAGCAGGCCCCGGTAACGCACGAACAACTGCACCATCGTCCAGGAGCCCAGGGTCACCTTGATGGCCATCAGCACATTGAGCAGCGGGATCCAGCCACCGCTTTCCACCGTGCCGAAGCGGCCGCTCACTGGGACGATCCCCTCGAAGCTGACCATGGCGACGACAATGAAGAGCAGCACCGCCATCTTTTCCCACAGCTCGGCGTGCACCTTCCTGTAGAAGCGATCCGCCAGCCTGGCGGAGCCGCTGATCACCACCAGGCCGAAGGCCGTGCCGCCGGCCACACCGGCTGCGAAGCCACCCCCTGGGGTGAGATGGCCCCGCAGCGCCAGCTCCACCGCCACCATGGCCGCCACCGTCGCCCCGAGTCGGCAGAGCACCACCGAGGCCGTATCACTCAGCGCCTCGATCTGCCGCTCCGGGCGGGTGTCACTGAGCAGCCAGCGCACCCCCAGCGAAGCCATGGTGAACACCACCACCTCGCCGATGGTGTCGTAGAGGCGCGCCTGCAGGATCACGGCGGACACCGTGTTCGGGATACCGCTCTGACCCACAAGAAGGCTGATCAGGTGGACCGAGTCCACCGAGCTGTCCCTGCCGGCGAGCAGGGGTGCCAGGCAGAGGATGGCCGCAGCGGTGAGGACCAGGATCTTCACGGTTCGCGTGCTTCGTTCGCCGCCTCCATGCGGCCGATCTCCCCACCCCAGCTCTGCCAGCGCTGGGCGCCCTCCAGGGCCAGCAACCGTTCCCGCAGCCGGTCGTTATGCAGCCGCAGGCTTCGGCTGCCCACCAGCTCACCGTGCAGATCAGCCGCCATGCCTGGCTTCGAGGTCCCCTTCGCTGCCGAGGGCACCAGCTGAAGGCGCAACCGGGCCGGCTTCAGCCAGCTGGCCAGCAGCTCCGCCGCCGCCGCCTCCACCGGGTCGTCGGCGGCCACCGCCAGACGCAGCACCATCGAGGAGCGCAGCGCCACGGCGTAGAGGGTGCTGGACAGCAGCGTGCCCACCATCGCCTCCGTGAGGGCCACATCCGCCGCCCCCAGCAGCACGTAGACAAGGGCGGCCACCACCCCCAGGACCCCCCGCAGGATCAACACCTGGTACGGGTCGGCCCGGCTCACCAGCAGCACGGCCGTCAACGGCAGCAGCGCCGTGACCGGCAGCAGCAGGTAGAAGTCGTTCACTGGGATCTACGCCCCGGTCGCGGCTGGGAGCAGGCCGCCAGGACATAGCCCAGGATCGTGTTCCAGATCACGAGCATCAGCAGCGCCATCAGCAGCAGAGGCCATTCCCTCGGCAGTTTCAGCAGCAGACCCACCAGAATCAGCGCGGAGCCCAGGTTGTCGGCCACCGAGAGGCTGTGCAGCTTGCTGAGGTAGCTGCCGCTGCCGAGCAGGGGCCAGCTTCCCCAGAACCAGAACACCAGGCCCAGAGCAATCAGCAGCAGGCTGAGCAGGTTCAAGGCTCGCTGCTCCAGAGCAGGTTGGCCAGCAGCATGAGCCCGGCGTTCCCCACGCTCAGGATGATGACCCCCACCAGGCCGATCATCCAGTCGTCGCGCACCACCGACACCACCAGCATCAACACCGCCACCTTGGTGGAGAGGCTGGTGAAACCGGCCAGCAGATGCCAGACATCGGTGCGGCGGCAGGCCACCGCGATCGGAATCAGCAGCGCCAGCACCATGCCGTAAACCAGGGCGATCATGGCTTCATGGGCTCCTCACGGTCAGTCTGACGGCTGGGTTCGAGCCGATGCAGGCGGTAACGGCGACCATCCGCGCTGATCCCCAGCACAAGCGTCAGGGGCGTGAAGCTGATCCGGAAGATTTCCAGGAACACCAGTAGTCCGTGGGCACCCCGCGCCCGGCCCGGCCCCACCGGCTCGCTGGCCGGGATCTCCACCAGCCGCTCCTGGCCGTGGGGGACCCGCATCATGCGGAAGGCTTCGGCGTAGCCCTGGGGAATCACCCGCAGGGTGCGGCCCACCGCCGCCGCCAGCTGCCGCGGTGTCAGGCCAGGGCCGCGATCGCTGGGCAGCAGGAACGCCACGATCAGGCCGATCGCCAGGTTCACGGGCCGCAGATCGGAGGTCAGCAGGCACCACAGCACCAGCCGGAACGCGATGGTGAGGAACGGTGTCATCGGCCCAGCAGCAGCACCAGGGCGGCCCCGACCAGGACGGCGCCACCCAGCAGATCATCAAGGCCCTCCAGATCGGGCAGGCGAACACCATCCGGGCCCTTGGGCCACAGGCGCTGAAGGCCCAGTCCGGCGAGCAGCAGGCCAGCCGACTTGAGCAGGGCCTCGCCGATTCCCTGGGCCAGCAGCGTCCGCCAGCCCTCCAGGGCCCAGGGGGAGAGATTCAGCAGCAGCAGCGCCGCCACCAGCAGCAGCGCACCCGGCGAGCTGGGTGGGGCCTGCGCCGTGGCGGCGTCGTTGCCGGGCAGGCGCCACAGGCGGGCATACACAGCCGCCGTGCCCACAGACAGGAGCAGGACGGCGGCAGGCAGCGCGGCCCCAGGAAGCACCCCCACCGGCGGACCAGAAAGGGCCAGGCCCAGCTGCTCCTTGGCCAGAAAGCCGAGCAGGGGGGGTGCCCCGGCGATCGAGAGGGAGGCCAGCAGGAGCGGAGCGGCGTGCCGCCACGGGAACGTCTGGGAACGCCAGCCCTCGAGAGAATCGGCGGGCAGGCGGTCGCAGACCAGGAACAGCGCCGCTTTGGCCAGACCATGGGCCAGGGCATACAGCCCACCGACCGCCGGCACGAGCAGAACCATCCCCATCTGGGAGATGGTGCTCCAGGCCAGCAACCGGGCGACCCGGCGCTCGGCCAGGGCGAAGATCAGCCCCAGCAGGGCACTGGCGAGGCCGATCCAGCGCAGCAGGGAACCGGCACTCTCGGCCGCCACCGCGATGCGCAGCAGGGGGGCCAGACCGGCGCACACCACTCCTCCCGAGATCAGGGCGGAGACGGCGGCCGGTGCCACGGCGTTGGTGCGGGGCAGCCACAGCCCGGAGAGGAACACTTCAGCCTTGGTCAGCAGGGCCAGCAGCAGCAGGGCCAGAGCAATACCACTGCTCTGCTCCAGACCCGCCAGCGCGAAACTGCCCTGCTCGCGATACACCAGCGCCGCACCGAGCAGATAGAGAAGCATCACGCTGTTGCCGATCAGCAGGTACCGCAGACCGATCCAGAGCTGGGGAGCCCGATTTCCCTGGACCAGCAACAGAAAGGTGCTGATCCCCACCACCTCCTGAGCCACATAGATGCTGATCAGATCGCTGGCCACGATCGCCGAATGGATGCCGCCCTGCAGGAGAAGTAGTAACAGCAGAAAGGGCTTCTCCAGATCGCGGCCCCAGCCCTCCAACAGCACGGCCCCGTGCACCAAGGCCGTCAGCAGGAGCAGGGGCGAGGCGAGCGGATCGAGTTGCAGGCGAACCCCGAGGGGCCCGAGCAGGAGCAGATCCGCCGGCAGCCAGCCCTGCCAGGCCGCCAGGGCCATCGCCAGCGTCGTGGCCACCACCAGCAGGATCAGGGGACGCGCCAGCCGCGGCACCAGAGCCGCCAGGAACGCCGCCAGGAAAGGCAGAAGCAGCCAGGCGACCGTCAGGAGTGAACCACTCGGGTTCCAGGACACCAGGGAAAGGGGAGACATCCGTGACCCTCAGTCGCGGCCCAGCTGATCGAGCTGGCCCGCATCGAGGCTGGGATCCACGCTGGCCAGACGGGTGATCGCCACCAGCAGCAGCGCCTGAATCGAAAGGCCGATCACCACAGCGGTCAGGATCACGGCCTGGGGGATCGGATCGGCCCAGTCGTTGCCACCTGGAAACGCAACATTGCCGTCGAGGATCGGGGTGCGAAACCCGCTGCGGGCAGCAACGAGCACGAAGAAGGAGATCACCCCCGTGCCCATCACATCCATTCCCATCACCTTGAGGAAAAGGTTACGGCGAAGCAGCAGACCCACCAGTCCAGTGAACACGGTGAGCAGCATCAGCGCCTCCATCACCACAAAGCCATCGATGGCATCAATGATGGCCATGGATTCTCAGACATTGCGGAAGATCCGCAATCTATCGAGGACTTCTTCCGCACTGAGCAGCGCACCTCACTGCCAGGGTCTCTCCTTCACAACCTTGTCCCACCGACATGGGACGGATGAAGCGCGGACCGCCCTGACCAGCCAACTCGCCTCCCGCTCCCAAGACCGGCAGAGCGGCTCCTGGTCGATGGCCGGCTATGGGCAAGCCTTCAACGGAAGGTTGGATCGCCTCGATCAGAGCCGGCTGGGGCCACGACCGGTTCGCGTTCACCAGCCATCCGATGGCGGTGCGGACTCCGGCCTCGCCTTAGAACTGGCCACTCGGATCCGGTTCAGCCTGCGTTCGCCGCAAACAGACCATTCCGCCAGCCTCAGCGTGTGGGCCGCGCTGCTTCGCGACACCCTTCGCTTCTGATCGTGTGGAGTAGGCTCCCTGCCAACAAGTTCGTTCCACCCAGGTCACCGAAGATGAACGTTGTGGATGGAACGATTGAGGTGCAGTCGTTCCTTACGGTGACCCTTGGGATTCTCGTTCTTTTCCTCGGCAAGAGTCTCAACAGTCGCTTCCGATTGCTGCGGGAATTCACCATTCCGGAGCCCGTCAGTGGCGGCCTGCTGGTGGCTCTGCTGATCACCCTGCTGCATTTCGCCTTCGGTTTTGAGATCAACTTCGGCATGCGGGCCCGTGATGTGCTGCTCGTCTACTTCTTCACCACGGTGGGCATGAATGCCAGCTTCGCCGACCTGCGCCGTGGTGGCCGCTCCCTGGTGGTGCTGCTGGTGCTGAGCATCGTGCTGATGGTGGCGCAGAACCTGGTGGGAATCGGCCTGGCCCGCTGGAGTGGATTGCCGGCCGCCACCGGACTGCTGGTGGGCACGGTGTCGTTGATCGGCGGCCATGGCACCACGATCGCCTGGGCACCGAAGTTCGCCGCCGAACACGGCGTGGCCAACGCCCTGGAGATCGGCATTGCGGCCGCCACCTTCGGCCTGATCATCGCCAGTGCCACTGGAGGACCCATCGCCCAGTACCTGATCCGCCGCCACCGTCTGGCAACTCCCGGCTCCGAGGAGACGCCCGTGCAGGCAAGCCCGAGGGGCGGCGGGGAGGTGATGGGTCACCTCGATTTTCTGGGAGCGGTGCTGGCGATCAACATCTGCATCATCCTCGGCTCGATTCTGCAGAAGCTGATGCGCGACCTCGGGCTGTTCCTGCCATTGTTCGTGCCCTGCCTGATCGTGGGCATCCTGCTCAGCAACCTGCTGCCCAGCCAAGGGCCGAAGGCAGGGTTCCGCTGGCCCTCCAGAACACCGGCCCTGGCCCTGATCGCCGAGATCTCACTCGGGGCGTTCCTGGCGATGTCCCTGATGGCCTTGCAGTTCTGGACGCTGGTGGATCTGGCGGGGCCCCTGCTGCTGATCCTGATCGCCCAGTTCCTGCTGGCCCTGGTGATCAATCTTTTCTTGGTGTTTCCGCTGCTCGGTGGCACCTACGACGCCGCCGTGATCGCCGCGGGCTTCGGCGGCATCTCGCTGGGCTCCACCCCCACCGCCATGGCCAACATGACGGCGGTGACCCAACGATTCGGGCCCTCGTACAAGGCCTTCATCGTGCTGCCGCTGGTGTCGGCGTTCCTCATCGATCTGTTCAACGCCGTGCTGATCCCCTTCTTTCTGCGTCGCCTCTGAGCCTGCTGCCGCCATCAGGCGCTGCCTTCAGCGGCTCAGCCACCCCCGGCCTTCGGCGTCGCTCTCCACCCGCGGGGCGATCACGCAGATCTCAGGTTCGCTGTCGGTTGTTGGCGCCGCCCAGCCCCCGTCCCCATCCCATCCATTCCCATCACCTTGAGGAAGAGGCTGCGGCGCAGCAGCACGGCCTCCATCACCCGAAAGCCAAAGATGGCCATGGAGCTGCAGACGCTGCCAAGAATCCAGCACATACGAGGCCTTGATTCGCTACCAAGCCACCCAGCGTCAATCTCATACCATGACGGGGAAGGCACGGCAAGTTTTCCCTTGCCTACGTTGCCAAGGATGTGTCCATGGGTCTTATGCCTTCCGGCGCCACCTTCAACTCTCCCGATGCGGAGGATTCATCAGGCCTCCCCCTGGATCGCACAGCGGCCGAAGCGGGCCGGCTCCAGGGCCTCACCCAGGCCGAGGGAATCATCATGATCGTGCTGGGGCTTCTGGCCCTCAGCTTTCCTGTGGTGGCCTCAGCCTCCGTCACCGTGATGGTGGCGATCGCCTTCCTGGTGGGGGGCCTCATGGGCTGGATCGACAACCTCTCGCGTGCCCGACGCCTCGGCCGCTGGCACTGCTTCTGGAGGCTGGTGGTGTCCACCCTGTTCCTGGTCACCGGCATCTGGATGCTGCTGCAATTCAAATCCGGGGTGGTTCCTGCCGCCCTGCAGGTGAAGGCGCTGGCCACAGCACTCGGCCTGGTGTTCCTTGTGGAGGGGGGCGTGATGGCGATCGTCTCCCTCACCCACCGCACCACCAGGGGCTGGGGATGGGGACTGGCCAACGGCATCGTCACCCTCGCTCTTGGCTTGCTGATCCTGACGATGAGTCCGGCCAGCCTGCTCTCGGTGATCGGTCTGCTGGTGGGTATCAGCTTCCTGTTCAGCGGGTTTGACCTGCTGGCCTTCAGCTCCCGCTTCCATTCACGGGTGGAGTGAGCCAAGGCACGCCACAGTGAGTGATCTGTTCAGCCATCAAGGCGAGCAAGCCAGGCGCAGGATTGCCCCGCTGGCGGATCGCCTGCGGCCACGCACCCTGGACGACTTCGTGGGACAGGCGTCGATCCTGGGTCCGGGGCGCCTGCTGCGTCGTGCCATCGCCGCCGACCGGGTGGGCAACCTGATCCTGCACGGCCCCCCCGGCACCGGCAAGACGACCCTGGCGCGGATCATCGCCGGCAGCACCCGGGCCCACTTCAGCAGCCTCAACGCCGTGCTGGCCGGGGTGAAGGATCTGCGGGCCGAGGTGGACGCCGCCAAGTTGCGCCTCGAGCACCACGGCCTGCGCACGATCCTGTTCATTGACGAGGTGCACCGGTTCAACAGTGCCCAGCAGGATGCCCTGCTGCCCTGGGTGGAGAACGGCACCGTGACCCTGATCGGCGCCACCACCGAGAACCCCTACTTCGAAGTCAACAAGGCCCTGGTCAGCCGCTCCCGCCTGTTCCGTCTCCAGCCCCTGGAACCCGGCGACCTGGGCCTCCTGCTGGATCGAGCCCTGGCCGATCCCGAGCACGGCTATGGCCAGCGACCCGTCGAGCTGTCCGCACCGGCGGGCGCCCACCTGCTGGACGTGGCGGGGGGCGATGCCCGCAGCCTGCTCAATGCCCTCGAACTGGCGGTGGAAACCACCGAAGCCGACGCCGACGGGGTGATCCGCATCGATCTGTCCATTGCCGAGGAATCGATCCAGCAGCGGGCGGTGCTTTACGACAAGCAAGGCGACGCCCACTTCGACACGATCAGCGCCTTCATCAAGTCGATCCGAGGCTCCGATCCCGATGCGGCCCTGTTCTGGCTGGCACGGATGGTGGAAGCGGGCGAGAACCCCCGCTTCATCCTGCGGCGTCTGCTGATCTCCGCCGGCGAAGACATCGGTCTGGCCGATCCCCAGGCCATGGTGGTGGTGGAGGCCTGCGCGGCGGCCTTCGACAGGGTGGGCCTGCCGGAGGGGCTCTACCCCCTGGCCCATGCCACGCTCTACCTGGCCGGCACCGAGAAAAGCAACAGCAGCCTGGGCTTCTTCGATGCGGTGAAGGCGGTGCGCGACAGCCGCCGCCAGCAGGTGCCGGCCCATCTGCGCGATGCCAACCGGGATGGACAGGCCTTCGGCGATGGGGTGGGCTACCGCTATCCCCACGCCTATGCCGACCACTGGGTGGCCCAGCAGTACCTGCCACAGGCGTTGCAGGGGGAGGTGTTCTGGCAGCCGGGGTCCCTGGGCTGGGAAGGGGGGCTGCGAAAACGGCTGCAGCAGCGCCGGGCCGGCCAGCTGGCCGCCGCGGCCGAAACGGCGGCCGACGACAGGGGCGACCTGCTCAGCAGCAGCCCGGACGACCCCCTGCTGAACCGCTGGCTGCAGCGCCAGGCGGGGGCGGAGGGGGAACGGCTCGATCGGCTGCGCCAGCGCTTCTGGCAGGACGCCGCCATCGGGCGCCTCGACAGGGTGCTGGTGGTCGAAGCCCACTCCCTGCTCTGGGCCCTCGATCCCCTCGAGGCCGCCAGCGAAGGGGAGGTGGTGCTCACCACACCGAGCGCGGCGGTGCTCGATCGCCTGCAAGCCCAGCTGCAATTGCTGGATCAGCTGCGGCGACCCCGCTTGCTGGCCGTGGCACCCGACGCCCCCGACCAGCTCCAGGCGCAGCTGACCGCTCCGCCCCCGGGGGAGGGGCGCTTCGAGTGGATCGCCGCACGCCAGCCCTGGCGACACTGCTCAGCAGAGCAACGGCTGGCCTGGCTGGAGCAGCTCACGGCCTTGGCGGCCCCGGGAGCCCTGGCCCGCTTGCTGTTCACCCATCCCTTACTGGGACCGGCGGGCAGCCTGCGTGCCCACCTGCTCAGCCGCGCCGCAGGCGACATGCCGGCCGTTCTTGAGCGCGCGGCCACCAGGGAAAAGGCGTGGCTGGCGGGCGACGCCGAGCTGGCCGATCGGGTGCAGGAGGGGCTGGAAGCCCTCGGCTGGAGTGTGCAGCGCCGCTTCTGGGAGGAGGGGCTCGACCTTCCCCTGAGCGACGCCCTGCTGGAGCGCTGGTTCGGCGCTGAGGCCAGCTACCGGAAGCATCTGGCGGCGGCGCTTCCGGCCGCTGGCCGCAAGGGCCTCGAAGCCCTGTTCCGGGAGCGACGGGGTACCACCCTGCCCCAGCCCCTGGGACACACCCTGCTCTTGGCTCACAGGCTCCCGGGGCCATAAAAAAACCCCGGCATCGCCGGGGCTGAAGCGGATAGGGGGGAGGATCCTCCCCGATCGCTCACCAGAGGCCGCGAACCGGCTGATCCATCATGGGCGCAGGGGCGGGGGTGTCCCGGACCATGGCCACGGGATCGGCCATCTGGTTGGCCTGGATGCAGGCGGGCAGGAAGACGTACCAGGACAGCAGGGAGGTGCACTGGGCGGTGCCGGGCTGGCAACGACCCTCGGCGCAGATGTTCTGGGAACCGGTGTAGGTGTTGCAGAAATCAGCCAGACGGAAGTCGGTGGGCAGGGCCTTCATGATGCCTGCCGACGTGATGGAACCGTCCTTGGCGTCGGAGATGATCGCCGAACGCAGAGCCTGCACAGCATAGGTATTCATGCTGTAGTAAGGGAAGTAGCTGTTGGTCGCGTTCTTGAGGAACTTGACGCCGGCGTCCGAATAAAGGAAGCGAGACACGCCAACGAGGTTGACGGCATAGGTCTTGGTCATGCCCGACTTGACCTCATCGGAGGTCCAACCGGAGCGGGCGAGTCCACCTTCGAGACCCCGATCGGTGATGTCTCCGGAACCCAGAAACGTGTCGAAGGCAGCTTGGTTTGTCGACCACACGGCGCCGCCGGTGTTCCAACGGACAGGCAGATCGTTGTCCACAGCCGCAGAAGCGGGCAGCACGGAAGCCGTGAGGGCCGTTCCCACGAAGAGACCGGTGAGAATTTGCTTGAGCACGGGAGACGATGTTGACTTCACAATCAACCTAGCCATCAAGGGTGGCCCTGCCTACATCGGGTGTGCAGTTTCTTTGCCTCTCCACACACACCGGACGGGCACTAGTGGAGGAAGCGGGCCGTCTCGCCGCGCCTTGGGAAGGACAGTGCCCTTAGGGTACGAACACCTTCATCGTCTTCAAGGTTCGACCCATGGCCCTGCAGGTGGGAGATCCCGCACCCGATTTCAGCCTCCCCGATCAGAAGGGTGAGGCCGTGGCCCTCGCCGCCCTGAGGGGGCAGCGGGTCGTGATTTATTTCTACCCCAAGGACGACACCCCGGGCTGCACAAAGGAAGCCTGCAATTTCCGGGACCGCTGGAGTGCCTTCGAAACCCACGGCATCAAGGTCCTGGGGATCAGTAAGGACGGTGCGGCCAGCCATGGCAAGTTCGTCGCCAAGTACGACCTGCCCTTCACCCTGCTGACCGACGCCGAGCCCTGCCCGGTGGCCGAGTCGTACGCCAGCTATGGCCTCAAGAAGTTCATGGGCAAGGAGTACATGGGGATGATGCGGCACACCTTCGTCGTCGATGCCGACGGCAAGCTGGAGCGCGTTTATCTCAAGGTGAAGGCCGAAGCCATGGCCGATCAGATCCTTGAGGACCTGGGACTGGCCTGAGCCACGCCGCCGACCGGCGGACGGGGTCGCAGGGCCACAAGGGCCTCCAGGCAGAGGTCGGGGCAATGCATCAAAACGCCCTCCCCCAGCTCTGATGCGTGCTGCAGAAGCGGCATCAGGGTCGGCCCATCCCCTCCGGTGAGCACGATCCGGCAGCCAGGCTCAAGGGCCCTTGCCTGGCGTCCTGCCTCCAGCACCGCGGCGGCCAAGCCCTCGGCCACCCCCCTCCTCATCGCCGCGTCGGTGGCTTTGGGCCAGGCGTCCCCGCCGCCTCCAGCCGACAGCCCCTCCTCCAGGGACGGCAAGCCCTGGGTGCCGGAGGCCATGGCCCCCAGTTGCAGGGCGGCGCCCGCCATCAGCCGGCCGCCGGCGAAACGGCCGCGGCCATCCACCCGGGTGAGGCTCAGCACGGTGCCGGCGTCAGCCACCAGCACCGGGCCGCCCGTCAACCGTGCCGCCCACCAGCCCGCCAGGGCACGGTCGATGCCCAGCCAGGGGGGGACCTCAGCCAGGGGCACATTCTTCAGCTCCAGGCGCGTGGCGGCCGGCAGCCCGGCCTGGGGAGGCACCGGGCCCACCGCGGCCCAGGCCAGCGGAGGATCCCCCACCGCCGTCGGTGGGGGCAGGTGCAGGAACCGCAGCGGAGCGTCGCCACCACCCCCATCCGCACCGTCCAGGGCCCAGTGCCAGCGGCTGTTGCCGATCAGCAGCCAGCGGAGCTGGCGAGCCGGCACCTCAGATGCCCTCGCCCATCAGCCCGGGCATATGGATACCGCATTCCTGCTGCAATCCGCCGAAACGGGTGGCCCGGCCACTGGTGGTGCCGTCGTCAGGGGCACTCGTGTGCCAGTCGCCCACGGTGGAGTAGCCCTGCTCAAAGAGGGGGTGCTGGGGCAGGTCGTGCTCCTGCATGTAGTAGTAAACGTCGCGGCGACTCCAGGCGAGCAGAGGCCGCAGCGACCAGCGCTCACGCACCGGCTCAAGACACTGCATCGCTCCACGGTGATCCGTCTGGCCGGCACGCACGCCGCTGGCCCAGCAGTGCACCTCCAGCCGTTGCAGCCCCCTGTCGAGGGGGTCGACCTTTCGCACCCGGTTGTAGGTGCGCATGTCGTCGCGATTCCCCGTTTCCCAGAGACGGCCGTGCAGGGCCTCCATCCGGGCCGGGCTGAGGTCGGCCTGCAGCACATGCAGGTCGAGCTTGAGGCGGTCGCAGAGCTCGTCCGCGTAGCGGTAGGTCTCGGGGGGCAGGTAGCCGGTGTCAACCCAGAGCACGGGAATCGCCGGCCAGGCGCCGGAGCCGTCCAGGGCGCTCACCATGTGGAGCATTACCGCCGACTGGATGCCGAAGCTGGTGGTGACGGCGAAGTGGCCGGCGAACGCCTCCTGGGCCCAGCGCATGCGGCCGATGGCGTCGAGGGGCTCCAGAGAGGAGCAGGCGGCACCGAGGTCGATGGCGGATCCATGGCGATCGCGGGGCAAGGCCTGGTGGGCCGCATCCAGACCCGCCACGCTGCCCTCTGAGCTGATGGACGCCGTGAGGGGAAAGGACACCATCACTCCATCATCGCCCTTCAGGGATCCAGTGATTGTGGTTAAGGTGACGCCATGCAAGGGCAACGGGAAAAGGCCCAGAACGTCGTCATCGTGGGGGGTGGCTTCGGAGGCCTGTACACGGCACTGGCCCTGGCCCAGCGGAAGAACCACCCACCCGTCCTGCTGATCGAGCCGAACGACCGCTTCCTGTTTCTGCCACTGCTCTATGAGCTGCTGAGTGGCGAGTTGCGCGGCTGGGAAATCGCCCCCCGCTACGACGGCCTGCTGGCGGGCCGCGGCCTGGCCTGGCTTCAGGACCGGGTCGAGGGCATTGATTCCCACAATCGCCAACTGCACACGGCGGCGGGCCGTACCCTCCCCTACGGCCGCCTGGTGATCGCCACAGGCGCCCAGAGCAACACCTTTGCGGTGCCAGGGGCCGACCGCTACGGCCTGGGCTTCCGCAGCCTGGCCGATGTGGAGCGGCTGCAGCGCCTGATGGCCGACCTGAAAAGCCAGCGGCGACCCCTGCAGCGCATCGCCGTGGTGGGCGCAGGACCAACTGGGGTGGAGCTGGCCTGCAAGCTCGCCGACATGGCCGAAGGCAGCGCCGTGATCGAGCTGATCGAGCAGGGGCCGCAGTTACTGCCCCAGGCCAGGGCGTTCAACCGGGAACAGGCCGCTATGGCCCTGAGGCGTCGTGATGTGCGTCTTCGCACCCGCACCCAGGTGGAGGCGGTCGAGGCCGAGGCGATCAGCCTTCGGTGCCATCCGGAAGGGGACAGCACCACCCACAGTGAGACCCTGGCCGTTCGGGCGGTGGTGTGGACCGCCGGGCTGAGCTTCCGGGCACCCCGGATCGACCCCGCCCCCGCCTGCGACAGCCGCGGCCGCCTGCTCTGCGGGCCCGATCTACGGCTGCAGGACCATGGCGATCTGTTCGTGGCCGGAGATCTGGCCGCCCCGGTGGATCCGGACGGAACCGCTACCGAAGCCCCCGGCGCTGCCACTCCAGCCACGGCCCAGGTGGCCTTTCAGCAGGCAGCGGTGCTGGCCACCAACCTGATCCGGTCGTTGCGGGGCGAACCCCTGGAAGCCTTCCAGTGGAATGATCTGGGCGAAATGATGAGCCTGGGCATCGGCGAAGCCAGCCTCACCGCCGCCGGTGTCACCCTGGCAGGGCCGGCCGCCTACCAGCTTCGCCGTCTGGCCTACCTGACCCGCCTGCCGGGCCGGCCCCACCAACTGCGGGTCGCCGCGGGCTGGTTAGCCGACTGGAAACCATGACGGCAACGCCGGGTTCGCCGTCAACCTGGCCCCGTCCCCGGGGCCTGTTGCTCGATGCCATGGGCACCTTGATCGGCCTGCGCACAACCGTGGGCCACACCTATGCCGCCGTGGCGGCCGAGCACGGAATCGACGTCGCCGCTGACGCCATCGACCGGGCCTTCCCGGGTGTTCTGCGGCAGGCCTCACCCCTGGCCTTCCCCGGCCTCGAGGGCGACAGCCTGCTCCAGGCAGAGCGCCGCTGGTGGGGGGAGCGCATCGACGCCGTCCTGGGGGCCGCCGGGGCGGCAGGGGCTTCGGCGGCCCTGCAGGACGCCCTGTTCGATCGCTTCGCCGATCCTTCGCTGTGGCACGTCTTTGCCGATGTCCCCTCCGTTCTGCGCCGCTGGCACGGGGCGGGCTTGCGCCTGGCCGTTGTCAGCAACTTTGATCGCCGTCTGCAGCCGCTGCTGGAAGGCCTGGGCCTGGCGGACCTGTTCGGGGCGGTGGTGGTCTCCAGCAGTGCCGGGGCCGCCAAGCCGTCGCCGGTGCCTTTCCAGGTTGCCCTGGAGTCGATCGATCTAGAGCCATCCCAGGTCTGGCATGTGGGCGACAGCCCGGAGGATGGGGCCGGCGCCCGGGCCGCCGGGGTGCGTTGCCTGCTGGTGCGGCGTCCTTGAGGCAGGGGGTGCTGGCCGGTAAAACGGCGGGTCTGCGGCCCGCGGAACGGCGCCGGCTGGAGCAGATCTGCCACCGGCGTCACCCGGGCGATGCGGTGGCGGATCTGCTCACCCTGCAGCGCCTGGCGGCCGAAGGCCGCGACCTGGAGTTGCCCCTGACCCTGGTGGTGGACGGGCGCGGTCTGTGCCGCCTGCTGTGGGTGGGGGAGCTGGACCATTCGGCGCGCCTGCTGGAGAAACTTCCCGGCCCCTCCAGGCGCCAGGGCCACAACCTGCGTTTGCTCACCTGCGCGGGGGCTGGACGCCAGGCACACCTGCAACCCTCGGTCCAGGAGGCCGTTGTCGGCATGGACGTGGCGCCGGACCTCTGGCTGCGCTTCGGCCAGCAACCGGACACCGGCGGACGTTGGCCAGCTGCGATCCACACCCCGGCCGGCAGCGGCGATCGCGCCTGGAACTGCGTCCTGGAGGGGGATCTGGCCGAGCTCTGCGACCTGGATCCCGTCGCCCTCGCCGCTGCGGAGCCGCCAGATCCATCCCCAGCACCCGCCCTGGAGGGCCCCGAGCGGGTGCTGCTGCTGGTGCAGACCAGCGGCGACCGGGCCCTGAGCGACCGGCGCATCGCTGAACTCGAGGGCCTGGTGCGCAGTGCCGGCTCCATCCCGGTGGGCCGGGTGGAGCAGCGCCGCCATGGCCCCGTCTCCCGCAGCCCCTGGGGGGAGGGCAAGCTGCGGGAAGCGGCCCTGGAGGCGCGCCGCGTCGGCGCCAGCCTGGTGGTGGCCGACCGGGAACTCACCCCTGCCCAGGCCCGCGATCTGGAGGGGCTGCTCGACCTGCCGGTGAGCGACCGCAGCGAACTGATCCTCGACATCTTTGCCCAGCGGGCAGCGAGCGGCGCCGGACGGCTCCAAGTGGAGCTGGCCCAGATGCGCTACCGCCTGCCGCGGCTCACCGGCCGGGGCCTGAGCCTGTCGCGGCAGGGGGGCGGCATCGGCACCAGGGGCCCCGGCGAAACCCAGCTGGAGAAGGACCGGCGCGCCATCGCCCGTCGCATCGAGCGGCTGCAGCGCGAAGTACAGCGGCTGGGGGCCCACCGGGCCCGCCTGCGGGAAGGGCGACGCGACCTGCCGCGGGTGGCCCTGGTGGGCTACACCAATGCGGGCAAGAGCTCCCTGCTCAACGCCCTCACCGGGGCCAGCGGCAGCCAGGCCGTGCTGGCCGAGAACAAGCTCTTCGCCACCCTCGATCCCACCACCCGTCGGATCGAGCGGGCGGCGGGCGGCGACACGGACGGCCAGCCGCTGCTGGTCACCGACACGGTGGGATTCATCCGCGATCTGCCCCCCCAGTTGATGGAGGCGTTCCGCTCCACTTTCGAGGAGGCCCTCGATGCCGACGGCCTGCTGATCGTCGTCGATCTAGCCGATCCAGCCTGGCCCGAACAGCTCACCACCGTGCAGGCGATCCTCGATTCCCTGCAGGCCGCCATGCCCAGGCGGGTGATCGGCAACCAGATCGACCGATGTGCCAGCGGCGAACTGGAGCGAGCCAGGGCCGTGGATCCGGCCATGCTGTTCGTTTCGGCCACTGCGGACCTGGGACTCCAGCATCTGCGCCAGGAGCTGCAGTCCTGGCCGGCCGGAACCACGACCAGCGGCCCCACTGCTGTGCCAGCATCATCCGGCGCTAATTTCTCCCCGATGACCCTGCAACTGGGCGACACCGTTCCTGATTTCACTCAGGAGTCCCAGCTCGGCCCGATCAACCTCTACGACTTCGCCGGCGACAGCTGGGTGGTGCTGTTCTCCCATCCCGCCGACTACACCCCCGTCTGCACGACGGAGCTGGGTGAGGTCTCACGGCTGCGCGCCGAATGGGAGAAACGCAACGTCAAGACCATCGCCCTGAGCGTCGATTCCGCCGAAAGCCACAAAGGCTGGATCGGCGACATCAACGACACCCAGAACACCACCGTCGACTATCCGATCCTGGCGGACAGCGACAAGAAGGTGAGCAGCCTCTACGGAATGATCCACCCGAATGCCCTGAGCAACCTCACGGTGCGCTCGGTGTTCATCATCGATCCCAACAAGAAACTGCGTCTGCAGATCACCTATCCCGCCAGCACGGGCCGCAATTTCGATGAAATTCTGCGGGTGATCGACTCCCTCCAGCTCACCGACCACCACCAGGTGGCCACTCCTGTGAACTGGAAGGAGGGCGAGGACTGCGTGGTTGTGCCCTCCATCCCCACCGAAGAAGCCCGGGAGAAATTCCCCAAGGGTGTCACTGAAATCCGTCCCTATCTCCGGATGACCCCCCAGCCCAACAAATGAAGCGGCTGCAGAGTTGGCGGCACCGTCTGACGGTGCCGCAGTTCACGGTGGTCACCGGCGGTCTGGTGATTGCCTTTGGCACACTGCTGCTGGCAAGCCCGCTCTGCTCCAGCGATGAGGTAGGCCTCTGGGAGGCCCTCTTCACCGTCACCTCCGCCATCACCGTCACGGGCCTGTCGATCATCGACGTGGGTGCCGAACTCACCTTTTTCGGCCAGGTGACCCTGGCCGGGCTGATCCTCACCGGCGGCCTCGGGCTGATGGCCATCACCACCTTCCTGCAAGGCTTCGTCCAGGGCCGCTCGGGGCTGCGGCAGCGGCTCGACAAGGGGCGCGCCCTTGATGACTTCGGCGTCGGCGGCATCGGCCCCACCCTGAACCAGATTCTGCTGATCGCCGCCATCGTGATCGGCATCGGCACCCTGATTCTCTACAACTTCGGCTTCACCGATATTCCAGACAAGGGCCAGCGGCTCTGGGCTTCGCTGTTCCATTGCATCAGTGCCTACAACAACGCCGGCTTCGGGCTATGGCGCGACAATCTGGTGGGTTATCAGAGCCAGCCGGTCGTCAATGGGGTGATCGGTCTGCTGATCGTGATGGGAGGCATCGGCTGGCGCGTCACCAACGACATCTGGGTGAACCGTTTCCGACTGGCCCGCATCCGCCGCCTCAGCCTGCACACCCGGCTCGTGATTCGCACCACCATCCTGCTAATCGTGGTGGGGGCCGTTGGCCTGATGTTCACCGAACACTTCGCTACGGAGGATCTGGTGGGTCAGATGGGGTTCTGGGACAAACTCCAGGTCACCCTGTTCCAGTCGATCACCACCCGCACCGCCGGATTCAACACGATTCCCCTGAGTCTGGAAACCATCTCCGACTCGGGCATCCTGCTGATGATCATCCTGATGTTCATCGGCGCCAGTCCAGGTGGCACCGGTGGCGGCATCAAGACCACCACCTTCGCCGCCCTGCTCGCGGCCACGCGTTCCACCCTGCGCGGCCATGACGAGGTGGTGGTGAGGAACCGAGAGATCCCCCTCAAGGTGATCCTCAAAGCCGTGGGTGTCACCCTCGGCTCGGGCCTGTTCATTCTGTTGATGGCCTTGTTGCTGGGGCTGGGCAACACCACCGCCGGAACCCCGGGGAGCGAGGCCTTCACCTTCCTGGAAAAGCTGTTCACCTGCGTCTCCGCCTTCGGCACCGTGGGCCTCGACGTGGGTGTCACCAGTCAGCTCAACCGCTGGGGCCAGCTGGTGCTGATGATCGGCATGTTCGTGGGCCGGATCGGTATTCTCCTTTTGCTTTCGGCCGTCTACGGCAGCCGGCCCCAGAATCGTGTGGGCTATCCGCGCGAGGAGCTCTACATCTGACCACAGTCTCTCCCCTCCCCGCGCACCGAAGCCCCTTGACCCCCGCTCCATCCATGACTCTTTCAACGTTGGTCCCATGAATCAGTGGTGGCAATGGCAGGGCAGCGAGGCGGACACCTCCAACAGCTACGCCGTGATCGGCGTCGGTCGTTTCGGCAGTGCCGTCTGTAAGGAACTCCTCCGCCATGGGGCCGAGGTGCTGGCGATCGACAACAACCAGCGGGCCATCGATGAGCTGCGCCAGATGGACACCGCCATCGAGGCCCGAGTGGTGGACTGCACCGACGAAGAGGCCCTGCGGGCCGCCGGCGCCCTCGATGTGGGCACGGTGGTGGTGGCCATCAGCGAACCGATCGGCGCCAGCATCACCGCCACCTTGATCGTCAGGGACGGTGAAGGCAGCCGGGTCAGACAGGTGATCGCCAGGGCCACCAGCGACCTGCACGAAAAGATGCTGCGGCGGGTCGGAGCCGACAAGGTGGTGTTCCCCTCGAAGATGCAGGGAACGCGGCTGGGCATGGAACTGGTCCGGCCCAACCTGCTCGAGCGGCTTCGTCTCGACGACCGCAACAGCATCGAGGAGATCAAGGTTCCGAGTTCCTTCGTCGGCCAGTCACTGCGGGATCTGAATCTGCGCAAGAACTACAACGTCAGCGTGCTGGCCGCCGGCCCTTCCAACCAGCTCACGGTCAACCCGCCCGCTTCTCATGTGCTCAACGCTTCCGAGCTGCTGGTGGTGATGGGCAGCAGCGAAGCCCTCGAAGCCCTGCCCTCCCACTGAAGGCCTTGCGACAGACAGCCATGCGGGTGCTTGGCCTGATGAGCGGCACCAGCGCCGACGGGGTGGACGCGGTGCTGGTGCGCCTGGAGGGTCGTTCCGCCCGGCCCCGCTGGCGCATCCTGGCCGGCGCCCACACCCCCTACCCCCCGGACCTGCGCGAGCGCCTGGTGGCCGTCGGCCAGGGGAGGCCCCTGGACGCCGACGCCTGGCTGACCCTGGCCGAAGACCTGACCGAGCACCAGGCCCTGGCCGCCCGGGCCTGTGATCCCGACGGCCGCGCCGAGCTGGTGGGCTGCCATGGCCAGACCCTGTGGCACCGCCCGCCAGAGGGCGAGCGCCGCGGCGCCAGCTGGCAACTACTGCAGGGGCCGTTGCTGGCGGAGCTGCTGGGGCGGCCGGTGGTCTTCGACTTCCGCAGCGTCGATCTGGCCCTCGGCGGCCATGGCGCGCCCCTGGTGCCGGCCACCGACGCCGCCCTGCTGGGAAGGATCGGCGGCTGGCGGGCCCTGCTCAACCTGGGCGGCATCGCCAATCTCACCTTGCTTCCCCCCCCCACGGGGCCCGACCGGAAGGCCCCGGTGCAGGGCTGGGACTGCGGCCCGGCCAACACGTTGCTGGATCTGGCGGTGGCCCGCTTCAGCGGCGGACAGCTGCAGTTCGATGCCGATGGTGCCTGGGCACGGCAGGGCCGCATCAACGAGGGGCGGCTGCGGCAGTGGCTGCAGGAGCCCTACCTCCAGGCGGCGCCGCCGAAATCAACCGGCCGCGAGCTGTTCGGGGCCGCCGATCTGGATCGACGCCTGGCGGAGCTCGGCACCGATGTGGATCCGGCTGATGCCTTGGCCACCCTGACGGCCTTCAGCGCGGCGGCGGTGGGCCAGGACCTGGCCAGGGGTCCCCGTCCCCTGGAACTGCTGGTGGCCGGGGGCGGCACCCGCAATGGCTTCCTGATGGAGCAGCTGCAGCGCCGCTGCCGCGGCATGGCCGTCCAGGGCCTGACCGGTCATGGCATCGCCGATGATCAGCGGGAAGCCCTGGCCTTCGCCCTGCTGGCCTGGTGGCGCTGGCGGGGCCACCCGGGGTCTCTGCCCTCGGTCACCGGGGCCCGCCGGGCCGCCGTGCTCGGCGTGATGGCTGTGCCGCCTCCGTTAGGAGACTGAAGGGGGCAGGCGCAGCCGGCGGGGCGCCCCGCGCAGCCGGCGGGTGCCGCCCTGTTCCTGCTGCTCGAGTTCCCGGCGAAAACGATCTGCGGTGGCGGCCGGCCCATTCAGATAGGGCGCCTCGGCGGGCTGAACGGGGCGCTGATGTCGCTCGAGCCGTTCCACCCCTTGCTGGATGAGCACCTTGGCCATGTTGCTGATCGTGCGCGATTCGCTTTCGGCCAGTGCAGCGAGACGGGCACAGAGCTCCTCCGGCAGGACGACCTGGATCCGTGGCGACTTGGGCTTGCCGCTGGAGGAGGACTGACGGGTAGGCACGTTTCCTCTGGGTGGGTGCCGGAGACAGGGTGCCGCTGGGGTACGGCAGGATAGGAAAAAGTGTACAGTGACTGTCATGGGTAGTATCCAAAAGTAGGGTTGTGGACCCCTTCGGGACCCCGTCCCCCGAAGTTCCCGAACTCACCCTTCAGGCTCCAGACCGTTTCACCTGCCCGACACCCGTCCCTTCCGACGGCCCACCGGCCGCCTCAGTCATGGCCCGCTCCACCCAATCCCGCCCCACCGGCTCCGAGATCCCTCTGCAGCCCAAGAGCCGCCAGAGCCGGCGGCGCAGCACGGCGGAACGCAGCGACGTGCTGGTTTCGGCTGTGATCAGCACCTACCTGTTGACCCATCTGCACCACGTGCTGCAGCGCGCCGAGTACGGTGCCCAGCAGGAGGATCGGCAGTCCCTGGCCGCCAACTACGCCCAGTTGCGCAAGGTGCTCTGCCTCGATGCCCGCAGCATGGAAGATGCCTCAGCCAGCGGGTCAGAGGATGACATCAGCCCGCGCGCGGCCTGATCCCGCCCCATCGCCCCTGACGTTCCATCCCCAGGGGGTGCGCCGATGGCCCCCGAGCCCATAAGGTCAGGAAAGAATCCCGGCCAGGATGACCACCAGCAACGCCGCCGAGCTCTACGGACGCATCAGCACCGACGTGGAGCTCACCCAGTCACTGTTCCGCCAGGCGCTTCAGGATCCGAGCGGAGCCCTCAGCAGGATCGTCGCCCTCGGCGAGCAGGCCGGCCTGCCGGTCAGCCCGGAGGAGGTCAAGGCCCACCTGGCCGGCCTCGATGACGGCGCCACCAAGCAATGGCTGATCAAGGCCCGGGGCGGACTCTGAAGCCGGAGAACGGCGCCCCTCCTGCTGGGATCGGCGCGGCGGTTCACGACGCTGGGAGCCTCCCCCCTGGGCCCAGCTGAAGAACAGCCAGTAGCTCGTCAGCGCCAGGCCCGCCGCCACCACCAGGGCAGCGATCTGCTCGAGGCGCTTGATCATTCTGACGACACGACCGAACCCATCTGACAGTCTGCAGGACGCCACGACAGGGGATGATGCGCTCATTGCGACCGCTTTACGCTCCGTGCTGCGCCTCGAACGCATCGGCAAGATCTATCCCACCGGTGAGGTGCTCAAGGACATCACCTGGGAAGTCAAGGCGGGTGACCGGATCGGCCTGGTGGGGGTGAATGGGGCCGGGAAATCCACCCAGATGCGCATCATCGCCGGGCTGGAGGAACCAACCAGCGGTCAGGTGGTCCGCCAGGGGGATCCCCGCATCGCCTACCTGCAGCAGGAGTTCGATGTCGATCTCGCCCGCAGCGTCCGCCAGGAACTGTTCCAGGCCTTCGGTGAGGCGGCCCAGGTGCTCAATCGGCAGCGGCAGGTGGAGGAGGCGATGGGTACCGAGGAGGCCGCCGCCGATCCGGACCTGCTCGACCGGCTGATCGACGAACTTGGCCAGCTGCAGAGCCGTTTCGAGGCCCTGCACGGGTACGAGCTCGACGCCCGCATCGACAAGCTGCTGCCCAGCATCGGCTTCACGCCTGAAACAGCCGAGCGGGTCGTGGGGGACTACTCCGGCGGCTGGCAGATGCGGATCGCCCTGGGCAAGATCCTGCTGCAGGAACCGGATCTGCTGCTCCTCGACGAACCCACCAACCACCTGGACGTGGAAACCATCCAGTGGCTGGAGAGCTACCTGGTGGATCAGACGGTTCCCTTGGTGGTGATCAGCCACGACCGGGCCTTTCTCGATCGGGTCTGCAACCAGATCGTGGAAACCGAGCGCGGCGTCTCGCGCACCTACCTGGGCAACTACAGCCAGCATCTCGAGCAGAAGGCCCTCGAGAGGGAGGCCGGCCAGGCGGCCTTCGAGCGCCAGCAGAAGGAATTGAGCAGTCAGCAGGCCTACATCGACCGCTTCCGGGCCAGTGCGACACGCAGTACCCAGGCCAAGAGCCGCGAGAAGCTGCTCGACAAGGTGGAGCGGATCGAGGCGCCGCTGGAATCGGTGAGCGGGCCGCGTTTCTCCTTTCCCCCCGCCCCCCGTTCGGGCCGCGTGGTGGCGGCGATCGAGAACCTCACCCACGGCTACGACGATCAGATCCTGTTCCTGGGGGCGAATCTCGAGGTGGAGAGGGGTGATCGGATCGCCTTTGTCGGCCCGAACGGAGCAGGCAAATCCACCCTGCTTCGGCTGGTGATGGGCTACGAGATCCCCCTGGAGGGCCAGGCCGGCCTGGGGGAGCACCACGTGGTGGCGGGCTACTTCGAGCAGAACCAGGCCGAAGCCCTCGACCTGGCCAAATCAGTGATCGACACCCTGTTCGAGGCCGTTCCCGACTGGACCCAGACCCAGGTGCGCTCCATGCTGGGCAGCTTCGGCTTCAGCAACGATTCGGTCTTCAAGCCGGTGGAAAAGCTGAGCGGCGGGGAGAAAGCCCGGCTGGCGCTGGCCCTGATGCTGCTCACCCCCTGCAACCTGCTGGTGCTCGATGAGCCCACCAACCACCTCGACATCCCCGCCAAACAGATGCTCGAGGAGGCCCTGATGGCCTACGAGGGGGCGGCCCTGCTGGTCTCCCACGACCGCTTCTTCATCGGCCGGGTGGCCAACCGGATCGTGGAAGTGCGCGACGGCGAACTGGTGCTCTATCGCGGTGACTACGCCTACTACCAGGAGAAGAAACGCGAGGAGGCCGAGGAGAGCGAGCGCCTGGAGCAGGAGCGAAAACTGGCTGCCAAACGGGAGGAGCAGCGGCAGAAACAGCGGGCCAAATCGGCCGAGAAGGCCAGTGGCAAGGCCGGCACGACGGCTGACGACGGCTGAAGAGGCGAGAGAAAATACAACTTCATGGTTCCCTAGGCAGGAAGACTCATTTCTCTGGTATCGCGCGATCTGTGTGCATAAGCTGACAAGGTCACCCATCCAGGAGCAGCGATGACCATCCAGAACGTCGTCACCGACGGTCGGAACGCCGAGCGGGAGGAAACGGTCGGCGCCAGCGATGCGATGGAGGTGTACTTCGAATGCATCACCACCTGCTCCCTGGAGGACGGGGAGTGTGTCACCCGTTGCGTGGAAGAGCTGCGCGAGCGCCACTGACCAGAGCCAGCTCCCAGGCAAGGAACCGGGGGGTCAGGCCTGGGAGCCCCCTTCTCTGGATGTTGAGCGGATTTCCTGACCAGGGCGTAGGCCCTGTAACAGCCGCTACGTGACATCTTGAAACAGTTTGTAGCTTTGGGCCGGTCAGAAACGCCCCATCGCGCCTTCCACCATGTCCGAACCCCTCGCCCTCAGCCTCGGTCAAAAATTTGAGCTTGAGCGCATGACCCGGGCCATTGACGCCACGGGGGATCCGCAGGTCCTGCGGGGTCTGGCCAAGCAGTTGCTGCAGGCCTGGCAGAGCCAGAAGGCCGCCACCCAGTGGGTCATGCGCCAGCAACTGGGAGCACCGGCCCGTTTCGGCGCCGAACTCGCCGTGGATGCCGGCCTGCTCGATGCCCTCCGTTCCGACGACGGCAAGGGAGGCATGGACATCCTCTGAGGCACGGACTGAACAGGTTCAGTGGCCCGGCCCCGAGGTGGTGGGGTCGGGCCACCCGCTCATCCCTGGCGCAACAGGGCCATGTCACCAGGGACGAGGCGCAGGTTCACCGTCGCCCCCTGACGGTTCACCGTCAGGTTGAGCGTTCCTCCCACCCCGGCCCGCTCGACGGCCGTGATCACCTGGGAAGGATCCTTCACCACAGCCCCCTGGGCAGCAACGATCACGTCACCGGTCCTGAGGCCTCCCCGATCCGCCGGTCCGTTCGGTTGCACGGAAACCACGACCGCACCCCGGCCAGAACTCTGACCGCTGGCCGCCCTGACCTCATCAAGACCCACCCCGATCATCGGATGGGTGGCACGACCGGTCGCCACCAGTTGATTGACGATGCTGCGGGCCCGGTTGATCGGGATGGCGAAGCCCAGCCCTGCCCCCGGCCCTGAGCGCACCAAGGTGTTGATTCCCACCACCTCGCCATCGGCATTGAGCAGCGGTCCACCGGAATTGCCCGGGTTGATGGCCGCATCGGTCTGGATCAGATCCAGTCGTTTGTCGGTGATGCCCAACTTGCTGGCGTTGCGGTTCAGGCTGCTGATGATCCCCAGGGTGACGGTGTTATCGAGGCCGAAGGGGTTCCCCACGGCGATCGCCCAGTCCCCCACCTGCAGGGCATCGGAATTACCCAAGGGGGCCACGGGCCAGGGTCCTGCCCCCACCAGCCTCACCACGGCCAGGTCGGTGAGCTTGTCGAGGCCCACGACCCTGCCCTCGTAGCGCCGGCCATTCTCCAGGCCCACGGTCACCCGGTCGATCTGATCCACCACATGGGCGTTGGTGAGCACCAACCCATCGGACTGCAGGATCACGCCGCTTCCCTGGCCCCGTTCGGTGCGACGCGAGGGAGCCCCCTGCTGGGGGATGCCGAAGAACTGGCGAAACAGGGGGTCGTTCATCAGCCCCCTGGGCAGACCGCCACCGCCACCGGCAGATTGCACCGTGCGCTCCGTGTCGATGGTGACCACGGCCGGGCCCGCCCGGCGGATCGCCGCCGCCACAAAGGATTGCCGCCCGAGCACGGCCCCGGCCGGTTGGGCGAGGCCAGGGGAGGTGAGTGTCGGGCTGAGGAGAGTGGTGGTGGCCATGACCGTGGCCGTAGCCGCCGCCGTGGCTGTGGCAAGCCCCGCGGCGGCGGCGGCAAGAACGCGGGAGGAACGCATCGCGAAAAGCTCGTTAGTAACAAAACCGTAGACACGTCGTCGGCAGGCAGGAAGGGGAGGCAAACCGGCCTGATCGACTATGCTTTGTAAACTTTCTTATCGAGTCATGGACACAAGCCACCTGCTTCTCGCGTTTCTCGCCTTCGGTGCCGCCTGCACCACGCTCTGGGCCTGGATGGTGGCCACCTCCACCGCTCCAGCGGACGGGTGATGATGGGGGAGATTCCGCGGCATGCGGGGTTCCCATCGCGCCATGACCTCCCTCCTCTCGCAGATCCTTCCGATCCTCTATGGGGCCTGTTTCATCCTGCTTCTCTGGCAGGCCTTCAGGGTCATGGGGCAGGGATTTCGCGCGGTCCCACGGCCGGGCGACCCTGGAGCTGCTGCAACCGAAGCGGCCGGTGTTGTGGGTGATCGAACCGGCCGCCTCACCATTCATCCAGAGCTTCTCGACGCCGATGGTCAGCTGACCCAGGAGGATCTGCTGACGGTTCGTTTCAGTGGCGACAACGAGCAACCCGCCTTTCCCGCCGATCCGAACTGACCACGCCCGGCCGGCCGCTGAATAGGCTCCCTGAGGTGAACGCGCTAAACGGCGGAGATCGATGGTGGATCAGAGAACGCGAATCGTGGCGGCCGTGCTCGGAGCACTGAAGTTGCCACCTCGTTTTCGCCTCAAGATGGTGAAGGACGACCCCATCCGGCTCGAGCTCAGCATCACCCCGTCCTACGGGAAGGATCCAATCCTGGTGGGCATCGTCGAATCCCAGGACCTGGTGGCCCGGCGGGATCGGGAAGGCCGCATTCCCCGTGATCTCCAAGGGACCTGGGACTGGACGGTCCGCCACGGCAAGGTCACCACCGGCGGCTGGAATCCCTACCTGAAGGAGGCCCTGCAGACCATGTTCGAAACAGGGCTGCCGGCCATCGTCTACGAGGAAACCACCGGTGAGGCCTACCACCCGGTGGATGGCCTCCGCCACGTGCGCTGAACCCGCCTCTGCCCATTGACGGCCGCCTCGCGGCTATCACGGCCGCCCTCAGGCCCGGCTCCACCGTGCTCCTCCAGGCCGAACCGGGAGCCGGCAAGACCACCCGGGTTCCCCTGGCCCTGCTCGAAGCCTTCGGCCGGGAAGGCCGCCTCCTGATGCTGGAGCCGAGGCGGCTGGCGGCCCGCTCCGCCGCCGAGCGCCTGGCGACCAACCTCGGCGAACCCCTCGGCGAACGGGTCGGTTACAGCGTGCGGCTGGAATCACGCACCTCGGCGGCCACCCGTCTGGAGGTGGTTACCGCTGGGCTTTTTCTGCGCCGGCTCCAGGCCGATCCCGCCCTGGAAGGGGTGGCCTGCGTGATCTTCGACGAATTCCACGAGCGCCAGGCCGAGGCGGATCTGGCCCTGGCCCTGGTGCGCCAGGCCCGCAGCCTGCTGCGCCCCGAGCTGCGGCTGCTGGTGATGTCGGCCACCCTCGACCTGGAACCCCTGGCCGCCCAGCTGGACGGGGCTGCCGTGATCAGCTGCGAGGGCCGCAGCCATCCGGTCACGGTCGCCTACCAACCGCCGCGGCAGGAGGAGCGGCTCGAGCGCCAGGTGCTGCGGGCCCTCGAAGGCCACTGGCTGGATCTGCCCCAGCCGCGGGGCACGGTGTTGGTCTTCCTGCCGGGCCTGGGGGAGCTGGAGTCGGCGCGCCGAGCCATCGAAGCCACCCCCTGGGGGGCCGACGTCGACTGCGCTCTGCTGCATGGCCAGCTGCCGCTGGCGGCCCAGGGTCGGGCCATCGCGGCCACCCACCAGGTGGCCGGCAAGGTGGTGCTGGCCACGGCGGTGGCGGAGAGCTCACTCACGATCGCCGGCGTGACCCTGGTCATCGACAGCGGCCTGAGCCGTCTCAGCCGCTTCGATCCGGCCACGGGCATGGATGGGCTGGTCACCCAGTCCGCCAGCCAGGCCAGTGCCGAGCAGCGACGCGGTCGGGCCGGCCGGCTCGGACCCGGACATTGCCTGCGGCTTTGGTCCCCTGCGGAACAGCAGCGGCGACCCGCTTTCGACCCGCCGGAACTGCTCGAAGTCGACCCCCTACCGATCGCCCTGCAGCTGGCGGAATGGGGTGGCGCGGTGGACGACACCCTGCCCTGGCTCACGGCGCCCCCCCGCCGTTCCCTCGCCGAGGCCCGGAGCCTGCTGGGGCAGCTGGGGGCCATCGATGGCGACGGGCGCATCACCAACCACGGGCGGGCGATGGCCCGTCTGGGGGTCCATCCCCGCCTGGCCCACATGCTGCTGCGGGCCAGGGAACGGGGCTGGGAGACCCTGGCCACTGCCGTGGCCGTGCTGCTGAGCGAACGGGATCCCCTCGATCGGCGCGAGGCCGGCAGCGATCTGATGCGACGCCTTGACTGGCTGCGGCGGGATTCCGCAGGCCACAGGAGCGACGACGGAGCTGGAGCCCGGGGCCCCTGGCGAAACCTCCAGTCCCAGCTGCTGCGCCAGCTCGCGGACGGACGAGCCCCACGAGGGTCGGCGCCCAGCCGCTCAGTCCGTGACGTCCCCTCCGATCCCGACGACACCCGTGTGGCCCAGCTGCTGGGCTGGGCCTATCCGGAGCGGCTGGGCCGGGGCAGGGGCCGGGGCGATGGGCGCTTCCTGATGCGCAGCGGTCGCGGTGCCGTTCTCCCTCCGGGGGACCCCCTCGCCGGAGCCGAAGCCCTGGCGATCGCCAGCGTTGACGGCCAGGGCCAGGAGGCCCGGGTGCGGCTGGCGGTGGCCCTCTCCCGCCAGGGTCTGGAGGAGCTGCTGGCGGATAGCGTCGAGGAGTGCAGCGAAGCCCGCTGGGATGGCAGCGACCAACGGGTGCGCTGCGAACGGCTGCGGCGTGCCGGGGCCCTCGTGCTGGAGCGCCGCCCCTGGCCCGAAGCCTCCGGGGAGGTGGTGGAGCGGGCGCTGCTGGAGGGTCTGGAGCGGCTGGGGTTGGAGGTGCTGCCCTGGTGCCGCGCCAGCCGCCAGCTGCAGCAGCGACTGATGCTGGCCCACCGGCTCCTGGGAGCCCCCTGGCCCGACCGTTCGCCCCAATGGCTTCAGGAGAATCCGGGGGCCTGGCTGGGGCCGCACCTGGGTGGCCTGAGCAGTCTTCAGGATCTGCAGCAGCTGGACCTGACGGAGATGCTCTGGGGCGATCTGGACTGGTCCCTGCGCCGGGAGCTGGACCGGCTGTTGCCCCTCAGCCAAGCGGTCCCATCCGGCCGCCGGGTGCCGTTGGACTACGGCAGCGGAGCCCCGGTGCTGGCCGTGAAGCTGCAGGAGATGTTCGGCTGCCTCGAAGGGCCGACGGTCCTGGATGGCCGGCTGGTGGTGAAGGTGGAGCTGCTGTCACCGGCGGGACGCCCGGCGGCTGTCACCAGCGACCTGGCCGGCTTCTGGAGCCAGGGCTACGCCGAGGTGCGCCGGGAGCTGCGCGGTCGTTACCCCCGCCACCCCTGGCCCGAGGATCCCCGACAGGGCATCGCCAGCGCCCGGACCAAGGCCGCACTGGCACGGGAGGGTCGTGGCCAGGCTCCAGATCCCTGATCCAGCCGGTCCACCGAGGCCAGGCCCCTCAGACCAGACCCTCCAGAAGATGGCCGAAGCCGAAATGGCGCAGTCCCTCGAGGATGCCCATGCAGCCATGGCCGCTGGCGCGGTAGGTGAGCGCCAGACCCGGCAGAGCCTTCACAAGACCTGGCTCCGCATTGCCCACCATCACGCTCTGAAGCCCCGTCTCGAACATGGCCAGATCGTTGAGGGAATCACCGGCCGTTACCACCAGAGCGGGTTCCAGCTCCAGCCACTCCAGCAGCCCCAGCAGGGTGCTGCCCTTGTTGACGCCGGCCGGCAACACATCGAGGTACTTGTCGCCGGAAACAAGACAATCCACCCCATGGGCCTCGATGGCCGGCAATCGGCGGCGGTCGAGCCGGCGGGAGTCAATGCCGTAGGCCAGGCGTCGAACACTGCTGAGGGGCTTGGAGGAGAGTCCCGGGAGGCCCGCCAGCAGGGGCAGCACCCGCTCCTCCCGTCCGCGCCAGAGGGCCTCGATCGGCTCCAGCGCCAGGGGCGAGGGGGTGAGGGAGGCGCCGCAGGCCACGGTGCAGCCCACATCTCCGATCACCAGGTGGGGGGGATGGAGGCCAAGGGCCGCCTCCTCAGCCAGTAGCCGGGCGACGGAGCGCAGGTCCCGTCCGGTGCTGAAGACCTGCAGGATCCTGTGGCGCTGGGAGGCCAGCCAGCCATAGAGGCGGCGGCGGGTCGGGACACTCCCCTCCAGCAGGGTTCCGTCGAGGTCGGTGACCAGCACCAGATCGGTCTCGCTGGGCAGCGGCGCCATGAGGTGCTGCTGGAAATGGGCCCGGGGCGCCCGCCGGTGCTCCTCCGTGTCAGGCCCCCAGAGGGAACCCCGAGCAGAGCCAAAGGCCGGACTCGGCTTCACACCCATCGCCGTGCACGCCTGTCAACCGTGCAACCCACACCCGAGTTTGTAGCCCCTGCCACTGTCAAGATCCCTCCATGATTCGTTACAGTGAGGTTTCCACCGAGGGTTCCTTCCATGTCTGACGCTTCCCAGCCCCGCTTCGGTTTCGTCAATTTCGCCGAAACCTGGAATGGCCGCCTGGCCATGATGGGTTTCGTGATCGGTCTGGCGACCGAGATTCTCACCGGTCAAGGCATTCTGGCCCAGGTCGGCCTCGGCTGAAGGCCTGCCGCCCCAAGCCCACGATCTCTTGAGCCAAATCCAAGGCGAAGGCCGCCGGTCGATCCGGCGGCTTTTTCATGGCAACGGCAGCGGTCCTAGGTTGGCTTCCTTCCCGGGCTGCGCACCCCGATGGCACCCAACGCTGCCGTTGATCGCTTCTATGTCGGCAATCGCCGCGACGGCTCCAGGCTGCTGAGCAGCGCCCTTGTGATCACCGGGGCCGGCCTGATCCGCATCGACCATCCGGTCGGTCGGGCGGTGGCTCTGCTGGCGGGCCTGCTGAGCTTCTACTGGTGGCTCTGTTACCGCAAGCTCCAGCACTGACCCCATGCTCACGGTCCCTGGCAGCACCGCCATCCCCCGCCAGCACGACGGCATTCCCCGTTTCACGGTCGCCGAGCTCAACCAGGCCATCGGCACGCTGCTCGAACGGGGCTTCGCCCCCCGATTTCTTCTCGAGGCCACCGTGGGCCGCCCTCAGCAAAAGAAGGGCCATCTCTGGCTCAGCCTTGCCGACGGCCAGGCCAGCATCCAGGGGGTGATCTGGGCCTCCCAGCTGCAGAAACTCAGCTTCGTTCCCCAGGAAGGGGATGGGGTGGTGGTGGTCGGCAAGCTCAACTTCTGGGCCGCTCGGGCCAGCCTCACCGTGCAGGTGCTGGATGTGCGCCCCAGCCTGACCACCGTGCTGCGCCAGTTCGAGCAGGTGCGCAGCCGGCTGGAACCTGAGGGGTTGTTTGAACTGGAGCGGAAACGACCGCTGCCACCCTGGCCCCGCCGCATCGCGCTGCTCACCAGCGTGCCCAGCGCCGCCCTGGCCGACATGTTGCGCACGGCCCGGGAACGCTGGCCCGCCACGGACCTGCTCGTGGTGCCGATCCCTGTTCAGGGGAATGTGGAGTTCCAGATCGTCCATGCCTTCGAGACCCTTTGCCGCAAAGCCGCCAGCCTCGGCATCGAAGCCATCGTGCTGGCCCGCGGCGGAGGCAGCCGGGAGGATCTGGCCGTCTTCGATGGCGAGCAGCTGGCCCGCTGCCTGGCGGCGTCACCATGTCCGGTTGTTTGTGGCCTCGGCCACGAAGATGACGTGACCATCGCCGATCTGGTGGCCGACTACAGGGCCGCCACACCGACGGCCGCCCTGGTTGCTGTGTTGCCGGAACGCAGCCAGGTGCTCCGATCCCTGGTGCAGGAACGCGGCCATCTGCAACGCACCTTGACCCTGCGCATTGCCTCAGCCCGGCAACGGCTGACCACACGCCAGGAGCAGTTGGGGAGGCTGCACCCGCGTCGTGTTCTGGAGCAACGGCAGCAGTGGCTGGGCCAGCAACGACAGTTGCTGCGAGCGCTTTCTCCCCAGCACCTCCTCGCCAGGGGATTCAGCCTGCTGCGGGATGCCGACGGACACCTGCTGCGATCAGTGGTTCAACTGCTTCCGGGCGCCGACGTCATCGCCGAGCTGGCGGATGGCCGGGCGACGCTGAAGGTGCAGGGGACCGAACCAGCCGACGAACCAGCCGCAGCTCCCCCCTCCCAGACCGCCGGACCAGCCGGCTGAATGTTGCCCGTCCCTTCCATTCTTCCAACCCATGGCCAGGCCTACCCCCAGATCCAGCCCTCCCCTCCAGGAGACCTCCGAACCGGAATCAAGTCCGTCCTCAGCGGCAAACGTGGCGGCGGATCTCAGCTTCCGGGAAGCCCAGACGGCCCTGGAGCTCTGTCTGGCCCAACTGCAGGACCAGGAGCTGGATGTGGAGTCCATGGCTGATCTTTATCGCAGGGCCCTGGCCTACGCGGAGCGTTGCGAGTCTGTGCTGCAGCAGGTGGAACAGCAGGTGATGCAATGGGATCCGACCGAGCCGGAACTGGCTCCCACGCCCTACGTCCCATGAGCGAAGAAGTGATTCCGGCCCCGACAGGCCCTGGGGGCCTCAACTGGATGGCCTGGCTCTATCTCCTTCTTGCCGTAGCGGGCGGGGTCCTGCCCTGGATAGCCAATCTGGACTTCATCCGGGCGGAGGGTTCAGCCTTCGATCTGGGTCTGTTCATTCGCCAGGCGAATGCCAATCCTGCGGCCCGATCCCTGTCGAGCGATCTGGCCATCGGGGCAACGGCCGTCACCATCTGGATGGTGCGCGAAAGCCGACGGCTCGGTATGCGGGGACTCGGCTGGGTGTTGCTCAGCTGCATCACGATCGCGTTTGCCTTCGGAGCTCCCCTGTTCCTGCACTTACGCGAGCGCCGGCTGCTGGAGCTGTCCCGGACTAGCTCGGAAGGTGGCTCTCCAAACGTATGAGCCGAATGCTCAGGCAGATTCGTTCTCCCGGCTGCTTGGCTCCGCGGGGCCAGGGGCCTCGAGGTCGATGGCATCGACGTTGATGGTCACGTCGCGGGCGTCGATCTCCTTCTCTGGTCCAGATCCCCAGAAAATCTGTCCGGACGCTGGGTTGGCCGACGAACCAGGGACTTCGGCGCCATCGAAAACATTGCCGCAGGCCGGGCAGGCCTCACGAGCCAAGCTGGTGAAGCCGCAGGCAGAACAGGTGCGAAGGCGGCGGCGGAGCAGCTGCCAGCCGATCAAGCCCACCCCTGTGAGCAGCAATGGCAGGAACAGCAAAGTGAGGGTAAGCCCGCCGATCACATCGAGAAGCACACGTCCAGCCGAAGTGGGAACCAGAAGCAGGGCCGCTGCCACGCCAATCCACAGCCAGGGGATGCGACGCTCCATCAGCGCTGGAAGCGTGGATCATTTTCGATCCAACGCTCAATCGCCGCCAGACCTTCAAGGCCGGCCCAGCCCAGCAACAGCGCCGCCACCAGCCAGGCCGCCAATAGGCCAAGGCCGAGCAGCAGTGGGACCAGCGCCAAGGTGGTGAAGCCGATCACCACGACCGCACCAACGGCCATGCAGACAAGGGCGATGCTGGCCGGCAGAGGGGGAATCCGGAGGGAAAGTTTGGCCAAGGGTCGATGCATCGAGCGATCTCCATCTTGCCCCGAAAGTGGCCTCTCCTCACCGCGGTAGAGGTGTCGATGGCCCCCCCGCGGCACCGCCGGAAAGCACCACACTGAAACACTGGCCAAAATACAGAATCACCCCCACCATCCAGACCCAGAGCGTCAGCAGCAAGACACCCCCTACAACCCCATAGGCCTGGAAACGTAAGCCGAGCGCCAGCAAGCTCCTGCCCAGCAGAAGATTTGACAGAGTGAGGCTGCTGCTGACAAGAAGCGCGCCCGGAATCAGGGGTCGAAAGGGAATCCGGCGCGACGGCAGCATCCAGAAAAACACCAGGGTGGCGCCAAAGCTGATCAGCAGGGAAAGCAGCAGGTCAAGGCCGAAGGAAAGAGAACCCAGCCAAAGCAAAGGCTCAGGGAGATAACCCTTCAGCTGGTCATGGAAGCCAATGGATCCGAACAGCCGCACTGTGCTGAAAAGCTGGTCAACAACGATCAGGATCCCCACGAACAGGATCAGCGACAGCGCCTTCAAGCGCAGCGCCAGGAAACGGACCACAAGCTGCTGCCAGCGCAGGTGGTCAAGACCAAAGGGGCGATTCCACCAGAGACGGTCGGCACCGCGCTGGAGCGTCAGATAGATGTTGCTGGCACTGAGGGCGAGAAGCACCAAACCAAGGAGGCCGGCTCCAAACCCCTGATTCGTGAAGCGCCTCAGGGTGGCCTCAAAGCCTGGCAATGCAGATGGCGGCAACACCTGGGCCACGTAAACAATCAAACGATCAAAACGCTCGACGTCACGGCCGAGAAGCCGCGAAGCCACCGACAGCGCAATCAGCAGGGCCGGGAAGAAGGATTGAAGGGTGTGGTAGGCGAAGGCGGCACTGAGATCGACGCAATCCGCCCGCATCCACAACGCATAGGCCTTCCAGATAGGACGAAAGCGACGACGCCAACTCAAGACAGGATCCCCCAGAACTCCAGTAGGACGCGGCATGGCAGCGCCGTCAAAAAGCAGCCAACAGAAAAGCCACCCTACTCGGGTGGCTTCTCTCAGATCCACTTGGTGGAACTGTTGGCTCACAGGGTGCCTTACGGCTGCCTTGGAGCGGATGTTTTACCTGGCATCGAGCTATTTTC
>NZ_JAHLYP010000047.1 GCF_025127995.1 Synechococcus sp. CS-1332 | reverse complement strand
GCGCGGGGGCAGTGATCAGCGCCGGCACCGGCGTGCCCAGCTGGGTCAGCGCGCGGGCATGGGCGTCATACTGGGCCTGCAGGCGGGCGAGGTGCACCGCATCATGGCCGTTGCGGCTGATGGCATCGGCCAGCAGCTCGGCACCCGAAACCAGCTTGTTGATCTGGCGCTGCTTGCGATCATCAAGCGCGCGTGGGCCGTGCATGAAAAATGCGGCGACCACCACAGCCACCATGAGATAGCTCATCACCACCATGATGATCATCACGCTGTTGTTTGCCAGCATCGTCTTGCTCCGTGCGTATCAGGTTGAATTGGCGCTCTGGCCATGCTGGGTCGCCGCATGACAGACTTGTAATGGCAATGCCAGTCCAATGCCGCCAAGGGCTTGGCCGCAGGCGCATTTGCCGCAGTGCAGGAAAGGGGGCATGAAAAGGGCGGCAGCCTTGCCGGCCACCGCCCGTTTCAATGCACGTTGATCAGATCGCGTTCAAGTTCACGGCGGCCTGCTTGCCGCGGCGATCTTCTTCCAGTTCGAACGAGACGCGCTGGCCTTCGTTCAGATTGGCGAAGCCGGCGCGTTCCACGGCCGAGATGTGCACGAACGCATCCGGCGCGCCATCGTCGCGCTGGATGAAGCCGAAACCCTTGGTGCCGTTGAAGAACTTCACAGTGCCTTCAACGCGTTCACCCGTAGTGCTGGGCGTGCGTTCACGCGACGGGCGGCGTTCGAAATCGCCGCCGGCAGCGCGCGGTTCGCGCGGTTCGCGCGGGGCGCGATCCTCCACTGGCAGCGGCTCGCCTTCGATCTTGAGATCGGTGGCGGACACGCGGCCGTTGCGTTCGGTGAGGGTGAATTCGAGCGGCTGGCCATCGGCAAGGCCGGTCAGACCAGCGGCTTCCACCGCCGAGATGTGGACAAACACGTCTTCGCCGCCGTCTTCACGGACAACAAAGCCGAAACCCTTTTGCGCGTTGAAGAACTTGACCGTGCCACGACCGGTGCCGATCACGATGCCGGGCGTCATTTCGCGACGGGGACCACCGCCACCGAAGCCACCACCACCGCCGCCGCCGCCGCCGGTGGGCCCCACCCGGGCCCCGGTGGGTTTCGCGGTGGTGGTGGCGGTGGTGCTGCTGTTGCTGGCCTCCCTGCTGGGGGGCTGCATGGAGGTGCGCACCGAGCTGCGCTTCGACGGACCCGGGCGACTGCAGCTGAGCCACCAGCTGCGCAGCCCCGCCGGCCCCCAGAGCCCCTGGCAGAGGCGTTTCGTCGCAGCGCTGGAGGGACATGAGCCCCGGATCCCTTCCCCCGGTCCGTTTCGGTCGTCGGGGGGGAGCGGCGACCAGCTCCTCTCCACCCCGGTGTTGCCGGCTCGCCAGGCCCTCGGGGTCCTGACGGGCAGCCTGCAGGTGGCCGGCCAGCTCAGTGGTGTGGCCCTGGCCGCTCCGGTGGTCCTCTGGGAGGAGCGCAACTGGCTGGTGGGGGTGCGCCAGCACCTGCTGCTGGAGCTTGATCTGCAGCCGCTCGAGGCGATCCCGGGGCTGGACCTGGCGCTCGTTCTCGCCCCGGTGCGGCCGGCGGCTGTCCTGCAGGCGGCCCCTCCAGTGCAGCGGGGCGACCGGCGTCGGCTGGTCTGGCCGCTGCAGACCGGTGAGATCAATGTGCTGGAGCTGCGCTGCTGGCGCTGGAGCGGCCTGGGGGTGGGGGCGGCGGCGGTGGGACTGGTCCTGCCCCTGGTGCTTGCCCTGCAGGCGACCCGCCGCCGGCTGGGCTTCGGCTTGCCGGAACTGCCGGCCTGACGCCCTCGCCGCCGGCCTGACGCCTGTCTCAGAGCTCCAGCGGGTCCGGATCGATCGTCAGGCTGACCCCCGGGGGCAGGGCTTGCCGCAGCTCACTTTCGGGGGGCAGGGGCAGAACCGCATCGACGGATGACCCCGCCGCCGCCTGGCAGGTGCCGTGCAGCAGCAGCTGCCAGCGGCTGCGGCCTGCCACCCTGGCCACCGGGGCGGGCGCCGGCCCGATCAGCACCCAGCCGGCCCTCTCCAGGGCGGGGCGGATCCGTTCGGCCAGGGCGGCGGCGGCGGTGGCGGTGCCGCTGGCGGTGGGACCGGCCAGGCGCAGCAGGCAGGCCCGACCGAAGGGCACCATGCCGCCCTGGCGACGCAGCTCCAGCTCCTCGGCCAGGAAGGCCCCGTAGCGGCCGTCCACCAGATGCCGGATGACGGGATGGTCGGGGCTGTAGGTCTGCACCAGCACCTCCCCGGGGCGTTCGCCCCGGCCGGCCCGGCCGGCGAGCTGAAGCAGCAACTGCAGGCATTGCTCCGAGGCGCGCAGGTCCGGCCGGTGCAGCAGGCCGTCGGCCGCCAGCACCGCCGCCAGGGTCACCGCGGGCAGGTCCATGCCCTTGGCGAGCATCTGGGTCCCCACCAGCACGTCCGCCTCGCCGGCGGCGAAGCGTTCGAGCAGGCGGCGATGGCCATCCCGGCCGCGGGTGGTGTCGCGGTCGAAGCGGATCAGGCGCAGGCCCTCCAGCTCCGTGGCGAGCTGCTCCATCACCCGCTGGGTGCCGGCACCGAAGGGCTTGAAGGCGGTGGAGCCGCAGTGGCCGCAACGGTCGCCCATCTCCTGGCGGTGGTCGCACCAGTGGCAACGCAGCCACTCCCGGCCCTCCCGGTCGCCGGCCCGGGGGCCGCGATGCACGGTCAGGGCCACATCGCAATGGGGGCAGAGCACCACCTCGCCGCAGCTGCGGCAGCTCAGGAAGGAGCGGTAGCCGCGCCGCGGCACCAGCACGACCGCCTGCTCGCCCTTCTCCTGCAGCGCTTCCAGCCGGGCCATCAGGGGGCGGCTGATCAGGCGGCGGTGGCCGTCGACCAGCTCCTGGCGCATGTCCACCAGCCGCACCGGCGGCAGGGGCCGCTGGCCGATCCGCTCCGGCAGCGCCAGCAGGCGGGTGTCGCCAGGGAGGCCCCCCGGGCGCGACTGGCAGCGCCACCAGGTTTCCAGCGAGGGCGTGGCACTGCCGAGCACCAGCCTGGCCCCCGTCTGGTGGGCCCGCAGCCGGGCCACCTCCCGGGCGTGATAGCAGGGCATGGGGCTCTCCTGCTTGTAGGAGGCGTCGTGTTCCTCATCGAGCACGATCAGCCCCAGGTGGCCCAGCGGCAGGAAGACGGCCGAGCGGGTGCCGACGGCCAGGCAGGGCTCCCGCAGCCGGGTGGCCTCAAGGCAGCGTCGCCAGGCAACGACCCGCTCGCCATCCCCCATGCCGCTGTGGTACTCGATCACCGCCACGCCGAAGCGCCGCCGGCAGCGATCCAGCAGCTGGGGGATGAGGCCGATCTCCGGCGCCAGGATCAGCACACTGCGCCCTGCCGCCAGCTCCCGGGCGGCGGCCTGCAGGTAGACCTCGGTCTTGCCGGAGCCGGTCACCCCCCACAGCAGCAGGGCCTGGCCGGGGGGGGCGTCGGCGATCGCCGCCATCGCCTCGGCCTGGGCCGGGCTGGCCCGCTGGGAGGCTTCCAGGGGGGTGGGGCCATGGCCGCCCCCATGGCCTGCCAGGCCGCCTGAACCGCCGGCCCTCGCAGGGCCGCGGCCGGACTCCTTCAGGAGCAGCCCCCGGCGTTCCATCGTCCCGATCAGGGCGCGACCGAAGCCGGCTTCCTGCACCAGATCGCGCAGCAACCGCGCCCCCCCCTGGCTGGCCAGGTGATCCAGCAGCTCCTGTTGCCGGGGGTGGCTGACCACCGCGCTGGTGTCGGGGTTGAGTCGCACGGTCCAGAGGATCCGCCCCTGGCCTGCGGGCGTTCGGCGGGCCTGACCGAGCCATCCAGGCGGCAGGGCGCTTTTCAGGGTGCGGAACAAGCCGGTGTGGCATTGCCGGGCCACCTCCTCAAGCAGGGCCTGCCAGTGGGGATCGATCGCGGCGCTCTGCAGCACGGCTTCCACCGGCAGGATCGGCCGTCCCTCCATGGCGGCCGGGCAGGTCGTCGCCGTCGCCACCACCAGGCCGGTGTGGGGCCGCCCTTGGAGACGGACCCGCACCAGATCCCCAACGCCGATGCCCAGGGCTTCGGGGTTGGCGTAGGTGAAGGTGCGCCCCTCCCGGCCGGCTTCCAGCCAGACCTCCAGCCAGCCTGGAGCAGCTGTTCGGGGAAAGGAGGGTGAAGGACTGGCTGGCAATCTTGCAAAGATCTCACGCCATTCCTAGGATGACGGAGTTGGGCTGCTCGCAAGGCTGCCGTCGGAACCGCGCAGAGTTCCGTCCACAGGGAAGACCCGCTGAGGATTCAGGGATTCACTCCCATCTCCTTCCTCCGGTCTGAGACCACCCGTGACAGCCCTGCATCGGCTCTGGCCGTTCTCCCCCATCCCATTCGCGCTCCTGGAGCGATCCATCCAAGATCCAGACACAGGGGCTCCTTGACAGGGGTCATCCATCCTGGGTCGTCCTGTTGTCCTCCTTGCCCTCCCGACCTGCTCCGTTGCTGGTCCGTGGAGGACGGAACTTTCAGGACGGCTTCAGGCCCCTGATCACCGTCGGATCGAGCGGGTTGTCACCCGCCAGTCCTGCCCCGCCTCCCTCCTGCCCCGCTCCTTTCTCTTTCGCGTCGTTTCCATGAGCCCAGTCGCCGCCAAGGCCAAAGCCGCTATTCCTGAAATCCTGGCCACCGTCTCCGCCAACGGAGAGGTCCTGCCGATCGAGCCGGCGGCCGTTTCAGCCCCAGCGACGGCGCGAAAGACCGCCACCCGTGCCAAAACGGCCACCCCCAAGGTGGCGGTCCCCAAAACCGCGACGAAGCCTGCTGCCAAAGGCACCAAAACCGCTGCGAAGACCACCGCTGCGAAGACCACCGCCGCAAAGGCCACCGTGGCCAAGCCTGCGGTGATTGTCGCTGAGGAGGCCCTCGATGGCGGCGACGACCAGCAGGAGGCCGGAGACCTGCCGAAGGAGGCCAAGGGCGCCAAGGCCCTGGCCAGCATCAAGGTGGGTCCCAAGGGCGTCTACACCGAGGATTCGATTCGCGTCTACCTCCAGGAGATCGGCCGTATCCGTCTGCTGCGGCCCGATGAGGAGATCGAGCTGGCGCGCAAGATCGCCGATCTGCTCGAACTGGAGGAGAAGGCAGCCGAGTTCGAAGCCGACAAGGGCCACTTCCCTGACTCCAAGGAATGGGCTGGCATCTTCGACATGCCGCTGATCAAGTTCCGCCGGCGGCTCATGCTGGGTCGGCGGGCCAAGGAAAAGATGGTTCAGTCGAACCTGCGGCTGGTCGTCTCGATCGCCAAGAAATACATGAACCGGGGTCTTTCCTTCCAGGATCTGATCCAGGAGGGCAGCCTCGGCCTGATTCGTGCCGCCGAGAAGTTCGACCACGAGAAGGGTTACAAGTTCTCCACCTACGCCACCTGGTGGATCCGCCAGGCGATCACCCGGGCCATCGCCGACCAGAGCCGCACCATCCGGCTCCCCGTCCACCTCTACGAGACCATCTCCCGGATCAAGAAGACCACCAAGACCCTCTCCCAGGAATTCGGCCGTAAGCCCACCGAAGAGGAGATCGCCGAAAGCATGGAGATGACGATCGAGAAGCTTCGCTTCATCGCCAAATCGGCCCAACTGCCGATCTCCCTGGAAACGCCCATCGGTAAGGAGGAAGACTCCAGGCTCGGCGACTTCATCGAGGCCGATATCGAAAATCCTGAACAGGATGTGGCCAAGAACCTGCTGCGCGAGGATCTCGAGGGGGTGCTGGCCACCCTCAGCCCCCGTGAGCGCGACGTGCTGCGCCTGCGCTACGGCCTGGACGATGGCCGCATGAAGACCCTGGAAGAAATCGGCCAGATCTTCGACGTGACCCGTGAACGTATCCGCCAGATCGAAGCCAAGGCGCTGCGAAAACTGCGCCATCCCAACCGTAACGGCGTTTTGAAGGAGTACATCAAGTAGCCCCCAACTGATCTGGGGGAGCTTTCTGCTCTTCTCCCAGCGCATGAAAGCTCCTCCAAGCCACGGGCAACTCTCCTGATGACTGAAGCTGGCGATCTGTTGCGGCTGTCGGTGGTTCTGCCCACCTTCAACGAATGCGACAACGTTGAACCGATGGTCACCGCCCTGCTGTCGTTGCAGGATCACTATGACCTTGAGCTTCTTTTCATCGATGATGACTCCAACGACGGAACATCGGAAAAGATCCGTCTCCTGGCCCACCGTCATGACAGCGTCAGGCTGATTCGGAGGGTGGGTCGATTCGGGCTCTCCAGTGCCATCAAAGAGGGCATCCTGGATGCCACAGGCGATGTCGTGGTCGTGATGGACAGCGATGGACAGCACGAACCCGCCGCGGTGGCGCAGGCCGTTTCCGCCCTTCTGGAGAGTGGCAGCGATCTGATGATCGGCAGCCGTTTCCATAAGCAGGCCAGCATCATGGGCCTGAGCGAGCAGCGCGAGCGGAACTCCACCTGGGCAAATTCGGTGGCCCGTTTCAGCCTGCCCCGCTACCGCCATCTGACCGATTACATGAGCGGCTTCTTCGCCCTGCGTCCGGAGCGATGCCTCCCCTACGTCCGGCAGGTGGATGTCAACGGCTTCAAGTTTCTCTATGAATTGCTGGCCCTCAGTCACGGTCACTTGGCCGTCGCGGAGGTGCCGCTGCGTTTTCAGCCCCGCAGTGCCGGCGAGTCCAAGCTGAATGTGGCGGTGATCTGGGATCTCGGCGTCTCGATCCTGCACACCCTGTTGTTACGGATGGTGCCCCGGCGCGCCGTCAGCTTTGCCCTGGTGGGGGCCACCGGCATCGGCATTCATCTGCTGGTGTTCGCGCTGATGCAGCAGGTGGTTGGACTGGGCTTCGAGCAGGCCCAGGTGGCTGCGGTGGTCTGTGCGGGCTGCTCCAACTATCTGATCAACAACGTGCTGACCTTCCGCTCCCAGCAGCTCAACGGCCTGGCTCTGGTGTTCGGTCTGATCCGCTTTCTTCTGGTCACCTCCCTCGGGATGGCGGCCAACGTCGGGGTGTCCTCGGCCTTCTTCCGGCAGGTCACCCCACAGCCGCTGCTGGCCCTGCTGGCGGGGATTGCCGTCGACTTCGTCTGGAAGTACGCCGCCTCCTCCCGCTTCGTCTGGAACACCCCCTAGGCCGCGTCCGCCGTCGGCCGTTGCACGCGTCGGCGCCGCCCGGCCTTAACTTTCCCTTGACCTTGCCGTTCTCCAAGGATGGTGTCTGCTGCCCTAGGGGCCCCGCCGGAGCGTGCCAGCACCCGGATGCATCGGCGGATGATCTGGGTGCTGAGCGGCCTCTGGCTGCTTTTGCTCTGCTGGCTGGCCTTCTTCCAGGGCCTGGGCAGCCTCGGTCTGATGGACAAGACCGAGGCCCTGTTCGTGGAGGTGGGCCACCAGATGCTGGAGCGGGGCGACTGGATCACCCCCTGGTGGAACGGCGAGCGCTTTTTTGACTACCCCGTCTGGGGGTACTGGATGGTGGGCCTCAGCTTCCGGCTGTTCGGGGTCAGCGAGTGGGCGGCTCGCCTGCCGGTGGCCCTCGCCGCCAGTGCCGTGGTGGTGGCGGGCTTCGGCCTGATGCTGGCCTGGTCGCCGGCGGGCGAAGCCGGCCGGCCCCGGGTGCTGCGGGCGGCGGTGGCGGCGGGGGTGATCGCCACGACGCCGGGCTGGATCGGCTGGGGACGCACCTCCACCACAGACATGTTCCTCTCCAGCGCCATCAGCCTGGCGTTGTTCGGTTTCCTGCTGGCCCATCGCCACCGCAGCGACCCCTGGCGGGATGGCCTTGGCCGAGTGGCCATGGCGGTGTTCGCAGGGATCGCCGTGCTGGCCAAGGGCCCGGTGGGTCTGCTGTTGCCGGGTCTGGTGGTGGTGGTCTTCCTGCTGCTCACCGGCCACTGGCGAGCCTGGCTGCGCTGGCGTCCGCTGCTCGCCATGGTGGCGCTGTTTCTTGGGGTCAGCGCCCCCTGGTACACGGCCGCGGCCGTCGTCAACGGTGGCGACTTCCTGGGTGGGTTCCTGGGGTTCAGCAACCTGCAGCGCTTCACCTCGGTCCTCTACGACCACCCCGGCCCCCCCTGGTTCTATCTGCCCTGGCTGGTGCTGCTGCTGCTGCCCTGGTCGCTGTTCCTGCCCCTGGCGATCGCGGCCCAGGGCTTCTGGCAGCCGCGCCGCTGGCGATCGGCAGCCGCGGGGGATCCCACGGGGGAGGGAGGCGCCCCCGCCGAACTGGGCCTGTTCCTGCTGCTGTGGCTGGTGCTGGTGGTGGCCTTCTTCTCGGCTGCCGCCACCAAGCTGCCCGGATACATCCTGCCGGCCCTGCCGGCGGCGAGCCTGCTGGTGGCGTTGCTGTGGCGTCCCCTGCCGGAGGCCTCCACGGCGCCCCAGGCCGGCGGTGGCAGGGCAGGGGTACGCATCGCCACCGGCTTCGAGGTGCTGTTGCTGGCCGCCATGGCGGTGGCGGCGGCCCTGGCCCCGGGATGGGTGGCGAGTGATCCTGCCTATCCGGCGTTCGGCGCAGCCCTGTCGCGCTCCGGTCTGCCCCTGATGCTGAGCCTGTGTCTGGGGCTCACGGCCCTGGCCCTGGTGCTGCTGCTGTTTCGGCCGGCGGCGCGCGATTGGCTGTGGCTGCCCAGCCTCGCCGGCTTCCTGGCCGTGCTCGGCCTGGTGATCGCCCCCCTCGGTCCCCTGCTGGATCGCGAGCGCCAGCTGCCCCTGCGCCAGATGGCCCGCACGGCCCAGGCCGCCGCCCAGCCCGAGGAGCCGCTGCTGATCGTCGGCACCAAACGCTACAGCCTGTTGTTCTACGGCGAGCCCGAGGCCGTCTTCGTCTCCGATCGCGTCCACATCAGCCAGCTGGCTCTGAAGGGTCCCGCTGCCCTCTCGCTCACACCGGCCAGCCGGTCGGTTCGCCTGTTGGGCGATCGCCGCGATCTCGAGGGGCTGGCCCTGCCTGCTGAGGGGATCGAGCGCCTGTCCCGCGCAGGGGAACTGGCCCTCTGGCGGGTGCCCCGTCGCTCCCTGGTGCCGTGATGCGCTTCCGTCTGCTGCCACGGGACAGGATCCTGTTGCCTGGCTGCCTGATCGTGCTGGTGGGGCTGTTTGTGGCCGTGTCCCCGGGCCGGCCGCTGGCACTGCTGGACGCGACCGTCCTGGACTGGCTGGGCAACCAGTTCCACGGCCTCGTGGGCGGGGCCCTGACCAAGGTGTATCGGGCGACCGGTGTCGGCTTCACCGCCGTTCTGGTGGCGATGGCCCTGAGCTATCTCGTGCTGCGGAGATGGTGGACGGATCTGCGCCTGCTGGTGATGGCCACCGGCGGCATCCTGATCCTGGTGGATCTGGTGTTCAAACCCCTGTTCAGCCGCAATCGGCCCCCTGGCAGCCTGCTGCCGCTCGATGGCCACAGCTTCCCCAGCGGCCATGCCGCCGGGGCCGTGGCCTTCTACTTCGCCATGGTGGTGATCCTGGGGTCCCACCATCCCCGCGTGCGGCGTCTGCTCATGGTCGGTGCCTGTCTGCTGGTGGGCCTGGTCTGGCTCAGCACCCTCTACGTGCGCGCCCACTGGCCCACGGATCTGCTCGCCGGTGCCGCCGTTGGCCTGGCCTGGCTGACCGTATGCCTGGCCTTCTGGCGGGAGCCAGTCGCCGCGGACCTCCAGAGTGGGGCGGTTCGACCGCTGCGATCCCTTGACGACCGACCTGCCCAGCTCCGGCCTGGCCGCTCTGAGGGGCCTTAGATCCGCCCCTCAGCTCGACGGGGATCAGGCCCGCCTGCTGCGTGAGGAGCTCGTCCCTTTGCTGGGGGCCTGTGGCTGGTTCACGGTCGGGATCATGGCGCCGTCGTCGTCGGCGGCGGTAACGGCCCTGCGTGAGCTCGAGACGGCCCTGGCCTGGCCGACCCTCCAGCCAGGGGACGCCGGCGAAGGGGAGCCCGGTGGGGTGTTCCTCAAGGGCAACCAGCGCACGGGTCTGTTCCAGCTGCGCCGGGAGGAGGGCCTCGGCGAGGGGATCCTGATCACCGGCCATGACGCCTCCGATCCGGCCGCCGAGGACACCTGGGGCCCCCTGCCGCTGGATCTGTTCGCCTGATCCCATCAGCTGATCACGTTCCGCCCGCTGGCCGGGAGCTGGGACAGGCCGGTCCCTAGGCTGGGCGGCTGTTGCCTGGCAGCCGTCGCTGCCGCCCGAAGCGTCCAATGGCCAGCTCCACCCTGCGCATCGCCTCCCGCCGCAGCCAGCTGGCCATGGTCCAGACCCACTGGGTGCGGGACGAACTCACCCGGGCCCACCCCGAGCTGACGATCGCGATCGAGGCGATGGCCACCCAGGGGGACAAGATTCTCGATGTGGCCCTGGCCAAGATCGGCGACAAGGGCCTGTTCACCAAGGAACTGGAGGCCCAGATGCTGGTCGACCGGGCCGACATCGCCGTGCACAGCCTCAAGGACCTGCCCACCAACCTGCCGGAGGGTCTGATCCTGGGTTGCATCACCGAGCGGGAGGATCCCGCCGATGCCCTGGTGGTGCATGAACGGCATAAGGAGCTCAGCCTGGCCACCCTGCCCGAGGGCAGCGTCGTGGGAACCAGCTCCCTGCGGCGCCTGGCCCAGCTGCGTCACCACTACCCCCACCTGGTGTTCAAGGACGTGCGCGGCAACGTGATCACCCGCCTGGAGAAGCTCGATGCCGGCGTCTACGACTGCCTGATCCTGGCGGCGGCCGGACTCACCCGGCTGGGCCTGGGTGAGCGCATCCACGAACTGATCGATCCGTCGATTTCGCTCCATGCCGTGGGCCAGGGCGCCCTGGGCATCGAATGCCGTGCCGGTGACCAGGCGGTGCTGGACACCATCGGCGTGTTGGAGCACCTGCCGACGGCCCGTCGCTGCCTGGCCGAGCGCTCCTTCCTGCGCAGTCTGGAAGGGGGTTGTCAGGTGCCCATCGGCGTCAACACCCACTTCGAGAACGACGAGCTGGTGCTGACCGGCATGGTGGCGAGCATCGACGGCCAGCGGCTGCTGCGCGACAGCTGTCGCGGCCCGGCCAGCGACCCCGAGGCGATCGGCCTGGCGCTGGCGGGAACCCTGCGGTCCCAGGGGGCCGGAGAGATCCTGGAGGAGATCTTTGCCACCGTCCGCCCCGGAACCTGACGCCGACCTGCGCGGTCTTCCCTTCCAGTGGAATCTGCTGGCCTGGGCGGCCCTGGTCGGCACCCTGACCGGCCTGGCGGTGGTGGCGTTCCACGAACTGCTGGGCTTCATCAACAACTTCCTGTTCGACCCCTTCGTGGAGGGCCTGCTGGTGATCGGGCGCTCCTCGCCGGCCACCCCCGCCGACCTGCCACAGATCGACCTGCCGCCCCTGGCCCCCGATAGTGGCACCCCCCTGCGGGCTTTGCTCCAGCTCGGTCTCGATGGCATCGGCCTGCTGGCGACGGCACCGCCCCCACCGCCGGCACCCCCGCCCATCAGCCTGCCCAACACGCCCGACTGGCTCGCCCTCTGGCCGGTGGTGGTGGTGCCGACCCTGGGTGGTCTGGCGGTGGGTCTGCTGCGCCATGTGGCCGGCAGCATCGGCCCGGGTCTGTCGAGCCTGATGGCGATCGCCGACGGCAGCCAGGGCGGGGAGCCGCGCCTGCCCTGGCTGCGGCTGGTGGCAGCGTCCCTCAGCCTGGGCAGCGGCGCCTCCCTCGGACCGGAGGGCCCGAGTGTGGAGGGGGGCGGCAACATCGGCCTCTGGGTGGCCCTCAAGGGACGCCTTTCCCCCCAGGCCCAGAAGGCCCTGGTGGGGGCCGGAGTGGCGGCGGGCCTGGCGGCCGGTTTCAAGGCGCCGATCGCCGGGGTGTTCTTCGCCTTCGAGGGCAGTTACAGCGCCATCCCGGGACGGCCCAGCCTGCGGGCGGTGCTGGTGGCGGCGGTGGCCTCAGCGCTGGTCACCCAGCTGTGCCTCGGCGACACGCCGATCCTGCGCCTGCCCGCCTATGAGGTGCGCTCGCCCCTGGAGCTTCCCCTGTATCTGGGGTTGGGCCTGCTGGCCAGCCTGATGTCGTGGCTGCTGATCCGGCTGCTGGCGGCTGGCCGGGGCGAGCGGGTCCAGTCCGTGGTGCGGCGGCTGCCGCCGGGGATGCCCACGGCCCTGGGGGGGGCGGCGCTCGGGGCCATGGCCCTGGTGTTTCCCCAGGTGCTGGGCGTCGGTTACGACACGATCGAAGCGCTGCTGGGTCGGGACGGTGGCATCCCCCTGCTCACCCTGGTGGCCCTGATCGGCGTGAAGCTGGTGGCCACCACCGTGAGCAACGCCACCGGCTTCGTGGGCGGGGGCTTTGCCCCCTCCCTGTTCCTGGGGGCCGTGCTCGGCAACTGCTACGGCCAGGCCCTGGGCAGCGGCGGCCTGAACCTGCCGGTGGCCGAACCTCCGGCCTACGCCATGGTCGGCATGGCGGCGGTGCTGGCGGGCAGCGCCAGGGCACCGCTCACCGCGTTGCTGTTGCTGTTCGAACTCACCCGCGACATTCGCATCGTGCTGCCATTGATGGCGGCCGCCGGCCTCAGCGCCGCCCTGGTGGAGCGCTGGCAAGGCATCCACGATCCCGGTCTGATGGGGCCCGATCCCCTCGAGGAGCGGCGCCGCGGCCAGCTGGCAGGCATCGGCGTGGAGGAAGCCTTCGAACCGGAGGCGCCCCTGGTGCTGCCGGCCGCCATGGCGGCCTCAGACGCCCTGGCCAGGCTGATCGACAGCCATGGCCATTGCCTGCTGGTGGAGCAGGCCGGCCTGGTCCTTGGGCTGGTGACGATCGGCGACCTGCAGCGCGGCCTTTCGTCTGAAGTGAAGCGCCAGGGGCCCCTGGATCTGGCGGACTGTGTGCGCACAGACCTGGTGTGGTTGCCGATGGGGGTGAGCCTCGATCGGCTCGAGGATCAGCTCAGACCCAATGGTCTGCGGCAGCTGCCGATCTTCGAGCTGGAGGGAGGCTCCGGGGATCACCTGCCCCATGGGTTGCCAGCGGGTGGTCTTCCCGTGAGCCTGTTGCGCGGGGTGGCCAGCCGCGACGGCATGGCCAGGGCCCAGGCGCGCCGTTTTCAGGCGGCTTCGGAGCGGCCCTCCATCAGGGCCTCGGCGACGGGATCGACCTGAGAGAGCAGGCCGAGAATGCGCTGTAGGTCCAGTTCGGAGAGCTCGCCATCGTTGCCCCATTTCAGCGACGTGCTGTTCAGTTGGTCGGTGGTGAGATGGGTGCCGGAGTCGAACATGGAGATACAGCGGCTGCGGAGGGTGCCGCTTGGGATCGGTTTTTTGAGATTAGGTGTTAGCACCCAGACATCAAACCCTTCGAGACCAATCTCCAGAATCTCTTCGGTCGTTGTTGATCGCCCGGGATCGCCCTGCGGTATTCAGGGTTTCACCACCACCGGCGTTCCCACATCCACCTGGTCGAACAGGGCGCGCACATGGGGCGTGAGCATCCGGACACAGCCGTTGGTGACGGCGGAGCGGGAGGTGACGGTCCAGGCCCAGGCACTCGGGGTGCCGTGGATGCCGTACTGGTTGGGGCCGCTGCGCTTGAAGCCGATCCAGCGGTCGCCCAGGGGGCCATTGGGGCCCTTGGTGGGGTTGATCTTGCCGCTCGCGGTGCTCTGGTACTGGGGATTGACCACCTTGGTCTCCACCTCAAAGCGACCCTTGGGGGTGGGGGTGGGGCTATCACCGATGGCCACGGGCCAGCTGCCGATCACCTTGCCGTTGTCGCGCAGGGAGATCGTGCGCTTGCCCAGCTCCAGAACGATTTCCTTGGTGCTCGTGACGGTGGCCTTCTCCGGGGCCGGGGTCGCCGGTGTGGGCGCCGTCAGGGCGGGGGTCGCCGGGGCCACGGTGGTGGTGGCCGGAGCCTGAACGGGTGCCCCGATGGGCGGGGTCCCTGAGGCCAGCGCGGCTCCCCCGCCGGTCGTCAGAAGCAGGACAAGGGCGAAGGAACGCGACATGGAAGGAGCGGGATCAGTGGAGACGCCGGGGGGCGGTGTTGGGGGTCGTCAGTTGACCAGACGCGGGTCAATGACGGTCATGTAGCGATCTTCGCATTCCTTTATGATCCGCACGGCCTCGCCGTTGTCGTGGAAGCCGTTGACCTTGCAGGTGCCGGGCTTCTTCAGGTCCTTGTAGTGCTCCCAGTAGTACTGGGTTTCCTTCAGCCAGTGCTCACCCAGCTGGGTGTAGCTGGTGATGTGATCCATGCGCTTGTCATCGGCCAGGACGGCGATCACCTTGTCGTCCACCTCGCCGCCATCGTCGAAGCACATGATGCCGATGATGCGGGCCTCCACCAGGCTGCCGGGCACCAGGGGTTCGGTCACGCCGACGATCTCGATGTCGAGGGGATCCCCGTCCTCGTCCCAGGTGCGGGGAATGCAGCCGTAGGCGAAGGGGTAGGACAGGGAGGAATAGCCCACCCGATCCAGCTTCAGGTGGCCGGTTTCGGTGATCAGCTCGTACTTGTTGATCGTGTTCGCGTTGAGCTCCACGATGGCGTTGAGACGCAGCTCGGCCTCATCGGCGAAGGCCGGCAGCACATGCAGCAGGTTCAGCATGGTGCGGCTGGGGGCGTGGTCGATGTTCGCCATGGTGGGGGCTTTTCGGCGGCGGCATCTTAGGCAGCGGGCCCCGGCAGAGCCGCTTCAGGCCCCTTCGGCCAGCTGGCCCACCTTGGCGCGCAGGTAGGTGAGGAAGGCGCTTGAGCCCAGCGGTCGGCCCGTGACCTGCTGGACCAGCTGCTCGGCATTCACCGAGCGGCCCAGGGGCCAGATGGTCCGGGCGAGCCAGTCCTGCAGCGCGGACTCCTGGCCCGCAGCGACCAGCCCCTCGATCGGGCCGATCTCCTGCTCCAGGGCCTCCGAGATCTGGGCACTGATCAGATGGCCCAGGGCGTAGGAGGGGAAATAGCCGAACAGGCCTTCGGCCCAGTGGATGTCCTGGAGGCAGCCCTCGGCGTCCGTCTGGGGCACCAGGCCCAGCAGGTCCTTGAGGCGCCGGTTCCACTGCCCGGGCAACTCCTCCACCGGCATCTCCTGCTCCAGCAGGGCCAGCTCCAGCTCGAAGCGCAGCACGATGTGCAGGCTGTAGCTGAGTTCGTCGGCCTCCACCCGGATCAGGCCCGGCCGCAGCGGGTTGAAGGAGCGCCAGAACCCGCGGGCGCCGCCCCAGGGATCGGCCCCCAGACCCTGGCGGAAGCGGGGATGCCAGCGCTCGGCGAAGGCGCGGCTGCGGGCCACCCGGCACTCCCAGAACAGGGACTGGGATTCGTGCACCCCCATCGAGGTGGCCTCCCCCAGGGGCCAGGGGAAGAAATGGTCGTCGCTGCGGGGCAGGCCTTGCTCATAAAGGGAGTGGCCCCATTCGTGGGCGGTGGCCAGGAAGGCCGAGAGCGGCTGGCCGCGCACGACGCGGGTGGTGATGCGGAAGTCCTCGGGGCCCACGGTGCAGGAGAAGGGGTGGGCGGAGCGGGAGCGCTGGCAGCGGCTCTCGTCGTAGCCCCAGCCGTCGAGCAGCTCGGCGCAGAGGCTGTCCTGCAGGGCTTCGGGCAGATCGAAGGCCTCCGCCGGGCTGGGCGCAGGCGCGGCCGCCACCTGCTCCAGCAGGCCGGGCAGCTCCGCCGCCAGCGGTGCGAACAGCTCCGCCAGCCGCGCCTTGCTGATGTCGGGTTCGAACGGCTGGGCCAGGATTTCCCAGGGGCTGCGGGCCACGGTTTCGGCCGCCGCCAGCTGGCCGGCCTGCTCGCGGCGCAGCGCGATTAGCTCCCGCAGGGCCGGCGCGAAGGCGGCGAAGTCGTTGGCGGCCCGGGCCTGCTGCCAGACCGCATTGCCTCGCGACTGGGCCAGGGCCAGGGCGGTGACCAACGCCGGATCAAGGCAGCACTGGCGGTCGAGTTCCAGGCGCAAGAGCTGCAGGTTGCGGCGCCTATGGGGCGGCGCGTCGGCCGTGAGCTCGGCTTCGGCGGCGGCCACCAGATCGGCGAAGGCTGCACTGCTCTGGCGCTCGTGCAGCTGGGCCGCCAGCAAGGCCAGTTGCTCGCCGCGCCAGGCGGCACCGGCGGCGGGCATCACCGTGTTCTGGTCGTAATAGAGGGTGCTGCTGATCGAGCCCAGCAGGCGGGTGGTGTGCAGGTGCCGCTGGAGCTGGTCAAAGGCCGTAGCCGCTGCGGGCATGGAATCGGTCGAGCCGGTGGGGCCAGCATGGCGCCACCGGCTTCCGGACCTGGGTCCACATCCGGACTAATCTGCATCTGTTCCCTGAGCTCCCGATGGGCGCGGCCAGCGATGCGCACCGTCAACGTTCATGAGGCCAAGACCCAGTTCTCCCGGCTGATCGACGCCGCCCATGCCGGCGAAACCATCCTGGTGGCCAAGGACGGCAAACCCTGGGCGCGGCTGGTGCCGCTGGACCCCGACCAGCCCCGCCGCCAGCCCGGGGTGCTTCGTGGGCGGCTGCAGCTTCCTGCCACTGACGTGCTCCTGGCTCCCCTGCCCCCCGAGGAGCTCGACGCCCTTGAGGCGGCGCTGCCCCGTTGATGGCCGCGTCCCTCCTGCTGGATACCCATGCCTTGCTCTGGTGGTTGGTGGAACCGGAGAAGCTCTCCGGGATCGCCCAGAAGGCCATTGGCGATCCGGCGGCCGCCATCTTCGTGAGCGCCGCCTCCGGCTGGGAGATCGCCACCAAGGCCAGGCTGGGCAAACTTCCCGGCGCTGAAGGACTGCTTCTGGATCTGCCTTCCCTCCTGCAGCAACAGGGGTTCCAGCCACTCGCCGTGCAGTTGCATCACGGCGTTCGCGCTGGTGCTTACCCCCAGCCCCATCGCGATCCGTTCGATCGGCTGCTGGCGGCCCAGGCGGAGCTGGAAGGCTTGCAACTGGTGAGCATCGACCCCGCCATGGCCACGTTCCCCTGCCGCTTGCTCTGGTGACGGGAGGATCAAACTGGCGGACACCTCAGGCTGCTGCCTGCGGCAGCTCCCCTTCGATCAGGAACAGCTCGCGGGGGAAGTGATGAACCGTTCCATCGTCATGGCTCAGGAAGGAGACGTGACCCGGCTTGATCTCGCAGGTGATGTCCACCTGATCGAAGGGCGTCGAGCCAAAAGCGGCAGGGGTCAGGACGCCCACCTGCACCAGGGGCTCGCTGGAGCGGGCGCTCTCGTACTCGAAGGCCTCGAGGCCCGCCTCCCGCATCCACTGACCCAGGCGCTGGGTGGGTGCGTAGTGGCGGGGGTCGCGCAGGGTGGACTGGGCGGCGGCGTTCGGGAGTGTCTGCAGCTTGAGTCCTCGGCTGGTGTGGATCACCACCGAGAACAGGGTCTGCCGGCGGCGAATCGCCGTGGGGGGCGCCTCCTGCATGCCGTCCCAGAACAGAAGGCTGTAATAGGCCCCCTCCAGCAACGATCCGCTGCGGCTGCGGGAGCCGTAGAAGATCCCCCTGCTCTGCCGCCCCCCGAAGCGGGAGCCATGCCGGAGTGGCGGGTAGCGAAACGGGGTGGCCAGCAACGGATGGCTTGGCGGCTCCAGCGTGGACGTTGGCGGTGGCGGCTTGCTGGCTTCGACCAGCCTCTCCAGGCGCGCCAGCTGCTCCAGGTCGTCCACCAGGGGTCCCAGGATGTCAAGGCCCTGCTGCTGCACCAGCCGCAGCACCGATCCCGTCAGCACCACCTCCTGGGCCGCCTTCGCCAGAGGGAGCAGGTCCATCGCGATCAGAGGCGGGCGCGCATGGCGTCGAGGTACTGCACGATCTCCACCAGCGCTTCGGCGCGCTGCACCTGCTCAGCAGGGACGCCCCCGGTGTGATGGTTGGTGGTGTGAAACCAGTGGCGCATCTGTGGGCCGTCGTTGCCCACCAGCCCCGCCAGGCTGCGGTAGAGCCGCACCACCAGCAGGGCCAGCTCCCCAGTCTTGCTGGCGGGGTCGATGCCCTTGCCTCGGCCAAAGAGGGAGCGGTCGCGACCCAGCACCCGCGCCAGGGCCGTGCGGCTCAGCTCCAGCTCGTCCGACGCCCGCAGCACCGCCCGCAGCAGCAACTGGGCATCCGTGAGCGGAGCCGCGGCGGTCTCCAGCGGAGGCGGGCGATCAACCAGTGGCATGCATCCGCTGCATCTGCATCAAAGTTAGCCCTTCTGATGCGAAATCAGCAGGTTGTCCTGGGCGGTCGCCGGCCCGACGCTCCGCTGTGGATCAGGCCATGGGCGCTGCAGCCTGCTGCTGGCGGCGCCATGGTGGTGCTACGTCACGTCTGCGGCCGGATCGATGCATCCCCCTTCTCCGGAGCAGGACCTGGTGCTCGCGGCCATCGAACGGTTCATGGCCGACCCCGATCTGGTGCTCGACGACCAGCCCAGCGACGGGGAAGCCGTTGACGTGCTCAGCGCCATCCTGCGGGCCCTGACGATGGTGCTGCCGCTCGGGGAGATCGAACTGGCGGTGACGGGCCTGCTCACGGTCCATTGCGCCCAGCTCGACGATGACACCCAGCTGGTGCTGGAGGCCCTGCTCACCGCCATCGAGCGGGACGACGACGAGATGGCCCTCGACACCCTGCTGGCCAGTGAGGCGAGCCTGCTGGAGGCCAACGCCCTCGACGGCAACTATCTGCTGGTGTGGGATCCGGCCGACGCGGCGCCGCTGCGGGAAATGGAGATCCTCGATGTGCTGGAGCGCTACCCCTGCCGCGGGGAGGGGGCCCGCTGGACCTGCGACGACTTCGTGGCCCTGCTGGAGGGAAAGATCCTGCAGTGGCGCAAGACGATGGTGGCCCTGGAGATCCTTCAGGAGCAGCCCGGCACCCGGCCGGCCGCCAGCACCATGGTGCTGCTGGTGCCGGTGGATCCCGACGCGCCGCTGGAGCAGCTGGAGGTGGGCGTCACCCTCAGTCCGCCGCCGCCGGAGTCCAGTGCAGCCGCATCGGCACGCAGCCTTCCAGACTGACCTTCACCGGGCAGCTCTCGCCGGCGCGGATCAGCAGCTCGCGCTGCTCGGCCCCGAGGCCGGCCGGCAGGTCGATCCAGGCCTCCAGCAGGGCGATGCGGCGCTCGCCGCTGCTGCTCATGCCCTTCTCCAGCCGCACCGAGGCCCCCTCCAGGGCAATGCCCTGGCGTTCGGCCACGATCCCCATCACCGTCAGCAGGCAGGTGGCCAGGGCCGTGCCCACCAGGTCGGTGGGGGAGAACGCCTCCCCCTTGCCCTGGTTGTCGACGGGGGCATCGGTGATCAGCTGCGAGCCGGAGGCGGCGTGCTCCGCCACGCAGCGCAGGGCTCCGTCGTAGCGGCAGACGATCGTGGTCATGGCGGGTGGGGGACTGGCGTTCGTTGCAGCAGGCTGGCAGGGGCCGTCGCCCTAGGTTGCTGGCCGCGCGCTGGGGCTCCGTGCCGTTGATCCTGCTGGTGGCCAACCCGAACTCCGTGGGGCTGGCCGAGACGATCCGGCTGGCGGTGACGCCGGTGTTCCTGCTGGCAGGCATCAGTGGCCTGCTGGGGGTGATCACCACCCGGCTGTCGCGCATCATCGACCGGGCCCGGGCGATCAAGGCCCTGGATCCGGCCACCAGCGTGGCCCGGTCGCGGGAGCTGCAGGGGGAACTGCAGCTGCACCGCCGCCGCATGACCCTGGCCTCGGCGGCCTTCGCTTCGGCCACCACCAGCTTCCTGTTGGTGGCGACGGTGGTGATGGTGCTGTTCCTGAGCACCGTGGCCACGATCGACCTGACCCCCCTGGTGGCCCTGCTGTTCGTGCTGGCGATGGGGTCGCTGATGACGGCGGTGCTGCTGCTGCTGCGTGAGGTGCAGCTGGGCAACCAGGCCCTGCGGCACTTCTGAGCGCTTCCGCCGGCGTTCCGCTGGCTCCGCCTCAGAGGTCCGTCAGGCCGATCTCCTCCAGCAGTTGCCGCTGCTGCCGGGCGCTGACGAAGCGGTGGGCGGCCATGGCCCCACTCACCGCCACCGGGGGCACGCCGATGCCCGGGAACACGCCGGCCCCGCAGAGCACCAGCCCCTCGACCGGGGTGGTGCCGCCGGGGAAGGGGCCGCCGCTGGCCGGCCAGGCCGGGCCATAGCTGCCCTGGTGCATCCGCAGGTAGCGGCGGTGGGTTAGGGGGGTGCCCTGCAGTTCGATCACGACCCGCTCCCGCCAGTCGGGCAGCACCTGGGAGAGCACGTCGCCGAAGACGGCGCAGCGTTCCTTTTTGAGGGCGTCGTAAGCGGCGCTGCCCCGCTCCAGCCCCTGCCACAGCTCCCAGGGCTCGTTGGCCGGCGTGTAGCCGTGCAACACCTGGTGGCCGGCTGGGGCGCAGGACGGGTCGAGCCGGGAGGGCATCGAGAGCACCACCATGTTGCGTTCGGCGCCGATGCCCCGTTGCCAGTCGCCCACCCAGACGTGGTGGACCGGCAGGTGATCGAGGTCGTCGCCGCGCAGGGCCAGGTGCCAGTGCAGGAAGCTGGCGCAGGCCGGCGTGGCCGCCTGGCGCCGCCGCCAGCGGGAGGGCACCGCGTCCTCCGGCAGCAGGGACAGCAGATCCCAGGGGCTGGTGTTGGCGATCACGCCCCGCTGGGCCTCGAGGCGCTCACCGTTCTCGAGCCGGACGCCGACGGCCCGCCCCCGTTCCACCAGGATCTCGGCCACCGGCGCTTCGGTGCGCAGCCGGCCGCCGTGGCGCTCCATCCCGCGCACCAGCGCCGCCGCCACCGCCCCACTGCCGCCGATGGGGTAGTCGAGGCAGGCGTCGGGCTCGAACCATTCGCCGAACAGGGTCGCCATGGCGGCGGCGCTGGTCTGGTCCATGGGCAGGCCCGAGATCAGGAAGCTGAGCAGCTCGACCCAATGGAGCAGGAAGGGATCGCTGAGGTGGCGGCGGGCGATCGGCCCGAAGGCTCCACCCAGGCTGGCCAGCCGCCCCGCCTGGCCGAGCAGGCGCAGGGCGTTGCCGCCGCCGAGGGTGGTGGCCAGCCCCGCCCCGGGCCGCAGGGCCAGCAGGGGCAGGGAGCGGGCCGCGTCGCAGCTGGGCTTGAGGGCCGTGAGGAAACGGTCCCATTCGGCGGCCACCGCCGGCCCGCGCAGCTCGCGCAGCAGGGCCAGGAAGGGACCCTGCCCCACCCCGACCCGCAGCGCCCCCTCGGGCAGCAGCAGGCCCCAGTCGCGGTAGGTAGCCACGGGCAGGGTTTCCCCCACCGCCCGCAGCACCTGGGCCAGGGGATTGGTGCTGGGCCAGCGGCCCAGGCCGCTCCAGAGCGACGGACCGGACTCGAAGTGAAAGGGGCCGCGGCGAAAGCCGTGGGCGGCGCCGCCCGAGGTGGTGTGGGCCTCGAGAACGAGCACCTCCAGCCCATGGCGGGCGGCGATGGCGCCGGCACACAGGCCGCCAAGGCCACCGCCCACGACGATCAGGTCGCTCACCTTGGGCGCAGCATGTCAGCTGCAGATGCTATTCAGATTCCCGTCGCCAGGACGGCTTTCGCCGCGCAGGATCCTTGCCTAGGATCGCGCGATATCTACAAAGGTTTGCATTGCAGCAGGGATATTCGCCAGCCACCCTGTCCGCTACCGCAGCGGTCCGCGAGCCCAAGCGCGGCGATTTCGAGCTGAAGTCCTTCATGGACAGCTCGAATCTGCGCGGCGGCTGGCAGATCGCCAACACCGTGATCCCCTACGCGGCCCTCTGGTGGGTCGCCGACTGGAGCCTCAAGCACGCTCCCCTGCTGCTGGTCCCCACGATGGTGGTGATGGTGCTGCTGCTGGCGCGCGTCTTTTCGCTGATGCATGACTGCGGCCACGACTCCCTGTTCCGCAGCCGGCGGGCCAACCAGGTGTTCGGCTTCCTGCTCGGGGTGATCAGCGCCATCCCCCAATACCCCTGGTCGCGCGGCCACGCCTACCACCACCGCCACAACGGCGACTGGGAGAAGTACCAGGGACCCTCGGCCCTGGTCACCACCAGCGCCTTTTCAGCCCTCAGCCCCGGCCAGCAGCGGTTTTATGGCGTGCTGCGCCACCCGGCGATGCTGTTCCCCGGGGGCTTCTTCTACCTGGTGATCAAGCCCCGGGTGGCCCTGCTGCTGGGGCTGGCGGGCTTCTTCCCCCATCTGATGGCCTGCCTGCGCAGCCCGGAGCCGATGGGCCTGGGCCAGATCCTGGCCAGCTATCGCTCCAAGCACTGGTACACCAACGAGGAATTCCGCCACCTGGTGGCCAACAACATCGCCGTGATCGGCTCCTGGTGGCTGATGGCCCACTGGCTGGGTGCCGGTGTGTTCTGGTCGCTCTATGCCCCGGTGATGGCCTGTGCGGCGGCGATCTTCATCTGCATCTTCTTCGTGCAGCACAACTTCCCCGGCTCCTACGCCCATGCCACCGCCGGCTGGAGCGAGATGACCGGGGTGCTGGAGGGCACCAGTGATCTGGAACTCCCGCCGATCTTCAACTGGTTCTCGGCCGACATCGGCTGCCACGCCATCCACCACCTCTCCTCGAAGATCCCCAACTACCGGCTGCGGGCCTGCCACGCGCGCAACGCCCACCTGCTCACGGGGGTGCGGCGGCTGTCGCTGGCCGACATCCCGGGCTGCTTCAACTACATCCTCTGGGATCCCCAGGCCTGCCGCCTGACCACGATCGACGACCAGCGATCGGCCCTCCAGGTGGCCGCCGCCGGCTGAAAGGAGCCAGGAGGCCCTGATGCTGCGCCAGAGCCTGAGCACGCTGGAGATCAGCACCAAAGGCGAGGGCTTCGATGACATCACCGGGGCCATCAACGGCCTGATCGCCGCCAGCGGGCTGCAACTGGGCAGCGCCACCATCGCCAGCCAGCACACGTCGTGTTCGCTGACGATCAACGAGAACGCCGACCCCAGGGTGCTGGTGGATCTGGCCGCCTTTCTGCGGGCCCTGGTGCCCCCCGAGGGGGTGCGGCCGATCAGCGGCCAGGGCGAGCGGCGCGCCTGGGTGCATGACGATGAAGGCCCCGACGACATGCCCGCCCACATCCGCACCGCGCTCACCTGTACCAGCCTGGTGCTGCCGTTCCAATCGGGCCGGCTGCTGCTGGGAATGTGGCAGGCGGTGTATCTGTGGGAGCACCGGGCCCGCCCGCACCGGCGCCGCCTCAGCCTGCATCTGCTCGGCGAATAACCCTGACCCCCTCCCCCTCCCTGCCATGGCTGCCAAGCCCCTGACCCCGGCCCAGATCGCTTCCATGCCCACGGACCTGCCGCAGTGGAGCGTGCGGGAAGGCAAGCTGCACCGCGAACTACGCTTCACCGATTTTTCGGCCGCCTTCGGCTTCATGACCCGGGTGGCTCTGGCGGCGGAGACGCTGGGTCACCACCCGGAATGGTGCAACGTCTGGAACCGGGTGACGATCAACCTCACCACCCACGACACCGGCGGCCTTTCCAACCTGGATGTGGAACTGGCCCAGCGGATCGATGGCTTAGTGGGCTGAGGCAGTCCCTGCCCACTAACTTCTTTAGGTGCTTCCCCGTCTCGCACCGCCACCATGGGTTTCCGCTACCTCGATCGGATCGCCACCGAGGAGAACATCCACGCGTTCCTCGAGCTCGCCGATCTGGCCGCCGGAGCCGGCGCTTCGGCGAACAACGTTTTCCTGCTTTCCCATCGGCTGCGCCAGTCCCGGCCGATGCAGGTCTGCCGGGCGCTGCTGCAGCGCGACCCGGCCGCGGTGGCCCTGATCGAGCAGCGGCGGCTGAGCGGCCCCTACGACGCGGCCGCCCTCAAGGCCCTGCCGAAGGGGACCCTGGGCCACACCTACGCCACGGTGCTGGAGACGATGGGGTACGACATCAATTTCTTCCCCAAGCCCGACTTCTACGCCAACCTCGAAACCGACGCCGATTACATCAACTACCGCGTCTATGCCACCCACGACATCCACCACATCGTCAGCGGTTTCAGTCTCGACAATTTCGGTGAACTGGGTGTCATCAGCCTGAGCGTGGCCCAGTTCGCCCATCCAGGCCTGGCCTTCACCGATCTGATGGCGCTGCTGCTCAACTGGTTCCGCAACGACAAGCCGCTCGATGAGCATGAAACCCCGGCGGAGCAGGCCCGGACCGCCGGTTACGCCTTCGGCATGATCAGCAAGGGTCTGCACATCGGTGCCGATGCCAAGCCGCTGTTCCCGGTGATCTGGGAGGAGCGGATGGAGCAGAACCTGGAGGAGCTGCGGGCCGAGCTGGGCATCGAGGCCGTGCGGGAGGGGACCTACAGCTGGTACTCCAATCCAACCCTCGTGGCGGCCCTGGCCGCCTGATTTCTCCGACGATGGCCGGACAGAAGAGGATCCGCACGCTGGTCGCCCTCCTCGGACTCGCACATGTGTAGAGGGGTTTACCACTTATTCCAAATCCGCCATGTGTTCCAATAGCATGCATAGACGATTTCCGAATGGCGCTTCTCTACGCCAAAGAATCTAGCGATATGTGTTAGCAGGCGCAGCCCTCGTCGTGAAGCTGAGCTTGAGCCATCTTCAGGATTCCTCCGCGCCTCAAGAGAGTCAACATTGGGTGTTGTCAGAAGGATTTAACCAGTTGGTGCCAACAACCGCAAAACTTCTTGGGGGATCCCCGACGTTTTCGATGTGCTGAAATTGCTCGATAGCAACGGCAAGGTCAATTGAGCCGGCATAGAGGAGAGTCTTGCAGTTGTCTAGAGCGGACTGAAGGAACCCGATTCCGGGTAGAGTTGTAGGAGGGGCGAGTTCGATTCCGAAGAGGTGCTGGAATCCAAGCCCGCGGAGTCGGACCAGAAGCACATCAGTTTCGCGGCCGACCCAGCATCTCTGTTGGTTATCAGCTTCGTCAACCAGATTGCCACGAAAATCATGCGGCCCGCCAGTTGGTCGTTTAGCGAGTTCCACTGAGCTCCTCCTGTTTGTAACTTGATGGGATCCTTATTTGAGATTGTGTTATCACTAGCATTGCGTCTTGTACAGCCTAACGACCAATCTCAGCCACCGCCGGAAGCCAAAGTGAAGGGAGGAACGACCAAACCGCAGGTTGCTGACCGCAGCACTGTGTTGGTCCAACGTAGATGTCCAATAAATTGCTTCGACATGTGGATTGCCACGATTTTCCATTCAGTACAAAGAGGTTCGGCGACAGAATCTTCGCGACCGCAGAATCAATGCAAGGCGCTTCATTCCGCGTAGAGTAAACAATTGCCATCGCTAGTACATGGAAATGACCTTCTAAGGACTACAAATCGCTCTTTTCTGAAATCAGTTATCGTTGCTACTAAGGAAATGCGTTTTGGCAAAGAAGTCCCTATTGCGATTATTCGCTCGCATGCCTGAACATCTTGAATAATACATTCTTACTGCCCGATTAGCGTTGTATGGCTGGCATCCTCGTGATTGAGACTGCTCAGTGAGCCACACCATTGCGGTGTAATCGTTAACAACGATAGTAGCTTTGTCCGTTGCCCTATTCAAAACACATAGTGGAAAGCCATCGCTAAACCAGCACGTCCATTATCTGAGTAGCCGACAGAACGTGCCGTATCTGCATTTACCATGAACCTATGATTAAGGAGCCTGCTGACCGCTCTAGTAGTATATCCGCCCACTACTTCATCATGCTTAGGAGTGCGAATAGTGCTTCATTAACTGCCTGTAGTTGGATGCAAGCCTGTCATCCTCGTGAAAAACTCTCTGTAAGCCAAAGCTCGCACTCACTTCTTCATACTCTTCTCTCGGCACTATCGTTAATACGATATAAACAGGCAGACAAGGTCTAAGTCATGCAGATAGAGTGTGCAATTGCCAATTGTCTGAAAATATAAATAATCCACGCTTCGCAGTTCTTCCAGTGAAGGCTGAGTAACTTGGGGTGTTCAGTTCCTTCTCCAGACCCGGTGTCAGCCCGACTACACCTACCTGGAGTCTCGATTCCGGTCGGTCAAGTGCCGGCCGGACTACCCAAGACGTGCATTCCGCAGTCAGGGGAAAACCTGCTCCTAGGCGTATGCATTGGCGAATTGGTACAACCTTCAGCATAGTTAATGCAGCATCAGGTTCTTGACCCCCGTTCAGCGCCACAGCATATGCGCAGCGGAGAAGACTCGCTGGCGGGCCCACGTCTATAAACTGTCCCTCCTGCAACATCCACGCCGATGGACACGGAACACCTGCTGCTGGCGTCAGCCAGAGGTGATCGGGATCAATCCTCCGCCTCAAGAAAGCCCCACTCATTCCGCTGCGCTGGTGCTGGACGCCTGACCGAGGGTAGTAGCGTCAGCTTTTCTGAAGTCTCCTCTCGGCAATGATAAGTCAGTGAGTCAGCGATACCTATTGTGACTTACTGGCTGCCATTGAGCGCTTAGATGTATCCGAACGCACACTTCATTGTCCATGTCGACATGGCCTGCATACATTAAACTCCTTTATGCATCCTGAGTTTAGTCCAAAGACAAGATAAGATATGTCATCTCTTTTGCTTAATCAGCGTTTTCGTATGTTAGCACAGAGGAGGTTAGATGCATAAGCAAAACCTATGGAGTACTCAAGCTGCGAGGTTTGCCAGAGAAAACTTTGTTTATGAGCTAGAGACAAGAGGATATTCGTTCATTCATAATTCAATATCAGATGACTTGGCGGACCAAATCCTGGGAGAGCTAGACATGGCTTCGATCGCTATAAACTCCAGCACACTACACCCTGTTAAACAAGGTAGTTTTAGTTTTTTCCCAAATGCGATTGCAAAGTCAAGATCTGCATGCAGACTAGCGCTGTCTGAACTAATTCTTTCTATTTGCAGAGACTATCTCAAGCAGGATTTTAGTTTGGTCAATAATCGCCTTGTAAGGGCATGTGGATCAATGTATATGCCATGGCATACAGATAATAATGTTATGAGTGGCCAGCGATTTCGTGGGAAGCATAATCTGCCTGGAGTGCAGTTTGTCTTGTATCTGAGTGACTCCCATCTTGCACCATTTCAGCTCATTCAGAATTCAGAGAAATGGTCACTTGGTTGGCCGCATCGATATCTTGATAATGCTACAGCGGAAAAGGACTTTAACGAATATATAGTAGAAATCTCCCCGTCAAAAGGGACTTTGCTGGCTCTCAACACGCATCTATTCCATCGAGGCGTAGGATTTAAGAAAAAAGATTTTATTAGAAGTCTTTTGTTATTCCAATTTGATGTCATCTCTGATGACTTGAAAGATCATGGTGAGCAACTGTTGTTGAATCCCTCATTCATAGAAGATTTTGATCTATCTCTTGTCAAGATTCTTGGTCTAGGAAAGCCCCGTGCTTATTCAGCATTTCCGGAAACGTCACTTGAGGATATACCGCCATTGGAGAGCATCTCTATTCAGGTAAAGCTCTTATCTTCATTATTTTCTAATATATTAGGATCTGTAACGAAGACATTCTTTTCTGATCGCTTACGGGTTTTTATTAAAAATAAGCGCTCACAGCGTCTAAAAATATAGTGGATCTAACTTGCATCTCCTGCTGCGATGGTATTTTGGATCTTCCAGGCCGTACCTGTGTGATGCATCTTAATTTCTTATGTTGGTAAAGTTGGCAACATTGTTTTTCATCATAACACGCTTTGTACTTAAAGAGTCAGAGTTGGGATTCTCCTGGTTATGATGACAAGTCGGTAAGGGTTTCACCATGACCACCAGACTGCCCATCGATGTCCAATCCCACCAAGACTAGGCGTCGGTTTACGCTGCATCAGCACAAGCTATTGACCTCTGCCTGCAGGAGGTCCTTTCCTGCAAGACCGTGGCTCAGCGGTTGTACATTCTCTCCAAGAGCCTGGCTCGCTGGGTTCGTCAGGCGCGTGTCGATTCCGGTCAGGCTTGACTCATGGCCTAGGCCCTCCTCACCAATAATGAATTCGCTGAGTTGAACCGGCGACTGAAGGAGATCATGGAGCTCAGGAGAGAGAAGAATTTATTTTGGCTAGCTGATGCGCACTTTGCTCGTGAGCAGCTGCCGCCTCAAGGTTTCGCCTGGTCGATGCGCTCACAGGTCATCATTCTGTCTCCTGGCTGTGCAGGCAGCTGAGGTTGCCCGAAGCGGTTTCCACGCCTGGCTGCAGCGGAAGTAGGCGCCCGGGAAGGCGCGCAGCCGAGAACGCCCTGATCACCGTTGAGATCCAGGAGGTGTTCCTTAAGCACTGGGCTTCTACGGCTCCCCAATCGTTCACCAGGAGCTGCTCGCAGTCGGCCGGCAGGTCGGCCGTCACTGCGTTGCTCGGCGTATGAAACAGGCTAATTTGAGGACCACCACCCACAAGCCCTTCCGGCCTTGCCACAAAGGCAGCAGCGGTGCCTATGGCGTTGCGGAATACCTGCTTGTGCAGGACTTTCAGCCTCCGAGCCGAACCGCTGATGGGCGGGTGGTAGAATCCATATTCTTAGCATCGAACACTGGCGGTACTTGTTGATGTCGATCGATCTGATCAGCCGGCGTGTCTTCGCCTGGAAGCTGGGGTGGTCTATGGGCGCCTCCTTGGTGATCGAGGCTTTCAACCTGGCCCTCGGCCATCGCCGACTCGAGCGCGAGTAGCTGCTGATCCACACTGATCGGGGAACCAATTCCCGAGCAACCGGCTATCATCAACATCTAGAGATCCACAAGATCACATTCAGCATGTTCGCCACGTGCTGCTGTTGGGTTCCTCCGTGGCGGACAGCTTCTTCTCCACCCTCAAACTCAAGGTGGATCTCGATGACGACCGCGAGGTGCTGATCTCACCCCAGCAGCTGCAGCCTGACATGGCATTCTGGATTGAGCGCTACAACAGACGTGGGCACAGTCACTCAATGATCAACTACTTCAGCCCAATCGGCTACGAGCAGCCATTCATCACTGCCCTTACAACTTTCTGCACGAATCCCTAATCGGTGTCCACGGAATCGGGAGACCCCCAAGCTTATAGCTGCAACCGGCTGAAGTCAGAGAGCGAAAGCAGGCCAGGCCAGCGGAGATCACGTCGGAGCCTGGTAGCCGATGCTGCGCGGCCAAATCACTGATCGCCTCTGAACTGAAGCCAGCAACCGCTGTGATTCTGGCGCAGATAGGGTGACCCGACTCATTGAGGGAGATAGCCATGTCGATGGAACCTTGACTCGGATCCTCAACCTGTCTTGCCGTCTTGTCGTTCTCCCCCGAGGTAGACGTCATCCATCTGGGACTTTCCTCCCCAGCAGATTGGCCTCCTCCGGTCACTCATGGCCTGCATGATCTTGTTGTGCAGCAGCTAGGCATTGTCTTAGTTGACGCCCAGATGATGCCCCAACTCCAGCGAGAAGATCCCCGTTCACCACGTCGCGGAAGCCTTCAGCCAGGGCCAGACGCATTAGCTAGAACGGCAGGAGGCAGTTTGGTGGCCTGGTTGAACGTGCCCGCGGTGAGCGTGGCCTGGTGCCCATAGCGCGGAATGGATAACGCTTGAGCCACGGCTATACACGAGGCCGTTCTCATGCGCATTGCAGCGGGGGGAACCGGAAGCTGCCAGGCCAGCGCGCCATCTCGACTGGCCTCACAATGCACCCAGTGCCATAGAGGCTCTGAACATCGTGAGCGAGAGGGCCTTCTGGCAGTGGACTCGTTATGCGCCATGACCCTTCTGGTATCTATGTACCACTCACCATGGCCTGACGCGCGGCGGCGGAGCGAGCTGGTTAATCAAGTCGGGCAATGTTGTGACACCGTAACCTACGAAGAAACAACAAGGAGAAAAAGCTGCTTTAATAGGGCAGCTTTGAGACGCTGGAGCCCTGCTCGCGTCCTCGCGATTCCCAATACCCTAGGTGTGCCCACGCACCAAGGGTACTTCCTGCTTGCTCCATCAACCAATCTCCGCTTCGCGCCTCCGCGACTGCATCACCGGAGGTGGCGGTGTCCTAGTCTCGGACATGGTGAACCTGCTTAAAGTCCCTTTCTATGCTCAAAACAGTAGATTAAAGTCTTCATTGGTGTTCGCTTGATTGGCCATCCGGAAAGTGTTCACGACCCGCCAATTTTCGCAACTTGCGCTGCATGTGCTCGCCAGGAGGGCCGAGGCTGAGGCTGGAAGATGCAATAAATTCAGCCAGCGACCACCTAGTTCTGCCAGCCCATCAGCATCACGGCGTCCTAAGTGGTTGTCGCATCGGCCTGTCCACGGATTCGGGGAATACCACTGTGATCCTGGCCGGCCACCGTTGAATTGATCTGATGAGATTCCTCGACCGATTTAACCGTAAGCTGCACGCCCTACGCCCGCTCTGGCATGCCCTCAGCCCCAGGCGGCGGCGCCAGTTGCTGGCGCTTCAAGGCCTGAGCCTGCTGGCGGCCCTGGGGGAAGTGGCCAACCTGGGGGCACTGCTTCCATTCCTGCGGCTGCTGGCCAATCCCCAGGAGGGTCTCAAGAGCCTGGGTCCGTTGGCTTCTCCGCTGCGGGGTCTGCCGGAGCAGCAGCTGCTTCTGGGGCTTGGTCTGAGCTTCATGGCGGTGGTGGTGGCCAGTTCGCTGCTGCGGGTGGCCACGATTCGGGCCCAGCTGCGGCTCGGGGCGCTGATCGCCGCCGACCTGGGCGAACTGGTGTTCGCAGAGGTCCTTCGGCGGCCCTACCCCTGGCATCTGCGCCACAACAGCAGCACCACCCTCACCCACCTCACCCGGGATGTGGACCAGGTGTTCGCGAGCATCCAGGGTCTGCTGCTGGTCGTGGTGAACCTCATGATCGTGTTGCTGCTCGGCGGAGCCCTTATCGCTCTGGCACCAGGTGTAATGCTGATCGTGGCGCTGCTGCTGGGCGCCTTCTACCTGCTGGTGTACCGCTACACCCGCGGCTCCCTGCGGTCCGACGGCATCGCCCTCACAACCAACTACCAGGCCACGATGCAGGTGGCCCAGGAGGGGCTTGGCGGTATCCGTGATGTGCTGCTCGATCGTACTCAGCCGTTTTTTCTGGAAACCTACGCCGACGCCAACCGGCGCTATCGGCTCGCCAGCGCCTCAATCAACATCAAGGCCCAGGTGCCCCGCTATCTGATCGAAGGGTTTGCAGTGCTGCTGATCGTGGGCCTCTCGCTCAGCCTGGCCGTGGCGGGGCAGGGGGTGGATCAGCAGTTGCCTCTGCTCGGCACCCTAGCCCTTGGTGCCTACCGGCTTCTGCAACCCCTGCAGCAGTGCTTCTATTCGCTCAGTGGGTTGGTTGCCAACCAGGCTTCACTCCAGCGCCTGGAGCCCTTTCTGCGCACGGCCAGCGAAAGTCAGAACCGACTGCCCGCCATCCCATCACTCTTGCCCACCAGCCCCAACGCGCCTCTGGTGCAGCTGCAGCAGCTCAGCTTTCGTTACACACCGGAGGGGCCCTGGGTTCTGCGGGATCTGGAGCTGGCGGTGCGGCACGGCGAGAGGATCTCATTTGTCGGCAGCACTGGCAGCGGTAAAAGCACCTGCAGCGACTTGCTCCTGGGCCTGCTGGCTCCCAGCCTGGGTAAGGTGATGGTGCAGGGACTGGATCTGCAAGCCACCCCGGGGTTAGTGGAGGCCTGGCAAGACAAAGTGGCCCATGTGCCCCAGCAAATCTATTTGAGCGACGCCACCTTCTCGGCCAACATCGCTTTTGGTATTCCAGTTCATCGCATCGACCTGGAGCGGGTGCAAAAAGCGGCGGAGCAGGCCCACATCGCTGAGCTGATCGAGGCCAGCCCCGAGGGCTATGACACGGTGGTGGGGGAGCGTGGGGTACGGCTGAGCGGTGGCCAGCGGCAGCGCATCGGCATCGCACGGGCGTTGTACAAGCGGGCCGAGCTCTTGGTGCTTGATGAGGCCACCAGTGCGCTCGATAACCGCACGGAAGCGGAGGTGATGGAGGCGATCGAGGCGCTGGACCGGCAGCTCACGGTGGTGCTGATCGCCCATCGACTTTCAACAGTGCGCAACTGTGATCGGATTGTGGTGCTGGAGAAGGGCCGGATTCGAGCCATGGGAACTTATGAAGATCTTGAGGCCAGTGATCCGAGCTTCCAGGCCTTAATCATGAATCCCGCATGAGCAGACCTGCGGCGTGCATGGTTATGGGATCTCACTCTTGTGTGGAGCGAAGCCATTGAAGATCGTTGTGACCCTGGCGGAAGGCAGCTACTTCCAGGGAGCTTGCGTGCTGTTCAATAGCCTGGTGGCCCATGGCTTCGAAGGTATCTTCGTGGCCGGATGTCGCAACCTGGAGGATGTACCCAGCGGCCAGAGATCGGCGATTGAAGCGTTTCGTCAGAGCACCAGCCAGGCCCATGCGGCACTTTGGGAGTGGTTCATTGTGGAATCCTCCTGGCATTTCACCAACTTCAAGCCGCGCTTCCTGCAGGAGGTGCTCGAGGCCTATCCTCAGTGCAGTTCGATCGTCTACCTGGATCCGGACATCGTCGTGTGTGCTCCCTGGCATTGGATTGAGGATGCGACTGAGTACGGCCCTGTTGTTGCGGGGGACGTGAACTGGTGGCTTCCAGCAGAGCATCCAACGCGCCACGTGTGGACCCGCCTCCTTGAGCAGGTTGGTTGTCGCTGTGAGCACAGCTTTGATCTTTATTTCAATGGTGGTCTTCTTGGCCTCCAAAGACGGGATCGAGCCTTTCTGGATCTTTGGCATCAGTTCATCGAAGAGTTTGGAGCCAGCTCTAATCCTCTGGATGGAAAAGGCGACATCGGTGCTTGGTGTCACGGGGGGAGATGGAATGCCATGCATGCACCGGATCAGGATGCCCTGAACATGGCGGCCATGGCATGGCCCCAGCCTCTGAGTACGTTCGGGCCCGATCTGATGGGATTCTCTGGTGGCTGGATTGGTCTTCCCCACGCAATAGGCTCGGCCAAGCCCTGGAGAAGACGTTATCTTCGGGAAGCGCTTGCAGGAACGCCACCCCGTCGAGCTGACAGGGAGTATTGGATTCATGCATGCTCACCAATTTCTCTATATCCGAAGTACAAGATACGATTCCAGATGCTTGCCCTGAAACTTGCTTCTCTGATCGGGCGTTTTTATGTACGGCTTTAGCCAGAGTTTTCGCTTGTTTCCCCTAAGTGCCAACTCCGTGTTTCAAGGAGTAAAAGTTTGAGATTTGGTAACGATGAATCGATGGCTATATTAGGCATTATTTGCATCCCAGCTTATAATGTAGATCTTTTTAACGCATAAACTCTTCAGTCCGTTCGGTCTCAGACTTATGTTGATTGGGAGTTGATAGGGACTGCAGATGGCTCTCATGATCATACAAAAGCCTTGTCGATGACTTTGCTTCGACGGTATGACACAGTCAATTCGCCATTCATATTCAAGATGAATCTTGTTTACCAACGATGATTGCTTAGAAGATATTATATGGATTCAGACTCTTGCCAGTAAGACAAATCACGCCAGACATCTTCTTGAATGGTACAAATAATGTCATGAGGAATCGCGGATAAGACTGGATCAAGAGATTCCTGCCAATCTATTTTGTGAATGCTTGTGGTGATGCAACTCTGCCATTACATGAGATCTGTTTGACAGATTATGTTAGTTTGATGTTGACTTTCCCTTGCTATGCCTTGAAGAAGTAGATCTACGTCCTAGATTTATAAAAATCAGCTTGAACATGAACAATGCCTCAGCGATGCAGCAGTTGTTTATCCCAATTAGAGAGTTAAAAGAGGTCATATACATGATACGCGCAATATCGTACCTTTTTGTGTATCCCAGTGCAAAGTGCTTGATCACGAAGATCAATTTAACGTTGAATTGATGATTATAGACTATTATATCCATTACTTGATCAAGAGCTTCTACCAAGGTAGCTAGCTTACAAGGGAGCTTGGATGCTGTCGGGAACCTATTTGGCAAGTTATACATGAAGGCTTATGACAACAAGCAGACATGCTGTGGTTAAGATCAAGAAATCCTCGTCTGATATTGTAATTCTGGGGAAAGAAACAAAGTTACATTATTGGCGCTTAAGCCATAGCTTGATCTCCTATTCTTAGTTGATTGCATACAACGACATCTTTAATGCAAATTGCCCTTTGCGAGATACCGAGCCAAGCCAAACCGAACAATCTCACCAACACCATCTTTGGCTATTAAGAAGTTCTGCAAGGGCAAAGAAGTTGTAATCATAGCAAAAAACATCATTACTCTAAGACATTCTATGCGTTAATGCATATGATTCTTGTTGCTCTGACCCCATGATTGCTGGTCGATATTCTGCTGTTGGCAAAACCTAGTTTAAATGCATGAGCTAAACTGAGTAAATCACTATGGCTCATCAAGTTAGCATTGTTGTCACAGTCTACAAACGAACACAATTCTTGAGACAAGCTCTCTTGAGCGTCCTAGGTCAGACTTATCGGCATTATGAAGTTATTGTTACTGATGACTCAGCTAGCCAAACGATAAAAGAAATATGCGATTCCATGGACGACGCGAGAATTAGCTATCTGGCGAACTCTCCTACCCTAGGAGTGGCTCTAAATCTCCGCAATGCAATACTTGCGGCACACCATGACTATATTGCAATTCTTAATGATGATGATGCATGGGAGCCTGACTTTCTGTCAAAACTAATTCACCCGCTAGAGCAGAATTCAAATCTCATTCTATCGTATTGTGATCATTGGATTATGCATGAAAATGGCCTAGTTGATGTGAAGAAAACGGATGAAAACTCCAGATTCTACGGCAGGCTTAATTTAAAGAGTGGAGAAGTGCATAATCTCGCTGAGATTGTATTAGATAGTAATGGAGTCCCTTTGGCTATGGCAGCAATGTTCCGAAAAGATGCCCTCGATATAGACATGTTGGTCAGTGATGTTGCCGGTGCGTATGACTTTTGGATATCCTGTTTGTTAGCAGCGACAAATCGACCAGCATACTATGTTTCAGAACGACTTACTAGATATAGGGTGCACCGAAATATGGAAACCGGTCGAATGTCACCGAACAAAGGAGAGGATATTGCATATATTTACAAAGTGCTACTTAGGATGAAAGTCTTTCCAGATCGAGAGCCGCTGCTCTTATCTAGATATGCTCAGGCACTATATCGTGTTGGTAGAAACCGCCTCTTATTTAATCAGGTGAATGATGCTCGGCGATTCTTTCTGCAATCGCTATCAATAGTCAATTCTTCAACTACCATTTTAGCATTGGCCGCTTCCTACTTACCCATTATGCTAAGACGTTCGCTAAAGTTATCAATCTGAATTGTACGTGTACCTATGACGGACAAGTAATGAGCACAGTGGCCTTTTTCTTTCCCATCACGATGAGTTCGAATCTCATTATGTTCATTCAAGCCACCTTCAGTACTCATGAGTTGGTTGGCCGGAAGTTGAAAGCCGAGTCATACCTGGCATTACTTCGGTGTGGAACTTGGGCAATGACTATTGCTAAGCACCTTCGAATGGGTTAAATGTGTAGAGATCCGTTAGGCGAATCTCTGTGCCTTCTACAGCATTGACCAATCCTCTCAACATTATATTTCTCTGCGGCAGCTTAGAACCAGGCAAGGATGGTGTAGGGGATTACACGCGTAGGCTCGCAGCAGCTTTGATTCGGAAGGGTGGGCGCGCCTTCATCATTGCCATCAACGATGGCCATGTCATTAGCTCCAAAGCTCAACAGTTCCCTACTCAGTCTGAGGTGCAAGATTGTGATGGCTTGAAAGTGCCAGTCCTCAGGATTGGAGGATTAATTCCATGGAAGCGAAGAGTAGGACTTATACAATCTGTTATAGATGAACAGAGGCCTCAATGGATTAGCTTGCAGTATGTTCCTCATGCATATAGCCCTAAAGGGTTGCCCTTTCGATTGCCCGATCATCTAAGGCAACTTAAATGCAATTCACGTTGGCACGTGATGTTTCATGAGCTCTGGGGAGCCAAAGTGACTCAGCGACTAGTCGTACGCATGGCAATCACACGAATTCAGCGTCAAATTGTTGCCACTCTAAATCGCAGACTGCCGATTTCAGTTGCGCATACTTCGAATAATCAGTGGCGGAATCTCCTTGAAAGTGAAGATGTTCGATGCCGTATCTTGCCGTTGATCTCAAATATCCCCGTCGCCATTAAAGACCACTCAGCGAGAAATACACTTTTGGCAAGGCTAGAGATTTACGAGCCTAATGCGAAGGCAGTGATCTTAACCTTTTTCGGGTCAATCCGATTCGATTGGGCATCGATGGGATTGGTTGATCGAGTTCAAGAAGTTCTGAAACGATCATCATGGAACCATGCTGTTTTTGTTTCAGTAGGCAGGGCTGGTGACGTCGGTGAGATCATTTGGCATGGCATGGAAGCAAGAGCCTCCAACCACTGTCACTTTCTCAAGCTTGGACTGTTACCCCCCGAGCAGATTTCTCAGATCCTGCAGCTGAGCGATTTTGGTGTAGCCATGAACTATCTTGAACATGTTGGAAAAAGTGGCTGTGTTGCCGCGATGGCTGACCATGGCCTTCCAGTGATACTTCCGATGGGAGACAGTGGCATTCCTGATTCTGGTATTTGCACTTCCCATATCCGACTTATCCCCTTTGATCGCAACTTTGAGACTACTTTGCTCTCCAGTACCCGCACCGAACCCTCTGACTCCGTGCATCAGATTGCCATGGCCCTAGCCAGATCACTCTGTAGCTATTGATGAAGATACTGATGACGTCCCATCGGTTTGCTCCCGACGTGGGTGGCATTGAGATTCAATCAGAGCTTTTGGCTAGAAACTTCACAGAAATGGGGCATCAGGTTTTAGTTGTTACGCAAACCCCCCTTTCTTCGAGCAAATCGATAGACAGTTTTCCCTTTGCCGTCGAGCGATTGCCATCGTTTCTGAAATTGGCAACTCTCTATCGCTGGGCGGATGTGGTACTTCAAGTCAACATTGAGCTCAGAACTCTTTGGCCAGCTCTGTGCTTTCACAAGCCTTTCGTTATTTCGACATGCACATGGATTTCTGATGCAAATGGAAAGATGAGGACAGTTGACCGGCTGAAACGGTTTATTCTTAGACGAGCCACTGCATCGATCGCGATAAGTGAGGCTATTCGAAGTGAATCATGTAGTTCTTCTGTTGTTGTCGGTAATCCGTTTCGCAGCGACCAGTTCCAATACCTCCACGATCTTAACCGAACACGTGCCCTTGTTTTCGTTGGCCGCCTGGTTTCGGATAAGGGTGTCGATCTTCTTCTGAAGGCTTTCTCAATTCTCTTCTCCGACACCAGCCTTCTCAGTCACGTTAAATCTTCAGGCTGTGAGCTGGCCTTGACACTCATCGGCGACGGACCTGAGCTGTCATCTCTAACCAGGTTGGCCATGGAGCTTGGTATTGGAGACAATGTCTGCTTTGCTGGTTCACTCCTGGGTGAAGATCTGGTCCGGTGCTTGAATCAACATTGCGTTATGGCAGTTCCTTCGCGATGGGCAGAGCCCTTCGGTATTGTTGCTCTTGAAGGGGCTGCCTGCGGCTGCATCGTGGTGGGCTCCGATGGTGGTGGGCTTCCTGATGCGATCGGTGAAGGGGGATTCCTATTCAAATCCGGATGCGTTCAGGATCTGGCTGCTACCCTTCGTAATGTATTGACATTGCCGATCGAAGAGGTTTCTCGCTTGCGAGAGCTATCAGCAGCCCACTTACAGCAGCACACGGAGCATCAAGTGGCTGCAAGTTATCTCTCTGTTCTTGAAAAGGCTGTTTCGTTATACCCATCCAAAGACACTTCCTTTGGTGCCATCCATTAACCGCTCGGGAGTTTATGTTTTACTATGATTGTTTCTTCCTCTGAAGTGAAATTTCTCCTCTTCCCCTTTCAGCTTCCGCTGACCATCCTGCGCATGCCTACGAGGATGGCTTCGGCAGGCACAGCGGAGCACTTGTCCTCCCTCCAGCCTGATTCGCCTGCTGTGTCGATTCATCCCTCGGACGCTTGCATGCCACTTCCTTCTGCTCGATGAGGGTGCTCCTAGTCGGCAACTATATCCCGGACAAGCAGCGCAGCATGGAGCGCTATGCCCAGATCCTGCGACATTCCCTTAGTGCTGAAACGCTTCATCTCACGCTTTTACGGCCACCTGTGGTGATGTTGCGACTTCCCGTTCTTCCCCAGGGCCTTCGCAAGTGGTTCGGCTACATCGATAAGTACCTTTTCTTCCCCCCCCTATTGCGTTTGCGGGCGTCCAGCTTCGACCTCGTTCATATCTGCGACCATTCCAATGCTGTTTATCACCCTTTCACCGGCTCCACCCCATGCTTGATCACCTGCCACGACATGCTGGCTATCCGTGGTGGCTTGGGTGATGACGAGGCCTGCTGCGAAGCCTCCTGGTTGGGCCGGCAGTTGCAGCGCTGGATTCTTCGGTCGCTGGCCTTCGCCCCGTTTTTGGCCTTTGTGTCGGAGTTCACCTGTAGTGATTTCGTGCGCCTCACCCGCCGTGGCCACGGCGAGGGTCTGAGGGTGGTGCTCAACCCCCTGAACGCCCCCTTCTTCCCTGCGTCCGATCAGGAATCGCTGCGAAGGGCTCAGCCGGAATTGCTTACTTCCCCTTATCTGCTGATGGTGGGCTCGAGCCTTCCCCGCAAGAACCGTGAAACCGCCATCCGCCTGTTGAAGCAGCTTGCAGACCGCTGGGATGGGGTGCTGGTCATCGCTGGGGCCCCGCTTTCCTCCATCCAGCGAGCCCTGGCTGTTGAACAGGGGGTGATGGACCGAATTCGGGAAATGGCCCACCCCGATCACGCGCTTCTCAACGCGCTCTACAGCCATGCCCATGGCTTGCTGTTTCCCTCGCTTGCTGAGGGTTTCGGCTGGCCCGTGATCGAGGCCCAGCAGTGTGAGTGTCCGGTGATCTGCTCGAACGTCACCGCCGTGCCTGAGGTGGCCGGAGAGGGGGCCATAGTTTGTGCTCCTGATGACCTTCCCGCAATGGCCGCTGCGGTGTTGCGCTTGAGGGATCCGATCGAGCGGCGCAAGCTCATCGCAGCAGGCCGGGCCAACCTTGTTCGTTTTGATCAAGCGACCTTCCGCGAGGAGTATCTCAGTTTTTATCGACACATCCAGACCGCTCCCCCATGAAGCTTCTTCGGCTGCTGGTACGCGCCGTCATCTGCCTGTTGCCCTGGCCGCTCAAGCGCCGTTTGCTCGTCCGTTGCTTCGGCTATCGCCTCAGCCCCACCGCCAGGATCGGCATCGCCTGGATTTACCCTGGCCATCTTGAGATGCAGGCTGACTCCTCGATCGACCACTTTTGCGTGGCCATCCATCTCGACCGTATCCAGCTGGATCGCGACAGCCACATCGGTCGGGGCAACTGGATCACCGGCCTCTCCACCAAGGCCCCTTCCCGCCACTTCCGCCACCTGCCGCAGCGCTCTTCCCAGCTCCATCTCGGTGTATCGGCATGGGTCGCGAAGAATCATCACCTTGACTGCTCCGACAGCATCACCATCGGCCCCTTCACCACCGTGGCCGGCTACGGCTCCCAGTTCCTCACCCATTCGATCGACCTCAAGCACAATCGCCAGCACTGTGCGCCGATTCACATCGGCGCCTACTGCTTCGTGGGCACCCGTGTGGTGCTGCTCGGGGGAAGTGCCTTGCCGTCCCACTCTGTGCTTGGTGCCTGTTCCCTGCTCAACCGGCAGCAAGTTGAGCCATGGAGCCTGTATGCCGGCCAGCCCGCCGTCCGTAGGAAAGCGATCGATCCGGAGGCTGCCTATTTCCGCCGCAGCGATGGCTTCGTGGAATGACGGCCACCTCAAACGTGCTGCTGCTGTCACACCCTACCGGTAACGCTAATGTGCGTGCGGCTGCGTCGGCCTTCCATCGAGTCGGCTTGCTGCAGGGATTTCACAGCTGTCTCTGCTGGAACAACCGGGCCCCTCTCGCTGGGCTGCTGCCCAAGGCGCTGCGCGTTGAATTGGAGCGCCGCTCCTTCCCTGATCTTCCCCTCTCCCTCCAGCACAGCCATCCTTGGTGGGAAGCGCCCCGGCTTGCAGCCGTAAAATTTGATTGGCAGCCCCTGCTCTGCCATGAGGCCGGCCTGTTAAGCATCGATCGGGTGATTCGCTCCTTTGATCGCAGCGTGGCCGCTGCCCTGCCACGAACCCCAGGGCTCTGTGCGGTGTACGCCTACGAAGATGCCGCCCTAGCCACCTTCGAGGTGGCCCAGGGGCTTGGTCTGTCCCGCATCTATGAGTTGCCGATCGGCTACTGGAAATCAGCTCGCCAGATCTTTGCCGAGGAGGCCGAGCTCCTGCCCCAGTGGGCCTCCACCCTCACCGGCCTTCGCGACAGTGTCGCCAAGTTGGCCAGCAAGGATGCAGAACTCAACAAGGCCGATGTGGTGGTCGTGGCTTCCCAGTTCGTGCGCCACACGCTCACAAGTAACCAGGCTTGCAGCGTACCAATCCATGTGCTGCCCTACGGGGCGCCACCACCCACCACCCAACCCTTGCGGGGCCTAGGCTTCGGGCCCCTTAGGGTGTTGTTCGTGGGCTCCCTCGGCCAACGCAGGGGCCTGTCCTACCTGCTCGAGGCGGTGGCCCAGCTGGCCGGCGCCGTGACCCTCACCCTGATCGGCAGGCCCACCTCCACCAGCTGCGCACCGCTGACCGCTGCGCTGGAACGGCATAAGGCAATCCCATCACTACCTCATGGGGCGATTCTAGAACAGATGCGCCAGCACGATGTGCTGGTGTTCCCTTCGCTGTTCGAAGGCTTCGGCCTGGTGCTCACCGAGGCCCTCTCCCAGGGGCTGCCGGTGATCGCCACCCCCAATACCGCCGCACCGGATCTTATCCGTGATGGGGTGGAAGGCTTCATCGTTCCCATCCGCGACAGTGCGGCCATTGCCCAGCGGCTCGCTGAACTCGACGACGATCGCGATCAGCTCGCGGCGATGCGCCAGGCTTGCCTGCGCCGGGCCGCCGCGATCTCTTGGAGCAGCTATCAGACGGCCTTGGTGGATGCCGTTGCACCCCTGTTGCACCATTGAGCGGACCATCCCTCACCACTGCCCATTGGCGCCAGCTGCGCCTTTTGCTCTGGCTGTATTTCTGGCTCCTCATCTTCGAGGGGGCCCTGCGTAAGTGGATGATCCCGAGCCTGTCCACCCCCTTGCTGCTTGTCCGCGATCCCGTGGCATTGCTCGCCCTCTGGCGCGGGGCTCCACTGCTGCTGCAGCGGCGGTTTCAGTCATGGCTGCAGTGGCTCTTCGGTATCGCCTTCGCCGCGTTTTTTCTGGCCATGCTGGTTGGGCATCGTGATCTGATCACGGCTATCTTTGGCACCCGGATTCTGCTGATCCATCTGCCCCTGATTTTTCTCTACGCCGCCGCCTTCGATCGCGAGGGCGTGTTGCGCTTCGCCAAGGCGCTGCTGCTGATAAGCCTTCCGATGACGTTACTGATCGTGGCCCAGTCGAACCTGCCGGACGGCCACATTCTCAATGTCGCCCCCGGTGGGGAAGACACAGCGGCCTTTACCGGTGCCCTGGGACGCTCGCGCCCGCCGGGCACCTTTTCCTTCATCAACGGCCTGGTGTCCTTCTTCACCCTGGCCGCAGCCGCGCTGTTCGCCCGTCTCTATGGCATGCGACAAACTCCAGCCCGCCTGCTGCTTCTGCTTGCAGCCGGGCTGGGGTTGGTGGTGGCCTTGCCCGTCTCCATCAGCCGCTCGCTGCTCTTCGGCTACGTGCTTGTCGTGGTGGCTGTCGTCTGTGCCATGTTGCTCTCCCGCACCCGAATCTTGCCCCTGATCTCCAGCCTGATTGCGATTCTGTTGGTGGTTCTGATCGGATCGTCTATCCCTGCGTTCAGGGACACCAGTGAAGCCTTCTCAGCGCGCTGGACCATGGCCAATGAAAGTGAGTCGGGAGAGGATGGGCTCTTGGGCGTGATTCAGAACAGAGTTCTGGGTGGCTATACCAGCGCCTTTGAGAATCGTGACGCAGCGCCGATTCTGGGCATGGGAATCGGCATGGGCACCAATGTGGGGGCCCAGCGATTGACAGGTGAACGCACCTTCCTCATCGCCGAAGGCTCATGGGATGCCATCCTCGGCGAGCTGGGACTTCCCCTCGGTTTCGTGTTCATCGCCTGGCGGGTGGCCCTCGGTTGGTTCCTGTTGCAGCTTTCCCTTCTCTCCGCTTCTCAGGGCAACCGCATGCCCCTGATCTTCCTTGGTGCTTCGTTGCTCGGGGTCATCTCCGGTGGTCTCAGCCAGCCCACCTCACTCGGTTTTCTGGTGGTGTCCGCCGGCCTCACCTGGGCGGCTGCCAACACGCCCTCCTACGTCGTGCTGATCCCTACCCCTGGCCAGGCTTGAAAATCCTCAACCTCAATCGGTCGCTCGATCCTCTTGGCGGTGGGCCGATCGAGGGCGTCCGCCAGATGGTCCCCCACCTGGCGGCTCTCGGGGTGAGCAGCACCCTAGCCAGCCTCGACCCACCCGATGCCCCCTGGCTCCGCAACCACTCCCCTCCCGATTGCGGCCTGGGCCCCGTCCATGGCCTCTACGGCTATCGCCGCGGGCTCCCCTCCCGCATCCGAGCTCTCGCCCAAGGCCATGACGCGGTGATCGTGCACGGTGTGTGGCAGTACCACGCCTTCGCCACCTGGCGGGCCCTGCACGGCACGGGCATCCCCTATTTCGTGTACCCCCATGGGATGCTCGATCCCTGGTTCAAGCACACCTATCCGCTCAAGCACCTCAAGAAGTGGGCCTACTGGCCCTGGGGCGAGTACCGGGTGCTGCGGGATGCCAGGGCCGTGCTGTTCACCTGCGAGCAGGAGCGGTTGCTGGCCCGCCAGTCGTTCTGGCTCTATCGGGCCCGCGAGCGTGTGGTGGGCTACGGCACCTCATCCCCTCCCGGAGAGGCGGATGCGCAGCGCCGCCTCTTTCTCGAGGCCCATCCCCATCTCCAGGGAAAGCGCCTCCTGCTCTTCCTCAGCCGCCTCCATCCCAAGAAGGGCGTGGATCTGCTGATCGAGGCCTTTGCCGGAGTGGCCGCGAGCGATCCTCGCCTGCACCTGGTGATCGCGGGGCCGGATCAAATGGGCTGGCAAGCGGACCTGCAACGGTACGCTGCCCAGCTTGGGATTGCCGACCGACTCACCTGGCCTGGCATGCTCAGCGGCGATCTCAAGTGGGGCGCCTTCCGCAGTGCCGAGCTGTTCTGCCTTCCCTCCCACCAGGAGAACTTCGGCATCGTGGTGGCGGAAGCCATGGGCTGCGGCCTACCTGTGGCGATTGCTCATCCCGTGAACATCTCCTCCGAGGTGGAGAAGGCCGGGGCCGGATTGGTCCATTCCGACACCATTGCCGGAACAACCGCAGCCTTGGGCCAGTGGCTGGCGATGCCGGCCGCCGAGCAGGCGCGGATGGGGGAGCGGGGGGCGCAGCTGTTCAGGGATCGGTTTGATTTTGCGTCGGTGGCCAGGAATCTGCTGCCGGTGCTCGAATCCGCTCGCCACGTCTCGTGATCCTCGCCAACAACAAACCCTTTGAGGGCGCTAGCTTCTCCCGTCGCAATCGTCTGGCACGCGTCAGCTGGCAGCTGGTGTGGACGCTGCTGTTCCGGCCCACACCACGACCGCTTCACGCCTGGCGGAGCTGGCTTCTGCGCTGCTTCGGTGCCCGCATCGGAGCCGGTTGCCACATCTACAGCGATGCCTGCATCTGGGCTCCCTGGAATTTGCACATGGCCGCTAAGGCATGCCTGGGCCCGCGGGTGATCTGCTATTCCATGGCCCCGATTCACCTCGGCGAACGCGTTGTGGTGTCGCAGGGCGCCCATCTCTGCACCGGCTCCCACGACTACTCCTCGGCCACCTTTCCGCTCTTCGCCAGGCCGATCACCATTGGCGCCGATGCCTGGATCTGCACTGAGGCCTTTGTGGGCCCCGGAGTGCAGATCGGTGAAGGGGCCGTGATCGGCGCCCGATCTGTGGCGATGCGATCCCAGCCCGCCTGGATGGTGTGCGCTGGCAATCCCTGCAAGCCCATCAAGCCCCGGAAGAGGAGCTGATTCATGCTTGATCTCACGGTTGCACTCCCTGTTCGGAACGAGGAGCGCAACCTCGCGCCTTGTCTGCAGGCCATTGGCACCGGCTTCGCCCGCTCGGTGGTGGTGATCGATTCAAGCAGCACCGATGCCACCGCTGAGATGGCCCGCAGCCATGGCGCTGAGGTCGTCAATTTTGAATGGAATGGCCGCTTCCCCAAGAAGCGCAACTGGTTCCTGCGCCACCACACCCCTCCAACGGCCTGGGTGCTGTTTCTCGATGCCGATGAGATCCTCTCGCCGGATGTGAAGTGTGAAATCGCGGCCGTGCTCCCCCAAAGCCCCTTTAAGGGCTACCGGCTCACCTACACCAACTATTTCCTCGGTCGTCGACTGCGTGGTGGCTATCCCCTACACAAGTTGGCGCTCTTCCGCGTGGGCGAGGTGGAATACGAGCGCATCGAAGAGGAGGCTTGGTCGCAATGCGACATGGAAGTGCACGAGCACCCGATCGTGAGAGGCTCCATCGGCACCATTCGTAGCCGCATCGACCACCGCGACTTGCGTGGCATCGACGCTTACATGCGGAAGCATAACGAATACGCCGCATGGGAAGCCCAGCGCTTGCTGGCATCACTCAGGGAAAGCGCCGCCGCGAAAACATGGAGCCGGAACCAGCGCCTCAAGTATCGTTTGGTCACCACACCGTGGGGTGGGCTGGTGTTCTTCTTCGGCAGCTTTTTTCTGATGGGCGGCTGGCGCGATGGCTCCGTGGGTTTCGCCTTTTCCTTGCTCAAATCCGCCTACTTCGTGCAGATTGCCTGCCGCTACCGGGAACTGGAGCAGCTTCCGCCGATCCCGGGCTGAGGTAACAATGCTGCCGTCCTCTCTCGACTGGACAAGTTGCCCGGCGGTTCCGATGGCCCTGTTGCTTCTTCGGGACATACTTCATGTTGTTCGAATGCCCCGTCGAAATTCCAGGGTCCTCAAGACGGCCGTCATAGCCGTTGGTCGGCCACCGGATCAACCTTGATCTATTCATGGAAAACTCACTCGGATTGGCCATGAGTAGGTCCAAGTGGCCGTTGATCACGCCAGCAGCCTGAGCGTGCTCTGTGAGGTACCCCCATAGGCCTCTATAAAAAAAATCTTGCCCGCCCAATGTGTGCCTAAGTCAGCCTTTTGCGCCTCGGTCGCAAGAGATGTCCTTCTAACCGGCATCTCCCCAGTTCCGCGGCGGACCCATGTGCTCCATGCTCCAAGGAGGCCATCCTCCAGTTGCAGCTTGTGTAGCTGCAGACTTGAAAAACTGGCGGTAAAGCCACAGGTAGTTAGGGCAGCTTTATGCAGGTGGCGCGGAAGAAGCCACAGCAAATGAACCAGTGAAAATTTAGCATGAACAAATTCTTTTGTAGTGACTCGCATGGACGCAGAAACGGAGTCGGGTAGACGGAAAAGGGGGAAACCATTTAAGCATCTTAGGCTTTCCCTTGGAAAACCTTTCTCAGCCTTAGTGTCAGCCATTTTGTATAAATAAAAAGAATTCTAAGATAGGACATTCGAATATGCCAAGTTCGGTAAATGCTGGCTGAGGAAGGAAGAGGTGGTAGTCGTTGGCGAGCTTTGGGGACAGATTGTTCGTGCATCTGTTCATAAAGTAGATAATTTCTATGCAGTAGCCAGCCGAAGGCGTCCCATGGTTTTGGGCTTCCAACGAAATGATAGACGCGTCGATCTTGCCCTTCAAGGCGTAAATCAACTGGAGGACTATGTGTGTACAATGGATGGTTGTAAGTGGAGGAAAATATTGCATAACTCCCAGAGAAAAAGTAGTTGAGGAGTGTTTGGTCATGGCTCGGTAAGGAATGTTTTTGTTCAACAAAGGAAAGCATCCGCTCAGTGGCTCTAGTCTCGCGCCAGCCTTTTAAGTCTATTACTAAGACTCCAGCGTTGAAGTATGTCGCAGATGGACTAATGCCATGTTCCAACAAGAATGGGCCATCTAGACTATGGGCAACGCTGCCGCCTTCTACTGCTGCCAGTAGCTGCCCGTGAAGATCGATGGAATATAAAGGCTGAAGGTCTGCATCGACAACGAGGTCAGTATCTAAGTAAAGAACCCTATCTAGGTCAGGCAGCAAAGAGGGAAGAAATAAGCGGATCCACGACATGTAGTTACCGTGAAGACCATTAGCAAAAGATCTTAATCGTTCTATAATAGATGTTGAGTCTAAATCGATGAAGTGTGCTTGCGCTCTTCCTGTTGCTTCTTCCAGAATTCGCAGAATCATACTCTTGTCATGAGAAGACCAACCCGAGCAAACAATATAGATCTCAACCTTTGAGCGAGTTGCGAAAACGAGTGAGTAGATGGTTGCAAGTGTAGGTGACACTACATTCTGGTCAGCACACAAAGCCACTGCGAAGGCCATTCAATAAATCCTAAGGAAAAGTAGGTAGATAACTGTGAAGACTTGTCGTCTGCTCAAGGCCTGAAACCCTTGCTTGGTGCTTGTTATTGAACCTTGCAAGTTTATTCCAGCTGATAAGAAGATGTCTAGTCAGCACGGTTGTGATCCGAGCTTAAGCGACCCAACCTAAACGTTAGATTAACTCATTCCCCACGCCAGTCAACTACAGACCGGTAGAGAATGCCTGTTCTGCCAGCGGCGCCAATCGGGTAAGCTGGGAGTCTTGCTCAACAGGACTTTGAGAGTGGGATTAGTGAGCGTACGAGCCATTAATGCTTGGCTCGATTGCATCGTTTTGATGGGCGGCTGGCGTGATGGCTCCATGGGTTTTGCCTTTGCCATGCTGAAATGCCCCTATTTCGTCCAGATCGCCTGCCGCTTCCGCGAACTGGAGCAGCCCCAGCCTTTGCAAGGCTGATTGCCTCAGCATCTTGCCCCATGCTGCCGTCCGCCGTCGACTGGACAAGCTGCCAAGCGGCGCCGATGGCCTGGTTTCCCGTGCGGGACGCCCTGCTCAATCTGCTCATCACCCCCGTCCTGGTGTTGCCCCTGATCGCGGGCCTGGCGCTGTTGCTCTGCCGCGCCGCAGGCTTCGGTTGGCCTATGAGAGCCTTGCTCAGTGGCCTTGCCGCTGCCTTCGTTTCCCTCCTTTACAGCCCCCTCACCACCGCAGGGCTCAGCGCCTGGCTGAGCAGCCAACTGCCACTGCCGCCTACCTCAGCCCCCGGCCCGGCCCTGGCCGTGCTCGTGGGTAGGGGCTTCGACATTGCTCCTGCCACCACCGCACTGGCCGCTCGGATGCTGCACCAGGGCCGCGTGCAGCGCATCTATGTGTCTGGGGACACTCCTGCCACCGCTCAACGTCTGCTCCAACTCGGCGTACCACCCGAGCGCATCTCCGGGGATAGCTGTGCCCGCACCACCTGGGAGAACGCCACTCTCACCAACACCTGGATCCGTGATCACCACACCCTGGCCAACCGGCCGGCCATCGTGCTGATCACCGATCCGTGGCAACTGCCGCGTGCCAGCCGGGCCTTTCAGCTCCAGAAGCTGACCGTGACCCCCGTTGCCGCCGATCCTGGCCTTTCGCCCCGCGAGCGCAACCGTCTGGCCCTGCGGGAAAGCGCCGCCACCTTGCTTTACCGCCTCCAGGGCCGGATGTGAACGGCTGATGGCTTCTGATTGGCCTCACCGTTGATCAGAAGAGCTCCGTTGCTCGATGCATGATCCTTGCATCGCCCAACGGTCCATTCACTCTCAAGCGAATCCCTCCTGTGCTGGAGCCGTTGGCTGTGCCCTGGTATCTGCTCCTGACCCCGGAGCAATTCGAGCAGGTCTGACAGACAGATCCTGGTGCTGTGCTTGAACTCGCCGGCGATTGTCAGCTGATCCCCATGATCCCCACCGGCAGCGAAACTGGTGCCCACAACAGCGGCAGCTCTTACATGCTGGCCACCTCTTCCGGGGCTGCGGATCGAACTGGCTGAGGTGTGGGCTGGCTGAGCGCATCTGCACGCGCCGGCTTCAGCGGTTCTTCTCCAGATACTCCCTCACGTGGCTGACGAGCGGCCGCGTCAGCGCTTCCTCCGTCGTCAGCCAGTGGGCTCCCACCAGCTCAAGGCCGTCGAGGCGGATCGCCGGCTCGCGCGCCTCTCGCAGAGTGAAGATCGTCACGGTGTTCTTCCCCCGAGCTGAACTTTCGGTGATCTGCCAGGGATCCACCAGCTCCCCCGACGTCACTCGCAGCCCCAGCTCTTCGGCTAGCTCCCGCACCGCCGCCTGCTGCGCTGTTTCACGTCTCTTAAGGCCCCCTCCCGGCAGCGAGAGGCTGCGGCGATAACTGGCCTGCACCAGCAGCAGACGCTGTTGGTGCCAGATCGCCACCAGGGCTCCGTGGGTGTGGGGCCGGGCCAGCAGTTGCCAGCTTTCATACAGCCGGGCCGCCAGCCAGTAGAGGCGCAGCCTTCCAATCAGCCGTTTCAGCCGTTTCACCGATGCAGTTCCCGCTCCAGTTGCTGTAGCACCGCCTCCTTGCCATAGCGTTGCTCCGCCAGCTGTCGGGCGGCCCGGCCCCGCTGCTGGCGCAGCGCCCCATCTCCCACCAGCCGGCGGATCGCCGCCGCGAAACCGGCCGGATCCTCCGGCTCCACCCGCACCCCGGCCTGCTCGGCCAGCTGCCCCAGCTCACTGTCCGCTGCCGAGGTAGCCACCACCGGCCGGCCACTGGCGAGAATCCCCAGCAGCTTTGAGGGCAGCACCAGATCGGCCGCCCCCGCCCGCTGCGGCAACAGGTGCACATCCGCCAGGTTGAGCCAGTCGTTCATCCGCTCCAGCGGCTGCAGCGACAGCAGGCGCACCTGTGGGAAGCCCGCCAGGCCCGCCGCCAGTTCTGCCTTGTTGGGGCCCTCGCCGGCCAGCAGCCAGATCAGGTTCTCCACGTCCGCCAGCTGCCGGATCACCTCCACCAGGATCTGCAGGCCCTGCTTCCTGTTCATTGAGCCCGAATACAGCAGCACCATCGCTTCTGCGCCGATCCCCAGCTCCCGGCGGTAGGGGTTGGCGGCGCGAGCTTCGTCGCCCTGGGGCTGGATCGCGTCGAGATCCACCCAGTTCGGCAGCAGCACCGCCCGGTGGTCGGCCACCCCCTTCGCCACCACCCTCCGCAGCATCGCCCCGCTGATGCTGCTGACGCGATCAAAGCGCCCGAGGGTGCCCCGCTCCCAGCGCTCCGCCAGGCGGCGCAGCAGTTTCCCCTTCAGCATCCCCAGCTCAAAGGCCGCATCCAGCTCGAAGTCCTGGATGTGCAGCCAGGTGCGGGTGCGCCAGCCGCACAGCCGACCTAGCAGCAGCGCCCCCGGCGCGCAGAAGAACGCCGGCGCCACCGTGAGCACCACATCCGGCTGCCAGCGCCGATGGGCCAGCAGCACCGGCAGGCTGCTTACCGCGAAGCTCGCCAGGTGCACCAACCGCGTCAGCCCACGCGGCTGCCGTGGCACCCACAGCGGACAGCGCCACACCGCCACGCCCTCGCTGTGCTTATGCCGGTAGCGGTTTCCCCTGGCCTGCCACTCGGGGAAATAGGGCGGCGCCGTGACCACCCGCACCTGGTGACCCCGTGCCGCCAGCCAGGTGGCCATATCACCACTGAACTTGCCGATCCCTACCGTTTCCGGGGCATAGTTCAGCCCGTAGAGCAGCACCTTCAAGGCTCTACACCATCCTCAAAAGCAAGCCTAATCTTGCCCTATCTGCCCCACTTGTGCGAGCCATTCCGGCCATGGTCACGATACCTCCACAGATCCCATTCTCCTGGGGTGGTGTGTTGCGGGACCACGCCCGCGACCTGCACCGGCTGATGCGCGTGGGCGATCCCCTGCTGGTGATGGCCCTGTTCTGGCTGGTGGTGAGCCGGAATCTCCCCGATGATTTTCAGGGCGAGACCGCATTCTCCACCAAGATCGTGGTGGGGCTCTGCACCGCCTTGATCCTGCCCCAGGGGAAGATCTACCTGAGCTACCGCCAGTGCACCCTGTGGGCGCTCATGCGCCGCATCACCACCAGCTGGCTGCTGTTGCTAGGGGCGCTGCTGGCGCTGGCCTTTCTCACCAAACTGACGGCCACCTTCTCACGCCTGGAGCTAACCCTCTGGGCCAGCCTCAGCTGGGCTGCGCTCTTGTCAGTGCATGTGGGTGGCCGCAAGCTGCTCCGCTGGCATCGCGCGGGGGGGGGCAACGCCCGCTCCATCATCTACTGGGGCCTGCCGGAAGCCGCCATCGACTTTCACCGACGACTTCAGAACAATCCCTACCTGGGCTTGCGCATGGCGGCCTGGTTCAGCCCCCAGCCGCCCACCCCCGGCCGTCACCTCCCACCCGGCATGCCTGCCTTCGGCGGCAACCTCCCGGAGCTGCGCCAGTGGCTGAATAGTCAACACGTCGATCAGATCGTCTTCAGCTATCTGTCCCGCAGCGACATCTCGATGCAGGATCTGATCCGCTTCTTCGGCGACACCTGCATTCCCGTGGTCTATGCCCCCACCTGGGTGGCGCCCGGCATGGCCTTCAAGGCTCAGCATGTGGGCGGCCAGATCTGCATCGATCTCTGGCAGCCGCTTGATTCCATCCTCGATCGCCAGCTCAAGCGCTGCTTCGACCTTGTCCTGGCTTCCACGGTGGTGCTCCTGCTCAGCCCTCTCCTTCTGCTGATCGCCCTGGCCATCGGTCTTACCAGCCCTGGACCGGTCCTCTTCCTGCAGGATCGCTACGGCCTCGATGGCAGCCGCTTCCGCATCTACAAGTTCCGCACCATGCGCGTTCTCGAGGCCGGCGACCAGAATGGTCTGCGCCAGGCCACCCGCAACGACCCGCGAATCACCCTCGTGGGTGCCGTCTTGCGTCGCTGGAGCCTGGATGAGCTGCCCCAGCTCTTCAATGTGCTGCAGGGCCACATGAGCCTGGTGGGCCCCCGCCCCCATGCGGTCGACCACAACGAGCGATACCGCAAGATGATCCCCGGCTACATGCAGCGCCACCTCTTCAAGCCTGGGATCACGGGCCTGGCCCAGGTGAAGGGCTTCCGCGGCGAAACAGCCACCCTCCAGGCCATGGCCAATCGCGTGGCAGCCGATCTTGAATATCAGCGCGACTGGTCGCTGGCCAAGGACATCAAGATTCTGATCAAAACCCTGCTTCACATCCGCTCGACCAACGCTTACTAGGGGCGTTGTTCAGCGATCCAGCCAGCCGGAGACCCGGCTGCCCAGGCGCTTCAGCCCCCGACGGGCCCGCGTTAGCGCTGACTGATTGCTCGTGTTGTTCGTCGTCTCTTCCACTCCTCCGTAAGCCCCATAGGCCGTGCCTATGCCGTTGGCGCCATTGGCTCGATAGCCATAGCCGAGCTCCATATTGCTGGTCCCGCAGCGGTCGTTGGTCACCACCCCAAGCAGTGGTGCTCCCGCCTCCCGGATCCGCTCCAGCGACTGGGCCGGCAGCCCCCGATCCACCTGGTTGAGGCTCACCAGCAGGATCATCCCATCGAGATGCTGGGCGATCAGCGCCGCATCGGCCAGGCCAAGGGCCGGGGGTGTGTCGTACAGGATCAGATCGAACTGGCCACTTTCGGCCAGATCCCGCATGATCTGATCCATGCGATCCGATCCCAGCAGTCGGGGGGGATCAAGGGGTGGCAGGCCCGCCGAGAGCACGCTCCAGTCGGGATAGTTCGGCACCTTCTGCACCACCTCCCGCCAGTCGGCGGCCTCCTCGGTGAGCAGATTGCTGAGGCCACGCAGGTTGTCGAGCCCGAGGCGGTAGTGGATCTTGGGTTTTCGCAGGTCGCCATCCACCAGCAGCACCCGCTGGCCCAGTTCGCTCAGGGTTTTGGCCAACAGCACGTTCAGCAGGCTCTTGCCCTCCGAGGGCAGCGTGCTCGTGATCGCCACCGACCGCAGCGGCTTCTCGGTGCTGAGGAAGCGCAGTCTGGTGTAGAGATTGCGCAGCGACTCCTGGTAGAAGAAGCGCTGGTAGCCAGCCTCCCCTGCGCTCTTCAGGTCGAGCTCGCTGATCCGGAAGCGCTTCTCGCCGCGCACCCCATCGAAGAAGTCCACGTAGGGCATGTGGCCGAGCAAAGGCACGTTCAGCTCCTCGCGCACCTCCTGGGGGCTGTGGAAGACATGGTCGAGCCGCTCGCGCAGGAAGGCCACGCCCGCACCACCGACCAGGCCCAGCAACAGACCTTCCACCAAGCCCCGGCCCAGCGAAGGTTCCACCGGAACATCACTCACCTGGGAGGCGGAGATCACCTTCCAGGGGGAGCTGCGCTGGGCGATCTCCAGCTGAAATTGCTCCCGAGCCCGCAGGTAGCTCTCCAGATTGCCATCGGCGATCTGCAGACGCTTCTGCAGCCCTTCGAACTGCCGCAGCAGTTCCGGTTGGTTCTGGAACTGCCTCTCCAGGCGGGCGATCTGCGCCTGGGTGGTGTTGATGGCATTGGCGTTCTGGCGCAGGGCCGCATCCACGGCCTCCAATTGCTTCCCCTGGATCCGCGGCAGCAGCGACGCCCGAGAGGCCTTTAACGATGTCAGCACTGGAGAGCCGGGTTGGAAGTTGGCCTCCGCCTCGGCGATTTCCTGCTCCAGACGCTGCAGTTCATCCAGCTGAGACTGGCCAGGCAGGTTGGCCGAAATCGAACCGCCACCGGACGCCGTGGCACCCGCTCCGGCGTCTCCAGTGCTGTTGAACCTCCGGGCCGCCAGCCTGCCGCTGGCCACGTCCGCCCGCAGCTCATTCAGCCGCCGCTGTTCCCCCTGCTGCGCCAGCCGCCGCTGCTGCAGTTGCTCAAGCTGACCGCGCAGGGCCAGGGCCTCATCGTTCGGTTGTATTAGCGTGTTGGCCTCCCGGAAGCGCTGCAGATTCAGCTGCAGGCGCTCGGTGTTGGTCCGCAGCCGCGGTTCCTGCTCCTCCAGAAAGCGCAGGCCATCGCTCAGCCGTTCCTGGCGCTGGCTGGTGGCCCAGGCCAGGTAGGCCTTCTCGGTGAGCTCCAGCCCCCGCTTCAGCGCCTGTGGATCGGAGCCCCTGGCCTTCACGCTCACCACCCCGAAGGAGGGGCCCGCATCCCGGCTCACTTCTTTCGTCATCCCCACACTGATGCTGGGAAAATCGTTCTCGGGCACACCCTCCCGCTTTAGGGTCTCGAACACCGGATCCAGCACCGAACGGCTCTGGAGCACCTCCATCAGGGTGGGAAGATCCACCGAAGAGGTGTTGCGCGCCAGCGAGGCCAGGGCGCCGGCTTCCGCATTCGCCGTGGATTCCTTCGGTTCGTTGACGGGATCGGAAATCAGCAGCGTGAAATTGCCGGCATACACCGGATGCAGAAAGCGTTCATTCAGGGTGCGCGCCGCCTGCACGGCGGTGATCAACGCCACGGTGATCAGAAACGGCTTTTGGCGCCGCCGGAGCACCTGCAAAAGATCGCGCACATCGAAACCACCGCCTTCCTTTTCCTTCGTGCCGTTCTGCTCGGCCACCACGTACCCTGCCGGCGTAGCCACCAACGTCTGGCCCGCCTGCGCCGGAGCGTCGGAACGCTGAGGTTTGGCTTTCTGCGGTGGCATTCCCGGCCTAGGGCATGGGCGTGGGTGTCACTCTACGGGCGCTGACAAGCCAACATCAATGCGTTTGAAGTGGCTTCCCGGCCGCCCATCAGATCTGCCGGAGAAGGGAACTGTCTGCCCTGATCCCTACACCATCCAGGCCTCTGGCATCCTGCAATCAACAACTGGGTACCCGCGCCGACTTTTCGATGCTTCGCCAGTCCATGTGCGGTCATTCTCTGGCGACAGCGTTGTTGCTCTGCGGCACGCCGCTGGCCGCCCATGCCCAGCTCGTATGGGAGCCGGAGCCGACGCTGGCGCCCATGCGGAACCCCTTTCTTTCCGAACCTGCCCTCTCCGGCAGTGACCCCGCCACGGGCCCCGAGCCCGTCTCCCCAGGGTTGGTATGGGTGGCCGACCTGGAACCCGCCCCCCTGACGGTGGCGGATCAGGCCAGCGGCAACCCTGAGCCGGTGGCCGCTCAGCCGGCGCTCTCAGCCGAGGATCTCGCCGCTGTGCTGCTGGAGCCCTACTCCCCTCCCAACCTCGGCGGCGGCCTGCCGTCGGCCTACGTGGCCAACTGGGGCGACTTTTACTTTCAGGCGAGTGCTGCCACTTCTGGCAGCGGCCGTGATGTCATCGACTCGGCGTTCAGTGCTGGCATCGGATTTGGTGACGAGAGGGAACTTGTTGCTGTGGAACTGCGCTGGAACATGGCCAGTTTCAAGAACTTGAACTCCAACGGCTCCTTCGATGTGGCAATGGGTCGCACCCTCATCGACCAGCCGCGCCTGCAGGTGAGTGTCACAGGGGGAATTTTCGATGTCTATGCCTACCGGCAGGCCCCCAGCAGCGAAACCATCCCCTCTCCCACCGGCTTCGGTGTGATCACCATGGCCCTGCCGCTGCGCGAACCCAACTACCGCTTCAACCAGGTTCTGCAGATCAGCGTGGGCGTGGGCGGCCGCGACTTTGTCTCCCTCGACGAGAACTTCGAGGGCAACGACGTGTCAGTCTTCGGGGCGATCGGCGTCGAACTGGCCCCCAACATCGGCCTATCCGCAGGGGTCAGCGGCCGCGGCGTCAACGTCAACCTCTCCTACACCCCCTTCCGCGGCCTGCCCATCGCCATCAACCTGCTCGCCGCCGATGTCTTCGACCAGAGCCCCTTCGGTACGGTTGGGGTGTTCACGGTGAGCTGGGGTGACAACTTCCGCCGTGGCCTCTTCTGAACCTTGGGGCCGTCCGGATGATGTGTATTCTAGGCTACATTGTTTGAATTTCCGATTACGTTGCGTGTTTAGTGGCAGTTTGTGAACTCCAGTTGTGCTAGCAACCGTTTAACGATTGCGTTCGCCGTTGTGAACTTCCGCAATTTCACTGCGTTTCCAGTGGCGTTGGGTCTTTCTCTTGCTTGCGGAGCTTCCGTGGTAGCGGCAGCCCTCGCACCCCTCGGGCCCATCACCGCCCAAGCCCAGAGCGTGGGTAATGGCAATGGTAATGGACCCTTCCAGGGAGGCAACAGCGGCAACGGCCCCAACCCCTCCCGTGGCAACGCCGGTCGCAACAGCGGCGTCACGTCGGTGAGCAGTTCGGTGATGACCCCCACGATCCGCTTCGCCCCTCCTGGGCGTGGCGTTGGCGGCAGGTGATTCCCTTTCGAATCCGGTAACGTTTGCGCCACTCCTTTCTGGTCCCTGGCCGAAGAGACATGCGCAAGCTCCTATTCGCACGTCTCCGCTGTTGTGTTGTTGCCACGGTGTTGGGAGTTCATGGCTTGGTTCCCGTGCTGTTGCCCGCCGCTCGCGCCCAGTCGCCTGGCGTGTCCCCATCGTCCGGAAACCCCCTCTCTGAGCGGAAATCGAGCCAGGCTCCTCCCGCGGTGCCCCAGGAGGACGCTTACATCCTCGGTCCCGGTGATGGGCTTGAACTGCGCTTCCTCAACCTCAGCACCCGCCTGGACCGTTCCGGCCCGATCCAGATCATCAGCGACGGCACCGCCACCGTTCCGTATATCGGCATCGTGCGCCTCAGCGGCCTCACCCTGGCCCAGGCCTCGTTCTGGCTCCAGTCGCTCTACCGCAAGCAACTGCTGCGCTCCGACCTCGACCTGCAGCTGGTGCGCCCCAGGCCCATCCAGGTGTCCCTGGTGGGTGAGGTGCAACGGCCCGGCGTCTACAGCCTCAGCACCTCGGAGGTCTCCAAGGCCAGTTCGGATGTGACGATCACCGGCCTGCCCACCCTCGTCAACGCCATCCAGAAGGCCGGTGGCGTCACTGGCGATGCCAACCTCCGTGAGGTGGTGCTGCGCCGCCGCCTTCCTGGCGACCAGGTGCGCTACCGCCGGGCCAAGGTGGATCTGCTCACGCTCATCCAGCAAGGAGATCAGGTGCAGAACCCGATCCTCTTCGATGGCGACATCGTCATGATTCCCCGCGCCACCGAGCCGGTGATCGAGCTCGGCGAACTCTCCTCCACGATCATCGCCCCACCGGAAATCACCGTGAACGTGGTGGGTGAGGTGGTGCGGCCCGGAGCGGTGCAGGTGAAGCCCAACACCCCCCTCGTGCAGGCGGTGCTGGCCGCCGGTGGTGGCGTTGTGCAGCGGGCCAAGACCGACCGGGTGGAACTCATCCGCATCAACCGCAACGGCACCCTCACCCGCATGGCCGTGCCCCTCAACCTCGGGGCCCCCCCGTCCCCCCAGCTCAACCCACCTCTGCGCGATGGCGACGTGGTGGTGGTCTTTCGCAGCAACTACGCCCGGCTAACCGATGCCGTCGATGCCATCGGCCGCCCGCTCACCGGTATCGCCAGCGTCCTCACCCTGCTGCGGCTCGCCGACAACAACAACAACTGAGGCCCTGAGCCGCGTCGATTCCACCAGTTCCCAAAGCTTCGTCCCGCTTCCGCCTCTGAGGCATCGCCGCCGGCTCGGCCGCCTCCAGGCACTCGACTAAGTCATGCAGGTGCACCCCGGCACCATGCCCCTGGCCGGCCAGCTCAGCTTGCTGGATCAGTTGTCCCAGTAGCGGCGGCTGGAATCGGCCCGCCCGGCCACCCGGCGGCTGAATTCACTCACGCTCGGGTTGGCCACCATCGGATCCACGTGGGCCACCTGCTGCCACAGTTCCCGCGACGCCCACCGCACCGTGTGTTCGTGGCGCTCGTGGCGGGTGACGTGGCACCAGTGGCTCTGCCCGCAATCGGGGCACCACAGCTGCTCCAGCCACTCGTTGCTGAGCACCAGCACCGGATAGGCCTGGATCACCAGCTGCGCCCGCTTGTGGCTCAGGCCCCGCTGCTTCAGTTCCTCGGTGGTCACCAGGTGCAGGAAATACTTCCGCCCCGTGCCCACCATGCCGCTCTCCGGGTGCACCGGGCAGCGCAGTTCGCGCCGTTTCGGCCGCCGGCTGCGGCGAGAGGGGGTGATGTCGCTGTTATTGTCACCATTGACGATGTCGTTGGCGGTATCGATACCAACGTCGTTCGATCCCGATCTGACCATCAAGGCTGGGAGGGGAAGCAGCCCAGCATCTTTTGAACACTGCCTGCTGCCTGTAGTCAGAGATACATAGTGCACTGCGCAGGTTGCCCCGCGCACATCAGCGAGCGCTCATCCCACCAGCGCCGGCGTCACCGCCTGGATCTCGGCCGGTTCGGCCTGGCGGAGCCGCAGCCGCTCCAGTTCCACATCCACCGCGATCGTGCTGCCGGCGGGGAAGGTGCCCGCCAGGATCGCCTTGGCGATCGGCGTCTCCAGTTCCCGCTGGATCGCCCGCTTCAGGGGCCGGGCGCCGTACACCGGGTCGTAACCCACGGCGGCCAGCCAGTCCAGCGCGGCCTCGTCGATGTCGAGACCCAGCTTGCGCTCCTCCAGCCGCCGCGTCAGCCGCTGCACCTGCAGGGCCACGATCTGGCGCAGTTCGTCCTCCCGCAGGCTGCGGAAGATGATTGATTCATCCAGTCGGTTGAGGAATTCGGGGCGGAAGTGGCCCCGCAGCGCCTCATTGACCCGCTTCTCCATCTCGCCGTAGCGGGCCGGGTCGCCGGCCAGATCGAGGATCGAAGCGCTGCCGATGTTGCTGGTGAGAATCAGCACCGTGTTGGTGAAATCCACGGTGCGGCCCTGGCCGTCGGTGACGCGGCCGTCGTCCAGCACCTGCAGCAGGACGTTGAACACATCGGGGTGGGCCTTCTCCACCTCGTCGAACAGGATCACCGCGTAGGGGCGGCGCCGCACCGCTTCGGTGAGCTGGCCGCCCTCCTCGTAGCCCACATACCCAGGAGGCGCTCCGATCAGCCGGCTCACGGCGTGCTTCTCCATGTACTCGCTCATGTCGATGCGCACCATCGACTCCTCGGAATCGAACAGCTGGGACGCCAGGGCCTTGGAGAGCTCGGTCTTGCCCACCCCCGTGGGGCCAAGGAACAGGAAGCTGGCGATCGGGCGGTTGGGGTCCGACAGGCCGGCCCGCGAGCGCTGGATGGCATCGGCCACCGCCGTCACGGCCTGGTCCTGGCCGATGACGCGCGTGTGCAGCTCGTCCTCGAGATGCAGCAGTTTCTCCATCTCGCTCTGGACCAGCTTGGACACGGGGATGCCGGTCCACTTGGCGATCACCTCGGCGATGTCGTCCTCGGTGACCTCCTCGCGCAGCAGGTTCTTCTCACCGGCATGGGCGCTGAGCTCCTCGGTGCGGGCGGCCAGTTTCTTGTTCAGCCCCGCCAGGGTGCCGTACTCCAGTTCGGCGGCCTTGTTGAGGTCGTACTGGCGTTTGGCCTGCTCCACCTGCAGTTGCACCTGCTCGATCTCCTCCTTGAGGGCGGAGAGTTCGTCGATTGAGCCCTTCTCCTTCTGCCACTGGGCATTGAGGCTGCTCTGCTGCTCGCCCAGGTCGGCCAGGTCCTTCTCCAGCCGCTCCAGCCGGTCGCGGCTGGCCGGATCCGATTCCCGCCCCAGGGAGAGCTTCTCCATCTCCAGCTGCAGGATGCGCCGGTCGAGCTCGTCGATCTCCTCCGGCTTGGAGGTGATCTCCATCTTCAGGCGGGCCGCCGATTCGTCCATCAGGTCGATGGCCTTGTCGGGCAGGAAGCGATCGGCGATGTAGCGGCTGCTGAGCACGGCCGCCGCCACCAGGGCGTTGTCGGCGATGCGCACGCCATGGTGCACCTCGTAGCGCTCCTTCAGGCCGCGCAGGATCGAGATCGTGTCCTCCACCGTCGGCTGGTCGACGAACACCTGCTGGAAACGGCGCTCCAAGGCCGGATCCTTCTCGATGTGCTGGCGATGCTCATCGAGGGTGGTGGCACCGATGCAGCGCAGCTCACCGCGGGCCAGCATCGGCTTGAGCAGGTTGCTGGCGTCCATGGCACCGCCGGCGGCGCCGGCCCCCACCACCGTGTGGATCTCGTCGATGAACAGCACGATCTGCCCTTCGCTGGAGGTGACCTCCTTGAGCACGGCCTTGAGCCGCTCCTCGAACTCGCCGCGGTACTTGGCGCCGGCGATCAGGGCGCCCATGTCGAGGGCGATCAGCTGGCGGTTCTGCAGGGCCGTGGGCACATCGCCATTGACGATCCGCTGGGCCAGTCCCTCCACGATGGCCGTCTTGCCGACGCCGGGCTCACCGATCAGCACCGGGTTGTTCTTGGTGCGGCGGCTGAGGATCTGGATGGTGCGGCGGATTTCCTCGTCGCGGCCGATCACCGGGTCGAGCTTGCCGTCGCGGGCGGCGGCGGTGAGGTCGCGTCCGTATTTCTCGAGCGACTCATAGGTGCCCTCCGGGTTCTGGTCGGTCACGCGTTGGCTGCCTCGCACGGCCTGGACGGCCTCCTTGATCCTGGCCCCATCGGCGCCCGCCTGCGAGAGCAGCTGGCGGCCGCAGCGCTCATCGCCGGCCAGGGCCAGCACCAGGTGCTCCACGGCGATGTAGCTGTCCTCGAACTCCTTCTTGAGCGCATCGGCCCGATCCAGCACCGCATTGAGCCCCTTGCCCAGATAAACGTTGTCGGGGGCGGCGGCCAGGCTGGGCTGGGCGGCGATGAAGGCCTCCAGCTTCTGGCTGAGAACACCCAGATCCACGCCGGCCTTCTCCAGGATCCGGCTGGCCAGGTCCTGCTGGGCCAGCAGGGCGGCGAACAGGTGCTCGCTGTCCATCTGCTGCTGGCGCTTCTGCTGGGCCAGCTGCTGCGAGGCCACCACGGCCCCCCAGGCCTTCTCGGTGAACAGTTCGGCGGTGGGATGCATGGCTGGAATGTCTGCAGGGCGTTCGTTGAAGCCAACGTATGAATGCCTGCGCCTTCGGCGGAGTGGGAGGACCGAACGGGGGGAGGGTGGCCTACCGCCCAGCCGGCTGCGATCAGGGGCTCAGGGGCACCTGGTAGCCGTGCTTCTGGCCGCAGAGTTTGCTGGGGCAACCGTCGGGGCCATAGAAGGCATCTGCCGCCGACAGGCAGCCAAAACTGTTCTTCTGGGCCACCTGGGCCGGCTGGATCCGCAGGGGCTGCAGCAGCACCTCGCTCCTGGGCACCACCAACCGGCAGGCCGGCGGCGACAACCCCGGGCTGGCCTCGATCGCCAGCGGTTGGTTGGGCGATACGGCCTGGGCGAGGGCCGGCAGTGCCTCCAGGGGCACGGCCAGGGGAATCACGCCGGCCAGCAGGCCCGCCAGCAGCTCGGCAGAAGGGCGGATCGCCATGATGGGCTCGCGGCTTGAGCCCCATTCTCGCCTCTCCAGCCCGCCTGTCACCGATGCCCTCTGCCGCCGACGACCAGGCCGCCGACCAAGCCCTCGTGGCCGCCCTGGCCGCCGAATCCCAGGCCCTCGGTGGCGCCTTTGAGCCGGAGCGCGACTGCTGGCGGGTCGTGCACCGCCATGTCCACGGCATGCTGCCCTCCGAGTACGACATCCGCGACGTTCCCGAGGAGCTCTACCTGGCGGTGCTGGCCGCGTGCCGGGCTGAGCCCTGAGGTCTGGCCGGCAATGGGGATGGCCACAAAAAAAGCCCCGGCAGGGCCGGGGCTTTGAAGCGTGAGGAGCCAGTCGGCGTGGACCAGCCGGGCGTGGATCAGGCCCAGCCCTTGGAAGCCATGTCCTCGATGTAGGCCGCCACGTCGGCGATGTCGCCTTCGCTGAGCTTGCCGCCGAAGGCGGGCATGGCGTTCTTGCCGTTGGTGACCTGGTAGGCGATGGCGGCCTCGTGGCCGGCGTCGTAGTTGGCCAGGTAGGCGGTCAGGGCCTCGGACTTGAGGGTGCGCTCGGCGTTCACCACGTTGCCGCCACCCATGTGGCAGGCGGCGCAGTTGGCGGAGAAGATCTGGCCGCCATGGGCCGCATCGGCGGCGAAGCTCGGAGCGGCACCCAGCACCAGCGCCAGGCAGAGAGCGAACAGGGAAAGAAGACGACGCATGGGAGGGTGCAAAGGAAGGTGCCTGATAGCACTTGCAACCGGATCAAATTAGGCAACAGCCGCCTGGCGTTGGGGCCCTCCGGCACATTCGCAACAATTCACCGGCCCCGGTGCGGCACGCCCGCCGTTTCCAGCACCGCGTTGAGGTCGGGGGCGAAGCTCACCAGCCCGAAGCGCTCGGGCGGGCTCACGGGCTGGTGCACGAAGTGGCGCTGCTGGATCGAGAAGCGGTCCCAGGCGTTCACCTCGATGCGCAGCAGCTTGATCAGCCCCTCGATCAGCCAGCCGCGCAGATCGATTCCCACCGGCGGCACCCACACCCGCCGCCAGCGGCACAGGGACGCGACGGCGCCGTTGACCGTGATCGGCGCCTGGCCCAGCACCAGCCGTCGCACCGGCCCCTGGCCCGGCTCCGGGTTGGGGCCATGGGGGGTGGTGGCCAGGTGGGCGCAGACCGTGGCGATGTCGGCGGCATGGATGAAGTGGAAGCTGGCATCGGTGCGCAGCCAGCGGGCCAGCCACAGCCACCCGAAGGCCTCCTTCAGCCCGGCGGTGAGGTAGCTGGTGGGGTGGGGATCGCCCGTCCCCACTGAGCCACCGAACACCAGCGTCGGGAACACCGCCACGATCCGTTCGGCCAGGGGATGGCGCTCCAGGTCCTGCAGGCAGGTGGCCTTGGTCTGGATGTACTCGGTGCCGTAGGCCATCGCCTCCGGCAGCAGCTGCAGCTGGCGGTCGAGGATGCTGGCGGTGGAGAAGTAGATCACCTGCTGCAGCCGATCCGGATCGGTGAGCCGCAGCAGTTCCTTCACGGCCACCACGTTCACCGCCTGGGCCCGCTCGGGATCGCCCCAGGCGGTGGCCGTGTGGATGATCCGGTCGGCGCTGGCGATCGCCGCGGCGTGGGGGCCCAGCTCGCGCAGATCACCCACCAGCAGGGTGATGCGCGGGTGGTCGGCGGGAACGGCGCTGAGCTTGGACGGATCCCGCAGCAGCAGCAGCAGGTGGGCGTCGCTGTTGGCCAGCAGGTTGTCGGCGATGTACTGGCCGACGCAACCGCTGGCGCCGGTGATCAGGATCCGCTGGGGCCCGGAAGTGGCGGCGCTCAAACAGCGGCCCCCAGCAGCTCATTGACAGCCTTGCCGGTCTCGAAGAAGACGCGGGCGTTGTCTTCCGGGGTACCGGGCAGGATGCCGTGGCCCAGGTTGAGGATGTGACGGCGGCCGCGGGCCTTGCGCACCGTGTCGAGGATCCGCGCCCGGATCGCCTCGGGGGTGCCGAACAGCAGGCCGGGGTCCACATTGCCCTGCACGCCCAGGTGCTGGGGCAGGCGGGCGCAGCCATCGGCCATGTCCACGGTCCAGTCGAGCGAAATGAAATCGACGCCCGTGGTGGCCATGCGCTCCAGCACGCCGGCGCTGCCGGAGATGTAGAGGATCAGGGGCGTGTCGGGGTGGGTGGCCTTCACCTGGTCGATCACCCGCTTCTGGTAGGGGGCGGCGAAGACGTCGTAGTCGGTCGGGCTCAGCTGACCGGCCCAGGAATCGAACAGCTGCACCACCTGGGCGCCGCTGTCGATCTGGTAACGCACGTAGGTGGCGATCTGATCGGCCAGGTGGCCCAGCAGCTGGTGCAGCAGGGCGGGCTCCTGGAAGGCCATCGCCTTGATCACCGAGTACGTCTTGGAGCTCTTGCCCTCCACGGCGTAGGCCGCCAGGGTCCAGGGGGCGCCCACGAAGCCGAGCACCGCCGCCGCGTTGCCCACGTCGGCCCGCAGCCGCTTCAGCACCTCACCCACGAAGGGCAGGGCTTCGGCCGGATCCAGGGGGCGCAGGGCATCCACCTGGGCCTGGCTGCGGATGGCGGGCTCGATGATCGGCCCCTTGCTCTCGATGATGTCGAAGTCGATGCCCATGCCCGGCAGGGGCGTGAGGATGTCGGAGAACAGGATCACGCCGTCGGGACGGAAGGCGTGGAAGGGCTGCATCGAGATCTCGTAGGAGAGATCGGGGTTCTCCGAGCGCTCCCGGAAGCCGGGGTGGCGGTCGCGCAGGTCGCGGTAGACCTTCATGTAGCGGCCCGCCTGGCGCATCATCCAGACCGGTGGCCGCTCCACCTGCTCACCTCGGGCGGCGCGCAGCAGCAGGGGGGCGGATTCAGTCATTGCGCCGGTCGGAAGGTCAACCGCGAAACCTAAACGAGCACCCCCGAGCTCAAGCTGCTCCTGTCACCAGTCGTGGCATGGTCCCGCCTCAGCCCTCGCTGATGGCCGGCCGCTGCAGGCTGCGGGACTCGTCGAGGCTGAACACCACCACGCTCAGGGGGGGCAGGCAGAGCTCGAGCGAGTTCTGGTAGTCGTGGATGGCCCAGGCATCGGTGAAGCGGCCGCCCAGGTTGCCGAGGTTGCTGCCGCCGTAGCGGCTGCTGTCGGTGTTGAACACCTCGGCGTAGAAGCCCTCCAGCGGCACACCCACGCGGTAATGGGAATGGCTCTGGGGCGTGAAGTTGGCCACCACCACCACCCAGCGCCCGCTGCCGCTGTCGCGGCGCATGAAGCTGATCACGGAGTGGCGGTTGTCGTTGCAGTCGATCCACTGGAAGCCGTACTGATCGAAGTCATCGCCCCACAGCGCTGGCTCCGACTTGTAGAAGACGTTGAGGTCGTCGACCAGGTTGAGCAGACCCTTGTGGGCTTCGAAATTCAGCAGTTCCCACTGCAGATCGCCCCAGACGTTCCATTCGGCCCGCTGGCCGAACTCCATGCCCATGAAGATCGTCTTCTTGCCGGGGTGGGTCCACATGTAAGCCAGCAGCGCGCGCACATTGGCGAACTTCTGCCAATCGTCCCCCGGCATCTTGTGGAGCAGGTTGCTCTTGCCGTGCACCACTTCATCGTGGCTCAGGGCCAGCATGAAGTTCTCGGTGAAGGCGTACCAGATCGAGAAGGTGACGTGGTTCTGGTGGAACTGGCGGAACCATGGATCCAGCTCGAAGTAATCGAGCATGTCGTGCATCCAGCCCATGTTCCACTTGAGGTTGAACCCCAGGCCGCCCATGCCGGTGGGCTGCGTCACCATCGGCCAGGTGGTGGATTCCTCGGCGATCGACAGGGCGCCGGGGAAGTGCTGGAACAGCACATGGTTGGCCTGCTGCAGGAAGCGCACCGCTTCGAGATTCTCTCTCCCGCCCTGTTCGTTGGGCAGCCATTCCCCATCGGGGCGCAGGTAGTCGCGGTAGAGCATCGACGCCACCGCATCCACCCGGATGCCATCGATGTGGAACTCCTCGAACCAGTAGATGAGGTTGGCGACGAGGAAGTTGCGCACCTCGTTGCGGCTGTAGTTGAAGATCAGCGTGCCCCACTCCTTGTGCTCGCCGATGCGCGGATCGGCATGCTCGTAGAGGTGGGCGCCATCGAAGAAGGCCAGGCCGTGGCTGTCCTTGGGGAAGTGGCCGGGCACCCAGTCGAGGATCACACCGATCCCCTCGGCATGGCAGCGGTCGACGAAGGCGCGGAACTCGTCCGGGCTGCCGAAGCGGCTGGTGGGGGCGTACCAGCCCGTCACCTGATACCCCCAGGAGCCATCGAAGGGATGCTCGGAGATCGGCATCAGTTCGATGTGGGTGAACCCGCGCTCCTTCACGTAGGGGATCACCTTGTCGGCCAGTTCCGGGTAGGTCATCAGCCGGGCCCCCGGCTTCATGTCGGCGGCGGGCACGGGCGGCCGGGCGCTGCCGTCGGCTTCGATGAAGGGCTGGTCGGCGGCGGCATGCATCCAGCTGCCCAGGTGCATCTCGTACACCGCGATCGGCTGGGGCAGCGGATCACGGCCTTCCCGCTCGGCGACCCACTGGCTGTCGTTCCAGTCGTAGGTGCCCAGCTGGGCCACGATCGAGCCGGTGTTCGGCCGGATCTCATGGCGGAAGCCGTAGGGGTCGGCCTTCTGGTAGCAGTGGCCGTTCTGGGCCCTTACCTCGTACTTGTAGGTTTCGCCGACGCCCAGCCCGGGGATGAACAGTTCCCAGGCGCCCCCGAGTCGCTGCTGCATCGGGTGATGGCGGCCATCCCAGCCGTTGAAATGGCCCAGCAGGGCCACGCTGCGGGCATTGGGCGCCCACAGGCAGAACTGCACCCCGGCGACGCCGTCCCGTTCGACGACATGGGCCCCCATGCGCCGCCAGACGTGGTGGTGGTTGCCCTCGGCGAACAGGTGACGGTCCAGGTCCCCCATCCACTCGTGGCGGAAGGCCCAGGGGTCGTGCTGCTCGTGCTCAATGCCGCCCCGTTGCACGTGCAGGCGATAGCCACAGCCGGGGTCGGTCTCGAGGCGCGTTTCGAAGATCCACCGGTGGTGGGGGTTGGCCATGGCCAGCCGCTCGCCCCCGAGCAGCAGCTCCACCGCATGGGCGTCCGGCATCCAGGCCCGCACCACCCAGCCACCGTCGTCCAGGGGCTGCGGTCCGAGCACGGAGAAGGGATGGTCGTGGCGACAGTCCGCCAGCCGTTGGGCATCATCGACCATCCATTCGAGGCTGGACAGGGCCATGGAAGATGGGGCGGGCATGCGCCGGGAGCTTACGTCGGTGGAAGCGCCTGCTCAGCGCGGTGGTGAGGGAGGCGCCGGATCCGTTGGGAAATCCACGCCGATGATCTGGTTCTGGGAATCCAGCGTGACGAACAGATTGTCGGTGAGGCGGTTGAACTCGGTGTTCACAATCACTAGCCGCATGTCCGGGGTGCTCTCCACCCGGCCGACGCGCTTCACCCGCACGAAATTACCGGTGATGCGCTGCAGGTTGAGCCATTTCTGCTGCAGTTGGGCCTGGGAAATCTGCTCCTGCATCACCGGCGACAGGAAGCTGCTGGCGGAGATGAAGTGACCCGCCGAGAGGGCGCTGATGAAGTCCCGCACCACCTTTTCGGCGGGTTGGTCGGTGACGTTGAAGTGGTACCCGTCGATCCGGCCGTCGGCATCGATCACCATCAGCAGATCGCGCTGGCCGGCGGCGGTGAACAGGGTGGCCTCCACCGTGCTCGAGTCGTAGCCGGGCTGGATGCTGCGGATCTCCCAGCGCAAGAGCTTGGGCTGGGTCTGCATGGTGGCGGCCACCATGCTGGGGCTGCTGACCCGCTGCAGGGCCGGCGAGAACTGGTTGAAGCGCGCCTGGGCATCCCCATTGCGGATCGTGGTCAGGATCCTCTCGGCGGCCGTGCGGGCCTTGGCTTCGCTCAGGGCGGCGCTGGGCTGGCCGGTGCTGGTGGGAATCGGCATGGCCTGGGCCCAGGCCCCACGCGGCGCCAGCACCGCCAGGCTGCTCACGAGCAGCGTCAGGCCGATCAGGGCTCGGCGCGGTTGGGGGCGCGGCATGGGCGACGGGGTTCGAGTCGGCTCAGTTTGCCCGAACCAGGGGTTCCAGGCCCAGCCGGCTGCCTTCGAGCTCCAGCGTCAGGCTGATCGCCCGGTGCCCGGTACTGCTACCCCCCGCCGGCAGGCTGCCGTCACCGGGATTGACGGCAATCAGGGGCCAGGCCGCCGCCGCCACCGACAGCCGCAGCCGCTGCCCAGCCGCCACCAGGGTCGCCAGGGGTTGCAGGGCCAGGCTGCGGAACCCGTCGCCGGCGATGGCCCCGGGGCCGAAGCGGGCCACGCCGGTGCCCAGCTGGCGCACGGATCGGCCATCCGGACTCACTTCGGAAAGGGCGGCGCAGAGATCGAAGCTGGGCTGGTCGGCGCTCACCCGCAGCTGCAGGCGGAAGGTCCCCAGCAGCCAGAGGTCGTGCTCCAACGGGGCGGTGCTGAAGCAGGCCACATCGGCGCGCCGGTCGAGGTCAGCGCGCTCCACCGGTCCGGGCACCAGGCCGAGATGGCCGCCCCGGCCGGGCACCGGCCGCCAGGGGTCGTGCACCAGCACCACGACGCCGCTCCCCGGCGCCCCTCCGGCTGGGGCCCCCGCCGGCCGCAGTTCCCCTTCATCGCAGCGGATCGCCGCCAGGCCATCCGACTGCAGCGACCAGCTGATGGCCGTCGCCTGCGGCTGGTTCAGGCTGTGCCAGGCCCCGGTGGCGCAGCACTGCAGGCGGATGGGGGCCTCGGAGGCTGCAGGCGGGCTGGGGGGAGCAACCGGATCCTGCAGATGGCGCCGGAAGAAGGCCAGCAGCTCGCTGTCGAGTCCACCGTTCCAGTCGAGGTGGCTCCAGGCACCGATCACCAGCCCGGGGCGGCCACCGGCGGCGTGGGCCCGGGCCCAGAGATCCAGAACGCCGTTCAGGTGCGGGTCGTGCCAGCCACCGATCAGCAGCATCGGACGCCGCAGCAGGGCCGGCGCCGCGGTGTGGACCGTCCAGTCCTCCGGGCGGCTGGGATCCTGCCGCAGCCAGCGCAGGCCCATGCCGGCGGGGTCGTGGCGCTCCAGCAAGGCCAGCCCCTCGTCCGTGAACTGACCCTGCTGGAGGCTGCGGCGGATCTCTCGCCAGCCGGCCTCGTCGCCGCGGCGCCGGCAACCCTCCGCTGCCAGTTGCAGGGCCCAGCCCAGCCCCAGGGCCCACCAGTGGGCGCCCCCCTCGCTGGCCCAGTGCAGGCGCTCGTCGAGGCCGCACATGGCCGGGCTCAGGCAGTCCGGCAGGGCTGCGTCGCCGTCGTCACCGCTGTTGAGCAGCTGGCTCAGGCCCTGGTAGGAGAAGCCATAGGTACCCACCCGACCGTTGCTGCCCTCCAGCGCCCTGGCCCAGCGGATCGTGGCGGCCCCATCGGCCGCTTCCTGGGCGAAGCCAGCGAAGCAGCCATCGGACGCACCACGGCCGCGTACGTCCTGCACCACCACCAGGAACCCGTGGCCGGCATACCAGCTGGGATGGGCGTAGGTCACGGTGGACGCGATCGCCCGCCCGTAGGGCTGGCGCATCACCAGGACGGGCCAGGGACCGTCACCGTTGGGGTGCCACACACGGCTCACCAGCCGTGCCCCATCCGCCAGCAGCAGGGTGGCGTCCCGGGCCTGGACCACAGGGATCAGAACACCGTGGAGCAGTGCAGGCCGATCACGTAGGTGGCCAGCACTTCCGCATCCATGGGGCTCAGGCCCCGGCTGCTGGCCAGCCCGGAAATCGACGCCTTGGAGGTGGCCGAGACGCCCTGGGCGTTCAGCTGGCGGAACTGCTGGCAGAGGCTCTGGGCCAGGGCCGGGTTCTGCTTCACCGACTCCAGCAGGGCGGACTGGGCGCGCACCACGGGGGCCGCCACGGCGCTGAGGCAGGTGGCGCAGAGCAGGGCGGTGAGGCTGCGTTGCACGGCGTGGCGAAGGGGGTGGTTCGTGGCTTTAGGGGGAGAAAGGCGGGGTGTTCGGGGCATCACTGCCTCCGTCCGATTTCTCCATTCCAGTCACCCCCGCCTGGGTGGCGCGGGCCCGAGGGTCAGTTCGGGGAGCGACTGGAGGCCTGCCTGGCCCGGCGGATCCAGCTCAGCACCAGGGGCAGATCCACCGCCGGCACGGCGGCCCCGGTGAGCCGGCGCTGCAGCCGGCCCAGCTGCAGCAGCAACTGCTGGGGATCGGCGCCGGCCAGTCCGGCGGGACTGGCGATGCCCCCATGCAGCAACAGGGCCGCTTCCTCCGGGGCCAGCCCCACCGCGCTCACCAGGCGGGCCTGACCCCGCAGGCGGATCAGCTTGGCCTCGCTGGCTTCCCCGGAGGCCGCCAGCTGCCGCAGCTGCCCGTCATCAAGCCCGGCCACGGCCTCCCAGCTCGCGATGCCATCCCGGCGCAGGCGCTGCTGCTCCCGCCGCATGTGGGCCGCTGGCTGGAAGGGGTGAGCCACCAAGGGTCAGACCGCGTCGTCGAGGCTGCTGGTCGCCTCCTCGCGGGTGGTTTCCGCCAGCACGACGGGCCGTGCCAGTCCTGGCTCCACGGCCTCGACCCGCCGCAGCCGCACCCGGACCTGGCCGGCACTGCTGCCACGGCCGCCCCCGCGCAGGTTGCGGGCCACCTGCTCCACCGTGGGGGCCGCCGCTGCGATCTCCAGATCGGCCGATGCGGCGGCAATGACCAGATCGGTGCCGTTGTCGAACACGACGGGCACCTGGACCGCCCCCGGCACGCTCACCCGCGGGTTGTAGCTGATGGCGAAAGCGAGGCAGGAGAGCGAGAGCAGCGCCGTGAAGCTGGTGATCCCCACCAGACGGAAGCGAATCCCCCAGCGGGAGAGGAACCCGGCGATGGTCAGCACCGCCAGGACGCCGCTGGCGGCACCGAGCCAGGTGCCGGCCACGAACAGGATCGGATCAGCGGCCATGGGGCTGGGGAAGGCGTGACAAGCCCCTTATATTGCGGCCGCCATGGACGGCGACCGACCCCGGTGGATGCGTTGGAAGCCTGACAAACAGCCCCTTTTCGTCCGCCGGCGCGCGTGGAAGGGACTGTTTGCCGTTGGGGTGGTGGGGGCGGGCCTGGGTCTCGGGGTCTTCTGGTTCGACCGCATCGTCGCTGGCCTCTACGGCCGTTTCCGGCCCACCCTGGAGCGCCAGATCGGCACGGCCATGGGCCGTCCGATGACCCTGGGCCCCTACCGGGGCCTGAGCGCCGATGGTTTCTGGGTTGGCCCCAGCCGATTTCTGGCCGGCCCCCAGGACGGCTCCACCGTGGTGGTGGAGGGTGTGCGGGTGCGACTCGATCCGCTGGCCAGCCTGTGGCTGCGCGGGCCAGTGCTGGATCTGGGCCTCAAAGGGGCCCGGGCCGACCTGCGTCGCAACGCCAAGGGACAGTTCTGGGTGCTGGGGTCGGTTCCCCCCGGCCGTGAGCCGCCCCGGATCGACCTGCGCCTGGGCCTGCTCCAGCCGGGCGCCTTGCGGATCTGGGGTGCCGGAGCCACGGCCCGGCCCCTCGATCTGGCCCTCTCGGGTCAGGTGGGGCTGCGCCTGCACCGCCGCGAGATCGACCTGGGCCTGCGGTTGGCGCCCCCGGCCGGCAACGGCGGCGGCTCGCTGCTGGTGGACGGCGACGGCCAGTGGCAGAAGCAGCAGTGGCAGGGCCGGCTGACGGCCCGCCGTTTTCCCCTGGCTCCGCTGCGGTCGTTGGTTCCCTCCGGTGACCGCGCCGGGGGGATCCTCGCCGGCGAGGCCAATGGCCGTCTCGGGCTGACCATCAACCAGGGTCTGGCCCGCTGCGACGGCGGCCTGGAGCTGCGGGCCCTGCGCTGGCAACTGCAAACCGGCTCGGTGCCGCTGACGGCGGAGCGGCTGCCCCTGAGCTGCCGGGAGCGGGCCCTGATCCTGCCCGCCAGCCCCTGGCGCTATGGCACCTGGGGCGGCCGGCTGACGGCCAGGGCCGAAGCGGATCGCCGCCTGGATCTCCAGCTCGTCGTCCAGCCGCCGCCGCGCCACCCGCTGGGGCGCCAACCCCTGAACGCCGACCTCAAGGGACGCTGGGAGGCCGGACTGCTGCGCATCGCCCGGCTGGATGGCCGGCTGGGTGCCTCCACGCTCAGGGCCAGCGGCAGCGTCGGCCGTTCGCTGGCCCTGGACGCCCGCTGGCGCCTGGATCCCGACGACGTTCCCGCCGTCAAGCTGCCGGAGTGGTTGCGGCAGCCCCTCGCCGGCCGCCTGCGGGCCGATGGCCGCCTGGCGGCACCACGCCTGCGGCTGGAGACGGGCCAGGCCTCCCAGCGGCTCCTGGGGCCCTGGCAGGCGGCGCTGGTGTGGCGTGATCGCTTGCTGCGGCTGGAGCGCTTTGAGGCTGACCGCCTCAAGGCCACCGGCCAGCTGCCCCTGTCGTTCCAGGCGGGCAAGGGCCTGGTGGCCGGTCCGCTGCTGGCCCGTGTCGATGTCCGGGACTACCCCCTGGCGCGCCTCAATCCCCTGCTCGGCACCACCCTCCAGGGCCAGCTGGATGGGGCGGGCAGCATCGCCGGGCCCCTGGCGGACCTGCGTCCCGACCTGCAGCTGCGCCTGCAGCAGCCCGGGGCGGGTCCCCTGCTGTTGCGGGAAACCTGGAGCGGCAGCCTCAAGGACCGTTCCCTGGATCTGAGGGCGGTGGCGCCGACGCCGCAGGGACGGATCACGGCCCTGCTCGACCGTCGCTGGCAACCGGTGCGGGCCGCCATCGAACGGGACGGCGGCCTGCTGACCCTCGACGGCCGGCCGGCGAGCTACCGCTGGGTGGCGCGTGCCTTCCCGCTGCGGGGCCTGTCGGTGGCCACCGGACCCAACCGCCGCCTGCGCCCCCTGGAGGGGGACCTCAGCGGCCGTGGCCGGCTGGGGCTGCAGCCACTCAGTTTCGACGGCCGGGTGGAGCTGCTCTCGCCCCAGTTCCTCGGGGTGGGGGGACGGCGCATCCAGGCCGATGTGGCCTACGACGACCGCCAGTACCGGGTGAAGGGGCAGATCGAGCCCCTCGGCGAGGGCAGCATCGCCGCCACGGTCTCCGGTCGCTGGAACGGTCCGTTCCGGGCCCGCTTCGAGGCTCGCCAGCTCTCCACCCTGCTGTTCCGGCAGCTCAACGACGCCTGGCCGATCTGGCGCGGGGCGCCGGCTCCGAAGCGCGGACAGGCCAGCGACCTGGGCAGCCTGGTGATCGACACCATGGCCGGCACGGTCACCGACCAGCTGCTGGCCCTGGCCCAGGCCGAGCAACGGGTCGCCGCCAGGGTGCAGGCGGCCAGCCGCGCCAGCCGGGCGGAACGGCTCGAGCGCCTGCAGGCCCGGATCGATGCCGATCTGCTGCTCAGCGGCCCGGACTTCGCCCGCACCAGGGCCAAGCTCAAGGCCACCGGCCACCTCTGGTACAACCAGGGCGACCGGGCCCAGTCCCTGGCCGGCAAGCCGTTCGAGGTGCGCCTGGAGGGACCGCTCAGCAGCGGCAGCGGCAGCTTCAGCCTCGCCGACCTGCCCCTCTCCCTGCTGGCCCTGCTCACCCCGCTGCCGGAGAACCTGCGCGGCAGCCTGGCCGCCCAGGGCCGTTACCGGCTGGGCGGCGCCCGCCCCGAGCTCAGCGTCGACCTGGCGCTGGTCGATGGCCGCCTTGGCGAGCAGGCCCTGGCGCTGGAGCGGGGGCGGGTGGAGCTGAAGGCCGAAGGCATCGGGCTGGATCTGGCCCTGCGGGCCGAGGGGGCGTCCCGCAGCGTCGACCTGTCGGGCACGATCCCGCTGGTGGCGTCCCAGCAGGGGCTGGAACTGCGCCTGGCCACCCGGGGCGATGGCCTGCGCTTCCTCACCCGGCTGGGGGGGCAGGCCTTCGAGTGGCAGGAGGGCGGCGCTGACCTGCAGCTGCTGGTGCGCGGCAGCCTCGACGATCCGATCGCCAACGGCTTCCTGCGGCTGCGGGAGCTCCGCTGCCGCTTCATCGGCCAGGACGTGCGGGAGGTGGAGGCCACGATCCTGTTCGACTTCGAGCAGCTGGTGGTGCAGGAGTTCCGCGCCCGGGTGGGGCCGAAGGGGGTGGTCGGCGGCGAGGGCCGTCTGGGCTTGTTCCGGCCCCTGCCCCAGGACAAGACCCTGGTGATGAAGCTGGCGCAGGTGCCCTTCTCGGTGCCGCGCCTGGTGGCGGTGGGGGATGGGCAGCTGCACCTGAGCGGCAGCCTGGTGGCCCCCGTTCTCGGCGGCGACGTGGCGATCAGCCGCGGCACGATCAACGTCCAGCCGGGCCAGCTGGCGGCCAGTGCACCGGTGTCCGGCCAGCCGGTGCAGCCACGCACCATGCCCGAGCTGCTGGAGGCGAAGTGGAACTTCCAGCAGCCCCTGGTGTTGCTGGGTCCCGATGTGGAGTCCACCACCGCCGAAGCCCTGCGCGCCTCGGTGCCCCGCTTCCCCTACCTGGCCTTCGAGGACCTGACCCTGCGGCTGGGGCCGGATCTGCGGGTGGTGATCCCCAACATCGCCAACTTCACCACCGCCGGCCGCCTGCGCATCAACGGCCGCCTCGATCCCTCCCTGCGGGCCTCCGGTGTGGTGCGGCTGCTGGGGGGACGGCTGAGCCTGTTCACCACCAGCTTCAGCCTCGATCCCGATGCCCCCAACGTGGCGATCTTCACCCCCTCCATGGGGCTGGTGCCCTACCTCGACATCGCCCTGCGCACCCGCATCTCCGACAGCCTCAGCGTGCTCTCCCCGGCCGGGGTGGGGGAGGTGGGCCCGTCGGTGCAGAACGCCCCCAACCAGGCCGGTCTGTCGGCCCTCAACCAGCTCAACCTGATCCTGGTCGTGGTGTCGGTGAGCGGGCCGGCCGACCGCATCGCCGAGAACCTCAAGCTGCGCAGCAGTCCGCCCCTGCCGCAGGAGCGGCTGGTGGCCCTGATCGGCGGCAACTCCCTGGCCGGTCTGAGCGGCGGCGGGGCGGGCGCGGCCCTGGCCACGGTGGTGGGCCAGACCCTGCTGTCGCCGTTGCTGTCGTCCCTCAGCGACGCCTTGGGCCAGCGGGTGAGCCTGGCCCTCTACCCCACCTACGTGAACCAGTCGATCGACGCCCAGCAGGAAGGCACCACCCGGCGGCGGGTGCCGCCCCAGCTGGTGCTGGGCGCCGAGATCGGCGTCGACATCACCAACCGCTTCAGCATGTCGGTGCTGGCGGCCCCGAACCGCTCCGATGTGCCCCCCCAGGTGACGCTCACCTACAAGGCCTCCGACACCTTCAACCTGCAGACCTCCGTCGACACCGAAGGGGCCTGGCAGTCGCTGCTGCAGGTGTTCCTGCGCTTCTGAAGCCGGCGCCCGCCCCGCTGCTTAAGGTGCGCCAATGGCGTCGTCCCCCGCACGACCTCCCGGTGAGGCCCAGCTGCTCGGCATCGATCTGGGGGGCACGGCCATCAAGCTGGCCCGCTGCGATCAACAGGGCAGCGTGCTGGCCGAGGCCGAGGTGCCCACCCCCCAGCCGGCGATGCCGGGGGCGGTGTCGGTAACCCTGGCCGAGGCCGTCGTGGCCATCGACCCTGATCGCCTGGCCGGGCGGGTGGGCATCGGCCTGCCGGGGCCCTGCGATGCGGCGGGACGGGTGGCGCGGATCTCCATCAACCTGCCGGGATGGCGGGATGTGCCCCTGGCCGCCTGGCTCGAAGCCGAGCTGGGGCGGCGGGTGATCCTGGGCAATGACGCCAACTGTGCCCTGCTCGGGGAGGCCTGGCGGGGGGCGGCCCGGGGCGTGGACAACGTGTTGCTGCTCACCCTCGGCACCGGCGTGGGCGGGGCGGTGCTGCTCGGCGGCCAGCTGTTCACCGGCCACGGCGGCGCGGCGGCCGAACCGGGCCTGATCGGTGTGGACCCCGATGGCCCCGAATGCCGCAGCGGCAACCGGGGCTCCCTGGAGCAGTTCTGCAGCATCGGCGGCCTGGCCCGCCTCAGCCCGCTCGATCCGCTCGAGCTCTGCCGCCGTGCCGATGCCGGCGACACCGAAGCCCTGGCGGTGTGGGACGCCTACGGACGCTTGCTCGGGGTGGGGCTCAGCTCGCTGCTCTACGTGCTCACCCCGGAGCTGGTGCTGATCGGCGGTGGCCTCAGCGGCGCCAGCCAGCACTTCCTGCCGGCGGTGTGGCGGGAGGTGGAGCAGCGGGTGCTGGAAGTGAGCCGGGAGGGTCTGGAGATCCGCCGCTGCGAGCTGGGCAACGGCGCCGGCCGGCTGGGGGCGGTGCGGCTGGCGCTGGATCGCTTGGGAGGATGGGAACCATGAGCCAGACCATCACCCCGCCCGCCAGCGTCGTGCCGGAGCCCGACCCCCAGCTGCTGCAGCGGGCCGCGGCGGTGCGCCGGGCCGCCATGGCCCTGGGCCAGTGCGGCGACGCCGAACGCCGTCTTGCGGTGGAGGCGATGGCCGACGCCCTCGACGCGGCCAGCGCCGAGATCCTGGAGGCCAACCGGGCCGACCTGGCCGCCGCGGACGCCGAGGGGCTGGCGCCGGCCCTGGTGGCCCGCCTCAAGCTGGATGGCCCCAAGCTGGCGGGCGCCATTGCCGGCGTGCGCCAGGTGGCCGCCCTGGAGGATCCCGTGGGCCGGCGCCAGCTGCACACGGAGCTGGATCAGGGGCTGGTGCTGGAGCGGCTGAGTGTGCCCCTGGGGGTGCTGGGGGTGATCTTCGAGGCCCGGCCCGATGCGGTGATGCAGATCGCCTCGCTGGCGATCCGCTCCGGCAACGGCGCCCTGCTCAAGGGCGGCCGGGAAGCCAGCCGCAGCTGCCAGGCGATCGTGGCGGCGCTGCAACGGGGCCTGGCCTCCAGCACCGTGGCCCCAGGCGCATTGGAGCTGCTCACCAGCCGCCAGGAGAGCCTGGGGCTGCTGCGGCTCGATGGCCTGGTGGATCTGATCATTCCCCGGGGCTCCAACGCCCTGGTGCGGTTCATCCAGGACAACACCCGCATTCCCGTGCTCGGCCACGCCGACGGCATCTGCCATCTGTACGTGGATCGGGCCGCCGATCCCGCCCTGGCGCTGCGCATCGCCCTCGACAGCAAAACCCAGTACCCGGCGGCCTGCAACGCCATCGAGACCCTGCTGGTGCACCAGGCCATCGCGCCCGCCTTCCTGGCCGCGGCGCTGCCGGCCTTCGCGGCGGCAGGTGTGGAGCTGCGGGGCGATGCCGCCGCCTGCGCCCTGGGGGTGGAGCAGGTGGCCGGGCCCGGCGCCTGGGACACGGAGTATTCGGATCTGATCCTCAATGTGAAGGTGGTGGACGATCTGGAGGCGGCCCTGGAGCATGTGCGCCGCCACGGCTCCCGCCACACCGACGCGATCGCCACCACCGATCCGGCGGCGGCCGATCGCTTCCTGCGGGCGGTGGACAGCGCCGGGGTGTTTCTGAACTGCTCCACCCGCTTCGCCGACGGCAACCGCTACGGATTCGGCGCTGAGGTGGGCATCAGCACCCAGACCCTGCCGCCGCGGGGGCCGGTGGGGCTCGAGGGGCTGGTCACCTACCGCTACCGGCTGCGGGGCGAGGGCCACATCGCCGCCGACTACGCCGACGGGACGCGGAGCTTCAGCCACCGCTCCCTGCCCCTGTGACCGAGGCGATCCATGTGCGCGGCCTGCGGGTGTGGGCCCACGTGGGGGTGTACGAGCAGGAGCGGCTGCACGGCCAGTGGTTTGAGCTGGCCTTCTCCCTAGGGGCGGATCTGGCCGCCACGGCCCGCAGCGACGATCTGAGCCAGGGGTTTGACTACGGCCGCGGCATCGTGGCGCTGCAGGAACAGGCCCGCACGATCCGCTGCCTCACCCTGGAGCACTACAGCGAGCGGATCCTCGATGCCCTGGAAGCTTGCTACGGCCCCATCCCCCTGGCGGTGGAACTCAGCAAGTGCCGCGTGCCGGTACCCGGCTTCGACGGCAACGTGACCGTGAGTCGGCGGCGGCGCTGGGGCTGAGGGGCAAGGTGCCTTCACCAGGATTGCGATTAGCTTGATTTAGCTATCCTGAGAACTGCGCAGCATGGGCCGCTCCGTGGGGCATTGGCGTGGGCCTTTGGAGCTGTTCCTTTTGGCGTTGTCTGTGGTTTTTGGTGCTCCGGCGGCTCGTGCTGAAAATGACATCACCAATCCCTCCCATGCTCACTTCGGTTACACCATGACCATCGCGCAAGTAGAGCGGGCCAAGCCGAAATCTACCGACGTTGAGAACTGGGTGAAGCAAGCGGAAGAGTTGGAGGCGCGGGGTGACAGTAGACGTGCACTTGATTTCCGTTGGAAAATCTTGGCGTGGAGGGATAAGAATCTAGGTCCTGAGCACCCTGAGACGTTCACGAGCCTTGTTCTACTGGCAGTCAGTTACCAGCTTCAGGGAACCTATAGTAAGGCGCTTCCTCTATACCAGCGGGCGCTGGCGATTCGGGAGAAGACGCTGGGACCTGAACATGAGGCTACTGTCGTTAGTCTCAATAATCTGGCGCTTGTTTACGATCGTCTGGGTCGTTATGCAGAAGCTGCATCTCTGTTTAAAAGAATGCTAGCGATCAATGAGAAGACGCTGGGTGCTGAGCATCCAGAAACAGTCTTCTTGCTCGCCAGGCTTGCAGGCCTATTGCAGGTTCAAGGTCGCTACGAGGAAGCTGAAAAGGTATACAAACGCGTGCTTGAAGTCCAAGATAAAGCATTGGGACTCGAGAACTTTAATGCGCTCAACACTGTGAGCTCTCTTGCGAGTGTTTACGGCAGACTGGCTCGGTATGCCGAAGCTGAGCCTCTATACAAGCGCAGACTCGCGAATCAAGAAAAAACATTAGGTCCGGATCACCCTGAAACAGCATTCACGCTCGCCAGCCTAGCCGCAAACTTCAGGAGCCAGGCCCGCTATTCGGAAGCTGAGCAGCTTCAAAGGCGAGTGAACTCAATCATCAATAAAGAACATGATCCCAAGAATCTCTATTCTCCGACCAGCCTCTTCAACCTCGCTCAGCTCTATTACCAGTATGGCCGTCATGGAGAGGCTGAGCGCCTCTTCGTTCGTGCACTGGCTATCAATGAGGCTCAGTTTGCAGGGGTCGAAGGCCCTGAGCAGCCCATCACGGTTTCTATCCTTATCGGCCTCGCGAATGTCTTTGTCGACCAAGGTCGCTACGGGGAAGCCGAGCTTATCTACAAACGCGTGCTGGCGAATTCCGAGAAGACGTTCGGAATGGAGCATCCAGACACGGCCCTTAGTCTCAATAACCTGGCATCTCTTTACCAAAGACAGGCCCGATACAGTGAGTCCTTTCCTCTCTTTTCAAGAATCCTGGAGATTAATCGAAAAAGTTTAGGACGAGCGCACCCCGACACGGCAATTAGCCTCAATAGTTTGGCATTGATTTTTTTCAAGTGGGGTAACTATGCACAGGCAGAGCGTCTCTTCAAAGTGGCGCTGGACATTCGTGAGAAGTCGTTGGGCCCTGAAAACTTTGCCACGGGAGCCAGCCTCAACAACCTGGCATTGCTGTATGCGAATCAGGGCCGCAATGACGAGTCCGAGTCTCTCTATCAACGCGCACTGGCGATTAGTGAGAAGGCCTATGGTCCTGAGCATCCAAGCACAATTGTTACTCTCAACAACCTGGCGTTGCTACACCTGCAGCAGAAGGACTACCCCTCAGCCCGTGCCCTTCTGAGCCGGGTGTCGCGAACTCAGGCGAACTGGCTGGTGAGGGAGCTGCCGCTGCAGCCGCGGGAGCTGCGGGCGGGTCTGCTGGCGGAGCAGAGCGATGCGCCGGCGACGATTTTTGCACTGCTGGATCAGGACCCCGGTGCCAGGGAGCTGGCGCTGCAGACGCGGCTGAACCGCCAGGGGCTGCTGGCGGAGATCGAGCAGCGGCAACAGCGGCTGGCGGGGAGTGGGCCGCAGACGCGTGAACTGGCGGAGCGGATCGCTGGGATCGATCGGCAGCTGGCGTCGGTGAGCCTGCCGGCGGAGCGGCGGCCGGAGCTGCAGCAGCAGCGTCTGCAACTGGAGGGTGATCTGTACCGTGCGCTGCCGAGCCTGCGGATCGAGGCGGTGAGCACGGCGCAGGTGGCGGCGGCGCTGCCGCGGCAGGGTGCGCTGGTGGAGTTCCAGCGGTACCGGCCCTGGCAGGTGGCTGGAGGTGGGAAGGGGTCGTGGGGGAAGCCGCGGTACGTGGCGCTGGTGCTGCACGCCGATGGCCGCAGCGCCTCGGTGCCGCTGGGCGAGGCGGCGGGAATCGATGCGGCGGTGGCCAAGGCCCATGGGGCGACGGCGAAGAACGAGGTGGACCCGAGGCCGCTGTGGGCGGAGGTGAGCCGGCTGTTGCTGGATCCGATGCAACCGCAACTGACAGGCGTGACGGACCTGTTCCTGTCGCCGGATGGGGAGCTGCACCGGATTCCGTTTGCGGTGCTCCCCTCCGGGAAGGATCGGCAGCGGCTGCTGAGTGAGGCGGTACGGCTGCGGGTGGTGACGACGGGGCGTGATCTGGTGCGGTTGCAGCAGCCCCCGAAGGCGGGTGGTGCGCCGGTGGTGATGGCCAACCCGGCCTATGGAGCGGCCGCAGCATCGAAAGGAGGAAAGGCAAGTGGGCAGCAGCGCTCGAGCGCGTTGCGGGGAGGGCTGCGTTGGGATCCGCTGCCGGCGACGAAGGCGGAGGCGACGCAGGTGGCGGGCCTGCTGGGAGCGGGAGCACCGATCGTGGCGGAGCAGGCCACGGCGGCGCGGGCGCTGCAGCAGAAGGGACCGTTGATCTTCCACATCGCGACCCATGGCTTCTTCTTTCCCGCCCCGGAGCCTGTGGAGCGAAAAGACGGATCGTCCGTGCCGGGTCTGGGTGTGGCGGAGGACCCGCTGCTGCGTAGCGGGCTGGTGCTGAGCGGAGCGAATGCTCCAGAGCGGAACCCAGCCGATGACGGGTATCTGACGGCAGCGGAGGCGACGGGAATGGATCTGGAGGGAACCGAACTGGTGGTGCTGTCGGCGTGCGAGACGGGCCTGGGTGATGTGCGCAGCGGGGAAGGTGTTTATGGGCTGCAGCGGGCATTCACGGTGGCGGGG
>NZ_JAHLYP010000046.1 GCF_025127995.1 Synechococcus sp. CS-1332 | reverse complement strand
CTGCCAGCGGCGGCGGCCGCAGGGCCCGACCTGGCCGAGGTGCGCGGCCAGGCCCATGGCCGGCGGGCCCTGGAGATCGCCGCAGCCGGGGGCCACCATCTGCTGCTGGTGGGGGCGCCCGGCAGCGGCAAGACGATGCTGGCCCGGCGGCTGCCACCGCTGCTGCCGCCCCTGGGGCACCAGGAGGCCCTGGAGGTCACCCAGCTCCATTCCCTGGCTGGACTGCTGGGGGAGGGGGCCGGCCTGCGGCGGCAACGCCCCTTCCGCAGCCCCCACCACGGCTGCTCCGCCGCCGCCCTGGTCGGTGGCGGCGCCCTGCCCCGGCCCGGGGAGCTGAGCCTGGCCCACCATGGTGTGCTGTTCCTCGATGAGCTGGCGGAGTTCCGCCGTGAGGTGCTCGACCAGCTGCGCCAGCCCCTCGAGGAAGGGGAGCTGTGGATCAGCCGGGCCCAACAGCGCTGCCGCTTTCCCTGCCGGGTGCTCCTGGTGGCCGCCACCAACCCCTGCCCCTGCGGCTGGTACGGCGATCCCAGCGAGAGCTGCCGCTGCGGTGAAGCCCAACGGCGCCGCCACTGGGGAAGGCTTTCAGGGCCGCTGCTGGACCGGATCGATCTGCAGGTGGTGATGCGGCGCCCCGAGGCCCACGACCTGGGCGGGGCCTACCGGGAGGCCGGGCAGCAAAGGCCCGCTGGGGGCGAAGCCAGCTCGGTGGTGGCGAAACGGGTGGCCGCGGCCCGGAGGCGGATGGGCCAGCGGAATCCGGAAGGGGCGGCCAACGGCCAGCTGGATGGTCCTGCCCTGGCCGCGATCGTGACCCCGGAGCCGGACGCCCTGGCTCTCTGGGAGCGGGCCATCAGCCAGCGGCGCCTGTCCGCCAGGGGGGCGGAGCGGGTGCTGCGGGTAGCCCGCACGATTGCCGATCTGGCCAGTGAGGCCAGGGTGTCAGGTGCTGCGATTGCCGAGGCCCTCAGCTACCGATCCTTCGATCAGGTGACGTGAGCGAACGCTCCGGTCAGCGGCGGCGGGCTGAGTCGCCGCTGTAGGGCTGCACACCGATCGACGGCGGCCGGTTCTGGGCTTCCTCAGCAGGATTACCCCAGGCGTGATTGATGGTCTCGGCCAGCCAGTGGCTGATCCTTTGAAGAACGGAGGCAGACCTTGACTGGCCTGCCGTTGAGGCGACCGGATGGCCCATGGACCCTGCAGCGATGGCCCCTTCAGCCTGATCACGGTCGGGGGGCCAGGCAACAGGTAGAAGCACCTGAATGGAAGAAGCCCGAACGGGGATCAGCGGCGACGGCGGCGCTGCTGAGCCTTGCGCTTGTACTTCTCGGTGGGGGTTTCGTGGTGGCGCAGCCGCTTCAGATCGGCAAAGATGCCCGCCTTGGACACTTGGCGTTTGAAGCGGCGCAGGGCCGATTCGATGCCTTCGTTTTCGCCGACGGTGACCTGGGTCATGAAGTACTGCTGAGACGTGCGCAGCGTTGCACCCTAGCAAGTGGGGCTTCGGCCCTCCGCCTCAGAGCTTGGTGGCGGGGGGAACGGCCGGCGGGGCCAAGGGCCGCCGGACCGCCGCAGGAGCGGCCTCCTTGACGGGCACCGCTGCGGTGGGGGGCTGGGCGGCCTCCACCTTGGTGGGCTGGGGCTGGGCGGCTGTCGCCGCCGTCCCCGGCCAGCTGTCGGCATAGACGTAGAGGTGGCCGAGGTTGCGGCCGCCGAACTGGCGCCGCATCAGTCGCCAACCGGGCTCCAGTTGCAGCTTCAGGAAGCCGGGGGCGCTGCCACGGGTGCGGGCCACCACCATCTCCGGGCCGGCGCCAGCCTTCGTGGGGAAGGCCAGCAGCAGCATGTCGCCGGCGCTGCGGGTCACCATCAGCCGGTAGGAGGTGGCCAGATCCTGGCCCCCCACCCGAACCGAGTAGCCGTTGGCGTCGATATAGCGGTTGCAGATGCCGGTGAAATCGAAGGTGGCCAGCAGGGGATTCACCGGGGCCGGCGTGCCCTCACCCACCTCAAAGCAGGGCCGCACGGGCTTGAGCTGTTCGTAGATGTTGAGCTGGGCTTTTTCGCCCTTGCTGCCGATGGGGGCAGCCACCATCAGGAAGTTCTGCTGGTCCACCTCGGCGGCGGCGAACAAGGCGGAGGCGCGGACCGGAGCGGGGGCTGCAGTGGCCAGGGTTGTCGCCAGCGCCGTCAGGGCCGCCAGGCCTGCGCGGGGGAGAACGGAAAGGGTCACGGCGTTGATCGAAGCGGCCTAAATCGTATGAACGGTAACCACCGGAAACCAGCCCATAGGCACAGTCGGACGGCCGGTTGTCGGGCCGGCCGAGGGGTCGCAGCGGGGGCGCAGCGCGCTGGGGGGGCTCAGGCGGGCTTGTTGATGCGGATCGCCACCAGCAGGGCCAGCACGGTGCCCGGCAGGCTGCCGGCCAGGATCCAGCGGGTGGCCTGGACACCGAGATCAGGGTCGCCGTAGGAAAGCTCGAAGATCGATCCGGTGGCGGCGATGCCGAGCAGGCAGGCCAGGCCCAGGAAGAGGCCGGCCAGGGGTTTCATCGGCATGGAGATCAGCGAATCGACTGGACGTCGGAGCGGAGGAAACCCTGCTGCTGCAGGCCGTCGTTGAGGCTGAGCTCGTCGGTGACCCGATCAACGAACAGCACACCTTGGAGGTGATCCATCTCGTGCTGGATGCAGCGGGCCAGCAGACCATCGGCCTTGATGCGGCGGGGGCGACCCGTCTCGTCGCGGTAGGCCACCTCCACCACGGACGGACGCACCACGTCGAGATAGACCCCGGGGATGCTGAGACAGCCCTCCTCGTAGGTGTTGAAGGAGGCGCCGGCGGCGGTGATCTCGGGGTTGATCAGCACAAGGGGCGGAGTGGCGGCCTCCTCCAGATCCAGATCGATCACCAGCAACTGGCGATGGACACCCACCTGGGGGGCCGCCAGGCCAATCCCCTTGGCGGTGTACATGCTGCGCAGCATGTCGCGGGCCAGATCCCGGACGGAGGCATCCACCTTGCTGATGCGCCGGGCCGAGGCCCGCAGCTCCTTCGACCCCAGCGTGTGGATCTCGAGGGAGGGGCGTTCCACCGGCACCTTCGGCACCAACACGGAGTGGCCACCCTGTTCGGCGGACCGTGCCATCTGGGCGAAGCTGCGGGCCAAGACGTCACCTGAAACGATGGATCGATTCTAGAAGCAGCCTGCGGAGGGCTCGGGTGGGGGCGCCGTCGTGCAAAGAATTGGAGCCCCTGCCCGCCGCGGTGGCGGTGGGCAGGGCCACCAGCGTCGCCGAACCGCGGCTGGACGGGGGGCGCTTGTTCTGGCTGGAGCAGCGCCCCGACGAGCAGGGGCGCACCACCTTGATGGGACGCGGCCCCGGCGCCGCTGCCGTGGATCTGACCCCTGGGCCCTGGACCCTGCGCACCCGCGTGCATGAGTACGGCGGCGGGGCCTATGCGGTGGCGGGCGATCAGCTGGTGTTCGTCCACGACGGCGACCGCTGCCTCTGGCAGCTCAGCCTGGCCGGCGGCGGCGAACCCTTAGCAACCGCGGCGCCCCGCCGACTGACCGCCCCACCCGACCCGGAGCGGCCGCGGGCCTTCGCCGATGGCTTGATCGACCAGCCTCGCCAGCGCTGGATCGGCGTGATGGAACAGGACGGCGTTGACCGGCTGGTGGCGGTGCCCCTGGCGGGGGGCGAACCGGAGCTGCTGCACCAGCCGGCGGACTTCTGCGGCTACGCCGTGCTGGCCCCAGGCGGCGGCCACCTGGCCTGGGTGGCCTGGCAGCAGCCCTTCATGCCCTGGGAGCGCAGCCAGCTCTGGCTCGCCGCCATCGATGCGGCGGGGCAGCTGCAGCAAGCCCGGCCCATCGCCGGCTCGGCGGCGGGGGATCCCCAGGGGATCTCTGTGTTCCAGCCCCTCTGGCTCGACGACGGCTCCCTGGTGGTGGCCAACGACCGCAGCGGCTGGTGGAACCTGGAACGGCTTGCCGAGGTGGCCTCCCTGGAAGCGGACACCCCGCCCCGATGGCACCCGCTCTGCCCCATGGAGGCGGAATTCGCCAGCCCGCAATGGGTCTACGGCCTGCGCACCCTGGCCTGGGACGGCACGCAGCTGCTGGCGGCGGTCTGCCGCCAGGGGCGCTGGGAGCTGGGCCGGCTGGGGGCCGAAGGCGGCCGCTTCGAGCCGATCCCCCTGCCCTTCGATGAGCTGGCGGCCCTGACGGCGGAAGCGGGCCGGTTGGTGGCTGTGGCGGGGGCCCCCGGGATCGGCCAGGGGCTGCTGGAGCTGGACACGGCCAGCGGCACCTGGCAGCACACGCCGGCCGCACCGCTGCCCCTGGCGGCCGAGGCGATCAGCCGACCGGAGCCGCTCTGGTTCGAAGGTCATGGCGACCAGCCCACCCACGCCTGGTACTACCCGCCCCGGGGCGGCAGCCGCGCCGATGCCCCCCTGCTGGTGAAGGGCCACAGCGGCCCCACCGCCATGGCCGGCACGGGGCTGAACCTGGCCATCCAGTTCTGGACCAGCCGCGGCTGGGGCGTGGTGGATGTGAACTACGGCGGGTCCACCGGCTTCGGGCGGGCCTACCGGCAGCGGCTCGACGGCCAGTGGGGCGTGGTGGATGTGGCCGACTGCGCCGCCGCCGCCAGGGCCCTGGTGGCGGCGGGCAAGGCCGACCCGGCCCGGGTGGCCTTCGAAGGGGGCAGCGCCGGCGGTTTCACCGTGCTGGCGGCCCTGTGCTTCACCGATGACTTCGGGGCCGGAGCCTGCCGCTACCCGGTGGCCGATCCGGAGGCCCTGCTCGAGGTGGATCACCGCTTCGAGGCCCGCTACACCGAATCCCTGATTGGCCCCTGGCCCGAGGCCCGGGCCGTCTACGAGGCGCGTTCACCGCTGCGGCATGCGCAGCGGATCACGGTGCCGGTGGTGTTCTTCCATGGCCTGGACGACCGGGTGGTGCCGGCGCGTCAGAGTGAGCAGATGGTGGAAGCCCTGCGCCGAGGCGGACTGGAGACGGAACTGCACCTGTTCGAAGGAGAGGGCCACGGCTTCCGCGACAGCGGCGTGCGCACCTCGGTGCTGGAAGCCACCGAAGCTTTCTTCCGCCGCCAGTTCCGCCTGTGATCGCCGCGCTCATGCCGGGGCTAGTGGAGGGCGTGGAGTGGCTGGCCCTGGCCCTGGCCGCCCTGACCGTGCTGCTGCTGATTGGCAGCGGTATCGGCGGGCTGCTGGGCATGAAGCGCTGGGGTCTGCCGGAGGCCCTGCTGGCCGGCGGCCTGGGGCTGGTGGTGGCTCCGGCCGGGCTGGTGCCCCTGCTGCCCCAGCGGGTGATCGACCTCTGGGACCAGCTGCCCCTGCCCCTGCTGACCCTGGTGTTCGCCACCCTGCTGCTGGGCAAGCCGCTGCCGAAGCTGGGGGGCCTGTGGCGCCCCCTCTCGGCCCAGGTGCTGCTGGCGCTCACCCTGGCCTTCGGCCAGTTCCTGGTGGGGGGCCTGGCGGTGCTGCTGGTGCTGCAGCCCTGGCTGGGGGTGAGCCCGGTCATGGCCTGCCTGATCGAGGTGGCCTACGAAGGCGGCCACGGCTCGGCCGCCGCCATGGGGCCCACCTACGAGCGGCTGGGGCTGGAGGGGGCCCAGGCCCTGGGGCTGGCGATGGCCACCGTGGGACTGCTGGTGTCGACGGTGGTGGGGGGGCTGCTGGTGGTACTGGGGCGGGCCCGGGGCTGGCTGAAGTTCCCCGAGGCCATGCTGATCGAGGAGGCGGTGGCGATCCTTGAGGAGCAGACCCCGCCCCTGCAGGAGGTGCCGCTGGATCTGTCCCTTGAGGCGGGCACCGTGGAGGTGCCGGCCCTGTGGCGGCAGATCGCCGACTGGGCCGTGAACCTGGGGCTGGCGGGGGTGGCAGTGCTGTTCGGCTGCGGGGCACTGGCGGCGCTGCGCTTCGTCGCCGACGCCAGCGGCGGGGTGTTCGCCCTGGTGATCGACGCCCTGCCGGTGTTCCCCCTGGCCCTGGTGGGCTCCCTGCTGGTGCGCCTGATCCTGGAAAAGAGCGGCCAGACCCAGTGGGTCTCGACCGCCATCCAGGGCCAGACCGGCACCATCTCGGCCGATCTGCTGATCACCGCCGCCACCGCCTGCCTGGATCTGAGCCTGCTGGCCCACGACTGGATCCCCCTGACGGTGCTGGCGCTGGCGGGTCTGCTCTGGAACCTGGGGGTGATCCTGCTGCTGGCCCCCAGGATCCTGCCGCCCGACTGGTTCGAGCGGGCGATCATCGAGTTCGGCCAGGCCACGGGGGTGGCCGCCAGCGGCCTGCTGCTGCTGCGCATGGCCGACCCAGGCGACCGCAGCCAGGCGGTGACGGCGTTCTCGATCAAGCAGCTGCTGCTCCAGCCCCTGCTGGCAGGGGGCGTGATCACCGTGGTGGCCCCCCTGGTGGTGGACGGCTGGGGCCTGCCGGCCTGGACCGGCCTCTGCCTGGGCTTGGTGGTGCTCTGGAGTGGGCTGGGGCTGTGGCTGGCGGCGCGGGCGAAGGCGGCGGGCTGAACAGGCCCCCTGCCGCACCATCGCCGCCACGTCGCCGCCACGTCGCTGGCGCAGCTTCACCCTCAGCAGGTTGTCGGCCAGGCAGAGTTGCGAGCTGATGCAACGGGCGGCGGAGCGGGCCTGGATCCAGCGTCGGTGGAGATCAGCCTCCGCCGGAGAATCACTCCGTGAGGGGAACGTGCTCAACGAACACCAACCGCCGGCCGGAGAGCACCTGTTTCACACCGTCTTGCTTCGGTGGGCCATCAACCGGGTACTCCTCGTATTCCGCGACCACCAGCCGCAACCTCCCATCAAGACCCTCCGGGATGTCCAGCCGCCCGTCCCACAGCGGTGGGCGAAGCACGATCCGCTCGGCCAGACCCTCGATCAGCAGATTGGCGAAGTCTCCGTCCCGCTTCAGGGCCAAGGCACGCAAGCCCTGCTCGGGAGTCAACCGTTCGCGCATCCGCACCTGGGGCTCAAGCCCTGGAGCGGCGGTGCCCGCAGGCAGGGCTGTTCCATCGGCACCGGAAACACGCTCCCAGCCGAAATCCTCCCCGAGAGCGGGCTCGAGGAGCTCCAGCCAGACATTAATGACTGAGGTCTTGGTGACGGCCGCGTATGACGTGGCCGTTCGCGAGAGAGGATCGATTTCGGAACGGGCCACCTGGGCGCCACCGGAATCGGTGAAACCCGGCCCGTACACAGTCACGAAGCGAACGCGACCCTCCTGTTCCGGACGCACGGTGAGCCAGCGGTCGGCCGTGAGTTGCATGAAATCGGCGAACTCCACTTCGGACAGGTGCGCGCCAGTTGTGGAGCACGGTTGATACCGGGCCAGGGCCAGACGTACGAAGGGCCAATAGGACGAACCCTGGTCCATCTCGATGTCGCAAAACCAGAGCTGCCGTTCCGGGTCGAAGGCCACATCGTGCGGTGCGATCTCCACCGGTAGGCCGTCATTGGTAAGCCTCAGCTCAGCGACCGATCGATCGCCCACCGGGAACGGCCCGGGGCTCTGGTCCGCTTCGGAGGTGGGTGCTCCGTTCGGCAACCAGCCCCCGGCAGGATCTGGCTGCCAGCGTGCCAGGGGGAAGCGACGACGATCAGGGGCGGCGCCAGCGACAAAGGGGGATTGCCAGATCGGATCGTTGCCCCATTGGGTGACGAACTTGGTGTAGGGCTTCTCGGTCGGTTGGCTCTCCGGGTCGGCGCGAAACTCGGCGGGTGGCAGCACGACCGCCAGCATTTCTCCATAGCCACTGACGTTCCACGGGCGGTCGAGATAGATCCGCAGGCCCCCGCCTCGGCGCCAACTACGGATGGTTCCGTCCCCGTCGCGGCCACGGACCCAACCGAAGGTGGGCACCACATAGAGAATCTGGGGTGGGGGCGGTGGCGCCGAACTGGGGATCCAGGTGACCGATGTTGGGCCCTCCACCAGCAGGTTCTGCTCCACTTGCTGAAAGGGTCCGTCGGGAGCGAGGGCAGGATCCGGCTCGAGCAGGAGGCGGGGGGGCAGGTATTCGCGGAACCGCGAGGTGGCCTTGAGGCGGTACTCGATGCGGCGGTAGCGGGTGTCGTTGAACTCGTGGTGTTTGCTGGCGAACAGGTCCACATTTGCGTTGAGCCCGATCACGTCCGGTCCTTTGTGCTCATCGGCAGGGAGGCTGTGGTCCGGCGGGGGCTGGGAGCGGGGGACGTAATCCTCGGAATCCGTCACCTTGACCTGGAAAGCCAGGTCGTCGCGCAGGAGATCCAGGGGTGCGGGACTGGCTGGATCGTCCTGGGGCTCGTGCCACTGAGCCAGCAGATCGAGTCGGTCGGTGCTCTTGAGGCTGCAGGTTGTCAGGATCCTGGGCAGAACTCTGGTTTCGCCGGTGGATCGGCTCACCTCGAGCCGCAAGATGATGGGCCGGATCAAGGGCCGCTGGACCGCGTGCACCAGGTCGATGTCCTGCCAGGGCGAGAACAACCAACAACGTCCGTCGATCGCGGTTTCCTCGATCTGCTGCTGCGTGGCCGGATCAAGCCATTGCCAAAGCCCCATCCGCTCAAACAGATCACGCTTGCGCGGCGCCATCGCCAGACGCAGGGTGGCCCTCTCCCCCTTCGCCAAAGGGATCCGCAGCACCCGGGTGGTCGCATCGAACGCTGGCTGGGCCAGAGCGTCGGCCCCAACGTCAACGAGCTCGATGCGGAAGGTCTGAGCCTGGGGCCAGCGTGTTCCAGGCGGATACAGGGGGATTCGAATCGTGGTCTCCGGCGGGATCGTGGGATGGCCGAGAAACCAGGCCGACACCCTGAAAGCCATCGGATCGGGCAGATAGCTCAGGCTTGCGCCCTCCCGCCACACCGAAAACGTCGTGTCGACGGCGGTGGTGTCCAGGGCCCCTTTGAGAGCGAATGTTTCTTCCACTAGGGCCGCAGCCGGATCGCTGGCATCCCGATCCATCTCAACGGCCAGCATCTGGAACGTGGCGGCATCGACAAGGCCTCCCTGATCGAGCACTCCATGCAGTTCCGCTTCTCGCACGGTGGACTGGGGCGGCACGGCGTGACGGCGTGCCAGCTCACCCGATGGGGCTGGGTCGTCAAAGACGTCGTTGAAACTGCGGATGGCGAGCCGCGCCATCGACTCCCCCTCCGCCGGGCGCTCGGTGCTGCCCTGAGCGGGGCGAAACAGGGCCAGGGCCGGTGCCGCCACCGGCTCAAACCGGAGGAAGGGTCTGGCCTCATCAACCGGTCGCTCCGGCCCGATGTTGTTCTCCTGAGGGAGCAGGGACTGGCCCGCCAGGTCCACTGCCCGGGCACGCAGGGCGTAGCTGCGGCCATAGCGAAGCCGCGGCAGGGAGCCTGGGACTGCATTGAAAAGGGAACGAAACTCCAACCCAGGCAGCTCCCCCGCCTGTTCTGTGAACGCGGGCTTGCCGCCCGCCGGGGTCCCCACATCGACGCCGATCGCCAGGCCCGGCGCTGGGGCCGCCAGGCTCCAGCCTGTCCAGGTGATCAGGGTTTCGTGCAAATAGAGCAGCTTCTGGTTGTACGCGGGGTCGGGGGAGCGGGTGGCGGCCAACTGCACGGTGGCTTCCTCCTTGCCTGCCTTCGGAGCCACCGGCTGTTCCCCAGCGAGGGTATAAGTGGCAGTGCGTTCGCAGAGGGAGCGCCAGATCCCGGTCTGCTGATCCCAGACATCGATGCGATAGCCACGCACCAGATCTTCCGCCCACAGTTCAGCGAAGCCCGGGCCATCGGCGTCCATCTGTAGCTGCTTGCCAGCCGCGAGTCTGCCCTTCAGTGTCTGGGCACGGTCCTTGCGCACCAACATCAAACCCGCGGTGCGTAGGGCCGGCGCCCCCGCCCGCTTTTCCTGGCGCGACACATCATCCTGGAGCAGGAGCGAATCCCCCTTCTTCTGGCTGCGGTATCCCGCCAGGGTGCGGGCGAAGTTCATCAGCTTCAGACCGGCGCCGTCCACATCGGCCTGCAAAACGGCATAGCGATCCGGCTGGCTGTAGAGATCGAGCAGGCCCCGGTCGAGACGAATCTCGGTGTCATTGGGGGGGGGAAGGACACGGGAGCGGGCGAAGAAGTCGCGCTCCGTAAGGGTCACCTGGGTGCGTGGCGAGATGTCCCTCTGCCGGCCCACCAGCACCCCGACTGAGTCGTCCACTTCAACATGCAATCTGAAATCGGCGTTGATAGGAAAGGCCCGGCGATCCAGCACGAAATCCGTCACCAGGCCAAGGCGACGCTGGAGGGTGGGGTAGGCGTTCATCGCGGCCACGACCCGGTGGAAATGCATGGTGCGCGCCAGCTCCTTGGCCGTGGGGACAGGAGGCCGCTCAAACTCCTGAGTGACAGAGCTGATCCGTCGGTCGTCTTGCCGATCCCTGGACTCCAATGGTTTGGGCTGCAGCGGCGGTGTGTGGAACAGCTCAAAACGGGCCAGATGTCGGATGATCTGATCCCTGGAGAACGCTGAAGAACCGGCTCGGCTTCCAGCCATCAGTGGGTTGACCCCCGCCAGGCGATTCTCGATCTGGGTATCCCTTTCTCTCTCGAACGGCAGGATGTCTTCCCGCTGGGTTTTAGTACCCCAGCGGTCGACCTGCTCCACCGCATCGATGAATGTTTGCCAGAGAGGATCATCGAGCAGATCTCGGCCGATCCTGGGCAGGGCATCGCTGCAACGCCTTGCCAGATCAACATAGAGATCCTTGATCCGATCATGGACATCAGTGGCGCTGTAGGCCAGCACCTCACTCTCTTGAAGATCCGTATTGGCTGCATAGCGTTCCACGACAGAATTGGAGCGTAACAGGGCCTGCCAGTCGGCTGAATTCGGCGCCCCCAGGCTGTTGTCCAGACGCGAAACATTGGCGGCATCAAGAACGGAGGTCTTCGCGACTGGCTGACCATCGGCGTAAAAGACAAACGTCAACTGAGCCAGGGCGGCGGGCCAGTCGGACCAGTCGCTGAAACTGGCCAGCGTGGGTGGAGCAAGGTCCGCATCCAGCCGCGGGGTCACCAGCACAGAGACACGCAGGCCAGCATCGCTGATCCCGTTCGGCAGGCAGGTCCAGAGCAGGGTCTGTTTCACCATCACGCCACCTCCGAGGCGAAGGCCCCGCAATAGAGATCCCAGGAGGGCTGGTCGGGGATCAGGTCAAGAAACTTCGGATCGGCCGTGCCACCGCCAAACTCGCGGCGACAACGCACGGCCACATCAAAGCTCAGGAAGAGCACTTCCACTTCAACGATCAGCTCCGCTTCTCCATAGACGATCGATTGGTCACCCTGCTTCTCGTAGGCCAGCTGCAGGTTGAAAGTGAGCGAAGCAGAGAAGATGGCGACGATCGTGAGCTCGCCGTGGATGCGCACATAGCCCGCCAGGACAACGCGTTTCGGACTGGCGCCATCGTCCTTCCAGCTGAAGTAGACACCGGCCTTGATCTCCACCATCCCCGAGGCCACCACCAGGGAGAGGGCGATGGCAGCACCGAATTCGAGCGCAGCCTCGATTTCCTGCACCCCCTTGGCTCCCACCGCGATAGCAAAAAAGCCACCACCACCCAGCAGCGAGACGGTAAGGCTGAAGGGCCGCTGCCGCTCAGCGAAGTTGAAGCGCACCGAGACGGGACGGTTGTCGAAGGGGAGGCTGAATCCAGCTCCGATCGAAATGTTGCTGAGGCTGAAGATCCCCAACGAGATGCTCGGCAGGCCCAGGGAATAGCTGGCAGAGATGCCACTGGGGGTAACGCTGAGAGCGGGCGGATCGGAGAAGCCGTTGCTGGGGATGAAGCGACGCAGATCGTTGACGAACTCCAGAGGTCCGCCGAACATCACAGGCTCAAACTGATCACCTGGCTTCTTCTCATGCATCCGCACCGACACATCAGGCTTCTGACCCGGCCGGCTGTCGAAGCTCAGCTGATCGAACCAGAGAATGATGCAACCGAACAGATTGAGTTTGAAGTTGTTGAGTTCCGCCCTGGCTGCGCGTGATGGCGCCATCGAGCCATCCAAGGGGACGGTGGTGCTGCCTGACAGCATCAATCGGGTGCCGCTGATGCCATCAGCATTCGGGACCAACAGTTGGGGCGTGACCGGCTCGGGCACAGGGCTGACCCAGCTGAACGACGCCTCCAGCCGACTGGGGGGAGCCTCGGGAGGGGCCCCCTCCGCAGGCAGAGTGCGGGTGATAAACCGGGGCGCCGTCGGGTGGTTGAGGGGAACCACCCCAGTGATCAGTTCATTCAGGGTGATCCCACCGATTAAGGTGGCTTCCTTGGGGAAGAAATCCTTGGGATCGAAGCGATTAGCGATGGCGTTGGTGAGTGCGTTCGCAATCTGCTGCTCCGGGGGGCCACCTGGCTGGAGCTGCGCAGAAACTGGGCCGGATCGCTTCGAGAGCCCGAGCACCGCCATCGTCGGTGCGGCCAGGCCACCGATGGCATCGGTCTGCGATTTGCCGGCGCCACCAAAATCGAGGGGGTAGGGCGAGTCCGCCACCGAAAGGAACAGTTCGCCGGGGTTGCTGAGGGCGTCACGCACCACCTCCGGGTAGCGCATGGCGATGGCATCGTCGCGGCCCAGAAGTTTCTGAAGGGCTGGCACACAGACATCGGCCCGCTCCATCTCCGGTGAAAAGTTGGGCGCTGTCGCCAAGAGTTTGTCTGTCGGCGCCAGTGCGCCGACGCGGAAACTCATTGAGCGCGTCGCCAGTTGGGTCTCCCGCGGATTGATGGCGTCGAACCCCACACTGGCGCCGTTGAGCTCGGCCCGACGCACCGAATCCCTGTCTTCAGCATTGTAGGCATCGAGCAGGAGCGTGCTGCGGTCGGTGTTGACGACCTCACTGACAAACAACAGCGGCATGGAAAAGCCAACCCGCTGGCCATCACGATCGGTAGCCACGATCTCAAAACGGAACTTTGTGCCAGTCAGACCACCAATCATGGGGAAGAAGGCCATCCGCTCTGTGATGTCAACCCCATTGGACTTGTCATAGATCTTCTTTCCCTCAGCCGTTTCGAGCTTCGTCGGTTTGTTCAGATTCGGCGTGACTTGCGTCAGCACCTCAACCGTTTGGAAGGGGAAGTTGCGGCCCTTGAACCGGTGGCGACTGCCGTCGTAGTGACGCACTCGTTCGCGCACGATGATGAAAAACCGCTGGCGCAACACGGCTACCCGATTGTTGCTGTCCTTCGTCAATGACTCAAACTTGCGCTCAGTCACCTTCACAAGCGAGGCGGCATGGCCGCACCACATCAGAAAACCCGAATAGACCACACGCACGTAGTGGTCGCGGCCCAGGGTGGCGAGGTGCCGCCATTGCTCAAGATCCACTCCATTGGGTCGGGGATCCCAGTCACCGCCGGCGTCCAGCAGGGCGCCCAGGGAGGAGAGATGCAGGCGTTTCGCCTCGCTGGAACGGGGCAGATAGGCTCCGGCGCCATCGGCCCGCTTCTGGTTCCACTCCCCCATCAACTTCACCAGGAATTGGCGGTCCTGGGCATCGAGGCTCATACGGAACGGCCGCGGCGGATCCACCTGGCCGACCGAATCAAAATCGGGGGACCAGAGCGCCCGAATGCGGGACGGGGTATCTCGACCCCCTTCGGGAACGGGGTCGCCCAGGCGGGTGTGCCAGAGCTCGGTACGGCCGCGCTGGGTGGCTGGCTGGAGGGCATGCTGCCAGCGGGCTGTGCCAATCGGGGAGAGCATCAACCGATAGGGCAGCTCCAGAGCTGTGGTGGTGCGTGCCAGGGGATGGGGTTGGCCCAGCAGCAGGGATACATAGGGCAGGTCGGTGACCAGAGCGGCACCGTCCCGGCCGCCCAACAGTCCCTGGTTCAGCTGGGCGAGTTCGGCCGCCGATCGCAGCGCCAGCGTTCCCAGGGTGGCGGCGTGCAGATCACCGTCGCCCAGTTCGGGATGCTGGGCGGCCAGGGCAACCGATTCGGTGCGGATCGCTTCCCAGACAGCCGTGCCCAACGCACTGGAACCGCCGTTGTCCTGATCCAGTCCTAGCCCGCCGGCCCCTAGTGCCGCCACACGCCGGGCGCTGCTGGTGAGGGCGCGATCGACCGCTGACCGCCGCTCGTTGGCCACCCTGGCCACCAGCGCGCTCTGGAGAGCGCGGGCATCCTTGGGAAGCTGGGAGAAGCCATAGGCCTCATCGGGCCTGGCATTGATGTCGAGGTTGAGGGGCCATTCCCGCATCGCCTTGAGCACCGCCTCTAGGGTGAACGGAAGCGCCCGAAGCTCCGCAGGCATCACATAGGCAAGCCGGCTGGGACCGGCCATTCGCACCTTTGCCGTGGGCAAGGGCCGCAAAGGGTCTGCAGGCTCTGGTAACGGGGGAGGTGGTCTGTTCTTGACGACGGTGGGGCCATTCGGTTTTGACCCATCCCTATTGCGTGGAAGGTCGTCGGCCAAAGTGCCATCAACAGCAGCCTTCTCTAGGTAGGCCTCTTCGCCGAAGCTCTGGGAAGGGAACTCGACGATCAGCAGGCCACGCCGTGCCGGATCGAGACGAACCAGTTCAGCGCCTGCCTCACCGGCCCCCGGCACGATGCGCAGGTTGTCGAAGAGCAGATCAAAGACGAGATGGTCATCGGGACGGCGCACCCTGACCCGCAGCTCCACCTCTTTCCTGGGTGCAAGCCGCTCCAGCAGCGGTCCGAGCTGGAAGGTGTCGAACCCTTCCCTAGGGGAAGCCCGGCGAACCGGGGTGGTTGGAATCACCCGGCGCACAATCCGCTGGAAGGAATCCGTCATGGGGAGCGCTGGGAAAGGGGAGACCCAATAAAGACGCAAAAACCCACCAGTTCGGTTGACGGGCTTGGACTAATTCCGCTCGATTACACCGATGAAGCTGGTTTGAATCTGGCATGAATTCCCAGACCAAACCGCCGAGGGGAGAAACGCAACATCCCCTGAACGCATCGGGCCAACCTTCCCGAAATCGGGCACCCACCGGACCGTCGCGCCGGGAGGCGCGCTCAGCGCACCATCGCTGCCACGTTGCCGCCATCGACGGTGAGCACGGCGCCGGTGGTGCGCTGCATCAGGGCCAGGGCGACGAAGGCGTCGGCCACATCGCTGGCGCGCACCTCGGCGCCCAGCAGGTTGCCGGCCATGTAGAGCTCCTCGCTGAGGCCGCGGGCGGCGGAGCGCTCCTTGATCATCGTGTCGTCGAGCAGGCCGGAGCGGATGCGGTCGGCGTTGATGGCGTTCACCCGCACGCCCGCCTCGCCTTCCTCGAGGGCGTACTGGCGCACAAGGGCCAGCAGGGCCGCCTTGCTGATGCCGTAGGCGCCGAAGTTGGGGCCGGGGTTGAGGGCCTGCTTGCTGACGTTGAACAGCAGCTGGCCGCCCAGGCCTTGGGCGCGGAACACCGCAAGGGTCGCCTGGGCGACGCTCTGGTGGGCGAAGAAGTTGAGCTCGAAGCTGGCCCGCAGGTCGGCGTCGGCCAGGGTGGCCATCGGTCCGGTCCAGGCGGCACCGGCATTACTGACCACGATGTCGAGGCCGCCGAAGTGGGCCGCCACCGCCGCGACGGCGGCCTGCACCGCCGCCGGGTCGGTGACGTCACAGGCCACGGCCAGGGCCCACTTGCCGCAGGCGGCGGCCACCACCGCCGCGGCCTCCTGCTCCAGATCGAGCACCGCCACGTCGGCCCCGGCGGCGGCGAAGGCCCGGGCGGTCGCCGCCCCGATGGCACCAGCAGCACCGGTGACCAGCACCACCTGGCGGGCCAGGGGCTTCTCGGCCGCCTTGCCGAGCTTGGCCTGCTCCAGGCTCCAGTACTCCATGGCAAAGGTGTCGGCCTCGCCCACCGGCGCGAAGCGGCCGATCGCTTCGGCCGCCAGCAGGGTCTGGGCCCAGGCTTCGGCGATGTCGGCCACGGTGGCCGCCTCGGCGGCCGACTTGCCGATCCCCACCAGCCCCAGGCCGGGGATCGCCGCCACCCGCGGCAGGGGATCGAGCGCCTTCTTGACGCCCCCGGCGGCGGCGTTCTGGCGCTGGACGTAGGCGCGGTAGTCGGTGGCGTAGGCCTCCAGGGCCTGCTCAAGGGCCTGGCCCCAGGCGGCCAGGGCGTGGCCGTCGCCGCCGGACGGCAGGGGCGGCAGCACCAGGGGCCGGGCCTTGGTGCGGATGACGTGGTCGGGGGTGGCGACGCCCCGGCCGGCCCAGTCCGGCAGCCGGGCGTCGTCGCTGACGGCGCGGGCCAGGGGGGTGTCGCGCAGCGCCAGGATCCAGTGGGGACGAACGCCGGCGGCGACGGCGGCCCGGCCCAGGGCGCCCCGCAGCACCGGCAGCACCGCCGCTGCAGGGGCGGGGCGCTCCGGCACGGCCACGGCGTGCAACGTGCGTTCGCCCCGGGCCAGGCGCTCCTCGGCCCGCCGCACCAGGTCGATCATCCGGTCGTAGCTCTGTTCGGCGCTGGCGCCGAAGGAGAACAGGCCGTGCTGCAGCAGGACCATGCCCTCGGGTTCGCTGCCGCCGGCCGCCGCGGCCTCGTAGGCCAGGGCCGCCGCCTTGGCCAGGGCGAAACCGGGCATCACGTAGGGCACCAGGGCCACCCGATCGCCGTAGACCTCGCGGCAGACCTCGGCCGCATCGGGCTGGTCGGCCAGGGCCAGCAGGGCGATCGAATGGGTGTGATCGACGAAGGTGTGGGGCAGGAAGGCATGCAGCAGCGCCTCCACCGAGGGGTTGGGGGCGGCCGGATCGATCAGGTTCTGGCGCTGGGCCGCCACCATCGCCTCGTCGCTGAGGGACTCCAGGACCCGCAGAGCCTGCAGGGGCTCGAGCCGCACCGCCGGATGGCCCGGCGGCTCGATCGAGCCCAGGTCCCAGCCCGATCCCTTGACGCACAGCACCCGGATCGCTTCCCCGAGCAACCCGTGAACGGTGGTTTTCACCGAGGTGTTGCCGCCGCCGTGCAGCACCAGCTCCGGGTCGGCCCCCAGCAGCCGGGCCGAGTAGGTGCGCAGGGCCAGGTCTTCATTCACCCCCTGCTCGCCGTAGCGGGCGATCGCTTCACGGGCGGCGGCGTCCGACCAGCGGTGTTGCACGGCCATGGGGCGAAACGGGTCTCTGGGGGGAGACTACGGGGAGCGATCTCCCAGGGACTGCCTGTGCCCATCCATTGCCGCCGCGAGGACTTGAAGCCGTGGGCCTGCCTGGCGTGGCTAACCCTGATCCTGGCGGTGGGGGTCGGGGTGGCGGTCCCCGCCCCGGCCCAGACGGTCCCACCCCAGATCCCCCGCGATGGGTGGAAGGACTGCGCGTACAACGACAAGCCCCTGGCCTGCGTGGATGCGCAGATCCCCGGCGGCCTGAAGATCCGCTGGAAGGACGGCCAGTCGATGACCTACCGCGAGGTGTCCGGCAAGGGCAAGGACGCCAATGGCAGCGACCTGCTGCGCGACCGGCTGGGGGGACTCTGGCGCCGGGAGCTGTTCGTCCAGGGCAACATCACCCTCACCAACGAGGCCAACGGCAACCGGATCTTCGTGCCGCTGCGCTTCCCCTGCAAACCGCCCCTGAAGGGAGACGTGGGCTACTGCCGCTACTGAACCCGCCGCCATGAGAGCGATTCTCGCCACCCCCGCTTTGGTCGACAGGGAGTTGCCGGTGCCCATCCCCGGCCCCCACGACCTGCTGGTGCGGATCGAGGCGGTGGCGGTGAACCCGATCGACACCAAGCTGCGGGCCGGCGTGGGCACAGGGGATCCACCCCGGCAGCTGGGCTGGGACGCCGCCGGGGTGGTGGCGGCGACCGGGGAGCGGGTGAGCCGCTTCCGGGTGGGGGATCCGGTGATGTTCGCCGGCGACGTGGGCCGCTCTGGCTGCAACGCCGAAGCCGTGCTGGTGGACGAGCGCCTGGTGGGCCGCAAACCGGCGCGCCTCTCCTGGGCCGAGGCGGCCGCCGTGCCGCTGACGGGCCTGACGGCCTGGGAGGCCCTGTTCGAGCGCCTCGATCTCGACCCGAGCGGTGAACGGGGGCGGGGCCGCAGCTTGCTGATCCTCGGCGGCGCCGGCGGGGTGGGCTCGATCGCCATCCAGCTGGCCCGCCGGGCCGGGGCGGTGGTGATTGCCAGCGCCTCGCGCCCCGAGAGTGCCGCCTGGGTGCGGGAACTGGGGGCCGACCACGTCGTCGACCACCACCGGCCCCTGGCCCCCCAGCTGGCCGCCCTGGGCTTCGAGGCGGTGGATCTGATCGCCAATTTCAGCGACACCGACGCCTACTGGGAGGTGATGGCGGCGCTCATCGCCCCGCTGGGATCGATCGTGGCGATCGTGGGCAACCGCCGGCCCCTCGACCTCAACATCCTCAAGGCCAAGAGCGTGCGCTTCGCCTGGGAGTTCATGTTCACCCGCTCCCAGTTCCAGACCCCCGACATGGGGGAACAGGGGCGGATCCTGGACCGGCTCGCCGACCATTTCGATCGGGGGGAGCTGCGCCCCACGCTGAGCAGGACCCTCAGCCCCATCAACGCCGCCAACCTGGCGATCGCCCACGCCCAGCTGGCGGCCGGGAGCACAATCGGCAAGCTGGCCCTGGCCGGCTGGGGCTGAGCCTGAGGCGGCGCCGGGACCCCCCGCGGGCCCTTAGCGCACGGCCACCAGCACCCGGTGGCGGGGGTCGCAGGCCTGGCTGAGCACCTCTTTGAAGCCGGCCTGCTCGAGGGCTTCCGGCAGATCGAGGCTGAAGTACGCCTCCAGGTAGGGCTCGGTGCTCTTGAGCAGGGTGGCGATCGGCGCCGGCAGCCGGCGGATCACGTCCGAATCGGGGTCCTGATCCACCAGGGCCACCACCCCGCCGGGCCGCAGCAGCCGGGCCGCCTCCCGAAGCACCGCCCGGGTGGCCTCGGCAGGCAGCTCGTGGCAGACGAACTGGAGGGTGATCAGGTCGATGCTGGCCGCCGGCAGGCCGGTGGCCTCGGCGGCGGCGTGGTGCCAGCGCCGGATGCGGCCCTCGGGATCCCGGACCCTGGCCACCGCCAGCATCTGGGGGGACAGGTCGAGGCCGTCGACGGCCACGTCGGTGCCCTCGCGCCGCTCCAGCCAGTCCTTGAGGGCCAGGGTGCCGACACCCACCGAGCAGCCGATGTCGAGGGCGCTGTGGACCGGGCCGCTGAGGCTCGGTTCGATCGCCGCGAAGATCGCCGCCCGCAACCGCGCCTGGGCCTGCTGGGGCTGGAGGGATTCCTCTGGCCACACCCGCAGCGCCATGGCATCAGTGGCCTGCTCCGCCTCGCCCGCCGCCTGCCAGCAGAGGTTCCCCTGCTGGTAGGCGTGGAACCGGGCCCGGTAGTAGGGCGGCGTGTCGGTGGCCGCATCGGTGCTTCTGGCCAGCAGCGGCTCGGCCTGCTGCAGGAGCTCCTCGCGCCGGGCCCGCCAGGCGATGCCGCGGCGCTCGGCGGTGCGGATGATCAGCTGACGGGCCTGCAGAAACAGCAGCAGCCGCAGCGGCTCGACGGCCAGCAGCCGGTCGATCAGCCAGCCGAGGGGATGGCGCGAGGCCACCCAGTTGGGGGGCGGGGCGGCGGCGGGCTGGGCCTGGGCCATGGCGGCGGAGCGGCGGCGGCGACTCAGTCTGGACGCGGTTCGGCCCAGGGCGCCAGGCGCAGCCGCAACGAGGCGGCGAAGCCCGCCAAGGCCACCGCCAGCCAGATCCAGCCGTGCAGGCTGAAGCTCATCACCCCGCCCAGGAAGGCGTTGACGTTGCAACCCGAGGCCAGCAGCCCGCCGTAGCCCATCAACAGGCCGCCGAAGCCGCGCCGGGCGAGTTCCGGCCCGGCCTGGGGCCCCTCCCCCCGCCAGCGGAAGCGGCCCTGGCCGATGGCGGTGGCCACGGCGCCGTAGAGCAGGCCCAGATCAACCAGCACGGCGTCGTTGAACAGCCAGGCGTCCGGCCCCACCAGCAGCGCCTGGCCCCGGGGGCTCGACCAGAACAGGCTGGTCTGGGGATCCCAGCCCAGGGCCTGGGCCACGTGGGCGCCACTGAGGGCCAGGCCCCAGAGCACCTTCCAGGGCTCCGCTGTGACCAGCAACAGGCCCGTGGCCAGCAAAGCCACGGCCACGGCGCCGCCGTAGAGCGCGCGGCTTTCGCCGCTCCACGGGACCTGGCCGCTCCAGCGCCAAAGCAGGACGGCGATCAGGGCGATCCAGGCCAGCTGCAGCACCACAGACCCCGTCAGACCGAACAGCTCGAGACCGGAGGGTGAGGGGAGGCGGGGCAGGCCAAGGGCGGCCAGCTGAGGGGCGTGCAGGGTGCCCAGGAAGGCACCGATCACCAGACCGACCAGGGCGGCCAGCACACCGCCCCCGCCCCGGGAGGCCGCTGCCAGGGTGCCGCAGCCGCAGCCCCGGGCCCGCTCCATGCCGATGCCGAACAGGAAGGCCCCGGCCAGGAACGGCAGGGAGAGGGGGGTGGCCAGCAGCTTCGGCCGCAGGCCGGTGAGGGGCTCGAAGGCGAGCACCAGGGCCATGGCGATCACCAGCAGCGCCACCAGCAGCAACTGGGCGAAGACCGGACCGGGATCCCGCCGCTCCAGCAGCCGGCGGTAGCCGGAGGCGAAACCGAAATTGGAGCGGACCAGCCCATGGCCGAGGCCGCATCCCAGGCCCCAGACAAGGGCCGAAGCCGGTTGCCGGGCCACCAGGACCACCCCGACCGCCTCGGCCGGGGCCACAACCAGAGCTGTGGAAAGCGGCTGTTTCAACGCTTCTTCGACTTGGCGGCGGGGGCAGGGGTGTCGCTGCCGGTGTCACAGGCCAGGGCGGCGGCTGGGGCGAGCAATAGCAGCAGCAGGCTGGTGAGCGCCCAGAAGCGCCTGTTGAAAATCAGCATGGCGATGGGTGGGGGAAGGGAATTCAGCGGCTGCTGATCTGGGCTGGGCTGCCCTCAGGCCCCACGGCGATCGGCAGCGTGGAGGCGCTGTATTCGGTCCAGGAGCCTTCATAGATCCGCACCTTGGGGTACTTGAGCAGATGCTTCAGGGTGAGGAACTGGAGGCTGGCTTCCCGACCGGTACTGCAGGAGACGATCACCTCCTTGTCGGGAGTGATGCCACGGCTGACCAGCAGGGCCTTGATCTCTTCAACGGACTTGAGCTTGTGGGGATTCTTTCTGGCCTCATCGGCGTTGTTGGCTTCGGTGAACGTCTGCCAGGGGATGTTCTTGGCGCCGGGGATGTGGCCGTTGCGGATGAAGGTCTGGTCGGTGCCCTCGAACTGGGCCTTGGGCCGTGGGTCGATGATCACCACGTTGCTCTTGCCGATCAGGGGCGCCAGCTCGTTCAGGGGAATGGCCAGACCCTTGACCGTGGTGGGCCGGAAGCTGCCGAATTGGAACGTGGGGAAGGCCTTGGTGGTGGGCTGGGAGGCCGCCTTGTACCCACTCAGGCCGCCATTGACGATCGCCACCTGGCGCACGCCGCTCTTCTCGAGGATGTAGGAGACCAGAGAAGTGCCCAGCACGTCAGTGCCGTCGGAATAGACGAGCACTGAATCCCTGTTGGAGATGCCCGCCTGGCTCAGCAGGCTGGCCAGCTTGGTGGGGGTCCAGATCTGGAAGGGCAGGCGGCCGTTGGGTCCGCGGAAGGCCTGCTCCGAGAGATGGACGGCGCCGGGCACATGGCCACCGATGTAAGAGAGGGGCGGCACCGGGCGCACGTCAAGCACCTTCCAGCGGCCCGAGCTGGCGGCGGCAGCGGCCTCCTCAGGCGAGAACACCTGGAAGCTGGTGCCCCCCGGAGCCAGGGTTGTCACCCCCGTGCTGGCCGGCGCAGCAGGGGCAGCCAGGGCCTGGGAGATCGAGGCATTGCCGAGGGCGAAGCTGGTGGTGATGGCCGTGGCGGTGGCGGCTCCTGCCGCGACCGAGAGCAGCAGGCGCCGGGCGGGGCGGGAGGTCTGCGGGAACATTGAACGCAAAGGCGACCGATATACCGATGTTTAAAGGATGGCCCCGCTAGGGCCCTGTGTGTTCAGCCACGTCGGGATGTGCTTCCAGAATCGGGGTACGGTTGCCCTGCTGCCGCGAAGAACAAGCCATGCACTGGCGTCCCCGTCTGCTGGCCCTCTCCACCTCTGTGCTGGTGGGGGCCGGCGCCCTGGTCGGCGGAGCCGCCCTGGCCACCCCGGCCGGATCGCTGCTCAAGGGCCTGGCGCTGCCGCTGCCCAAGCCTGCCGCCAGCCTGTTCGCCGCCAATGCGATCGGCCAGACCAGCCTCAACACCCAGCTGCCCGGCAAACCCGAGGAGCTGCTCGCCAAGGTGAAGGCGTCACTGGCCAAGCAGGGCTATAGCGAGCGCAAGATCAACACCGTGGTGGGCCCCTGGGGCTTCAACCTGGTGCTGGATCCTCCCTCCGGCACCAAGGTGGATGGCACCGCCGACGGCAAGTCCGCCGCCCTGGTGCTGCAGGCCACCGCCATCGGCCCCAACCAGCTCAACCTCAACGTCCGCTTCGAAGGGCTCTGAGGGGTCGCGGACCAGAGTCACCCCATGGACAGCAAGCCGGCCCCCAATTGGTGGGCCCGCAACTGGAAATGGCTGGTGCCGGCCGGCTGTCTCACGGGGGTGGCCGGCCTGGCCGGCTTCATCGCCCTGATCGTGGGCCTCGTGTTCGGCCTGATCAAGTCGTCCACGCCGTACCAGCAGGCCCTGGCCAAGGCCCAGAAGGATCCCGTGGTCATCAGCCGGCTGGGCACGCCGATCAACGGGGGCTTGCTGGTGTCCGGCAGCGTCAATCTCTCCGGTGGCACGGGCCAGGCCAATCTGGCCATCCCCCTGCAGGGGTCCAAAGGCAGCGGCACCCTCTACGTGGAGGCCCGCCAGAGCGCCGGCACCTGGACCTACACCACCCTGACGGTCCGGCCGGACGGCGCCGGCGGACCGATCAGCCTGCTGCGGCCCTCGCTCTGAACCGTGCTCAGCGCGGGGCCACGGGGTGGGCGTAAAGGGCTTTGAGCCCCTCCTCGCTGGCCGGGGCCACGCCCCGCTCCGTGATCAGGGCCGTCACCAGCCGGGCGGGGGTGACATCAAAGGCCGGGTTGAAGCCCTCGCTGCCGTCGGGCACCAGCTGCACGCTGGTGGGCTCCCCTGCCGCGGGCTTGCCGGCGATGCGGGTCACCTCCAGGGGGGAGCGGGCCTCGATCGGGATCTCGTTCACCCCGTCGGCGATGGTCCAGTCGATGGTGGAGGCCGGCAGGGCCACGTAGAAGGGCACGCCGTTGTCGTGGGCGGCCAGGGCCTTGAGGTAGGTGCCGATCTTGTTGCAGACATCGCCTGAGCGGGTGGTGCGGTCGGTGCCGACGATCACCGCATCCACCAGGCCGTGCTGCATGAGATGCCCGCCGGCGTTGTCGACGATCACGGTGTGGGGCACCCCTTCGCGGCCCAGCTCGAAGGCCGTCAGGCTGGCCCCCTGGTTGCGGGGCCGGGTCTCATCGACCCACACATGGATCGGCAGGCCGGCGCGGTGGGCCTTGTAGATCGGCGCCAGGGCCGTGCCCCAGTCGACCGTGGCCAGCCAACCGGCATTGCAGTGGGTGAGCACGTTCAGGGGCTGGCCGCGTCGTTCCTCGGGGCGCCGGGCCGCGATCTCCTGAAACAGGCGCAGGCCGTGGTCGCCGATCGCCTCGCACATGGCCACGTCCTCCTCGGCGATGGCGGCCGCCTCGGCCTGCGCCGCCTCGGCGCGCTGCTCCGGCGCCAGGGGCAGGACCCGCTGCAGCACCCGCTCCAGGGCCCAGCGCAGGTTGATGGCGGTGGGACGGGTGGCATCGAGGCGATCGAAGGCCGCGGCCAGGGCGCCGTCGGAGGGATCGGCCTGCAGGGCCAGCATCAGGCCGTAGGCCCCGGTGACGCCGATCAGGGGCGCACCCCGCACCACCATGGTGACGATCGCCTCGGCCGCCTCCTCGACGGTGGTGAGCGAGCGGGTGACGAAGCGGTGCGGCAGCAGGGTCTGGTCGATCACGCCGACCGAGCGGCCACCGTCCTCCAGCCAGATGGTGCGCCAGGGCCTGCCGTCGATGTTCATGGTCGTGGAAGAAGCAGAACGATGGTTCCGATCATCCCTGCCGGCAGGGAAGGGCCGAACCAGGGCGATAGATTTTCCCCACATCGTTGGCCGTACCTGGTGAAGTCACGGCCTGCCCTTGTTGGACTCAGCCTTCTGGTCGGTCTGCTGGGCGCCTGCGGTTCCGCTCCGCCCGCGAAGGTCGTGGCGCCTGCTCCGGCGGAATCGCCGCTGCTGGCTCCAATGAACAAGGCCAGACAGGCCGTGGATCAGGTCAATGCCGCCCAGGATCAGCGCGACAAGGCCATCGAGGAAGCCCACCAGTGAGGTCAAAGGTGCGCGCTCAGGGGAGCAGGCTGACTAGCCCCCCCGGGCATCACGCAGCATCATCGCCATGCGCTGCAGCAACTTCCAGCCGATCACGCCGTTGGCCTCCACCAGGGGGCGGAAGTCCCAGTAGGTGAGGCCATAGCAATCGAGGCGGCTGGCGGCGGTGATCGTGGCCATGCGGGTGCCGTCGTCGATCAGGGCGATCTCGCCGAAGAAGTCACCGGCGCCGAGCGTGGAGTGGGGTGTGCCATGGATCGAAACCGTCGCTTCGCCCGCTTCGATCACATAGAAGGCGGAGCCACCGGAGCCCTCCTGGATGATCGTTTCGCCGGCCTCAAAGTCCCGTTCCTTGAACAGCAGGGCGATCTGCTGCAGCTCCTCGAGGCTCAGATCGGCGAACAGCGGCACGCGCTGCAGCACTTCGACGGGGGCACCGCGCATCAGGGTCCGGCCTTCGTGATGGCTCGGCACTGAAGCAGAACCAAGGTGCCATCGGCAAACGCCCACTCCAAGTCACGTCCGGGGCCGTAGACCTCTTCGCAGCGCAGGGCGAGGCGGTTCAGGGCCAGCAGCTGGGCCTCATCGAGGCAGAGCTGCTCCACCAGCTCGGGCGGAAGTTTTTCCTCCTGGGTGCCGCCACCGGCCAGCGGACGGATCGCCACGGCCTTGTAGCCCGGCCGGCACTCCCGCACCTGCCCGGCCCGATCGAGGCAGATGTGGTCGGGGATCACCAGGCCCGCCACCACCGCCTCCCCCAGGCCCCAGCTCGCCTCGATCACCCGCTCGTCCGCACCGGTCACGGGATGGCGCGTGAACATCACCCCGGCACTGACAGGGGAGAGCAGCGTCTGGACGACGACGCCGACGCTGGGGCGGCTGAACAGGCCGACCCGCTTGCGGTAGCTGATGGCGGCATCGGAGTTCGCCGACCACCACACAGCCCGCAGCGCCTCGGCCAGCGCCTCCAGCGAGGGGACGTTGAGCAGGGTCAGGTGCTGGCCGGCGAAGCTGGCGGCGACGCCGTCCTCATCGATGGCGGAGGAGCGGACCGCCAGGGGACCGTCCAGGCCGCCCACCGCCACCAGCACCTCAGCGATGGCGTCATCGTCGCCGCCGGCCACCGCCTCCACCAGATCGGCGGCGAGGGCGAATCCACTGGGCACCGGCAGGCCGTCGCGAAGGGCCTGCCCCAGGCCCACGGCCTTGGCACCAAAGCGCGAGAGCTCGAGGGCCGCTTCGAGGGGAACGACCCGGCTCATACCAACACCGTCACCTCACCGGCACTGCCGTCCACCCGCAGGCGCTGCCCATCGGCGATGCGCTGGGTGGCCTCGCGGGTGCCCACCACGCCGGGGATGCCGTACTCCCGGGCCACGATTGCCGCGTGGGAGAGCAGGCCGCCGCTGTCGGTCACGATGCCGCCCAGCAGGGGCAGCAGGATGTTGAAGGCCTCGGTGGTCGAGGCGGTGACCAGGATGTCGCCGCGCTGGATCCGGCCGAACTCGGAAGCCTGGGACACCAGACGGGCAGGCCCCTCAACGACCCCCTGGCTGGCCGCCAGACCGCGCAGCCGATCGGCTTCGTGGGGGGCCACCGAACTGCCGAAGAGGGCGTCGAGGGCCAGGCCGGTGGCACGCATCATGCGGGCGGCGGCGGCGGGCAGAGCGGCCAGGTCCGGCATGGGCGGCGGGGTGCCGATCGTGGCCGGTGCCTCCCGGGAACTGTGGGCGGCGCGGGCGGCGAGGGCATCGGCGCCGGGGTCGGCGCTGCCGCCCAGCAGGGCGGCCATCTCGTCGAGGTCGGCATCGAGGAGATGGAGCGGATCGTGGAGACGGCCCCGGTCCGCCAGGCGCCGGCCGGCGGCCAGGGTCGCCCGCCGCATCAGCCCCGACGCCCAGATGTCGCTGAACACCCCCCGTTCATCGCGGATCGGGTAGGTGAGCCTGGCCTCTTCGAGCAGCTCATCGAACTGGCTGCGGTGCGCCTCCGGCACCGCGGCGCGCACGGTGGCGATGCGGTCCTGCAGATCGGAAGGAACGGCCTGCTCGGCCACGGCGGCCCGGATGGCGCGGCACAGGGCGTCGGGCAGCTCAAGGGCACAGGGGTTGGAGATGTCGAACCCATCCAGCAGCCGGTAGCCCACCAGATCGAGGTAGGCGCTAGCCGCTTCGCCGGTGCCCCCCTCCAGGCCGCGCAGCTGGGCAAGCATCGCGCCCGCCTCCCCGGGGGCCTCCAGCAGCTCCTTGGCCCGCGGATCTCGGCGGATGGCCCCAATCAGCACTCCGAGCTCGGCCGACGCCCCCGCCGACACCGGTGAGCTGCCCCGCATCAGGCCGAGCAGCTGGGCCGCCGGCAGGCCGGTCCAATCGCCGACATGGGCGAGGAAGTCGCCGGTGGGCACGATCGCGGCCGCCGTGAACCGCATGTGCTGATAGAGCATCTGGGCGTGGTGGTCGCGGCAACGGCCCAGGTGGGCCACCAGGGCGTCATCGGAGAGAGCCTCCGGATCGATGGCCTGCAGGGCGCGGTGCGCCTGGATCGCCGCCGGCTTGAACGTCCCGTTCCAGTCGCGCAGCTGCTCGCGCCAATACTTCTGGGCGAACACCGCCTCGGCCCGGGCGAACCGCCCGGGGGCGTCGGCAGGATCGAGCGGCGTCACCCGCTTGTAGGCGAAGCCGTTCACGTACGCCATCTCGAGCGCCTCGATCACCATTCCGTAGGAACGGGCGAACTCGCTCGTGCCGCGCTGGAAGGCCGGCGGGTGGATGGCGCTCCAGTAGCAGGTGGCCGGCCGGGGGAAGTGAACGGGATCGAGTTCCCAGAAGCCGGGGCCAGGGGAATCGAAGCGAAGCTCGGACGCGGGGCCTGTGAACGCCAAGGGCACCTCCGGGAGGATCGGATTGCGGTGCTGGGAACTTAAGCGAGGCTCCCCCGGCCGGTTTCAGACGCTGCCGGCACGCATCAGCCGCTGCAGCTGGCCACTCTCCAGTTCCAGCACCCGGCGGGCGAAATCGGGATCCCGCTCCAGCACCGCATCGAAGGAATCCACCGGCACGGCCAGCAGGCGGGTGCCGTCGGCCTCGGCCACGATCGTGCTCTCGGAGGCGCTGTGGGTCAGCACCTGGAGCTCATCGAGCACCCGTCCGGGCTGGAGATCCTCCACCCAGGTCCGCTGCCCGTCCCGGTGCTGGACCCGGGCCCGGCCCTCGATCAGCAGCAGCAGTTCGCGGCAGGTGTCGCCCGCCTCGGTGATCAGCTCCCCTCTGGCGAAGCTGCGCACATCGGCCTGGGCCGCCAGGGCATCGAGGGTGTCGGCATCACTGCGGCGGAAGAAATCGCTGGTGGCCAGGAACACGCGCTTCTCCAGCTCCGGGAATTCAGCCAACTGCGGCGGACCGTGGAGACCCTCCACGGTCCCGGCGGTCTGGCGCAGCAGGGGTGGGGCCCCGGGCACAGCCAGCTCGGCCGCCAGGGCCCGGGCCCGGCCGCCATCGAGGCAGGCCGTCAGGAAGAGGGAGGCCGACGAGAGCGTCGGGCTGGGGTCGGCGGCCAGGCTGGCCAGGAAGCTGAGGGTGTCGTCCACGGGCACCTCCAGGGAACAGGAGGGGGCCTCGCCACCGGGATGGGCGAGGGTCTGGGCGACGGCCGCCGGCAGGCGGCGCTCCCAGCCCTCCCGGCGCAGCAGCTCCGGCAGCTCCAGGGGGGCGATGGCCTGCAGGCGCTTCACCAGGCCCGGCACCGCCGGATCCTCCTGGAGGGTGGCCAGGCCGTCGAGAATCGCCCGCAGGGTCAGTTCCTTGCGCAGCTGCAGGCGGTCGTCGAGCAGGGCCAGCACGGCGGACTGGTGACGCAGGGCGCTCTGGTGCAGGGCCCGGTAGCCGTCGGTGAGGGCCGGCAGCCGCCCCAGCAGCAGCTCCACCTTGTGGATCGCCGCAGCCGTGGGGGAGAGGTCGTCCAGCACCTTCTCCTCTTCACGCGAGGAGATGCCGTACTCGCGCCGCAGCGCCTGCAGAGCCTCGCCATCCGCCCCGGACTGACCGGCGTCGGGGCCTTCGCCGAGGCGCTGCACCAGCATCAGCCGCTCCAGCGACTTGCGGTAGCCGCTGAGGCGGATCTGGTCCTCCAGGCTGCGGCGGCTGTCTGGATCCAGCAGCCCGGGATCCTCCACGCCGAGTTCTTCAAGCAGCGTGCGGTGCTCGCTGTCGCTGATGCCGAGGGAGAGGCGCATCTGCTTGAGCACCTCCAGGCTGCTGGCGGCATTGACGAAACCCTCCTCGAGGGCCTCCCGCACCACGCCCTTGTAGGCCTCATGCCGCTTCTGGCCGGTGAAGCCGGGCAGCACCTTGGCCAGCACATACACCTCCTCGGTGCCCAGGTCGGCGAGGGAGCGGCCATCGAGGTAGCGGCCCACATCGAGATCGAGGCGGGTGAGCTGCTTGCGGAAGCGCTCGGCCAGGTTCTCGCGGCCGTAGAGCTCGGGGGAGCGGCTCCAGGCCCGGTAGAGCCAGAGGGTGCTGACGGCCACCAGGGTCACGTCGAACAGGTACTGCGCCCAGGCCGGTGCGAGCAGCAGCAGGGGGCGGCCGGCGAACAGGAAGAAGAAGTTGAACACCAGGAAGGTGGCCACCACGAACACCCGGTGGCGGATCCGCTCGCGGTCGGGCTCGGCGCCGCGGCGCCGCACCCGGGTGCGCAGGGCCGACTCGACCGCCCGGCCCGCGACCGTTCCCAGCCAGGTGCACAGCCCCAGGACCAGGGGCACCGCCACCAGCTTGGGCACATCGATCGGCTGGCCGAACAGGAAGAAGCCCGGCCGCAGCAGCTGGGCCAGCTGGTCCTCCTGGCGCAGCCAGACGCCGGAGAAGTAGTACTCCCAGTTGCCGGCATAGAGGTAGTAGTAGACGAAGTACCCCACCACCAGGCCCACGTAGCCGTAGCGCTCGAAGGCGAAGGCGGGGCTGGGCAGCTTGGCCCAGTAGGTGCGCTCGGCATCGATGTCGATGCAGGGCTGCTGGCAGGCCACGCAGGCGCTCTGCTCGCTGCCATCGGGCTGCACGCTGCGGCACATCGACTGGGTGATCGGCGTGCTGGCCATGTGGGCCTTGCTGCCCAGCAGGCCGGTGGGGGTGGAGAAGACGCTCTGCACCGGCGCCATCGGGCAGAAGTACTGGCACCAGCTCTTGCCGCCATAGAACCAGCCCACGGCGATCGCACAGACGATGGTGAAGCTGAGCCAGGCGAACAGCACCAGGCGGTCGGCGTTGAAGAAGAGGATGCGGCCGCAGAGGCCCACAAACAGCCAGCCGAACTGCAGCCGGGAGTAATGCTTCCCCAGCCAGGAATCGGCCGGCACCTTGGCCAGCTGCAGGCGCTTCTCGCCGGTTTTGGGGTTCACCTTGGCGATCTGGCGCTGCAGCCCCAGGGCACGGGGGATCTGGGAGAGGAAGGAGAGGGGGCAGATCCGCCGCCACAGCTCATGGCCGAAGACAAGCAGGATGAAGATCCCCGACGGCACCACCAGGCCCCAGAACAGCGTGGTGCCAAGGGGATAGGGGGCCTCTGTGAGGCAGGCGCCCTGCACCGGCACGCAGGCGTCCGGCAGGCGCAGGGGGCTCCAGGGGTGGTCGGGCTCGGTGAACCGGGGCGTGAACGGGTCGTACAGAAGCGAAGCAATGATCAGCAGCCAGCCGGTGGTGAGCCCCCAGCGCACCAGATGCATCCGCCGTTCCGTCAACTGAGACTCCTGCCTGTGGTGGTACCCAGGTTCGGACCCTAGCGATGGCCTTCGGCCAACGACTGGGCGGGTAGCGGCGGCGACTGCCCGGCCAGAATCCCTTACCTGACGTTCTTCTTCCGCTGACGTTCTTCTCCCGCCACTGGAGCACCTACCGCCAGGTGCTGGAGCACGACCTGATGGAGCACGGGGCCCTGACGGCGGCCCTCGCCGACACCGTCGAGGCCTGGCGGGCCCAGCGTGGCCCAGCGGCGCCGCCCCCCCACGCTGTGGACCTGGGCTGCGGCGACCTGTCCCTGCTGCCGCCGCTGCTGCGGCGCCTGCCGCTGGCCTCGTTCACGGGCCTCGACCTGAACGGGGCGGTGCTGCCCCTGGCCGCCGAAGCCCTGGGCCCGGTGCCCTACCCCTGCCGGTTCCTGGAGGGGGATCTGCTGGCCTGGGCCGAAGCGGAGCCGGAGGGTCCTCCGGTGGATCTGATCCTCAGCAGCTTCGCCGTGCACCACCTCCAGGAGGAGGGCAAACGGCGCTTCCTGCGGGGCTGCCGCCGCCGCATTGCCCCGGACGGCCTGCTGCTCTGGGCCGATGTGTTCCGCGCCCCGGGCGAAAGCCGCGACACCTACGTGGGGCGCTACAGCGCCCGCGTCCACGGCTGGAGCCCGCTGGAGCCGCAGCGGCAACAGGAGGTGATCGCGCACCTCAGCCAGTGGGACCATCCGGCCGACCCGGAGGCAATCGTGTGGGAGGCGGAGGCGGCAGGGTGGCAGTGGCACTGGGCCTGGCGCGGTCAGCACCGGGCCGAGGCCCTGGCGGTGCTCACCCCAGCGACCCCCTAGGCCCCCTCAAAGCCCTCCTGGATCACCCCCGCCAGATCGTTCATCATCTGCTCGCTACTGCCGGCGAACGAGGAGCCGTGCATGACGGCCAGCGTCTGCGGCTGCAGCGCGGCCAGCCCCTGCAGCAGGCCGGCCGACTGGCTGGTGTAGGGCATGTAATCCGCCAGGGGGCCGCTCTGCATCTGCTGCATCGCCTGCCGCGCCGGCCCGATCAGATCAGAGGAGGTGACGTCGGCGACATCACCGAACTGGTGGAAGAGATCGGAGCAGAACAGGGTGCGGCGGGTCTCCTCGAACAGCAGGCCGGCGTCCCAGCCATGGGGGAGGTGGGGGGTGCGGTGGAAACGGAAGCGGTACTGGCCGGTGCTGAGCACGTCGCCCTCCGCCATGCCACGGGAGGGGCGGAGGGCGAAATCATCCACGCTCACCAGCTTGCCGACGAGGGTGCAGACCGGCTGGGCCTGGGGCGCCTGCTCCAGCCAGTGGTTGAGGCCACCGATCTCATCGGCTTCGAAATGGCTCCAGGCGATGTGGCGCAGCTGGGTGGGATCGATCAGCGTGGCAACGGCGTCCCGCAGGAGCGGGAACATGGCCTTGAGCCCCGCATGAAACAGCAGCGGCTCCTCGTCGCGCACGAGGAAGTGATTGAACTGCAAATCGAAGTCCGGCACATGGATCGACAGCCGGAACAGGTCGGGGGCGATCTCAGAGACGACAACCATGGTTCAGGGGCCGTTGGACTGCATGATCTCTAGAGAAGCCTGACACTTCGCCGGAGACTGGTAGATGAACACCTCACCGCGGGGCAAGGCGTCGCATTTGTGGTACTGGGAGGCAAGCCCGAAGGCATAGCCAGCCGCGGAGAACTCACAGCGGGTGAACCTCGCCGCCTCCTGCGGCGAGATGCGATGGCATGTGGTGGTCGTCGGCTTGAGGGCATCGAAGCCGTAGCCACCCTGCACGGGAAACTCCCCGGCCGATGCGGCGGTGGACGCCGACAGCAACAGGGCCGCCAGCAGTGGTCGCAGGGTGGTGTCCATCACGCCAGAGCCAGCGGAGCAGTAGCTCGACGGTAGACGCGTTGCCGAGTCCGCTCAATCAGCTGCCTCTGCGTTGCCGAGCCGCACCCGGATGTCGCGGAGCCGGGCGACGTTGTTCACCAGCGCCGGAGCGCTGTCGAGGCCCTCGAGATAATCGAACACATAGGCGAGCACGGCATAGATGGCGCCGGCGCTGAAGGCCGCCGAACGGGTGAAGTCGATCAGGAGCACCACGAGCGCGACAATCGTGGCGAGCTCCGTCACGGTCCAGGTCCACGACTCGCTGTCGGAGAGCTGCACCTGCCAGCGACGCACCCGGCCGAAGTGGCGCCGCAGGCGCAGCGGGCGCGCCGCCTCGATGTCCGCGATTTCGCGCTCGATCTGGTCGTTGAGGCCGCGGTGCAGGCGCAGGGCGCGCCGCCAGTACCAGGCGTTGACGAGCCCCATCGGCAGCAGCACTGCCATCGCGATGAAGCCCGCCTGGAGGTCGTAGGTGAACAGCATCACCAGCGAGCCGACCACGGTCACCACCTGGGAGAACATCGCCGGCACGTCGGCTTCAAAGAAGCCGACCATGTCGCGCATCATCTCGACCCGCGCCGACACGATGCTCGTGCCGTGGCCGAGGCGCTTCTGCTCGGCCACGGTGAGCACGGCGAGACGGGCATAGAGGCCCATGAAGACCCGGGTGTCGAAGCGCTGCCGCACGAAGGCCGTGACCAGGTGCACCAGCCACACGGCGATCAGCGCCGAAAGGCCCCGGTAGCTGCCCTTCAGCAGCCCGTCGACCGCCCAGCCGGTGATCGCCGGGTAGGCGAGCATGCAGAGGTTCTCCAGCAGCGTCAGGGTGTAGGTGCCGGCGATCGACAGCCGTTCAGCGCGGGAGAGGGTCGAAAGGATCGTCTGCGGCATCACCTGGCCCTGATGTCACCAGCCTGGCTGGTTCGGAGGTTCAGATCCGCGACCAGCGCAGCAGGCTGACGCCCCCCAGGGCGATCGGCAGCAGTCCCATCACCACGACGAACCAGGTGCCGTCGTCTGCAGCACCCAGCAAAGCCGCTTTGCCCTGGAGCAGCACCAGTGCGCAACCCAGGACTGCCAAGAAGCCAGCCACCACGATCCAACGCTGGCGCCTGCGGCCAGGGCGTGTCCGTGCAAAGGCCAGAAGCCCAACGCCGAGTGGCAGCACGACCAACGCGTAGTGAACGACCAGAGGGACGAGAAAGTAAAGGGACGTCATCGCTCGGATGGCATAGCTGGGATGATGGGTCAGGCCATGATGGAACTCCTTACAACGCGCTGCTCTTTGCTGCTGCACGTATCTTCAGTGCACGTGCATCTCCATTTTTGGCTGGATAGCGAACCGCATGGCGGATCAGCCACCGCAGGTCTGAGGAGGCACCCGACCGCATCCAACGCTCACAGGTGGCATACACGAGTGCTGGATGGTCTTTGGCGATGTCCCCCAGGTGGTTGGCAACGCTGCGGCGAACATACAGGGATGGATCGTCTTTCAGCAATTCCAGGATGGGAAGTGTTGGCTTCGGATCGGCAACAAACGAGGCAATGCGTTTGCCCCAGGGGAGCCTTGGGCGCGTCCCCTCGACGCAGAGGCGCCTCACCTGCGGGTTCGGGTCCGTGATCCACTGATCAAGCTTCTCCAACGTGCGCACTTGCTGCTTGATCAGAAACGTGCGGATGGCAAACTCCGAGGTGAACCGCGTGGTCAAGGCATGCAGAGCCAGCATCGACGTCTCAAAAGGGTCATTGCCGCTGTTGTGTTGTTCATCTTGCCCATACTCAGAGACAAAGAAGCTGTGTGGAAGATAGAAAAAGCCAGCCAATCCCAACTCTTCTGTGTCTGATTTCTCCGGCGTCAAAGACGCCATGAGCACTTGCACAGCCTCCTCGTAGTTCCCTGGCAGGAATGCATGAAGCGCCTTGGCGATATGCAGACCTCGCTGCATGATGGCCAACTGTTCAAGGCCTGTCCGTGCGGATTCACAGAATCGGCTGGCTGGAAAGCCTGCATCAACAGTCTGAAGATTGTTCGCCAGACACTCAATGGCCTCTTGGCCCAGCAGGAGCTTCAGAGGCGTGCCCTTCTGAATGGATCTTGGCGCTGGAGGGATTGTGGGTACTCGAGGCGTCATGGTGGCCCGATCAATGCCAAGGCCCATCGAGATGGGCCATCGGTTGTGTGGTGTCAGGTTTACACATTGGCAAGATCGCTGGCCACTTGAGCCAGGATCTCATTCGCATTGCTGAGGGCGATGAAGTGGCCTCCGCCGCTGATGGAATGCCAAATGGCACCGGGGGTCTTGTCCGCCACAGTCTTGTTGATGGGTTCAGGCACCAGTTTGTCATCACTTCCCTGCCAGAAGTGGACCGGTCGCGTCACTCTAATCATATCGAAGGGCCAAGCTTCGTAGAGCATCGTGGCATCAGCGACAAGTCCCTCAGCGCCCTGTCGAAAGCATTCCCGTGATGCATCCAGAAAAGATTGACAGACCTTCTCATCTGACAAGACCTCTTGATCAGAGACGCCTATCGACTGCTTCAGAGCCTGTAAATAGCTGGTCTCAAAGCGGGTCGCACTCAAGCCAAGCAGTTCATACATGAGCCTGAAGCCAGGATGGAAATGCAAGGCCAAGCGCCCCCCAAGCGCATCAACGCTGCTTTGGTACGTCACGGCCCAGTTGGCTCCGAACGTTCCGTAGCTGGCACCCGCGATGTTGGTGACATTGGCAAGACGAGCAGGGTCCAAGTAGGCGGCGGCGGCAAGGGCCCACGGACCCCCTTCCGACCAGCCGGTGACCGCGAAGTGCTGTGCACCGAAGGAATCGGCCAATGCCAGGAGGTCGTTGGCCCACCGTGGTTATGGATGACAAGTGGTCCGCCATCGTCACCAATTTCAAGATAAGTGAGAGTTCGGTTGCCGACTCGGAAAGATCCTTCTCGTGCCAACTTCAGTTCCTCTATTGAGCTTATCCACTTTAGGTGGATGTCAACACCTCAACCCCGCATTAAGCCGCTGCGGAGCTGAAGCTAGTTTGAGCGAAGAGTGAGATCCGCGGCCTGCTTGATTGCATCGTTAGGTCTCGGTTCCTCAGTCCAAAAGACTTGGGTCGTACCATACATCAAGGTGGCCTGGCGCCAACTGCACTCTCCATCCCGGCGCGAGAGCCAAGTAGGGAATGAACTCAGGAAGATACCTAGAAATGTGATACATGTGTAGTGAGTCAAAAAAGTCAACTTCCGAGGATACTTCTCCACCCCAAACGTACCAGCCGCAGGTTCCACCCTTTGGCTTGTGGCGAAGTGCGTTAACTGGTAGCTTGCCGAGACTACCCAGAGCAATCCCCAATCGCTCATCTTCACCCGGAGGTTCATAAGCTGCTCCGAAACGTTCACAGACTGCTGATTGCGATAAGTCATTCATACGAGGCCTAACTAGGCGCTGAGCCGCACCGCCGTTCTACCGAACGGCGTTCGTCTAGCAGGCGGTGTCGGCTCCAGCGCGAAGTTAGTTTGCCGCGTAAACATCTTACGCAGCCCAGCCAACCGTAAAAACGCGGACAAATCAACTACTCATTCGGAGGTTCTGTGAACCACGGGGCATCTTCCTCTCCATTCCGTGAACCCAGCTGAGGCCTCAAACCGACTTCCCCCCAAAGCATTGCAATGCAGGTCTCGCCTGTTGAGTGCTCACCAACGATAGCCGTGGTTCACGGGTCCAATAACCACGTGTTCGCAATGATACGGATCCAATTCCGTGAGTCTGAGACATCCTTCGGCAAGAGTCAGCGCCAACGCACGGAATCGGGGGCTTCAGAACCTGCAGACGTGTTCTTCTACTGTTCAGCTGCAGGAGGCTGGGTGCAGGGTTGGCGTTGGCATGCAGGCCCTCCACCAAAAACGCGGCCAGGGCGGCCCGGCCGAGCTGCTGCTCCCAGGCGTGGATGCGCTCCAGGCCCAGGTTCTGGAGGCCATCAAGGGCGGCGCCCATGCCGATCGCCTCACCGATCGCCGGTGTGCCGGCTTCGAACGTGTGGGGCAGATCGGCCCAGGTGCTGTGGTCCAGGTACACGTCGTGGATCATCTCGCCGCCCCCCAGGAACGGGGGCATCGCCTCCAGCAGCGCTTCGCGGGACCAATCGATCCGGCCTTTCAGAATTGGATGGTCAGACCTCCATTGAGCCCGTAATCAGCCAAGGCTCCATTCTCGCGACTGTCGTAGCCGAAATCGGCCACGCCTCGGAGGTAAATGGCCAGGTTGTTGCGGGTGGCCACATTCAGGCCCAATGCAACTCTAAAACCACTGCGATTGAGCCACGCCCCAGGGACATCCACTTGTCGAGAGGAAAATGGGTAGTCCACCGCCTGGTCATGACCACCTGTCTTCCATGTCCCAAACCAACTCAGCCGTGCACTGGGCACAATTAAAGTTGTACCTTGACGGACGGTTTGCGCAATTGAGACGCCTAGATCAAGGTTGGTCCAACTTGTATTGTTGGGAAGATAATTTAAATTGAAGACGTTGATATTCGTGTTGCCAGCATTGAGTTCGCCACCACTTTCGACAAAGCCTTGCTCGTTAATCCCACTCCAGCTCAGATTGAGAGAAGGCGTCAGCAGCGTGTTTCGGCTCAGGTTGATTCGTCTTCCAGTGACCAAGGCAGCAGTGAAGCTTTCTGCCGATTTTTGACCGGATGCTGAGAGCGCAGAACTGTCCAGTTGAATGCCTCGCGTCTGGCTGCCACTGAAAGTGCCGTAGCCTGCTAACGCACCGATGAAGTAGGGGCTCGGTGACCACCTGCCATAAAGGCCTACTCCATAGGCCGTGGGAGACCAGTTACCTCCGCCATTTCCCGTCTGAATGACGGACAACGATCCAACCGAACCATAGACACCCATTTGAGTGCTGGGAGACAGTGACTTTTCAAGCCCAAATAGTGATGCACCACCACGGCTGTCAGCACGATTGACCCAGTTTCCCAGGCCTGGATTGTCGATATTCGTCATGGATGTACTGAAACCCCGTACCCAGGCCCTGAGCCTCCTGCGTTCTCCGTAGAAGTTGTTCGGTTGATCGGCAAATGTGAACCGCTTGTCAGAGGCGTGAACAGACTTTGGGCCCGGTTGCTTTAAGCATTCAGCCTTGGCTTGGGCCATCGCTTTCTCCGAATCCACATATCGCTGTGGATTGGGCTCTGAGCCTTTACACAGTGGAATTTGAAGAGGTTCAACATCCAATGTACTGTTCAGCACAGCCATTGCAGAATCGTTGAGCATCTTCTGAATGCCCGCCGGAGCCGCATCGGTGTTGCGAGGGAAGAAGCCCGAAACGATGGCTTGAGGGGAAAGAGTGGCGGCGAACGAATTGGACAAGTCCTCGACGACCGCATCCGGCATTAACTCGCCAGTGATGGGAGGCTCAAAGGGATCAGGTAACTCTGGCTCAGGTTGGGGAAACTCCAGCAAGCCAAAGGCTGCATTATCAATGAAGTTGCCAATGCTGAGATTTCCAGTCGCCGTAGACTCGGCGGTGTAGGCAAAACGAAATTGCTGACCAGCTTCACCTATCAATATATTTTTCTGCACGTAGTTCGTCCAGGCCTGGCCGGTCTGATAGCTATCAGAACGCACGGTCGTCCATACTCCATTCTTCATGACTTGCACATCTAGTTTCATCGTATCGGATCCAGCCCGTCCACGATGCCAGAAGGAATAGGATAAAACTCCTGTTCTCCCCAACGTTACTGTTTGAGAAAGGGTGCTTGGGCGAGTGGCATTAAGTTCAGCAAAGAAGTTGCCGCCGCCGACGGGGAAAAACACATCGCCTGCCGCAGTGGCCTGAGCTGGCGCGATGGAAAAGACAGGTCCGCCAGATGAAGCACTAAAGCCTGAAGACCAGAGCTCTATCTTGTTATCCGAAGCTGATGTGCTCCAAGGGGGAACTTGTGAAGCATCAATCTGCCTGAAGTAGGACCCCGTAGGCGGACCCGGAGGATCCGGCGGGATAGGGAGGGAAGGTACCTGGGTTTCAAAACCCCCATTCTGAATCAAATTCCCACGATCCTGAGCGGCAGCATTTGGACCTTCTCCCAACAGGGAGAGCAACAAACATCCAATCGCAATGCGCCCAACGCCAGGCCAGCTTCCCCCACGAATCATTTAACCAGTGCCGCCAAAAAATAAAATTCAGGGGATTTTAACTTCTCAGACTGGCCTTGGTCAACACCCGTGAGCCAGCAACTCCTTGATCAACTCAGCCAAGACGGCAAGACGTCTCCTCAAAGGCATGAGGGCTGGAGGAGAGAAAGCCACACGGCCGAGCGCGCTGGACGGCGTTTAGCCGTGCGTTCCCACCAGGTTGATCACGATCGCCGCCACCACCTGAAGGGCCGCCAGGGCCAGGCTCACGCCCTTCCCTCAGCTGTGCTCCCGCAAAAACCCGATCGTGCCCTCCAGCTCTTCGGCGAAGCGGTCGATCTCTTCGGGGGTGGTGGTGAAGCCCAGGCTGGCGCGGGCGGAACTGGACAGGCCGTAGTGGCGGTGCAGGGGTTGGGTGCAGTGGTGGCCGCTGCGGATGCAGATCCCGGCCGAATCCAGCAGGGCGGCGATGTCGTTGGCGTGCAGGCCGTCCACGCTGAACGCCGCTAACGCGGCCCGATCGGGTTGCTGGTCTGGGGTGGGTCCGAGGATGCGCACCCCGTCGATGGCCTGCAGCCGCTCGAACAGGCGCCGGGTGAGCTGCTGCTCCCAGGCGTGGATGCGCTCCATGCCCAGGTTCTGCAGGTAATCGAGGGCCGCGCCCATGCCGATCGCCTCACCGATGGCCGGTGTGCCGGCTTCGAACTTGTGGGGCAGATCGGCCCAGGTGCTGTGATCCAGGTACACGTCGTGGATCATCTCGCCGCCCCCCAGGAACGGCGGCATCGCCTCCAGCAGCGCTTCGTGGGCCCAGAGGAAGCCCATGCCCGTCGGGCCGCACAGTTTGTGGGACGAGCCCACCAGGAAATCGGCCCCCAGGGCGGCCACGTCCACCGGCTTGTGGGGCAGGCTCTGGCAGGCGTCCACCAGCAGCAGGGCGCCAGCCCCATGGGCCAGCGCGGCCACCGCCTCGATCGGATTGAGGCAGCCCAGGGTGTTGCTCACATGCACCAGGCTCACCAGCTTGGTGCGATCGCTGAGCTTGGCCTTCAGATCCTCCAGATCCAGCTCGCCGCTCGCGGTGACGCCCGCATGGCGCAGCACGCAGCCGGTGCGGGCCGCCAGCAGCTGCCAGGGCACCAGGTTGCTGTGGTGCTCCATCACCGACAGCAGCACCTCATCACCCTCCCGCAGGTTGGCGTCACCCCAGCTGCGGGCCACCAGGTTGATCGCCTCGGTGGCGTTGCGGGTGAACACGATCTCCCGGGCGCTGGCGGCACCGATGAAGGCAGCCGCCTTGCCCCGGGCCGCCTCGAAATGGTCGGTGGCGCGGGCGCTCAGCTGGTGAGCGCCGCGGTGGACGTTGGCGTTATCGAGGCTGTAGTACTGCTGCAGCGCCTCCAGCACCTGACGGGGCTTCTGGCTGGTGGCGGCGTAATCCAGGTAGATCAGCGGCTGCCCCAGGCAGGCCGTCTGGCTCAGCAGGGGGAAATCGGGGCGCGTCTGCACCGCCAGGTCGGCCACCACCGGTGCGCCGCCCATCGGTGGGGCCGCGATCATCGGGGAGTTGGTGGAGGTCGGCGTCATCGGCCCTCCTTCCCCAGCAGGCTGACCAGGGGCTGCCAGGCCACGGCGGCGGCGGGCAGCGCCTGCAGCACCTCCTCGCAGAAGCCCCGCAGCAGCAGCCGGGCCGCCTGGTCGGCGGCGATGCCGCGGCTCTGCAGGTAGAAGAGTTCGTCCTGCTGCAGCCGACTCACGGTGGCGCCATGGGCGCAGCGCACGTCGTCGGCGACGATCTCCAGCTCGGGCTTGGTGTCGATGCGGGCCCGATCCGAGAGCAGCAGGTTGCGGCTCAGCTGGGCCGCATCGGTGCGCTGGGCCAGCCGGGGCACCTGCACGGCGCCGTTGAACACGCTGCGGCCCTGGCCGTCGGCCACCGCCTTGTGCAATTGCTCCAGCCGCCCGTCCGGGCCAGCGAACACCATCTGGCTGTGGGTGTCGCTGATCTGGCGACCATCCGCCAGCTGCAGGGCTTTCAGGGCGCTGTGGGCGGCCCCCTCCCGCTGCACCAGCCGAGGCTCCAGCCGCCCCAGGGCCCAGCCCCCATGGGCGCTCACGCCGCTGTAACGGCTGCCCGTGGCCTGTTCCACCGCCACGGTGGCCAGCAGGCACCCTGTCTCGGCGCCGGGGGCCAGCAGGCCGTGGCGCAGCTCGGCGCCCTCACCCAGGCGGGCCTCCAACACCAGGCTGGTGAGGTTGGCCCCGCTGCTGCGGTGCACCTGCAGCACCTCTACAGAAGCTCCGGGCTCCAGCACCAGCAGCAGCCGCAGGGGCAGGATCCCCTCACCGTCGCCGGCGTCACTCACCAGCTCCAGGGTGGTGGCAACCGTGCCGCGCACCCGCAGGGCCAGCACGGCACGGGCCGTGGCGCCGTTGAGCAGCACCGGCCAAAGCGCGGCGCTGCCGGTGGCGGCCAGCACCTGGCCCAGGGTCGCGTCCAGTTCGTCGCCGCTGATGGGCTCCAGGCCCGCGGGCAGGGTGATCCCGGCCAGGGGATCGCTTTGGCCATCGAGCACAAGCCGCAGGCTGCCGTCTGCCACAGGCGGCTGAGCGGCCGCGGCGGGGCTGAGCAGGGTGGGCGTCAGGGCAGTCAGCGGCGCCAGATCGGTGAAGCGCCAGGCCTCGTCGCGACGCGACGGCAGCGGGGTCTGCGCAAGGGCCTGGGCCGCCCGCTCGCGGCTGGCCGCCAGGGCATCGGCACCACCGGAGGCCTCCGCCAGCAGGGCGGCGATCCAGCCACCGGGGGCGGCGCCGGCCGCGGCCGTGGGGGTGGAAAGCGAAGCGGCCACCATCTCAGCCCACCTCCGCGGGGGTGCGCTCCAGCGCCGCCAGTTCGGCGTCGACCCAGTCGTAACCGCGCTCCTCCAGCTCCAGGGCCAGCTCCTTGCCGCCGGTGCGCAGGATCCGGCCCGCCGCCATCACGTGCACGTAATCGGGGGTGATCACATCCAGCAGCCGCTGGTAGTGGGTGATCAGCAGGGTGGCGTTGTCGGGGCCGGCCAGGTGGTTCACGCCGCCGGCCACGATGCGCAGGGCATCGATGTCGAGGCCGGAGTCGGTTTCATCGAGCACCGCCACCAGGGGTTCGAGCAGGGCCATCTGCAGGATCTCGTTGCGCTTCTTCTCGCCGCCGGAGAAGCCCTCGTTGACGCTGCGCTCCAGGAAGGCCGGATCCATCTGCACCACCAGCAGCCGCTCGCGCACCAGATCCTCGAAGGCGAAGGTGTCGAGCTCCTCCTCCCCCTTGCCGGCACGGCGAGCGTTGGTGGCCACCCGCAGGAATTCGAGATTGCTCACCCCGGGGATCTCCACCGGGTACTGGAAGCCGAGGAACAGGCCGGCGCGGGCCCGCAGCTCCGGTTCCAGGCCCAGCAGGTCCTCGCCCCGATAGTGCACAGAGCCGCCGGTGACGGTGTAGGCCGGGTGGCCCGCCAGCACCTTGGAGAGGGTGCTCTTGCCGCTGCCGTTACGGCCCATCACCGCATGGATCTCGCCGGCGCGGATCGTCAGGGACACCCCCTTGAGGATGGGCTGGTCCTCCACGCGGGCCGTGAGATCACGGATCTCGAGCAGTACGGGAGCGTCGGGGCGGATCACGGCGGGGGAGAAAAGGGCAGGGAAGGGGCGGGGAAAGAAGCGGTGGGCCGGCCGGGGTGGCCGTGGGCCGGGATCAGCCGACCGAACCCTCCAGCTTGAGGGCCAGGAGCTTGTCGGCTTCAGCGGCGAACTCCATCGGCAGCTGGTTGAACACATCACGGCAGAAGCCGCTCACCATCATCGACACCGCCTCCTCGAAGGCGATTCCCCGGCTCTGCAGATAGAAGAGCTGGTCGGCGGAAATGCGGCAGGTGCTGGCCTCGTGCTCGATGCTGGCGTCCGGCTGCTGGGAGCGGATGTAGGGGTAGGTGTTGGCGGCGGCCTGGTCGCCGATCAGCATCGAATCGCACTGGCTGTAGTTGCGGGCGCCGACGGCCTTGGGCCCCAGCTGCACCAGCCCCCGGTAGCTGTTGGAAGAGTGGCCGGCGCTGATCCCCTTGCTCACGATCGTGGAGCGGGTGCGGGGCCCCACGTGGATCATCTTGGTGCCGGTGTCGGCCTGCTGGCGGTTGTTGGTGAGGGCCACCGAGTAGAACTCGCCCACCGAATCGGCCCCCTGCAGCACGCAGCTGGGGTACTTCCAGGTGATCGCCGAACCGGTTTCCACCTGGGTCCAGCTGATGTAGCTGCGATCGCCGCGGCACTGGCCCCGCTTGGTGACGAAGTTGTAGATGCCCCCCTTGCCGTTCTCATCGCCGGCGTACCAGTTCTGGACGGTGGAGTACTTGATCGAGGCATCATCGAGGGCCACCAGTTCCACCACCGCCGCATGCAGCTGGTTGGTGTCGAACATCGGCGCCGTGCAGCCCTCCAGATAGCTCACCGAAGCCCCTTCCTCGGCCACGATCAGGGTGCGCTCGAACTGGCCGGTGTCGCCGGAGTTGATGCGGAAGTAGGTGGAAAGCTCCATCGGGCAGGCCACCCCCTTCGGGATGAACACGAAGGAGCCGTCACTGAAGACGGCGGAATTGAGGGCGGCGAAGTAGTTGTCGTTGCCGGGCACCACCGTGCCGAGGTATTTCTCGATCAGATCAGCGTGGTCTTTCACCGCCTCGCTGATCGAGCAGAAGATCACGCCGTGCTCGGCCAGCTTCTCCCGGTAGGTGGTGGCGATCGAGACGCTGTCGAACACCGCATCCACGGCCACGTTGGAGAGGCGCTTCTGCTCACTCAGCGGGATGCCGAGCTTCTCGAAGGTTTCCAGCAGTTTCGGGTCCACCTCATCGAGGCTGGCCTTCTTCTCCTGTTGCTTGGGTGCCGCGTAATAGATGATTTCCTGGTAGTCGATCGGCGGATGGCCCAGGGTCGCCCAGTCGGGCTCCTCCATCTGCAGCCACTGGCGGAACGAGCGCAGGCGGAAGTCGAGCAGGAAGGGAGGCTCGTTCTTCTTGGCGGAGATCAGCCGCACCACGTCTTCACTGAGCCCCTTGGCGATCTTCTCGGTTTCGATGTCGGTGACGAAGCCGTATTTGTACGGCTGGCTCACCAGATCGCCGACGGTTGCGCTGCTCGCCATGGGAAAGGGGGGCCGGTTCAGCCGGCAGTGAGGGTCTGGATGTCTTCGAGGCTGATGGTCTGCTCCTCGCCTCGGAAGGGGTTGTCTTCGGTGAGGAAGAGCATGCAGTGGCATTCCTTGCGTTCGCGCATCGGCACGCAGGGGCAGTTCCAGAAGGCCTGGGCCACCTCGGCCTCTTTGTCTTCGTAGTGGCGGCAGGGGCAGAGGGCACCGCCCAATTCGTCCTTGTGCCGGGCCAGACCCTCCAGCACCACGGCGGTGACCCCAGGATCGCTGCAGAAGTAGGTGCCGGTGCGCTGGGCGTAGGTTTCCGCGAAACGGCGGATCACCTCCAGGCTGTCGGCGCCGGCTGCAGGGGTCGTGGTGGTGGAGGCGTCGGTCATGGGCAGAGCGTCGGTTGCGCGCACCGGTGGATCGAATAACGAAACACTTTGGTTTCGTTACTGCGGGAGCCTAAGGCAAAGGCGCGGCGGTCCGTTGACGGCGTGGAAAGGCCATTGTGACGCCCCGGCGGACACCACGGCCAAGCCCCCATTCCCCAGACAGGCGTGGCATGGTGTTTTGGTCAGACGCCCGTCATGAGAGCCCCCGCCCAGTCACCCGCCCCCGCGGCCGGCCCTGTCGATGGGGCCCATCCCACCCGGGAAGCGGCCCTGTCGGTGCTGCTGCGGGAAGGCGAAGCAACGGCAGCCCAGCTGGCGGGGTCCCTGGGGGTGTCGGTGCAGGCGATGCGCCGTCACCTGCGCAGCCTGGAGGACGACGGTCTGGTGGAAGCCAGCCCTTCCCATGAAGGCCCCGGCCGGCCCAGCAACCGCTGGCGACTCACCGACCAGGGCCAGGGCCGTTTCCCCGATGGCAGCGAGAACTTCGCCCTCGGCCTGCTCCACACCCTCACCAAAAGCCTGCCAGCCGACACCCTGGAGCTGGTGCTGCGCCAGCAGGCCGAGGAGAAGGCGGCCGACTACCGCCGTCAGATCGGCAGCGGACCCCTCGGCCAGCGGCTTGAACAGCTGGTGGAACTGCGGCGCAAGGAGGGCTACGTGGCCGAATGCCGCCGCGAGGACGACCCCACCGCCGCCAGCGACACCGCCGCCTGGGTGATCAGCGAGTTCCACTGTTCAGTGGTGCGCATCGCCGAGCAGTACCCGGTGGTCTGCGACCAGGAGCTGCGCCTGATCCGCCACACCTTCCCCGACTGCGCCGTCGAGCGGGTGCACTGGCGCCTGGAGGGGGGCCACAGCTGCGGCTTCCGCATCTCCCCCCTGGCCGTCAGCCCCGCCCCGGGCCCCTGAGCCGTGCTCACTCCTGACGAGCTGCAGGAGCTGGAGGCCACCCTGCTCCCCACCCTGGAGCGCCACCACCTGCGGCTCCTGGCCCATGGCCTGCGAACCCTGCAGGCCATCGCCGGCCACACCAGCGGCGGGCTGCCGGCGGCCGGGGCGATTGAGGCCTGGGCCCTCCAGCAGCCGGTGATCCAGGACGACCCCGACTTCGCACGCGCCTTCCTGAACCAGATGGGCCGGGTGGGTGAGCAGTTGGCGGCCATCGCCGCCGCCACCCACCGGGAGCCCCTGGCCCTCGATCTCGCTGACCTGGTCCACTGGGCCACCCAGGAGGCGGACCGCCGCGTCAGGTCCCCGGCACCCCCACCAGGCCCGCCACCAGGCTGACCCCGGCCAGGGCGGCGGCGGCGGCCACCAACCCCCGCCAACCGGGCCGGTCCCCCTCCAGGGCCGCCAGGGGCAGGGCCATCACCGGCGCCGTCGACAGCAGGGCCACGGCGAGCCCCCCCGGCAGACCCGCCAGGGCGGTCTGCTGCAGGGCGATGCCGGCGCTGGTGCCCAGCAGGGTGGCCACCAGGGCCAGGG
>NZ_JAHLYP010000045.1 GCF_025127995.1 Synechococcus sp. CS-1332 | reverse complement strand
GGGCGTGAGCACGATGGCCTTCAACCTGAACGGCTTCAACTTCAACCAGTCGATCCTGGATGGCCAGGGCCGGGTGATCAACACCTGGGCCGACGTGCTCAACCGTGCCGGTCTGGGCATGGAAGTGATGCACGAGCGCAATGCGCACAACTTCCCGCTCGACCTGGCGGCTGCCAGCGCCACCCCTGTGGCCCTGACCGCCCCGGCCATCGGCTGATTCGGTTCACCCCGTTTCCCTGGAATCCCCCTGATGTCCTGATCCAGGTTTTTCCTTGATCTCTCCTGAACCCCCTGCCTGTGCAGGGGGTTTTTTGATGGCTCCAGGCTCAGGCCCCGATGGCGTCTGGCATGCTCGACGGCAGCGAACGCCAGCCCGCCTGACCGCGCCGGATCCCCAGGCCCCAGCCGCCAGCAACGACACCTACGTGCTGGGAAACGATGCCGTGGAACTGGACCGGCTGCGGCTGCAGCACGACCTTTGGCGCCCCACCCTGCGGGCGTCCCTCGGGCGGGCAGGGCTCAGCCCGGGGGAACGGGTGATCGACCTGGGCGCGGGTCCGGGATTCGTGGCCCAGGATCTCGCCAGGATCGTTGGCCCCGCCGGCCGGGTGCTGGGCCTGGAGCAGAATCCGGCCTACGTGAGGCATGGCCAGCAGCTGGCGCAGGACGCTGGCCTGGGCCAGCTGGACATGCGTTGCCATGACCTGCTCAGCGATCCCCTGCCCGCAGGACCCTTCGATCTGGTCTGGTGCCGCTGGGTGGCGATGTTCCTGCCCGCGGTCGAACCCCTGCTCGATCCATTGCCGCTCTGCCTGACCAGGGGCGGCCGGCTTCTGTTCCACGAATACGTCCACTGGGACTCCTTTGGGCTCCATCCCCACGGCCTCGCCATCGCCCGCTTCAGCCGGGCCGTGCAACGCAGCTTCCGGCAGGCCGGCAGTGAACCCGACATCAGCCGCCGGCTACCCTCCCTGCTCGCCGCCAGGGGATTCACGATCGAGGATCTGCTGCCGCTGCCGGTGGTGGGCCGGGCGGGTACTTGGCCGGCCCGCTGGCTGGAGATGTTCGTGACGCTGTACGGCTCCAAGCTCCAGGCCCTGGGGCTCTGGAGCATGGAAGAGGCCGAGGCGGCCAGGGTCGAAATAGAAGCGAGCCGCGCCGATCCCGGCAGTTTCTGGATGGGCCCCACCATCCTGGAGGTCAGGGCCCGATGGTCCTGATCACTTCACCGCCACCGCTTCGTAGTCTCGCGCCAGTCAAAGGACGCCATGGGCAGCAGCTTCGGCCACCTCTTCCGCATCAGTACCTTCGGTGAATCCCACGGCGGTGGCGTGGGCGTGATCGTCGATGGCTGCCCGCCGCGGTTGTCGCTCGATCTGGAGGCCATCCAGGCGGAGCTCGACCGCCGCAAGCCTGGCCAGAGCCGGATCACCACCCCACGCAAGGAAGACGATCGGATCGAGGTTCTCAGCGGCCTCCTCGATGGCGTCACCCTGGGCACGCCGATCGCCATGGTGGTGCGCAACAAGGACCAGCGCCCCCAGGACTACAGGGAGATGGAGGTGGCCTTCCGCCCCTCCCACGCCGACGCCACGTATCAGGCCAAGTACGGCATCCAGGCCCGCAGCGGCGGCGGGCGTGCCTCGGCCCGGGAAACCATCGGCAGGGTGGCCGCCGGCGCCATCGCCAAGCAGGTGCTGGCCCGTGCCGCCGGCACCGAGGTGATCGCCTGGGTGCGCCGGATCCACGACATCGAGGCTGTGGTGGATCCGGCCACGGTGACCCTGGAGGCGGTGGAGCGCACCATCGTGCGCTGCCCGGATCCTGCCGTCGCCGCACGGATGATCGAGCGCATTGAGGCCATCGGGCGGGAGGGAGATTCCTGCGGCGGGGTGATCGAGTGCCTGGTGCGGCGGCCGCCGGTGGCTCTGGGCATGCCGGTGTTCGACAAGCTGGAGGCGGATCTGGCCAAGGCGCTGATGTCCCTGCCGGCCACCAAGGGCTTTGAGATCGGCTCCGGCTTCGGCGGCACCCTGCTGCGCGGCAGCGAGCACAACGATGCTTTCCTTCCCAGCGAGGACGGCCGCCTGCGCACCGCCACCAACAACTCGGGTGGCATCCAGGGGGGCATCAGCAACGGCGAGGAGATCCGGCTGCGGGTGGCCTTCAAACCCACCGCCACGATCCGCAAGGAGCAGCAGACCATCGACGCCTCAGGCGCCGCCACCACCCTGGCGGCCAAGGGGCGGCACGATCCCTGCGTGCTGCCGCGGGCCGTGCCGATGGTGGAAGCGATGGTGGCCCTGGTGCTGGCGGATCACCTGCTGCGCCAGCAGGGCCAGTGCAGCCTCTGGTGACGGGCTGATCAGGGCCGCGTTGGCAGCGCGGCCAGGAGCTGGCGCAGCGGCTCCGCGGCCCCCTGGACGCCACCCACCAGCGACGCCCCCAGGGCGACGGCATCCACCCCCGCCTCCAGCCAAGGGCAGACATCACTGGGCGTCAGCCCCCCGGCGGCGATGCAGAAGGGCAGCGGCGCGCCCAGGGGATCCCGCAGGCGCCGCCAGTAGCCGATTCCCACCGTGGTGGCAGGGAACAGCTTGACGATGGGGCAGCCCAGGGTCCGGGCCCGGTTCACCTCCGTGGCTGTCATCACGCCGGGCACCAGGGCGAAGCCAGCCGCCGCCGACCTCGCCAGCAGACCGCTGTCGAGGATGGGGGAGACGCCATAGGAAAAACCGGCCTCCAGCACCGCCTCCAGGGCCGCCTGGCTGCAGATCGAGGCCGCCCCCAGACGCAGTTCCGGGAAGCTGGCGATCAGCTGCCGGCACTGGGCGATCCAGTCGGCGCCGGGGGCCCAGGCAATCTCGACATGCCGGACCCCCAGATCATGCAACGTATCCAGCTGGGGAACCAGCAGGGAGGGCTGCCGATGGCGAAGCACCACCAGCAGGGGCTGGTGGTGCAGCGACGCGATCAGGGAGTCGCAAGGAGGCCTAGACGTAGGCCGCCACCGTCACATCGCGGGAGATGAGCAGCTCCTGGAGCTCCTCGGCATCCACCGTCTCCTTCTCCACCAGGATCTCGGCCAGCTCATCGAGCACGGCCCGGTTGGCGAGCAGCACGTCGGTGGCGCGGCGGTAGGCATCGGCCACGAGCTGGGAGACCTCCTCATCGATGGCGGCGGCGGTGTCCTCGGAGAAGTCACGCTCGGCGGCGATGTCGCGGCCGAGGAACATGCCCCCCTGGGCACGGCCGAGGGCCACCGGTCCGAGGCGGTCGCTCATGCCAAAGCGGGTGACCATCTGGCGGGCGACGCGGGCCACCTGCTGCAGGTCGTTGGAGGCCCCGGTGGTGACTTCGTCTTCGCCGTAGACGATCTCCTCGGCGACGCGGCCACCGAGGGCCACGGCCATCTGGTTCTGCAGATAGGAGCGGGAATACAGACCCGACTCCATGCGCTCCTCGCTGGGGGTGAAGAAGGTGAGGCCGCCGGCCTGGCCACGGGGAATGATGCTGATCTTCTGGACGGGGTCGTAATCGGGCATCAGGGCCCCCACCAGGGCGTGGCCGGACTCGTGGTAGGCCACCAGGCGCTTGCGGCGCTCGCTCATCACCCGATCCTTCTTCTCGGGGCCGGCCATGACACGCTCGATGGCGTCATTGACCTCATCCATCGACACCTCGGTCAGCTGGCGCCGGGCGGCGAGGATGGCCGCTTCGTTGAGCAGGTTGGCCAGGTCGGCTCCGGTGAAGCCTGGAGTGCGGCGGGCCACCTTGTCGAGGTCCACATCCTTGGCGAGGGTCTTGCCGCGGGCATGGACGCCGAGGATCTGGAGGCGGCCGGCGTAGTCGGGGCGATCGACCACCACCTGGCGGTCGAAACGGCCCGGCCGCAACAGGGCCGAATCCAGCACATCGGGGCGGTTCGTGGCCGCCACGATGATGACCCCGGCGTTGCCCTCGAAACCGTCCATCTCGGTGAGCAGCTGGTTGAGGGTCTGCTCGCGCTCGTCGTTGCCGCCGCCGAGGCCGGCGCCACGCTGACGGCCCACGGCGTCGATCTCATCGATGAAGACGATGCAAGGGGCGTTTTTCTTGGCTTGCTCGAACAGGTCGCGAACGCGGCTGGCGCCCACACCCACGAACATTTCAACAAATTCCGAGCCGGAGATCGAGAAGAAGGGCACGCCCGCCTCGCCGGCCACGGCCTTGGCCAGGAGCGTTTTGCCGGTGCCCGGAGGGCCCACCAGCAGCACGCCCTTGGGGATCTTGGCGCCGACGGCGGTGAAGCGATCGGGGTTCTTGAGGAAGTCCACCACCTCGGTGAGCTCGAGCTTGGCCCCCTCAATTCCGGCCACATCGCCGAAGGTGACCTGGGTCTGGGGTTCCATCTGCACCCGCGCCTTGCTCTTGCCGAAGTTCATCGCCGGGTTGCCGCCGCCGCCCTGGGCGCGCCGCAACAGGAAGAACAAGCCGCCGAGCAACAGCAGCGGGAAGATCAGGCTGCCGATCGCCTGCTGCCAGGCGGCAGGCTCCCGGTTGGGCTGCACGGCGATGTCGACGTTGTGATCGGTGAGCAGCTTGAGCAGGTCCTTGTCGGGGGCGAGGTTCACCACGGCGCGCTGGCCGTCGTTCTCGACCACCTGGGCGGTGCCACGGTCGGGGGAGATCAACACCCTGGAGATTTCGTTGGCCTGGACGGCCTCAACGAAATCGCTGTAGCGCAGGGTGCGGGGGGCCCGGGCCGGGTCAGGGCGTTCCAGGAAGGCCGTACCCACCGCGATCATCACGATCACCAGGAGCACGTAGAGCCCCGCGTTGCGCCAGCGTTTCTTCACGGCCCTGTCTCCACTATGAGGATGAAAGTAACGGAATGTTAAACGGTGTCCGGTGGCGGACGGGGCTCAGGCTGCGGCCCTGAGCACCTCCACCACGCTACGGAAGGCGAACCATTCTGGGATCTCTTCGCCCCCGCGCAGCATCTGGCGGAACTGGGTGCCGCTCAGCTTGCGGATGTGCAGCCCCCGGGCCTGGGCATGTTCGGCCGTGACGTAGCCCTCCTCCTCGGTATAGACGAGGTTGAGCGACGGCACCGTCTCCATGCCCAGTTCGGTGGCCTGGTCGCGGGCGAAGTCCTGGGCCTCGTAGGGGCCGTAGAAATCTTCCCCACTCAGTGACGATTTGCACCCCGCCATATCCCGGCCAATGATGAAGTGGGTGCAGCCGTAATTCTTGCGGATGATCATGTGCTGCAGGGCCTCCCGCGGTCCGGCCATGTGCATCGCGTAGGGGAGATAGGCCCAGCGGATGCGGGGGTTGGCCACTTCGGCGGCCAGGCGCTCGTAGGTGGCGAAGCGCACCTCACCGGCAATGTCGTCCTCCTGGGTGGGGCCGCAGGTGGGGTGCACGAGCACCACCCCCTGGGGGCTCACGTTGGGGGCCTGGAGGGCCCGGGTGAACAGTTCGTAGTGGGCCCGGTGGATGGGGTTGCGGCATTGGAAGGCCACCACGTCCTCGCCGGCTGGCAGGGTGGCGCGCACCTCCTCAGGGGTGCTGCACGGGAACACCCGCTGCGGCAGGGCCAGACCCTGGAGGCGTCCGCCCAGGTAAATGCGGCCCCGTTCGGTGGCAATCATGCGCACCGCCGGGTGCTCCAGGGAGGTGGTGCCGTAGCAGCCCTTGGCCTCGACCACCTTGTCCGGCTCCCAGCGGCTCTCCACGGTGAGCACCGCGAGGTCCTGGCCCTGGTAGGTGAGCAGCAGCCGCTCCCCCACGGCAATGGTCCCGTCGTCGGTATCGAAGACGATCGGAAGACCAAACAGCAGACCGCTGGTGGTGCGGTGGCCCGCCACCACCGCGTCGTAGTCCTCCTGGTGCATGAAGCCGCGCAGGGGCGAAAAGCCGCCCACGATCAGCAGCTCCACGTCGCAGGCGTTGCGGTGGCTGCACTCCACCACCCTGTCCACCGAGGCGCGCACGCCCTCCTGGTGGTCGGGCGGCACCATCAGATCGACAAGGCTGCCGCCATGGGGGGCGATCAGGTCGGAGTGAGGGGCGGTATTGGCGAGCGTCATGGCGACGGGCCTGGCGTCACAGGGGATTGGAGCCATCCTCCCAGACCGGCGCTCGGCCATGAAAAAGGGGCCCTCAGGCCCCTTCGCTGAACGGCTGATGGCAGGGAGAGCCCCAGGCCTGCGCGATCAGATCTGCTCGAGACGACCGAAGAGCTCGCCGGTGATTTTGACGTCGACGACGGCCTTGGTGCCCATGTCGGTGTCCGAGGGCTGGATGGCGGTGAACACCCCGGCGAACTCCCCGGTGCTGGGATCCACCTTGGTGATCGAGAGGTCCATGGTGCCGGTGCCATCCACGTAGCGCTTGACGGTTTCGCCGCTGAACTCATCACCGGCGGGCACCAGGCCCATGGCGCTGCTGTAGCCGGTGGTGAGGCCACGACCCTTGGGATCGAGGAAGTTGCTGGTGCGGTAGCTGGGGGCGCGGTACTTGCCCTTCAGATCGGTGCTCGTGGAGAACGCCGTGCCAGCGGCGGAGGCCAACAGCTCCTTGCTGGAGAAGGTGAAGGGCACTTCCTCTCCACCGGGCAGCAGCACGGTGATCGGCTGGAAGTCGATGCCACCGAGCTCCTTGAAGCTGAGGCCGTCCGCTGTCACGGCGAGGTCGCCATAGACTTGGTCCAGGCTGGAGGTGAAGCGGGTGAGGATCTTGCCGGCGACGAACTGGGCTTCCTGGCGCTTGTTGGCCGGCTCCCCCTTCACGAAGACCTCGGAGGGGTGCATGCAGATCTCCTTCAGCTGGTAGCGGGCCGAGGGATCCAGGGAGATCGTGCCACGGGCGGAATCGGGCAGGGTCGGGCAGTCATTGGCCAGCCCGGTGTTGTGGATGTCTTCGTAGGTGAGATTGGCCCGATCAACGGCCTTGGCCCCGCCGCTGCATGCGGACACCAGGGTCAGGCACAGAGCCAGCACGAGGGCCAGCAGGGGACGGAAACGCATGGGGAGAAGCCGCAGAGACGGAACGGGAACTGGGCTGGCCGGGATCCTACCGGTGCAAAACACCCATTCCAGGCGGCTTGCGTGGGCTCTCAACAACCTGTATGAGAGGACGATGTCCCTGAGCCGCACCCACCCGATCGACGACTCCACGCCCTTGTCACCGCCGTCAGCAGGACTCTCGACGGTGGCTCCCCCAGCTCCCCCTTCCCCACCAGCGGCCACCCCCGACCTCCAGGAGCCCCTCGACGCCCTGCTCCGCATCGCCGAAGCGCGTGCCCAGGAGCCCGAAGCCCTGCTCGATCTGCTGCGTCGCATCGAGCACCTGCACCGCAGCATCCAGGACGGCCCCTTCCGCAGCAGCCTGCCCAGCGATCGCAACGGCCTGTTCACGCTGCTCTCCGAGATGGAAAGCAGCGGCGGCTGGCCCTACATCCCCCGGCTGCAGCTGCGCACGTTCATGGATCTGCTGTCGCCCGAACTGGAGCCCTGAGCGCCATCACCTCGGCCAGCGCCGTCAGCAGCGCGTGGGCCAGGGCCAGTTTCCCGGTGGGGCCGAAGCGGCGTTGCCGCTCCCCCGGGCCGAGCAGCCAGCCCTCGTTGCTTGTGGCCGCGAACCCCGCATCGGCGCGATCGATCGGATTGGCGAACAGGAGGTCGCAGCCCTTGCGGGCGAACTTGGCCCGGGCCTCCTCCAGCACCTCGCCGCTCTGGGCCGCGAACCCGAGGATCGCCTGGGCCGGCGGACGGCGTTGCACCAGGGCCGCCAGCAGATCGGGCACCGCCTCCCATTCGCTGCGAAGCGCGTCCGCCATGGCCTGCTTTGGGAGCTTGGTGGTCTGCGGGGTCCGACGCCGGTGATCGGCGACGGCGGCGGCCATGGCGATGGCATCGGCACCGCCCTGCAGCCGCTCCAGGGCCTCCTGCATGGCCGCGGCGGTGGCCACGGGATGGCAGTGCAGCCCCTCCAGCCACTCCGGCGTCACCGTCAGGGGGCCATGCACCAGGTCGACGGTGGCGCCGCGCAGGCGGGCGGCCTGGGCCAGCAGCACCCCCATCCGGCCGGTGCTGGGGTTGGTGAGGTAGCGGGCTACATCGAGGGGCTCCCGGGTGGGGCCGGCGCTCACCAGCAGGCGGCGCCCCTGCCAGTCGCGGCGGCCGCCGGCCAGCAGCAGGGATTCCAGGGCGAGCAGGAGCAGCTCCGGGGCGGCCATGCGCCCATCGCCCACCCGGTCGCAGGCCAGCAGGCCGCTGCCCGGCTCCAGGGGCAGCACCCGCTCCCAGCCCTGCAGCTCCCGCCAGTTGCGGCGCACCGCCGGGGCGGCCCACATGGCGCTGTTCATGGCGGGGGCGGCCAGCACGGGGGCCTCGCAGGCGATCAGGGTGCTGGCCAGCAGGGTGTCGGCCATGCCGTGCACCCAGCGGGCCAGGCTGGTGGCGCTGAGGGGGGCCAGCAGCACCAGCTCGGCCCACTCGGCCAGCTCGATGTGCAGGGGCCGGGCCGCCTGGTGGCTCCACTGGTCGGACTCGATGTGGCAAGGGGAGCGGCTGAGGCTGGCCAGGGCCACCGCGCTCACCAGCCGCTCGGCGCTGGGGCTGAGGACGCAGCGCACCAGGGCCCCCCGCTGCACGAGGGCACTGACCACCAGGGGCAGCTTGACGGCCGCGATGCTGCCACTGATCAGCACCAGCACCCGCCGCCCGGCGAGGGGATCGCTGGAGCCCTCCCGGGAGACCGTCTGGGTCTCACTCCTCATCGAAGGGTTCCTGATCCACCAGATGGACGTAGGGCTGGATCAGGTCGGGTCGATGGATGGCCAGGGCCCGCAGCAGGTGCCAGTCGGCGAGGCCAGCGAACGGTGTGGGGTAGTCGTCATCCTCGAGGCGTCGGGCGAGATCGGCGATGGATTCGTCGTCGAAGGCTGCGAGCTGCTCGGGGGTGATGGACGGGCTGGGATCAACCAAGGGGGCGGCCGAGAAGGGGGACGGGGTGGTGATAATGGCGATCGGGGGGAATTAGCTCAGCTGGTAGAGCGCTGCGATCGCACCGCAGAGGTCAGGGGTTCGAGTCCCCTATTCTCCATCCGCCATTCTGGCTGGCAGCAGGGATCCGCCAGCCCAGTCGCCAAGGCCCCCAGCCAGCACCAACCCTTCACTCCGCCCCGATGAACTGGAGCAGCGACGCGGAAACCAGCCTCAGGGAGATCCCGTTCGTGGTGAGGCCGATCATTCGCCGGCGGATCGAATCCATGGCCCGTGAAGCCGGGCTCGAACGTGTGGATCTGGCCTTCTACGAGCAGGCCAAGGAGCGTTTCGGGCGGAAGTGACACCGCGATGGGGTAAAAGAGGGGGTTGATCAGGGGCCCGCTCGATGTCGCAGTCCAAGCGAGAACAGGTTGTCAGTCATCTGCGCTACATCCGACAGGAGTTGCGTGAGATGCACCAAGGGGTGATGGAGGACGGCCTGCTGCCGGAAGCCGGCGAGGTGCGGGGCGTGATGGCCCAGATGGAGGCGCTGCTCGAGTTGCTGGAGGGCAAGGGCTCCCGCAAGAAGGACGGGGACGGTTGAGGCGCGACGCCTGAGACCGACCACCCCAGCCGTCAAGCCCCCGCAGGGACGCTCCGGTCAGCGGCTGCCCCCCCTTGCCCGAGCCGGAAGAGCTTGGTTTGCTGGTGTCGTCCCCATCACCCCGCCCGGGCCTTTGCCTCGGGCTTTTTTATTGGTATCCCCTATCGGTGGGGGGAATGTGCTGTCAAGACGCCAGAGATGGTGTAGACCAGAGGTCGCAGGGAATGGGCCGGGTGATGGGGATCACCGCCAGTGGCTTTTCACCCGTGGGTGCTGAGCCCCCTGCTCCCCTTTCCCATCAGCGGCAGGTTCCCACCGTTGCCTCCCCGCTTCCAGCAGACCCGCTTCCAGCAGCGCATCACTCAGTCGGGCAACCTGCTGGAGGCCTGGGCGCAGAATCCCTGGCGCCGGCTCTCCCTGTTGCTGCTCGTGTTGCTGAGCGCCTTCGTAGTGGGGGGCGGCATCGGCTCGATCACCGGCGCCCTGGCCCTGTTTGACCCCATCGGCGCCCTGGTCTGTGTCGTTGGCATCGAGCTGGCAGCCCGCCTCCGAGGCCGGCTGCTGAACCAACCGCTGAAACTGCGGCTGCAGCTGCTCGACATGGCTCGCATGGGGCTGCTCTACGGCCTGCTGCTGGATGGTTTCAAGCTGCTCTGAGCCGAGCAGAGGATGGGCGCTCAGGTGGCGGCAAGCAGATAGAGCAGGGCCATACGGATCGGAATGCCGTTGCGGACCTGCTCCTCCACCAGGCTGCGGTCCGGATCATCGAGCAGCTCGCCGGCGATCTCCACGCCCCGGTTCACCGGTCCGGGGTGCAGCACCGGCACCCCATCGCCGCAGAGCGCCAGGCGCCGGTGGCTGAGGCCGTACTGGCGGTGGTATGTGTCCAGGCTGGTGAGCAGGTGCTGCTGCATCCGCTCCTTCTGCAGGCGCAGGGTCATCACCGCATCAGCCCCAGGCAGGGCGTCCTCGAGGCGACGCTCCACCTGCACCCGGCCCCGGGCCGCCACCGGATCGGCGGCCTGCCCCGGCGGCGGCGCCAGCACGAAATCGGTGAAGCCATCGGGCAGCAACGTCGGCGGACCGCAGAGCACCACATCGGCGCCGCAGGCGGTGAGGGCCCAGAGGTTGGAGCGGGCCACCCGGGAATGGAGCACGTCGCCGACGATGACGATGCGCCGGCCCCGCAGGCTCTCGGGGCTGGGGTCCTCGGGGGAGAAGTGCCGGGCCAGGGTGAACAGATCCAGCAGACCCTGGCTGGGGTGGCTGTGCAGGCCATCGCCGGCGTTGAGCACGGACACCCGCTCGCCGCAACGATCCAGGTCACGGGCCAGGCTGTGGGGGACACCGGTACAGCGGTGCCGCACGACCAGGATGTCGGCCCCCATCGCCACGTAGGTGCGGGCCGTATCCAGCAGGCTTTCCCCCTTGCTGAGGGAACTCGACGTGGGGGAGAAGCTCTGCACCTCCGCCGACAGCCGCTTGGCCGCCAGCTCGAAACTCGTGCGGGTGCGGGTGCTGGGCTCGAAGAACAGGCTGGTCATCAGCCGGCCCTGCAGGGCGGGCAACCGGCGCGCACCGGCCACCGGAAGGGCCCGGAAGCGCTGGGCCAGTTCCAGAACGGTGGCGAAGTCTGCGACCGAGAAGGACGCCAGGTCGAGCACGTGGCGGTGACTCCAGCCGCTCAAGACGTCCTGCTCCCGTCGAACGTTCCAACCGTAGAGGTCAGCACGGCGAGCAGCCCATCGTGGCGGGGGGTGCGGTCGCCCCGGGCCCGCCGGCTGACGCTGCGGCTGCCGCGCAGGTACCAGCGCCAGGGCAGCTCCTGACCCTGGGACAGGCCAATGCGCTGCGTCTGCAGCAGCTGTGTCTCCCCCCCCTCCGCTGGCCGCTCCAGCAGCGCCGCCACCGCCGCCGGCCGGGGGGCCAGCCAGAGGCCGGAAGCCGGTGAGGCCAGCAGGCCGTCGTGGCGGCGGTCGAGGCCGAAGCGGCGGGCCAGCAGGCCCGGTCCGGGGGG
>NZ_JAHLYP010000044.1 GCF_025127995.1 Synechococcus sp. CS-1332 | reverse complement strand
GGTGTTGAACCACACGAAGAAGGGCTCGCCGGAGGCCACCGCGTCACGGATGAAGCGCTTGGCCTCGGCCATGAATTCTTCGTCGCAGGTTTCCTGGCGTTTCTTGGTGAGCGGCCCGGTGTTCTCGATCCGCTGGGTGCCATCGCCATTGGCCCAGCTGTGCAGCACGCCGCGGGGGCCGAAGTTTTTCTTGAAATTGGGGAAGTCTTCGGCACTCGGGTAATCGGGCAGCTCCGGCTCCTCCTCGGCGTTCAGGTGGTAAAGGTTGCCAAAAAACTCATCGAAGCCGTGCATCGTCGGCAGATGCTCGTCACGGTCGCCGAAGTGGTTCTTGCCGAACTGGCCGGTGCGGTAGCCCAGCGGCTGCAGCAGTTCGGGGATCGTCGGATCCTCGGCGCGATAGCCGATTTCGGCGCCGGGCAGCCCCACCTTGCTGAGGCCGGTGCGGAACACGCTCTGGCCGGAGATGAAGGCCGCCCGGCCCGCGGTGCAGCTCTGCTCGGCGTAGTAGTGGATGAAGCGGCCACCCTCCTTGGCAACCCGGTCGATGTTGGGGGTCTGGTACCCCATCAGGCCGTCGCTGTAGCAGCTGAGGTTGCTCTGGCCGATGTCATCGCCCCAGAGGATGAGGATGTTGGGCTGGCCGTTGGGCATGGTGGGGAACACCCTGCGGGTGAGGGAGTGAGGTAAGAAGAGGGTTCAGGTCCCCAGCTGTCACGTGACGGACGCCACGGCTTCGGGGGACACGCCCCTAAAGGATGCACAGAGCGGAACGATCCGAACACTCAAAACGTGCGGATCCGCTCCTCCCGTGTGCCGCTCCATCCACGACGTCGCGCGATTGGAAGAGGTGCTCAGCACCCGGCTGCCCGTGCAGCTCACCCAGCTCGCAGGCGGACGTCTCTGCGGCGAGCTCCTTCCACTTGACCTCGGTCCGCTCCAGGTCCTGCGCCTGCGCTTCGATCGGCCCCTCCACGGGGGTGGGCCCAAACCCAAGGGCCGCCAGCTGATCGCCCTCGACCTGGGCGAGGAGTCCGGCGAGCCCGTGATGCGCTCCCACGGGCTGGAGCTGCCGGCCACGGCGTTCTTCGGCCTGGCCGCCGCCGGCGAGATCCACCTCACCACCCCCGAACGCTGCAGCCTGGCGTTGCTGAGCCTGGATCGGGAGAGGTTCCTGCAGTGGGCCCACGATCTGGGCGGACCGGGCCTGGAGGAGTCGCTGGAGGGTGTCAACTGGCAGGCGATCGATCCGCTGCGCTTCGGGCGGGTGAGGGCCTGTCTGCGCGGGATCTTCCGTCTGGCCGAGCGGTCACCGGCCCTGATGGCGGATGCAGCGATCCGCCGGCGGCTGGGCGGGGATCTGGTGCCCCTGCTGGTGGAGGCCCTGGTGCACCGCACCGGCCACGGCGGGCGGTTGGCCCGGCCGCCGGCTCGGATCGAGTTGGTGAAGGCGGCCCAGGCCTGGATGGAGGACCATCCCGACGAGCCGATCAGCCTCGATGGACTCTGCCGCCAGGTCGCGGCCGGTCGGCGCAGCCTGCTGCAGGGCTTCCGGGAGCACCTGGGGATGGGCCCGATGGCCTACCTCAAGATCCGTCGCCTACACAGTGTCCGGCGTGCCCTGCTCGCGGCCGATCCGGAGGCGGCGCGGGTCGCCGAACTCTCCGCTCAGTGGGGATTCATGAACGCGGGGCACTTCGCCCGCGATTACCGCGCCCTGTTCGGCGAGCATCCCCGTACCAGCCTCCGGGCCTGAACGTCCTGACTCCCACCCCCATCCCCATGAACGAGAGCATGCCTCGCCTGGTCCCCGTCCTGGCCGGCCTGGCCATGGTGATGCCGCCGCTGTGGCCAGCGGCAAGCCTGGCCGATCCAGCGACGGGCCAATCTCCGGAAGCCACCTGGATCGGCCAGGAGCTGCGCCTGCCGCGACCGGCGGTGGCGGCCGCGCCGGAGACCCCCCAGACGGAGCCGGCACCCGGGGAGACGGCCCCGGCCAGACCGTCCGCCCCCCCCTGGAGCGGCACCGTTGAGCTGTACGGCTTCGCACCGCTGCGCACCATTGGCACCACAACGATCCGGGGCCTGGAGGCGGAGGTGGACCAGGACCTGGGTGAAATCCTCGACATCCTGCGGTTTGCCGCCTCCGCCCGCGGCAGCATCGAAAAGGACCGGGTGGGCCTGCAGGCCGACCTCTGGTACACCAGCCTGGGCGACTCGGCGGGGCGCCTGGTCGGCCCCCGGCAGCTGTTCACGACGACGGCCGACGTGGGCCAGACCCTGGGGATCTACGACTTCGCCCTCCGCTACCGGTTCGGCGAGCGGGAATCGGCCCTGGGCAAGCCCGGGACCTATTCGGTGATCCCCTATGCCGGGATACGGCTGATCGATGGCCGCCTGAATCTGGCCGCCACCCTGGACGGCCCCTTCGGCCGCACCCTGCTGGAGCCCACCCGCAACTTTCAGCGGACCTGGGTACAGCCCCTGGTGGGCACCCAGGCCACCGTGTTCCTCTCGCCGCGCCTGCGGGCCTTCGCCCGCGGCGATATCGCTGGCTTCGGTCTGGGCGGCCAACAGGACCTCAGCGGCAATGCCCAGGTGGGCCTGGGCTATGCGATCGGGGACAACACGGATCTGAACGTGTCCTGGCGCTACATGGGCCTGAAATGGAACAACGGGGACCAGGAGGCCAACGGCTTTTCCGTCAACATGAACGGCCTCGAAGTGGGTGTGAAGTTCTTCTTCGGTGGCGCGCCCAGGGGCCCAGCGGTGGCGGCGTCTCCGGACACCGCTCCCGTGGTGGCTCCCTGAATCCAGGCGGGACGGGCAGCTCAGAAGTTCGGCAGCTTGAGCATCAGCTCGCAGAGCTGGGGGCTAGGCAGCTCCTGACCCAGAAGGGGGGCGACCAGGGCGGCGAGGGGCCGCAGCCGGCAGGGCCAGATGGCCCGCTCGGTGAGCCGGCCGGCCTGGAAGGCGCCGACCACCAGCACCCCCACCAGCAGGGTGCGCTTCACGCCGGTGGTGCGTCCAGCAGCGGGAAGCCCAGGGCCCGGCGCTCCTCCAGCCAGGCTTCCGCCACCTGCCGCGCCAGATGGCGGATGCGGCCGATCGTGGCGGTGCGCTCGGTCACCGAGATCACGCCGCGGGCCTCCAGCAGGTTGAAGGTGTGGCTGCACTTGAGCACGTGATCGAGGGCCGGGGCCGGCAGCCCCGCCGCCACCAGATCGGCGGCCTCGGCCTCATGCAGGGCGAACAGCTGCAGCAGGCGATCGGGGTTGGAGGCCTCGAAGTTGTAGGTGCACTGGCCCTTTTCGAAGGGCAGCCAGATGTCGCCGTAGCTGCGCTCGCCGTTCCAGCGCAGGTCCCAGATGCTCTCCACGTCCTGGAGATACATCGCCAGCCGCTCCAGGCCGTAGGTGATCTCGATCGACACCGGCCGGCAGTCGAGGCCGCCGCACTGCTGGAAATAGGTGAACTGGGTCACCTCCATGCCATCGAGCCAGACCTCCCAGCCCACGCCCCAGGCCCCCAGGGTGGGGGACTCCCAGTTGTCCTCCACGAAGCGGATGTCGTGGTCGGCAGCATGGATGCCGAGGATTTCAAGCGAGGCCAGATAGGTCTCCTGGATGGCATCCGGGGAGGGCTTGATCAGCACCTGGTACTGGAAGTAGTGCTGGGCCCGATTGGGGTTGTCGCCGTAGCGGCCGTCGGTGGGGCGGCGGCAGGGCTCGGGGTAGGCCACCGCCCAGGGCTCCGGGCCGATCGCCCGCAGCACCGTGTGGGGGCTCATGGTGCCGGCGCCCTTTTCCGTGTCGTAGGGCTGCAGGATCAGGCAGCCCTGGTCGGCCCAGAACCGGTTGAGGCTGGCGATGATGTCCTGGAAAAGCATGGTGCGCCGGTCGGGTTCTGGCCAGGACGGCAGGAAGGGTGGCTCGATGCTGCCAGATCGGTGTTCCCCGATCCCTGCCGCCGACCCATCAGGCCTGCAGTTCCAGCAGCCCCATCAGGCCGCCGGCCAGGGGCCTGTGCCGGGCCGTGGCGAAGCCGGCGGAGCGGGCCAGCGTCTCCTGGGCAGGGGCGGTGGGGAAACGGGCCAGGCTCTCCTCCAGGTAGGCGTACTGCTCCGGCAGGCCCACCGCACGGGCGGCTGGCACCACCAGGCGGCGCAGGTAGAAGCGCTGGAAGGCCGCCGGGGCCGATGCCGGATCGGGCCGGTTGAAATCGAGCACCACCGCCCGCCCGCCAGGCCGCAGCAGGCGCCGCAGCTCCACCAGGCCAGCGGCGGGATCGGCCAGGTTGCGCAGGCCGTAGGCCATCACCGCCCCATCGGCCCAGCCATCGGCGAGGCCGGTGGCCAGGGCATCGCCCTGCTGCCACTGCAGCGGCAACCAGGGC
>NZ_JAHLYP010000043.1 GCF_025127995.1 Synechococcus sp. CS-1332 | reverse complement strand
CCCTGCTGGAGCAGCCGGCCGCGGGGCTGCTGCTGGCGGCGGGGCACTACCGCAACGGCCTGCTGCTGGCACCGGCCAGCGCCGCCTGGGTGGCCGACCGAATCGAGGCCGGCCCCCTCGGCGCCTGATGGAAAACCTCCAGCGGTCCCGTTTCGCTCAGAGCCCCAGGCCTCCAAGCCACTGCCGTGGTCCGGGCATTCCCGCCAACCTCAGGTAGTGGTAAGCCTGGAGGCCGCCTCCAACAGGAGAGGAGTCGAAGATCTGCCCAATCTTGTAGAAGATGATCGGCATCCCCCAGAAAGCAAGACCCAGAGGTGCCACCCAGGCAGGAACCACAACACGCTCCAGCCAGTGGGGTAAGCGAATGCGACAAAGCACGGAACTTCTAAGCTCCGAGTTCGACTCCACGGTAACAATCATGGCAGAAAGCAAGCAGATGCTCACCCATCGACCCACATCCATTGCCATGTAGAAAATCGGTCCCATGCAGATGAACTGAACGCTGGATACAACCACGAAGAACCAGGCACGCTGCTTGTCCTTCGTTCCAAGAACACAGGCCAGAAGAAAGACTCCTGCAAGTCCCATCAAAACAATGTAAATCCAGCTGGGAACCCCAAGAACATCAGAGGAAAGGAAGGCCATGTTCTCCTTGATGAACACACTGCTGGGCTGACCGATGTAGCTGATCGCTCCACTCGGGCCCTCCGGCGGCAAGTATGTACCAGTGAATGGAATGGTGTTGCGCCAAGCCAGGGAGATCTGTTTCCCCTGCTGGATCGTGCCACTGCGGAGCAGAACCGCCATTGCACTGCCGAGTGGAAGCATCAGACACGACAGAAGAAGACCTGGCCTGAACATTGGCAGAGACCCAGCACGAGCGCCGGCTTGAACGCTGCTTCCAGGGTTCTCCCGAACTGAAAAGAAAAGCATCAGGGCCAGAGAGGGCAAGCCAAAGAAAATGATCAGTTCATGACTCAAGATGCCTATGGACAGCAGAATCGAAAATCCAATTGCCAGTACGGGACGCCGCGGCAGAACCATGACCAGGCGGACGCAGAGGGCAAAGATCAGCAGAATCAAGATATCTTTCTTCATCAGTACCCAGTCCACATAAATCGGAAATCCAAGCAGCGGAGTTGTCAACAAAGCCCAGCGAGGGAGCACCCCTGTTGACCTTCGCCAGAGGTAGATAGAGAAACAGAGCAGCAGAAGGAGCGACGCCATGATCGCCACAAGACTTGGTGGCACACCAAAACCGTCATAGGCGAACCGAATGAGGGTGCCCGGCAAGCCTCTGCGGACAAAACCAGCACTGAAATCGACCAACCACTCCGTGATGCCGTAGTTCGTCAGAGGCGAATTCCGGCCGACATAAATCAACCGTCGGATCACGGCCAATAGATAGGGAATGGCAAAGAGAATGAAGAGGATCCTTTCGCGTCGTCGTGCCAGACCTACACGATCCAGAAATCTCTCAGGGACTTCTTTCCCCATAGCAGTCAATCGCCAACCTGCAGAAGGCTAAGGGGAGATGGCAATCCGTCAAAAAAAACGCCCCCTAGGGGGCGTTTGGTGGCTAAGGCACCCGCAGAGGTGGCGTACCGCTGCGTGGACTCACTTGCTCTCTGTGAACTCCGCGTCGATGACGTCATCGGCAGCGGCGGCGGTGCCGTTGCCATTGCCGCCGGGGGCGGCGCCGGCGGGTGCACCCTCCGCACCGGCCTGCTGGTACACGGAGGCACCGGCGGCATAGAGGGCTTGCTGGAGCTGCTCCAGGCTGGCCTTGATGGCCGGGCTGTCGTCCTTCTCAAGGGCTTCCTTGAGGTCGGTGGAGAATCCCTCCACCTTGGCCTTGTCCTCGGCGCCCACCTTGTCGCCCAGTTCGCCCAGCTGCTTCTCGGCTTGGTAGATGAGGGTCTCGGCCTGGTTCTTCAGGTCGATCTTCTCGCGCTTCTCCTTGTCGGCGGTGGAGTTCGCCTCCGCGTCCTTCACCATCTTGTCGACTTCGTTGTCGCTGAGGGTGGAGGCCCCGGTGATGGAGATGCTCTGCTCCTTGCCGCTGCCCTTGTCCTTGGCGGTGACGCTGAGGATGCCGTTGGCGTCGATGTCGAAGGTGACCTCGATCTGGGGCACGCCACGGGGGGCCGGGGGAATGCCGTCGAGGCGGAAGGTGCCCAGCGACTTGTTGTCGGAGGCCATCTCGCGCTCGCCTTGGAGCACGTGGATCTCCACGTTGGTCTGGCCGTCGACGGCAGTGGAATACACCTCCGACTTCTTGGTGGGGATGGTGGTGTTACGGGTGATCATCTTGGTCATCACGCCACCGAGAGTCTCGACGCCCAGGGAGAGCGGGGTGACGTCGAGCAGCAGGATGTCCTTGACCTCGCCGGCCAGCACACCACCTTGGATGGCGGCACCCACGGCCACCACCTCATCGGGGTTGACCGTCTGGTTGGGGGTCTTGTTGGTGATCCGCTTGACCAGCTCAAGCACCGCGGGGATGCGGGTGGAGCCACCCACCATCACAATCTCGTCGAGCTCACTGGTGGAGAGCTTGGCGTCCTTGAGGGCCTGCTCCACCGGCACCCGGCAGCGGTCGATCAGCTTGGAGGCGAGCTCCTCGAACTTGGCCCGGGTGAGGGTGAGGTCGAGGTGCTTGGGACCTTCGGGGGTGGCGGTGATGAAGGGCAGATTGATCTCGGCCTGGGTGGCGCTGGAGAGTTCGATCTTGGCCTTCTCAGCCGCCTCGGTGAGGCGCTGCAGAGCCTGCTTGTCCTGACGCAGATCGATGCCTTCGTTGGCCTTGAAGTTATCGGCCAGGTGATCGACGATCACCTTGTCGAAGTCGTCACCACCCAGGTGGGTGTCGCCGCTGGTGGAGAGCACCTCGAAGACGCCGTCGCCCACTTCCAGCACGGAGACGTCGAAGGTGCCGCCGCCGAGGTCGAACACCAGGATGCGCTCATTGCTCTTGCGATCCAGTCCGTAGGCCAGGGCTGCAGCCGTTGGCTCGTTGATGATCCGCAGCACCTCGAGGCCGGCGATCTTGCCTGCGTCCTTGGTGGCCTGACGCTGGGAGTCGTTGAAGTAGGCCGGGACAGTGATCACCGCCTGGGTGACGGTTTCACCCAGGTACTTGCCGGCATCCTCGGCCAGCTTGCGGAGCACTTCGGCCGAGATCTCCTCGGGGGCGAACTGCTTGCTGAGCACCGGGCACTTGATCTTGACGTTGGAGCCAGCCTTCTCGACGCCGTAGCTGACTTCCTTCGATTCCTCATTCACCTCATCGACCCGGCGACCGATGAAACGCTTGACGGAATAAAAGGTGTTCTCCGGATTCATGACCGCCTGGCGTTTGGCGATCTGCCCCACCAGTTTGTCCTGATTCTTCGTGTAAGCGACCACCGAAGGCGTCGTGCGGAAGCCCTCAGCGTTGGCGATCACCGTGGGCTTGCCGCCCTCCATCACGGCGACGCAACTGTTCGTGGTGCCGAGGTCAATACCGACAACCTTGCCCATGGATGACCACCTCCTGGTGTGGATGAATTTCTGGCTTCTGCCATCTTCTGCACCTGGGGTTGACCCAGGCGAGGTGTGGTTCCCGAACCGGTGCCGTACCAGGACGGAAGCGGCGGCCTGTCGGAGCCTGGGATCCGGCGGTTCTACGGTCGGGCGGCAGCTGATCGCGCAAGCCCATGGCGACCCCCCCGAGAGCACCGGCGATCGGTGGCGGCACCGCCCTGGTGGGGGTGCTGGGGGATCCGGTGCGCCACTCCCTCTCGCCGGCGATGCACAACGCGGCCATCGCGGAGCTGGGCCTCGACTGGGCCTACCTGGCCCTGCCGGTGGCGGCCGCCGACCTGGCCGTGGTGCTGCGGGCCCTGGCGGCGATCGACTGCCGCGGCCTCAATGTCACGCTGCCCCACAAACAGGCCGCCGCCGAACTGGCGGATGAGCTGACGCCGCTGGCCCAGCGGCTGGGGGCCGTGAACACCCTGGTGCGGCGCGACGGCGGCGGCTGGCTCGGCACCAACACCGATGTGGAGGGGTTTCTGGCGCCGCTGCGGCCCCTGGCCGCCCGTGAAGCGCTGGTGCTGGGCTGCGGCGGCAGTGCCCGGGCGGTGGTGGCGGGCCTGGTGGACCTGGGCCTGGACTGCATCCGGGTGGCGGGCCGCGACGCCACGCGCCTGGACCCGTTCATCCGCTCCTGCGCCGGCTGGGCCCCCGGCCTGGTCCCCCTGGCCTGGGGACCCGACAGCACCGGCTCAGCGGACCCCCTGGGAGCGGCGTTGGCGAGCACCGATCTGGTCGTGAACACCACACCGGTGGGCATGGCCTCCGGCAGCGATCCCACCGCAGCGGAACGCTCGCCCCTGCGCCCCGTCCAGGTGGCGGCCCTGTCGCCGGAGGCCATCGTCTACGACCTCATCTACACCCCGAGACCCACGGCCCTGTTGCGCCTGGCCCGCCACCAGGGCTGCCGCACCATCGACGGCCTGGAGATGCTGGTGCAGCAAGGGGCCGCCTCCCTGCGGCTCTGGAGCGGGCTCAAGGAGATGCCGGTCATCGCCATGCGGGCCGCAGCTCTGGCCAGGTTGGAGGGCCCCTAGCCTGCGGAAACGTTCCCGTGTCCCCCAAGAGCCCCCATGGAAGGTCCTCCGATCTGGCAGCGGCTGCTGGGCGCCCTGGCCTACCTGCTGCCCCTGAGCGACGCCCTGCGCTTCGGCCAGGCCCTGTTCGACATGTTCCCTCTGCTGCAGTGGGTTGCCGTACCGGCCCTGCCCCTGGTGGTGCTGGAGCAGGCCGTTCCTTTCGGAGGACTGGTGCTGTTCCTGGTGCTGTTCCTGCTGGTGGTGCGTAACCCCAAGGTGCCCTACCCGATCCGCTTCAACGTGCTGCAGGCGATCCTGATCGACATCGTGCTGGTGCTGCTCACCCTCGCCTTCGACACGGTGCTGGCTCCCCTCGGCGCCGGCTTCGCCATTCGGACCCTCTCCAACACGATCTTCCTCGGAACCCTGCTGCTGGTGCTCTTCTCGGTGATTCAGAGCCTGCGGGGCAAGGAAGCCGACATCCCCACCGTCTCCGAAGCGGTGCGGATGCAGCTCTACTGAGCCCGCTGAGCCCAGGGGAGTGACGGCGCTGGGATAGGTTGTCAGATCCGTCGCTGATGGGTTTCAAGCCCCTCAGCCCCTCTACAGGCGACCATGACGCAGCCCTATTACGAGACCATGTACATCCTCCGGCCGGACATTCCGGAAGAGGAGGTTGAGACCCACGTCGCCAAGTACCGCGACCTCGTGGTCGAGGCCGGTGCCGAAGTGCTCGACACCCAGATGCGTGGCAAGCGCCGGCTGGCCTATCCGATCGCCAAGCATCGCGAAGGCATCTACGTCCAGCTCAACCACAGCGGCGATGGCCAGCAGGTGGCCGTGCTTGAGCGGGCCATGCGCCTCTCGGAAGATGTGATCCGCTACCTGACCGTGATCCAGGATGGCCCCATGCCTCCTCCCCGCAGCGTCCCTGGCGCTGCTGTTGAGGTGGCCCCCACCGAACCGGCGGCGGTCTGATTCGGGTTGTTCATCGCTGAGGACTGGGCCTACAGTCCGCCCAATGGGTACCAGGCGATGACTGCAACGGACAAGGAGGAGGCCAACCCGGAGGGAAAGACCCCACCGCGTGCGGTGCCGGCACAGCCGGCTTACATCCCTTCCGGCTGGCCCGCCAACGCCAACCAGGTGCCTCCTGCGCCGAGCGTCCTGTCGACCGGGAAACCCGTGGCGCCTCCACCGGCCGCAAGCTTCAGCTTCGGGGAGGTTTCCTCTTCGCTCGCAGAGCCTGCCGCCGTCTCCCGGGAACCACACGGCGACGATCCGATCGTCCTGGCCCCCGAGCTGCCACCGGATCCCAGGGAGGTTCCCTCGGCGACTGCCGTGGGAACCTCCAGCCTGGCCATCACCACCACCGGCCCCGATGCCCAGCAACTCGAGATGGAGTTGGCAGCCGCCCGGGATGAGCTCAAGGCCCTGCACGAAATGCTGGAGGATCTTCCCGAGATCTTCGAGCGCAAGTTTCAGCAGCGCCTGGCCACGGTGATGGAACACCAGAAACACCTGCTGGACGACAATCAGGCCCTGCGGGAGCGGCTTTACAGCCTCAGCCCCGCCGCTGCCGACGGTCCTCCTCCCGGCTCAGGCCGCCCCCAGCCCCTCCTATTGCCAACTGTGGCAAAGACGGAGGGCTGGGGCCAGGCCCTGAAGCGGGCCCTGCGGCTGGGCGACCCGGAGGCCGATGGGCGACCAGGCGAGGGAACCACCCAGAAGATCAGTCGCCACGACGACGGGCGGCCCATAACCGTGTAGGCATCCCCCACACGTAGATAAAGCCTTCGGCGGCCCGGTGATCGAACAGGTCCTCGGCCCCGTAGGTGGCCATGTCGGGCACGTAGAGGCTGTCGCTGGAGCTGGAGCGCCCCACCACGGTGGCGCTGCCCTTCTGCAGACGGATCCGCACCAGGCCGTTCACCGTGGCCTGCGTGCGGTCGAGGAAACCGTCGAGGGCATCCTTGAGGGGGCCGAACCAGAGGCCCTGGTACACCAGGTCAGCCCAGCTCATCTCGATCTGGCGCTTGTAGCGGAGAACGTCAGCGGCCAGGGTGAGGCTTTCGAGCTCCTGGTGGGCGCGGATCAGCAGCAGCAGGCCGGGGGTTTCGTAGATCTCCCGACTCTTGATGCCCACCACCCGGTTCTCGATCATGTCGAGGCGGCCGAAGCCATGGGCCCCGGCCAGGGCATTGGCCCGCCGGATCAGGGCCACCGGATCAAGGCGTTCGCCGTCGATCGCCACCGGATTGCCCTGCTCGAAGGCGATCTCCACCACCTGCCCCTCGGCCGGGGCGTCCGCCACGGACCGGGTCATGGCGAAAACCTCTTCGGGCGGCTCCACCATCGGATCCTCCAGAGGGCCGGCCTCGATGCTGCGGCCCAGCAAGTTGAGGTCGATCGAGTAGGGGGATTTTTTGCTCACCGGTGCCGGAATGTCACAGCGCTCGCCATAGGCGATCGTCTCCTGGCGGCTCATGCCCCATTCCCGCGCCGGCGCCAACACCTTGAGGTCGGGGGCCAGGGCGCCGATGGCGACATCGAAGCGCACCTGGTCGTTGCCCTTGCCGGTGCAGCCGTGGGCCACAGCATCGGCACCCACCTCCCGGGCCACCTCCACCAGACGGCGGGCGATCAGGGGGCGGGCCAGGGCCGTGGAGAGCGGATAGCGGCCCTCGTAGAGGGCATTGGCCCGGATGGCAGGGAAGGCGAACTCTCGGATGAACGGATCGATCAGGTCGTCGACCAGGGAGCGGCTGGCGCCGGCCGCCAGGGCCTTGAGCCGGATCGGCTCGAGTTCGTCGCCCTGCCCCAGGTCGGCGGCAAAGGTGATCACCTCCTTCACCCCCCACTCCCGCAGCAGGTAGGGGATGCAGACGCTGGTGTCGACTCCACCGGAGTAGGCCAGCACCACCTTCTCGGCACGCGGCGTTCCCGGACGCGGTGCACCGCCCGCCGCCTGCTGCCCCAACTCCGCCATCAGTGACGCTCCTGCTCTGTGGCGACCGATTCTGTCGCCTCGGGCCATTCTCCCCCCTGGTCCGCCGCCGGCAGCCGCCAGCGGAGCAGAACAACCAGGGCCAGCAGCAGGGGAGGCCCGAGCACCAGGGCCGCCACCAGCGCTGGCACGATCGGCAGGGGCAGGGGCCAGCGGACGGCGGCCGCGGCCAGCAGGGTGCTGAGCACGAGGGCCGCCGACCAGAGGCGGGCCACTTCCAGGATCTTGGCGGTGGACATGGGCGGCGCGGTAAGGTGATGAGTCGGTCCTTGACGACCCAGCCTGACGGCATGAGCATTCTCGACACGATCAATCCTTCCCTGACCCGCTACCGGCGCAACGAACCGGCGCCGGTGCTGCCATTGCGGGATGAGCCCGATCTGCTGAGCCTGCTGGAAGCCAGCGGCCGGCTGGTGGCCGATGAGGAAACGGCCAGCACCGATGTGAGCACGGTGGAAGAGGAGGAGCTGTCGGCACTGATGGGCGAGAAAGAGGATTACAGCCCGGCCGACGAGCCCTCGGAGGAAGACTGGGAGGACTGACGGTCCGATCCGTCACCACCCTGCAGCCCCTCCGATGGCCTCCCGCGACGGCCGCACGCCTGCGGCCCTGCTCGCCCTGATCCTGCTGACCGCCTGCCTGGCCAGCGACGCCCTGGTGGCCAATTCCATGCTGACCCTGCCCCTGGTGGTGGCGGCCCTGGTCAGCGCTGGGGTGGCGGCCCTCGGGGTGCCCCGCCTGCGGGCCCTGAAGCTGGGCCAGGTGATTCGCGATGAGGGTCCCCAGGGCCACCACAGCAAGGCGGGCACCCCCACGATGGGGGGTCTGCTGGTGGTGCCCGTGGGGGTACTGGTGGGGGGGCTGATCAGCCCGCAGTATCCCCGCCTGCTGGCGGTGGCGGCGGTCACCCTGGCCTACATGGCGATCGGCGCCGTCGACGACTGGCGCAGCCTCACCCGCCGCACCAACACAGGCCTGAGCCCCAGGGGCAAGCTGCTGCTCCAGGCCCTCGCTGCGGTGGGCTTCCTTGTCTGGGCCCACCAGGGCGGCTGGCTGGGGGGCGGCGTGCCCGGCGATCTGGGCCTGCCCTTCGGCCGGGTGCTCACCCTCGGGTTGCTGATCTGGCCGCTGGCCCTGTTCGTGTTTCTGGCCGAGAGCAACGCCACCAACCTCACCGATGGGCTCGATGGCCTGGCCGCCGGCTGCGGCGCCGTCGTGTTCACCGGAATGGGGCTGCAGCTGATGCTGCGGGGACATGGGGGCGATCCGGTGCTGGCCGCCTTCTGCACGGCCATGGCGGGCTGCTGGCTCGGCTTCCTCAGCCAGAACCGGCACCCGGCCAAGGTGTTCATGGGAGACACGGGCTCCCTGGCCATGGGGGCCGCCCTTTCCTCGGTGGCCCTGCTCAGCGACAGCCTCTGGCCTCTGCTGCTGATGGGAGGGGTGTTTCTGGCCGAATCTCTCTCGGTGATCCTTCAGGTGGGCGTGTTCAAGGCCACCAAGGGTCCCGACGGCCAGGGGCGGCGACTGTTCCGCATGGCCCCGCTGCACCACCATTTCGAACTGGGTGGACTGCCGGAGCAGCGCGTGGTGCTCGGCCTGTGGGGCGTCAGCCTGATACTGGTGTTGCTGGGTCTGGTGCTGCTGCCCTGAGTAGCCCCCCTGTCGTCGATCGCGGCGGCCCCCCGCCAACCGCTCCGTCGCACCCCGGGCCCATGGCCTTTTTCACCTGGAAGGAAACGGGCCTCACCGCCGACTGCGCCAGCCTGGAGGCCATGGCGGCACGCTTCGAGGAGGCGGCGGCCCTGATGCGTCGCATGGCCGGCGAAGGCTTCAAGGTGGAGCGCCACCCGGAGGGGCAGCGCATCACCCACCCCGATCCGGCGGTGTTCGGGGCCTACGGGTTCGTGAGCGAGGAGTCGGCCGAGAGCCAGCTCACGCTGCTGGACGAGCCCGGCCCCTGACCCTGGCAGCGGCCACCCCTGAGCTCAGCCAGGCGCATGGGGGGCCAGGACGCTCAGCGGCGCAGATAGCCCACCAGCCACACCACCACGAAGGCCAGGGAGGAGACGCCCAGGTAAATCAGCGTCCATTTCTGGAAACCCGCCACATCCCAGCCGAAGGGGAGCAGCCCGTTGGCCGCATCACCCACCGTGCTGAAGCCAAGTGGGCCAAGGCCAGGGGCCAGGGGGCCAGCGCCAGGGGGCAGGGGGGGGAGCGCCATAAGCATCGCGGCACGTTAGGGGAAGGGGCGCGCGCCGCGTCAGGATCGCCCGATCCGCTCCCCCAGCCATGGCACCAGCCCCCTCCCCCTTCCCGCGGACGGTGATGCTGCTGGGCAGCGGCGAGCTCGGCAAGGAGGTGGCCATCGCCGCCCAGCGGCTGGGCTGCCGGGTGATCGCCGTCGACCGCTACGCCGGTGCCCCCGCCATGGCGGTGGCGCAGGTGAGCGAGGTGGTGGCCATGGCCGACCCCAACGCCCTCAAGGCGGTGGTGCGGCGCCATCGCCCCGACGTGGTGATCCCGGAAATCGAAGCCATGGCGGTGGATGCCCTGGCGGAGCTGGAGGCGGAAGGCCTCACCGTGATTCCCACCGCCCGGGCCACGGCGGTGACCATGAACCGTGACCGCATCCGTGACCTGGCCGCTCGGGATCTGGGGCTGCGCACCGCCCGTTTCGCCTATGCCGAAAGCGCTGCGGAACTGGCGGCAGCGGCGCCCCCCCTGGGCTGGCCCGTGGTGGTGAAACCGGTGATGAGCTCCTCCGGCAAGGGGCAGAGCGTGGTGCATGGCCCCGACGACATCAAAGCCGCCTGGGACGGGGCCATGGCCGGAGCCCGGGGGACCGGTGCCCGGGTGATCGTGGAGGAGTTCCTGCGCTTCAGCCTGGAGATCACCCTGCTGACGGTGCGCCAATGGCAGGGGCCCACCCTGTTCTGCCCGCCGATCGGCCACATCCAGGAACGGGGCGACTACCAGTGCAGCTGGCAGCCGGCCCGGCTGGGGGAAGGGCAGCTGGCCGCGGCCCAGGCGATGGCGAAGGCCGTCACCGACGATCTGGGCGGCGCCGGCCTGTTCGGGGTGGAGTTCTTCCTCTGCGGCGAGCCCGGTGCAGAGGAGGTGGTGTTCTCGGAGCTCTCCCCCCGGCCCCACGACACGGGCCTGGTGACGCTGGTGGGCCAGAACCTGAGCGAATTCGAGCTGCACCTGCGGGCGGTTCTGGGTCTGCCGATCCCTGCGATCCGCAGCCTCGGAGCGGCGGCCTCCCGGGTGATCCTGGCCGGACCCGAAGCCCCCAGCGGGCCAGGCACACCCACCTACCTGGGGCTGGAGCACGCCCTGGCGGTGCCGGACACCCAGGTGCTCATTTTCGGCAAACCCGACGTCCGGCCCTGGCGGCGCATGGGGGTGGCCCTGGCCCGCGGCGCCGATGAGGCGGACGCCCGCGGGCGCGCCGATCGAGCCGCCGCCCTCGTTGTGATGCAGACCAGCCGATAAACCGTCGCCACCACTGGTTTTTCAGCGCTTTGAGCCTTAGGGTGCGTCCCTGCGGGTAGCACAATGACTCAGGCCCATTCACCCTCAAGGCTCGCGCGCTCCCGGAAGGCACGGGAGAGGCGGGAACTGGGGGCCGTGGCGCTCCCTGAGAAGACCAGCACCAAGACTGATCCGAAGCACCGGCCCGCGACCCAGCACCGGTCCCGGCGCCGCCCCCTGGTGACCTTCGGGCTGGGCATCGTCGTGGGTGCCGTTCTGGCCGGTCCTCTGCCGGCCCGCATCGCCCCGTTCCTGGCCGGCCTGATTCCCGCCCCCCGCGGCATCGGGGCGGTGCTCAATCCCCTCTCCGTCGAAAACCGCCGCATCCTCGTGCTCGGTCGCGACACGGTGGGCGAGAACACCGACGTGATGTTCACCGTTCGGCTCGACGGTGACATCACCCACATCACCCAGGTGCCGCGGGACACCTTCATCGAGTCCCCCCAGCTGGGGGTGGTGAAGGCCAATTCCCTGTTCGCCCTCGGCGGCATCCAGACCACCAAGGACGAGGTGGGCAGCCTGCTGTCGGCTCCCATCGACCGCTACCTGAAGGTGAACCTGGACGCCGTCAGCAAGCTGGCCGAGGCCCTCGGTGGCGTCGAAGTGGACGTGCCCAAGCGGATGTATTACGTCGACAACGCCCAGGGGCTCTACATCGACCTGTATCCCGGCAAACAACTGCTGAAGGGCAACAATCTGGAGGGTTTCCTGCGCTTCCGCCACGACGAACAAGGCGACCTGGGCCGGATGGAGCGCCAGCGGCTGGTGATGGCCCAGGTGTTCCGCAAGCTGGCCGAACCGGCCACGATTGCCAAGCTGCCGGCCCTGCTGGAGATCGCCGGCAATGACATGGTCACCGACCTCTCCCCGATCGAGATGACCCAGCTGATGTCCGCCCTCGGCAGGACCAAGCTGAGCACCCAGCGGGTGCCTGGCCGTCTGTACTGGCACAACGACCTCAGCTACTGGATGCCCGACAGCAACCAGGTCCACCCCTCCGGCAGCGGCGAAGAGCCACTCCCCTGAAGCTTCAGGCGGGGCCCCGGCCGTCGTCGGAGCTGCGCCAGCCGGCGGTGAGCTCGGCCAGGAGCTGGGCCAGACCCTCCTTTTTCGGCAGGTCGGCCTCCGCCGCCCATTCGATCTCCTGGCTCTTGGCGTCATCGAGGCCCAGCAGCTCCACCAGGTGGCGGTAGGCCACCCGCTCCTGGGCGTTGATGCTGGGCTCGGCCGGTGAGCGCCGGCCCACCCGCACCATCATGTAGCTGAGCTTCAGGGCCAGCTGGCGGGCGTCGCTGCCGCTGAGCTGGGCCACCAGAGCATCCAGACCCGCCACAGGCAGCCGCTCGGCCAGAAAGGCCTCCAGCTCCGCTTCGCCGAGGCCATCGGGGCTGCCGCCGTGCAGATGGCGGGCCACCAGCTCCGCGAGCAGCTCCCGCTCGGCGGTGGAGCATTCGCCGTCGGCCCAGGCGACGGTGCAGACGATGCGCAGCAGGGCCGCCTGGGCAGGGGTGAGTTCAGCCATGGGTCAGGCCGCGAGGGGAATGGGGGGATGTTGCTCCAGCACGTGCCGCAGGTAGCGGCCGGTGTGGCTGTCGGCGTTCTCAGCCACGGACTCGGGGGTGCCGATGGCGACGATGTGCCCCCCCTTGTCGCCGCCCTCCGGCCCCAGGTCGATCAGCCAGTCGGCGCAGCGGATCACATCGAGATTGTGCTCGATCACCAGGATCGAGTTGCCCTTGTCCACCAGGCGCTGCATCACGTCCATCAGCTTGTGGACGTCATAGAAGCTGAGGCCCGTGGTGGGCTCATCGATCAGGTAGAGGGTCTTGCCGGTGGCGCGGCGGGAGAGCTCGGTGGCCAGCTTCACCCGCTGGGCCTCACCGCCGGAGAGGGTGGGTGCGGGCTGGCCCAGCTTGATGTAACCGAGCCCCACGTCCACCAGGGTGCTGAGCCGGTCGCCGGCCTGGGGGATGGCGGCGAACACCTCGGCGGCCTGCTCCACCGTCATCTCCAGCACATCGGCGATGGTGTGGCCCCGGAAGGTGACCTGCAGGGTCTCGCGGTTGTAGCGGGCCCCCTTGCAGACGTCGCACTGGACATAGACGTCAGGGAGGAAGTTCATCTCGATCACGTTCACGCCCTGGCCGCTGCAGGACTCGCAGCGTCCCCCTTTGACGTTGAAACTGAACTGGCCCACCTGATAGCCGCGGGCTTTGGCCTCCACCGTGGCGGCGAACACCTGGCGGATCGGATCGAAGGCACCGGTGTAGGTGGCGGGGTTGGAACGGGGGGTGCGGCCGATCGGCGACTGGTCGATGACGATCACCTTGTCGATCGCTTTGATGCCCCGCAGCTCTTCAAGCCCGGAGGGGAAGGGCACCTTCATGCCGAGGCGGTTCTCCAGGGCCGGGTGCAGCAACTCGTTCACCAGGGTGCTCTTGCCGCTGCCGCTCACCCCGGTGACACACACCAGCCGGCCGAGGGGGATCTCCACGTCGATGCCCTGGAGGTTGTTGCGGGTGCAGTTGGACAGGGTGAGCCGGCGGCTGCCGGCATCGCGCCGCTCGGCGGGGGTGGGGATGGAGCGGCGGCCGCTCAGGTAGGCCCCGGTGAGGGAGTCCTCGGCATTGAGGAGGTCGTCGAGGGATCCCTCGGCCACGATGTGGCCGCCATGGACGCCGGCACCGGGGCCGATGTCCACCAGGTAGTCGGCGGCGCGGATCGTGTCCTCGTCGTGCTCCACCACGATCAGGGTGTTGCCCAGGTCCCGCAGCTTCGTGAGGGTGGCGAGCAGGCGGTCGTTGTCACGCTGGTGCAGGCCGATGCTGGGCTCGTCGAGCACGTAGAGGACGCCGGTGAGGCCGGCGCCGATCTGGGTGGCCAGGCGGATCCGCTGGGCCTCCCCACCGGAGAGGGTCATGGCGGGACGATCGAGGCTCAGGTAATCGAGGCCCACATCGAGCAGGAAGCGCAGACGCATGCGGATCTCCCGCAGCACCAGATCACCGATCTGGATCTGGCGACTGTTGAGCAGGGGCTCCGCCCCCTCGCTGGCCCCCACCCCCATCAGGGCCTCGATGCGCTCCAAGGTGTCGGACACGCTCACCGAGGTGAGCTCATGGATGGCGTAGGGACCCACCCGCACCGCCAGGGCTTCGGGCCGCAGCCGCAGACCGTGGCAGCTTTCGCAGGGCACCAGCTCCAGGTACTTCTCCAGCTTCTGACGCACGGATTCGCCACTGGCGTCGCGCAGCTGGCGCTCCAGGATCGGCAGGATCCCCTCGAAGGGCCGCACGTAACCCTCGCTCTTGCGATAGCGGCTGTCGGCCTTGATGGCGATCGGCTCCTGGCTGCCCTGCAGCAACACCTGGCGCTGCTCCTCGGTGAGCAGATTCCAGGGGGTCTTGAGCTCGAAGCCGAAGGCCTCACCGACGCTGAACAGCAGGGAGAAGTAGTAGCTGTTCTCCTTGTCGCTCCAGGGGGCGATGGCGGCGTACACCGGCAGGGAGGGGTCGGGCACCACCCGCTCCACCGTGAACCTGCGCAGGTGGCCGATGCCGTGGCAATCGGGGCAAGCACCGTAGGGACTGTTGAAGGAGAAGAGGCGGGGGGACAGCTCCTCCATCACGGCGCCGTGCACCGGGCAGGCAAAGTTTTCGGAGTAGAGCCGTTCACGCTCCACGCCCTCGGGCAGGGGCTCGTTGGCCTTGGGCACCACCTCCACCAGGGCCAGGCCCTCGCCGCGCTTCAGGGCGGTGCGCAGGGAATCGGTGAGGCGTTCGTTGATGCCCTCACGGGCCACCAGCCGGTCGACCACCACCTCGATGTGGTGCGCATGGTTCTTGTCCAGCTCGATGTTGTCGGCCAACTCGCGCACCTCACCGTTGATCCGCACCCGGGCGAAGCCCTCGGACACCAGACCCGCCAGCAGCTTCACGTGGGTGCCCTTCTTGCCACGCACCACGGGGGCGAGCAGCTGGTAGCGGGTGCCTTCGGGCAGGGTGAGGATCTGGTCCACCATCTCGTCGATGGACTGGGGACGGATCGAGCGGCTGCACTGGGGGCAGTGGGGTTCGCCGGCACGGCCGTAGAGCAGGCGCAGGTAGTCCTGGATCTCCGTGACCGTGCCGACCGTGGAGCGGGGGTTGTGGCTGGTGGATTTCTGGTCGATCGAGATGGCGGGCGAGAGCCCCTCGATCGCATCCACATCCGGCTTATCCACCTGGCCGAGGAACTGGCGGGCGTAGGCGGAGAGGCTCTCCACATAGCGCCGCTGACCCTCGGCGAAGATCGTGTCGAAGGCGAGGGAGCTCTTGCCGCTGCCGCTCACCCCGGTGAACACCACCATGCGGTTACGCGGGATGGTGAGATCCACGTTGCGCAGGTTGTGCTGGCGGGCACCCCGGACCCGGATCACGTCCTCAAGGCTGCCGCCGTTCAGGGTTCGCAGAGCGTTCTCCACCACGGGGGTGTCCGCCTCGGCCTTGCTGGTGGATCCGGCGCGGGCGCGGGGCATGGGGGGTGGTCGGCAGCCGATGAGTCTACGGGGGACGGCCCTTGGAGAGGCTCAGGCCAGGGCGGGCAATGGCGCAGCCTCGGCGCAGAGGTCCTGGCTGACATCCCAGAGGCGTCGGCACTGATCGGCGTCGAGGGCGGCCGGGGCGATACGCACTTCCGTGGGCCATCCACGCATACCGCCCCACTGGTCGGGGCCGTAGTGACCACCGGGCCTGGCCCCAGGGGCGGTCGCAGCGAACAGCTGGGGCAGGGCCCCCATGGCCGCGCTCTGGAACAGGGGGTCCATCAGCCGGTAGGCGAGGGGCTCAAGCCGGGATCCGGTGGCGGCGATGGAGGCGGGCTGGAGGTTGGTGCGGGCCACGCCGGGGTGGGCAGCCAGGGAGAGGACGGGGCTGCCCTGCTCAGTGAGGCGGCGCTGCAGTTCCAGCGCGAACATCACATTGGCCAGCTTGCTCTGGCCATAGGCGCCCCAGCGGTCGTAGCGGCGCTCGCCCTGGAGGTCATCGAAGGCGATGCGACCGAAGTACTGAGCCCCGGAGGTGACCGTGACCACCCGGGCACCGGGGCGATCCCGCAACAGCGGCAGCAGGGCGAGGGTGAGGGCGAAGTGGCCCAGGTGGTTGGTGCCGAACTGCAGTTCGAAGCCCTGGTGGGTGAGCCGGCGGGGCGGCGCCATCACGCCGGCGTTGTTGATCAGCAGATCGAGGCGCCCGTAGCTCTCGGCAACGGTCCCGGCGACGGCGGCCACGCTGGCCAGGTCGGCCAGGTCGAGGTGCAGCACGTCGAGGGCGCCGGTGAAAGCGGCGGCGGTGAGCAGCTCCTCGCGGGCCTGCTCCGCCTTCACCAGCGATCGGCAGGCCAGCAGGACCGTGGCACCCCTGGCGGCCAGCGCCCGGGCGGTTTCCAGACCCAGCCCGCTGTTGGCGCCGGTGACCAAGGCGATGCGCCCGGACTGATCAGGGATGTCGGCGGCGGTCCAGCGCATGGTGATCGGCAGAAAGGCAGAGCGTTGCGGAGAAAGCCATCACCCGGAGCGGGCCTCTCTCAAGAAATCGTAACGGAATGTGACGGACCCGGTCCTTCGCGGCGCAGCAGGAAGAAGAACGGCGTCTCCATGCCCTTGAAGTCCATCACCCCCAGCACGCTGGCGTCGTCCAGCCGGCGGAAGACGTCGTTGATGGGGAGGTGGTCGTAGACCATGGTGGCGCTGACCACGCCGCGGTAGCTGGTCATGCGCAGCCGGGCGCCGGAGTGGGCAGTGCTGAGCAGGGGCATCAGCAACTGGAAGAGGCGGCCGGCCAGGGCTGATTTGGGGACGGGGAACCGGTCGCTCAGCCGCAGCCCGGGCCCCAGCGCCTTGGGGTCCAGGCAGGCCAGGCCGCCGCCGAGGGTGGTGAACACCAGCGGATGCACCGCCTCGGCGCTGTCGAAGCGTTTGCCATGCCAGTGGAAGGCCTCCAGGGCGCCGTCGAGGGGATGGCCGGTGGGGAGGCTCTCCCCCGTCCAGGCACCAAGCATGAAGGGGATCTCCACGGGGGGGAGCCCGTCGAAGCGGGCGAAGGCCTCGGCAGTGGTGGCTATGGGGATGGGGGTGGGAGAACCCACGGCGGGTTCGCGGGTCAGAGGCCCATTGTCCGTCGCTGGCGCGTGCGGCGTGGGGACTCCCCCCAGCAGCGGCCGTAGTCCGCCGCGGTGGCCCCGCAGGCCAGCAGTCCGGCGGCCTGCATCAGTTCGGCGACGCTGTGGTGGTCGTGGTCGGCCACCTGCAGGAGCTGCCGCAGGCGCCGCAGACGCCGCCGCTTCAGCTCCGCCATCGGCGAACGGCCCAGCTGCTCCCGGAAGCCGTACTGCAGGGTCCGAACGGACAGATCCATGGCCAGACCCAGCTCCTCAAGGCTGAAGCGGCGGCAGAGGTGGGCCTCCATCCAGCGGCAGGCCTCGGCCACGGTCTCGCGGTGGCGGCAGCCGGTGAGGCGTTCCCGGCGCCGAACGGAATCGGGAGGATGGCTCCAGTGCTGTAACGCCTCCTCCAGGGCCGCGGCGGCGTGCTCGGACCCCTCCGGTCGCCAGGCGGCGGCCATAGCCAGCTGCAGGCCTGCCGCGATCAGCCGGCGAGGAACCGGCCCCTGGTCGAGCAGGGGTGAGGGTGGTGCGGCACCTTGCAGGCAGGCCTCGGGAATCAGGATCGAGAGGCCGGTGATGGTGTCGCTGGTGAAACCCTGCATGGCATCGCCGGGACGGAACAGCAAGGCCATGCCCGGTTCGGCCACCCGCTCGACCCCATTGACCCATTCCTGCGTCAGTCCCTGGAGTGGCAACCAGAGCACCCCGTGGCCGCCCTGCTGGCGCTGCAGCTCCACCCGGCCACTTCCGTGAAGCAGCAGCACCTCAAATTCCGCGACAGCCCCCCAACGGATGTGGGCCTTGAAGGGGGGTGAACCCGGCAGCAGCCGGCTGCGGTGATGGCCGAGGGTACCGGCGACGAGGCTGTCCCAGGCGCCGAAATCGTCGCTGCGCAAAACTGTGCTCAGGCCCGGGGCCTCGAACAACTGCAGCGGTTTCAAACCGGCCAAGACACCGGTGCGGCTGAAACCTTTGTACCGCGGCCGCAGATCAGCCGGTGCCTCATCACAAGCGTTGCTGCAAAGAGGTTGAACGTTGTGTCCTTTCGGGGCACTGCCCGATGCCCACGCCAGTCAGCCGCGGCCTTGGCCGCATCGCCTTGACCATGAAAGCTTGCGTTTCTCTTACATTTGCCGACAATTTAGCCCTAGAAATATGAATAAGAGTCCCTATAATCGTGCTTCTTTAGAGCCCTGCCCATAGAGTATTTGGAAGTGACTTTTCAAGGCATGGTCATCGAACAGAAGCGCCCATCTGTCCGCATGATCGGTGGTCTGCTTTCGGTGGGTGCCCTGATCGGCAGCCCAGGCCCGGCCATGGCGGACACCAGTCTCTCGATCGGCTCCAACGGTGTTCAGTATCAGATCAATTACGAACTTTTCCAGGCACCGGATTCGTCCAGAGGCATCGATCCGCGCCTGCAGAACACGGCCTGGTGGGGACGGCAACAGGCCGCCGAAAGCACGGCCGCACTGCTGCAGACGCCCCTCGGCGCCGCCTATGCCTACCGGCCCCTGTTTGTGAGCGGCACCTGGGACCTCTGCTACTGGGAATCTGCGGCGTCCGGTTCCCGATGCATCGGCCGAACCGTTGATCTGCTGATCCTGAACTATCAGGCCGTGCCGACCTCGACGAACCCGAATGTGAGTGGCGCCGCCTTGAGCATCCTGGCCAATTCCTCCGGCCCCCAGCAGCCGGTGGCCACGGGCCTGGGCCAGGGGGTGGCCGGGTATGTCATCAGCGGCCAGGGGGGTCAGCCGACCGTGGTGGGCGCCACCAGCAACGCCGACTTCAATGGTGTCCTGGCCGCCGTGAACGCCCTACCCAGCCAGGCGGCCGTCAATCAATCCTTTCAGCAGGTGATCGCGGAGCCCTATGCAAGCCAGGTGTCGATTGGTCTGGAGACCCTGGAACGCTTCCGCCAGGACGCCCTGGAACTGGCTCTGTCCACCCAGAAGGTGTCCTTCGGCTCCGGGGCCGGGACCTGCCCGCCCCGTCCACCCGAGGACGAGCGTGCCGACCAGCCAGCCGCCTCCGGTCCCTCCGCCCCCTCCCCCGCGTGCACCGGACGGGAGGGTCACCGCTGGGCCTTGCTGCTGGATGCCTCCAACAGCAAGGCGTCACTGAGGGGAACCGGCGGCCTTGCCTCCCTGGATTATCAGATCTTCCAGTCCACCTATGGCCTGGAGTATCGCCTCTCCCCCGATTGGCGCCTGGGTGGCGTCTTCGGCTATGGAACCAGTGGACTGTCCAACTACCAGTTCAGCAACGTGACCATCGATGCGGACACCTATTCGGGTGCCATGTACAGCCTGTACACACCTGGACCGTCCTGGAAGATTGCCGCCCTGGCTGGCTACAGCAGTTTCCAGAACCGATCCAATCGCCCGATTCAGTTCGGGACGATCGATCGCACCGCCCAGGCGCGATGGTCTGGCCATGGCTTCAACCTGGCCTTGACCTCTGAATACGACTGGGTGCTGAACCCGACCCGACCAGCCACCGGCGACAACCCACCGGCCCCCCAGCGCGACGCCCTCAGGCTCAAGCCACGGGCTCTCGTTTCCTACGCCAAATACAGCCAGGGTGCCATCAACGAAACCGGCGCCAACTCCCTGAATCTGACTGTCAACAGTCACACGGCTGATTCGCTCGTGCTGGGCCTTGGGGGAACCCTGGAAGTGCCGATCAGGCTGTCGAATCAGTCGCGGCTGATTCCACGGCTCAGCATCGGCTACGAGTACGACGTGATGGGGAATGCCGACGAGGAGCACCAGCTCACGGCCTCCTTCGCCCAGGTTCCGGAACCCGGATCGCTGACCCTCCTGGGTCAGAACCGCGGCGCCAGTGCCTTGGATGTGGGGCTGAATGTCGAGTACGAAGCCTCAGAAAGCCTGTCGCTGTACGCCGATGTGGGCGGCTCCTTCTGGAGCAACGGCAACGAGATCTCCTACGGCGGTGGGCTGCGCTGGCGGTTCGGGGGAGCTCCCGGGGGCGGGGGCACCGCCGCCCCCTGAAGGACGAATCCGGCGGCACGGGCCCAGCGCGCTCCTAGCCTGAATGGGCTAGGTGAGCGCCGTTGCGATCGATGACCCTCCACGAAAAGCCGGCGGCCAGGTACTCCCTGGAGGACGACATTTATTCCTCCTCCGATCTCTCGGTCACCCTGCCGAAGAGCCATTTCCCCAGCAGGGAGCACAATCCCCGTGCCGTGTTCGCCGCCATCCGCGACGAGCTGATGCTGGATGGCAATTCCCGCCAGAACCTTGCCACCTTCTGCCAGACCTGGGTGGAGGACGAAGTGCACGCCCTGATGGATCTGTGCATCGACAAGAACATCGAGGACAAGGACGAATATCCCCAGACCGCGGAGATCGAAGCCCGCTGCGCCCGCATGGTGGCCGACCTCTGGCACGCCCCCGCGATCGAGGGAGCCATCGGCTGCTCCACCACCGGCTCCAGCGAAGCGGCCATGCTCGGGGGCCTGGCGATGAAGCGCCGCTGGGAAGCCCAGCGCCAGGGGCAGGGGAAGCCCAGCGACCGGCCCAACCTGGTGACCGGACCGGTGCAGATCTGCTGGCACAAGTTCTGCCGCTACTGGGACATCGAGCACCGCGAAATCCCGATGCAGCCGGATCAGTTGCTGCTGACCCCCGAGGCGGCCCTCGGGCTCTGCGACGAGAACACCATCGGCGTGGTGCCCACCCTGGGGGTCACCTTCACCGGCCAGTACGAACCGGTGCAGGCCCTGGCGGCCGCCCTCGATGACCTGGAGGCCCGCACCGGCCTGGACATCCCCATCCACGTGGACGCCGCCAGTGGCGGATTTCTGGCTCCTTTCTGCGCCCCCGATCTGGTCTGGGATTTCCGCCTGCCGCGGGTGCGCTCGATCAATGCCTCCGGCCACAAGTTCGGCCTGGCGCCCCTGGGGGTGGGCTGGGTGCTGTGGCGCCAGACCACCGATCTACCCGAGGAGATGGTGTTCTGGGTGAATTACCTGGGGGGCAACATGCGCGACCTCACCCTCAACTTCTCCAGGCCCGGGGGCCAGGTGGTCTGCCAGTACTACAACTTTCTGCGCCTGGGCCGGGAGGGCTACCGCAAGGTGCATGCCGCCTGTTACGCCACGGCCCAGTACCTGGCCCGGGAGATCGCCAAGCTGGGGCCGTTCGAGATCCTCTACGGCGGGGATGATCAATCCGGCATCCCCGCCCTCTGCTGGACGATCCGGGAGGGAAGCGACGTGAACTTCACCCTCTACGCCCTCGCCGACCGCCTGCGGGTCCGCGGCTGGCAGGTGCCGGCCTACACCCTTCCCGCCCACTGCCAGGACATCACCGTGCAACGCATCCTGGTGCGCCATGGCGTCAGCCGGGACCTGGCCGATCTGCTGCTGGAGAACATCCGCCAGTCGCTCGATGGCTTCACGAGCCACCCCAGCCACAGCGCCCTCAATGGCCCGGAACTCTCGGGCTTCCACCACTGATCGCCGTCCAGGCCGCCAGCACCTGGGCCACCGACCAGGCCTGGGCGATGCAGCCGCGAGGGGCATGGGGGGCGTCGCCGTCGAAGATCTCGCTGAGGCTGCCCAGTCCCGCCGCGCCCAGGTGATCGGCCATGGGCTCCAGGTACGACAGCGCCAGGGGCCCATCGCCATGCAGACGGAAATGGGCCCGGGCGAAGGGCCCCAGCCACCAGGCCCACACCGTGCCCTGGTGGTAGGCCCCATCCCGCCGCTGAGCGTCGCCGCCGTAGTGGCCGCAATACTCAGGATCGGCCGGATCCAGCGTGCGCAGCCCGTGGCGGGTCAGCAGCCTCTTGCCGCAGAGCGCCAGCACGCTGGCGGCCTGCTCCTGGTTCAGCAGCGTCTCCGGCAGCGACAGGGCCAGCAGCTGGTTGGGCCGCAGCCGCTCATCGGGGCGTCCCGAAGGTCCGTCGATGACATCGAAACAACAGCCGAGCCGCGGGTTCCAGAAACGCTGGAAGCCCGCCGCGGCCCGATCCGCCAGGGCCTGCCAGCGGCCTGGATCGGCCCCGGTGAGCCGGGAGAAGCCCGCCATCGCACGCAGGGCGTTCACCCAGAGGGCATTCACCTCCACGGCCTTGCCGTGGCGGGGGGTGATGGCCCGGTCGCGGGGCTTGGCATCCATCCAGGTGAGCTGGGTTTCCCCCTCACCGGCGCTCAGCAGCCCGTCGGCAGGATCCATGCGGATCCCGAACCAGGTGCCCGCCACGTGGTGGTCAAGGATCTCCTCCAGCTGGGGAAAGAGCTCCCGCACCAGGGCGTCGCTGCCGCTGGCGGCCCGATGCTCCGCCAGGGCCTGAAAGAACCACAGCGTGGCGTCCACCGTGTTGTATGAGCGCTGATCCAGGGCTTGGTCGGCCCGGTCGGGGAAGCTGTTGGGAATCAGCCCGTGGCTGCTATGGGCTGCGTAGGTGCGCAGGATCCGCTCGGCCCAGCCGCAGCGGCCCGTCACCAGGGTGAGGCCCGCCACGCTGATCATCGTGTCGCGACCCCAGTCGTTGAACCAGGGGTAACCGGCGATCAGCGAAGCCCCCGACGGCAGGCGCTCCACCACGAAGGCATCGGCCGCCAGCACCAGCTGACGGATCCAGGCGGGTGCCTCGGGCGCCAGGGCGGGCTGGGCGGCTGCCCAGGAGCGCAACAGACCGTCCTCATGGTCGCGGCGCTCGGCCTGCGCCCGCTGGCCATCGCTGCCGACATCCCTTTGGGTGCTGGCCACAACGGTGACGACGGGATCCAGCGGACCCAGGCTCAGCGTGAGCGTGGCTGCCCTTAGGTGCTCGGCCGTGCTCGCCAGCCCACGCTCGGCCTCCGCCGCCAGGGGGAGGCCCTCCTGCCAGAGCGGTGGCTCCTCCAGGCACCAATCGCCGCGGTCGCTGACCAGTACGAACGGCGCCGCCGCCAGCGGGCGCACCTCCACCCCCCTGGCCAGGGGCGCCAGGTCCAGCACCGGTCGCTCGCCGCCGTGGTGCGAGCGGTGCTGTACGAAGGCCGTCAGGCGGAGTTCGAGCGGGCCGCCGCGCACCAGCCGGTAGCTCACATGGGTGGTATTGGCCCCCTGGGCCATCCAGATCCGCTTCTCCAGCAGGGTCTCCCCCCAGGCGAAGCGCCAGCGGGGCACGGTGCCCTCGAGGGCAAAAGACACGATCTGCAGGGGCCCGCAAGCGCCCGGGTCGCCATCCACCGACTCCTGCAGCTGGCTCACCAGCAGGGTGCGCTCCACCGGCGGCGAGAGGGCCGCAATCAGCAAGCCGTGGTAGCCGCGACTCGGCGCCCCTGACACCGTGCCCATGGCGTAACCGCCCAGGCCATTGGTGACCAGCCACTCCCGCTCAGCCGGCGGCGGCGGCGTTGGCGTTGAGGTTGGTGTCATCGGCACTCCGTTGCTGGCGGACGGCTCAGCTTGAGGAAGGACACAACGACCAAAGCCGATGTCCTGGCTCGAGCCCACCAATCTGCTGCTGCTGGCCTGCGCCCTCCTCTACGGCCTGATGGGGGAATGGATCGATGCGGCGATCCTGCTGGCGTTCGTGCTGGGCATCAGCCTGCTCGATGCCGTCCAGCAGCAACGCAGCAACCACGCCCTGGCGGAACTGGCCCGCCTGTCGGCACCCCGCGCCCATGTGCGCCGCGATGGCCAGGACCTGGAGCTCGCGACCGATCAGGTACGCCTGGGCGATCTGCTGCGCCTGGAGGAGGGGGATCGGGTGGCGGCCGATGCCGCGATCACCGAGGCGGTGGGGCTGTGGCTGGATGAGTCCCTGCTGACGGGGGAATCCCTGCCGGTGGCCCGCACGGACCCTGGCGAACGGGTGCTGGCGGGGTCGCTGGTGGCGGGAGGACGGGGCTGGGGCACGGTGGTGGCCGTGGCCGAAGCCACGGAGCTGGGCCGACTCGGCCAGAGCCTGGCCACGGTGACGCCGCCTCTGACCCGGCTGCAGCGCCAGACCCGGCAGCTGACCACCCGGCTCTCGCTGGCGGCCCTGGCCCTCTGCGCCGCCCTGGCCGTGATCCAGGGAGCCTCGAGCGGCGACTGGCCCCGGGCCCTGCTGGCCGCCCTGGCCCTGGCCCTGGCGGTGCTGCCCAACGAGATTCCCGTGGTGCTGGCCCTGTTCCTGGCCCTCGGCGCCCTGCGCCTGGCCCGGATCGGCGTGCTGGCCCGCTGGCCGGCGGCGGTGGAGAGCCTCGGCAGCGCCACGGTGCTCGCCGTCGATAAGACCGGCACCCTCACCGAGAACCGCATGGGGGTGCAGCAGCTGCTCACCTGGCCGGATCTGGAGGCCTGGCAGGCCGGCACGCCCCTGGAGGAGCCCTTCCACCCTCTGCTGGAGCTGGCGGTGCTGGCCAGCCGGGGCGATCCGGTGGATGCCATGGAACAGGCGATTCAGCGCCTGGCCGCCGACCAGCTGGACGACACCGAGCACCTGCATCCCGACTGGCCCCTGGAACGGGAGTACCCGTTGCAGAGCGATCTGCTGGTGTTCTCCCGCCTCTGGCGGGACGGCGACGGGGAGCTGCAACTGGCCGCCAAGGGGGCACCCGAGGCCATCGCCGATCTCTGCCACCTGGATGGGGAGCGGAGCGCCGCCCTGCTGGCCGCCGCCGATGGCCTCGCCACCCTGGGGCTGCGGGTGCTGGCGGTGGCCCGTGGGCTCGATGGCGTGCCGGTGCACGGGGGCCAACCGCCCACCAGCCGTGCTGGCCTGCCCGAGGACGTGCACGACTACCCGTTCGAACCGGTGGGCTTCCTGGCCCTGGCGGATCCGCTGCGGCCGGATGTGCCGGCGGCGATCGCCACGGCCCAGGCGGCTGGCGTGCGCGTGGTGATGATCACGGGGGACAGCCCGGTGACGGCCCGCTCGATCGCCGATCAGGCGGGTTTGCCGCCGGGACCGGTGCTCTCCGGCCACGAGCTGGACGCCCTCTCCCCGCAGGCGCTGGCGGCCGGCATCGGCGCGGTGTCAGTGTTCGCCAGGGTGATGCCCCAGCAGAAGCTGCAGTTGGTGCGCGCCCTGCAGGCCGCCGGGGAGGTGGTGGCGATGACCGGCGATGGCGTCAATGACGCCCCGGCCCTCAAGGCCGCCGACATCGGTGTGGCGATGGGCAAGCGCGGCAGCGCCGTGGCGCGGGAATCCGCCGATCTGGTGCTGCTCAACGACACCTTCAGCGATCTGGTGCAGGCCCTGGAACTTGGTCGGCGCGTCGATGCCAACCTGCACAGGGCGCTGGGCTACACGCTGGCGATCCACCTGCCGATCGCGGCCCTCGGCCTGATGCCGCTGCTGCTGCCGGGCCAGGCCCTGATCCTCCTGCCGGTGCACATCGCCCTGCTGCACCTGGTGATCGATCCGGCCTGCACGGTGGTGTTCGAGGCGCTGCCGGCCACGCCAGGCCTGATGCGGCAGCCGCCCCGCCCGCCGGAAGCACCCCTGTTCGGCCCCGACACCTGGCGCCATTCCCTCACCCAGGGGGCCGTGGTCATGGTGGCCGCCCTGGTGCTGGCCTTCTGGCCCGACACGGACACCGAATCACGCCGCAGCCTGGTGTTCTCGCTGCTGTTGCTCGCCGGCGGCGGGCTGGTGTGGCTGAACGGGGATCCCCACAGCCGCATCACCGCCGCCGGAGCCGGCATCGGCCTGGGGTTGTGGCTGCTGTTGATGGCGTTCCCCGCTCTCCAGCGGGCCCTGCAACTGGCGCCCCTGACGCCCGTCCTGGTCCTCACGCTGCTGCTCATCACCGCGGCGGCCCTGCTGGTGGCCGGCCTGCTGAACCGCTCCCGGCTCCGGCGGCGTCCCTGAACCCAGCAGGCTGGCGGCGTAGCTGTGGGCCTCGCCGGAGTCGCCGCCGGCCAGTTCCGCCAGGCGCCGCAACAGCTGGGCCATGGCGCCGCTGACGGCCTGCGGCCTCGGCCGTTCGAACGCGCTTCGCTGGAGCGTTGCTGCCGATCTGATAGCCGCAGAAGCCGGACTCAACCACATGATCGGTCCCCGACCAGGGGAAGGAAGGACTGATGCATCGTTCGTTTGTCGCTGCTGAAAGCGGCAGAGCGGAATGCTGGAAGCCTTCTACGCCGATAAGACCTTTGCTGTCGCCATTTCTCTGGGCTCCGGCGACAAGACCTGCATGAAGAAGCGTGATTGCTGCACAACGTCATGGCGGATGACCCAAGTCCTCCGCCTTTGGAATTGGGTTGGGACACTTCGTGTATACTAAATTACATTTGGTTAGATTATGCCGATACTCAGCGCCAAGAAGAGATACCAACGCTTGAATGTTCTGCTTGTCTACCCAGAATTCCCGAAAACATTTTGGAGCTACGAAAAGATTCTTGAGCTGGTGAACCGTAAGGTTCTGCTGCCGCCACTAGGGCTTGTCACCGTAGCCGCCATTCTGCCCCAGGATTGGAACTTCAAGCTGGTGGACGTCAATATCAGGCCGGTCTCCGATCAGGAGTGGCTTTGGGCCGACCTCGTGATCATGTCGGCCATGATCGTCCAGAAAGACGACATCGTTCGCCAGATCAATCTGGCCAAGCGCCATGGCAAGCCAGTGGCCGTCGGGGGACCCTACCCAAGCTCCACACCCGAAGAACTGGTGGCCGCTGGGGCCGACTACCTGATCCTCGATGAAGGGGAGATCACCCTGCCCCTGTTCGTTGAGGCCTGGCAACGGGGCGAAACAGGCGGCCGCTTCAGCTCCGATGGCGTCAAGCCGGATGTGTCCACAACACCCATCCCCCGCTACGACCTGCTCGAGCTCAGTGCCTACGACTCAATGAGTGTGCAGTTCTCGCGCGGCTGTCCCTTTCAGTGCGAATTCTGCGACATCATCGTGCTCTATGGCCGCAAACCACGCACCAAAACACCGGACCAACTGATCAGCGAACTCAACTGCCTCTTCGACATCGGCTGGCGCGGTGGGGTATTCATGGTGGATGACAACTTCATTGGCAATAAGCGCAACGTCAAGCTGATGCTCACGGCCCTTGAACAATGGCAGAAGGCCCATGGATATCCCTTCCGCTTCGATACCGAGGCCTCGCTTGATCTGGCTGACGATCAGGAACTGATCGATCAGATGCTGGCGTGCAACTTTGCTGCCGTCTTCATGGGCATCGAGACTCCGGACACCGACAGCCTCGCGGCCACGATGAAGTTTCAGAACACGCGCTCACCCCTGCTCGAATCTGTCGACAAGGTGACCCGCTCTGGTCTGAGGGTGATCGCGGGATTCATCATCGGCTTTGATGGCGAAAAGGAGGGCGCCGGCCAGCGGATCGTGGCCTTCTCAGAGGCCGCAGCGATCCCCACCACCACCTTCGCGATGTTGCAGGCTCTTCCCCATACCGCCCTGTGGCACAGACTCGAGAAGGAAGGGCGGCTGATCGACAAGGTCGGTAACATCAACCAGACCACCCTGATGAACTTTGTGCCAACCCGGCCGGTGGAAGCTATTGCCCAAGAGTATGTGGAGGCCTTCTGCCAACTGTACGAACCTCAGAAGTATCTCGATCGGGTCCATCGCTACTTTCTGAAACTCGGCCCCCCCAGAGTGAAGAGCTCCTTCAAGCTTCCCGAACTCGCTGTAATCCGCGCATTGCTGATCGTCTGCTGGCGCCAAGGCATCAAACGCTCCACCCGCTGGCCCTTCTGGCACCACCTGTTCCACATTCTCTGGGCCAACCCCAAAGTGGCGGAGCAATACCTTGCCGTCTGCGCCCACAACGAGCATTTCATGGAGTATCGGGACATCGTGCGGCTGCAGATCGAAAATCAATTGGCCGCCTATTGCCATGGGCAGGAACAGGCTCGCCAGGCGCTGATCGATCGTCCGCGCATCGAGATCGCGACAGGGACATCGCCGTAAAAATGTAATCATCGGACGGCGCCTAAACGCCTTCGCGCCTCTCCTCTGATCCAATTCTGTGGGACGCGAGCGCCATCCGGCCCTCGCCTCTGGCGGCAGCTGGATCGGTGTTGCCGGTAAGGGATCTCAGGCCGCCCGTTTGAGCTTGGTGGGTTCGCTCGTGTCCTCGAGGCCCAACAGGCTCGCTGCGTAGCTGTGGGCCTCGCCGGAGTCGCCGCCGGCCAGTTCCGCCAGCTCCGCCTGGCGCTCGTGAGTGTCCCGCAGGTGGGACACCCGTGTGTGGGTGAGGCCGGCCTCGACGCTCTTGCTGACCCGGAAGTGGTGCTGGGCCGCGGCGGCCACCAGGGGCTGGTGGGTGATGCAGAACACCTGGCGCTGCTCCGCCAGGCGCCGCAGCAGCTGGGCCATGGCGCCGCTGACGCGGCCGCTCACGCCCGCATCGATCTCGTCGAAGAGCAACGTGACGTGGGGGTCGGCCGCCGCCAGGCAGGTTTTCAGGGCCAGCAGGAAGCGGCTCATCTCGCCGCCCGAGGCCACCTCCGCCAGGGGCGCCGGTGGCTGGCCCGGGTTGGCGGAGAACAGGAACTGCACCGCATCGGCCCCCTCCTCTCCGGGCTCGGCGGCGCTGAGGGCCACGGCAAAGCGCACGTTGGCCAGGCCCATGGGCCGCAGGGCCGCCATCAGCTGGTCCTCGAGGCGGCGGGCGGCGGCAGTGCGGGCCTGGGTGAGCACGGCATTGGCCCGATCACGCCCCTGGCGGGCGGCGGCTTCGGCGGCCTCCAGGCCCGCCAGGGCCGCCTCGGCATCCGCCCCGGCCAGCTGCTCCCGCAGGCTGTCGCGCCGGGCGATCAGTTCCGGCAGAGTCTGGCCGTGACGGCGCTCCAGGGCCTTGAGCTGGGCCATGCGCTCCTGCAGCAAGGCAAGACTCTCCGGATCGCTCTCCAGCAGGGAGCCGTAGCGATCCAGATCCCTGGCCAGATCCTGCAGCCCGGCCAGGGCATCGGCGCAGGCCCCGTGCAGGGCCACCACGCCGGCGTCGAGGGCGGCCATGGTCTGCAGCTCCTGGTCGCAGGCCGCCAGGTGGTCGAGCACCGACGGAGCGGCCTCGGCCCCCTCCACCAGCCGGCCGATCAGGGCCATCACCCCCTCCTGCAGCCGCACCGCGTGGGCCAGGCGGTCCTGCTCCCCCTGGAGCCGCTGGCGTTCGGCGGGATCCTCCAGCGCCGCGGCCTCCAGCTCCGCCAGCAGTTCCTCCTGGCGGTCCCGCTCCAGGGCGAAGCGCTCCCGGTCGGCGCGGGCCCGCCCCAGGGCGTCCGCCTCCCCCTTCCACCGCTGCCAGGCGGAGCGGGTGGCCTCGAGTGCCGCCGCCAGGTCCTCCCCGGCGAAGCGATCCAGCCAGCGGCGCTGCTGGCCGGGGCGGCCCAGCTGCTGGGTCTGGCCCTGCACGGTGAGATCGAGCAGCAGGGGCCGCAGTTCCAGCACCTGGCCGCGGCCCACCACCACGCCGTTGAGCCGGTGGCGGCTGCTGAGCCGGCCCTCCTGGAGCCGCCAGTCACGGCTGAGCAGCAGCTCGCCCTCCTCGGCCTCCAGCTCCTGGCGCTCCAGCCAATCGCGCACCGGGGGAGACAGGCTGAAGCTGGCTTCGATGCGGCCCCGCTCAGTGCCACGGCGCAGCAGACGGGCCCCCTGGCTGCCCTGGGCGCCGCCGAGCAGGGCATCGAGGGCATCGAGCAGGATCGACTTGCCAGCGCCGGTCTCGCCGGTGAGCACAGTGAACCCGGCCGAAAAGACCAGCTCCAGCCGCTCGATCAGGGCGATGTTCTCGAGGCGCAGACCCGTGAGCACCCAGGCCTCCGGCGATCGATCGGTACGTGGCCCGACCGTAGCGGCTGTGACTTTCGTTTAGAAGGGGGTTTCGCCTGCCGGCGCCGCGGCGGTGCATCCCCGCCATGGTTTCCTCCCCCCCAGCCCCCACCGCGACCCCCGAGCGCGTGACCGCCGAGGTCGAGATGGGTGACTTCCTGGAGGCGGCGGGCCTGCTCAGCTACGACCCGGCCGCCATCACCCGCATCTACGCCGGCCACCCGATGCGGCTGGTCCGCCGTGTCTGGCAGACGCTCGTGCCGATCGGTCTCTACCTGCTGGGCGTGGGCTTCGACAAGTTCACGGGCCAGCTGGCCAACCCCGGCCGGGCGCGGCAGCGGGCCCGGGAGTGCGCCGAGCTGCTGGTGGCCCTTGGACCGGCCTTCATCAAGGCCGGCCAGGCCCTCTCCACCCGGCCGGACATCATTCCGCCGGTGCTGCTGGAGGAGCTGGCCCAGCTGCAGGACCAGCTGCCGGGCTTCGACAGTTCGCTGGCCATGGCCTGCATTGAGGAGGACCTCCAGGCGCCGGTGGCGGCGATCTTCGCGTCGCTGGAGACGGAGCCGATTTCGGCCGCCTCCCTCGGCCAGGTGCACCGGGGCGTGTTGCTGAGTGGTGAACGGGTGGCGGTGAAGGTGCAGCGGCCCGGCCTGCGGGAACAGATCACCCTCGATCTCTACATCGTCCGCAACATCGCCGCCTGGCTGAACCGGAATGTGGTGCTGATCAAGAGCGATCTGGTGGGTCTGATCGATGAACTCGGCAAGCGGGTCTTCGAGGAGATGGACTACATCAACGAGGCCTCCAACGCCGAAACCTTCGCCCGCCTGCACCGTCACAATCCCCGCATCGCCGTCCCCGCCATCTACCGCCAGGCCACCAGCCGCCGGGTGTTGACAATGGAGTGGATCGACGGCGTCAAGCTCACCAATCTCGAGGCGGTGCGCGCCCTTGGGGTCGACCCCGACCACATGGTGGAGGTGGGGGTGAATTGCAGCCTGCAGCAGCTGCTTGAGCATGGGTTCTTCCATGCCGATCCCCATCCCGGCAACCTGCTGGCCCTTCCCGACGGGCGCCTGGCCTACCTGGATTTCGGCATGATGAGCGAGGTCTCCCGGGAGGCGCGCACCGGGCTGATCCAGGCGGTTGTGCACCTGGTGAACCGCAATTTCGGGGCCCTGTCCAAGGACTTCGTACAGCTCGGCTTCCTGGGCGAAGCGGTGGATCTCGAACCGATCGTGCCGGCCTTCGAAAAGGTGTTCGGCCAGGCCCTGGAAATGGGCGTGAGCCGCATGGATTTCAAGGCGGTCACCGACGACCTCTCCGGGGTGATGTACCGCTTCCCCTTCCAGGTTCCCCCCTATTACGCCCTGATCATCCGCTCGTTGGTGACGCTCGAAGGCATCGCCCTGAGTGTCGACTCCGACTTCAAGATCCTCGGCGCCGCCTACCCCTACTTCGCCCGCCGGCTGATGGAGGATCCCGATCCGGAGCTGCGCCGCAGCCTGCGGGAGATGCTCTATGACGGCGATGAATTCCGCTGGCAGCGGCTGGAGAGCCTGGTGGCCAGTGCCTCTCTCCAGGACCAGCTGGACCTGGAAGGCCTCCTCGACCAGGTGCTCGACTTCCTCTTCTCCCCCACCGGAGGCCTGCTGCGCCAGCAGCTCGTCGATGCGGTGGTGCAGCAGATGGATGCCCTGGCCTGGAACACCACCCTGCGCATTGGCCGGCGGCTGCCGAGCCGCTTCCTGCCGCCGGGGCTGCGGGCCCTGCCCCCCGCCCTGTCAACGGCGCCGCTGCTGGATCTCGAACCGATCCAGGAGCTGCTGGCGATCCTGCGGGACCTTCCCGGCTTCGAGCCATCCCTCCTGCTGAAGCGACTGCCGCGGGTCCTAGGGGAGCCGGATCTGCGCCGCATGGGGCTGCAGGTGGCCAAGGGTCTGGCCGAGCGGGGTGTCGTGCACCTGCTGCGGGATGTGCTGGTGACACCGGCGGTGCGCCAGGCCGCCGGTGTCTCCGGCGCCTGAGATCCGTAGAGTTACTCGATGACAAGGGAGACAGTCGTGAACAAGCGGCGAAGGATTGTGGCCGCTGTCCTGGGTCTGGGACTGTGCTGGTCGACGCCTGCGGCCATCGCCGCCGAGAATCTGGTGTTCACCAGTGGCGCCTTCCGCCGGTCGATTCCGGTCGCGGATCTGGAGCATCTGGCCACCACCGGCGAGGCCCGGGGCCTGTTGAGAGACGTGCTGCGCCTCGGCCGCCAGAACCCCAAGGACGTCAGCAAGTTGCTGAATGAATCGGTGCAGCTGCCGATCGTCCTGATGAGCCGCCTGCTCAACACCCGCATCGGCGAGGCGATCCTGGCCCGCCTGGCCCGGATCCTCTTCCCCCTGAGGGCCCCGGAGGCCGGCGTGCCCGCCCTGCGCGCCGCCATGGTGCTGGGCACCTATGAGGGCAAGGGGTCGCTGTCGGCCATCGCCTTCCTGCGGGCCTACCCGACCCGGGAACTGGAGGTGAGCATTCCAGCCCTGATGAGTGTGATTTCCAAGGCCTCCTCGATCAGCGAGCTGGTGCGCTTCTTCTCCGAATCCCCCCTCGACGGTCTGCGGGGCAACGAGCCCCAGGCGGCGCCCACCACGCCGGTTCCCATGGCACCCGGCCCGACCACACCCGCCCCCTGACGCCCCAGACCGGAGCCTTACATTGACGTCAGCTTCGCCGCTGTCCCCTGTGCCCCTGCTACGAGCCCTGCGACGCCTGGGCCGGCAGCCCACCATGCAGGACTGGCCAGGGCTGATCGAGGCCTACCGCTCCTGGCTGCCCGTCAGTGACGCCACTCCGGTGGTGACCCTGCGTGAAGGGGCGACGCCCCTGATTCCGGCGCCGGTGATCGCCGAACGGGTGGGCCGGGGCGTGAAGGTGTTTCTCAAGTACGACGGCCTCAACCCCACCGGCTCCTTCAAGGACCGGGGCATGACGATGGCCATCAGCAAGGCCAAGGAAGCGGGCTCAGAGGCGGTGATCTGCGCCAGCACCGGCAACACCTCGGCGGCGGCGGCGGCCTACGCCAGCCGGGGCGGCATGCGGGCCTTCGTGCTGATTCCGGATGGCTACGTGGCCCAGGGGAAGCTGGCCCAGGCCCTGCTCTACGGCGCTGAGGTGCTGGCGGTGCAGGGCAACTTCGACCGGGCCCTGGCGATCGTGCGGGATGTGGCCGACCGCTACCCGGTGACCCTGGTGAACTCGCTCAACCCCTACCGGCTCCAGGGGCAGAAGACGGCCGCCTTCGAGCTGATCGACGCCCTTGGTGAGGCTCCCGACTGGCTTTGCATCCCGGTGGGCAACGCCGGCAACATCAGCGCCTACTGGATGGGCTTCAAGGAGTACCGCCAGGCGGGTCACAGCACGGTCCTGCCGCGAATGATGGGCTTCCAGGCCGCCGGTGCCGCACCAATGGTGCTGGGGCACACGGTGGAGCAGCCGGACACCATCGCCACGGCGATCCGCATCGGCAACCCTGTGAACAAGGAGAACGCGCTCAACGTCCGCAAAGAGAGCAACGGCGATTTCATGGCCGTCACCGACGCCGAGATCATCGAGGCCTACAAGCTGCTGGGCCAGGGGGAAGGGATCTTCTGCGAACCGGCCAGCGCCGCTTCGGTGGCGGGTCTGCTCAAACGACGGGAGGAAGTGCCGGCCGGCGCCACGGTGGTGTGCGTGCTGACCGGCAACGGTCTCAAGGACCCGACGACGGCGATCGAGAACAACGACGCCACCTTCCACACGGGCATCGCCCCCGAAACCGAGACCGTGGCCAAGGTGATGGGCTTCTGAGTGGGCACAATGGGCGGCCCCTCGTATCCACCTATCCCGCAACGAGAGCCACAGATGCTTGAAAAGATCTGTCGTAATTGCGGTTCATCGCATGTCAGTGTTATCGAAAGTGGTTGTGATTTAGACCCTTTCTTTTCCTATCGAGTTTACGGGTTGCAGACGACTGCTCGCGTCACAAGTACGCGCCTGAGAGCAGGGAAGAAAATGCGGATCATCGACCGTTTTCTGTTTGGATTTCTCTCCTTTGTGGCAAGGCATTGCATTGACACTGAAGTGTCATCGTGGAACACAACCGATTCCATGATCTGTCACTCATGCGAGTTTTTTTCAATCTTTCACCAGCTGACTGATTCACAACTCGCAACCATGTATCACGACTACAGGTTAGAGACTTATCAGCAAGACTGGGAACGCTTCCATCCCGGCTATATCAAGTCAGTCGGACAATTTATTGGTGGCCCTGATGAGGCTGCCTGTCGTCTTAGCTCTCTCAATCCATATCTGGTTCAGTCTCTTCAGAACCACTCACTACCATTAGACTCCTTTAAATCGATTTTAGACTGGGGAGGTTCCGACGGCATGATTTTGCCAAACGTTTTCCTCAATGCAAGGCGCTATGTCTACGATATTTCTAGTTGGGATGCCGTTGAGGGCGTAACCAAGCTCAACGCCATGGATGAATCTGTAAAATTTGACTATATTCAAATCATGCATGTTCTTGAACATATCTATGATCCGCTCCAATTCCTTGAAGTGCCTTTAGCCCATCTGAACAAAGGTGGGGTCCTCTATTTGGAGGTTCCGATTGAGTTTAACAGTGCGGATTTGATTCAGAAAGTCATCAACAATGAACGGCGTCTGAAAGCCCACGAACACATCAACCTCTACACACCGCGCTCCCTCGAGGCCCTTGTGCTTCAAAAGAACCTGCACGTGCTGGATCTGAGGGTCGAGACCATTGATTTTCATTGGTGCCAGGGCCCCTGCCTGCGGCTGCTGGCCACCCACAAGCCGGCCCACTGAGTTCGCCGACGCGCCCGCACAGATCGGTGCCTGCCGGTGGCCCAACCGTCTGGGGAAATCCTGGGACTTTCCCCCCGTGCTGCCGGGAGAGAGCGGGGATGGGGATCTCCCCTGGGCGGGCGGCGAATTCCCCAGGCCCGGGATTCGGTGGAAAACACCTCAAAACCGCTCGCTTGTTCGGCCCATTCCCCAACCCTCCGCCCGAAATAACCCAGTTGCGACAAGGGAAGACAGCCTCTTTGCCCGTTTTCCCCCGCCCCTACGGCGACGGGCTGTTTTTCTTCTCTTCCAACCCTGATTGATCCTCTGGACAGTCGGGAGACCACCCGTTGCGCTTTGCCGCGCCCTGTGAAACCGTGGGGCCTCGAGAACGCCGATCCGCCGTCGCCGGCACCCTCCATGAAGCTGGTCTGCTCCCAGGCTGAACTCAACGCCAGCCTCCAACTGGTCAGCCGGGCGGTGGCGACGCGGCCCACCCACCCGGTGCTGGCCAACGTGCTGCTCACCGCCGATGCGGGCACTGGCCGCCTCAGCCTCACCGGCTTCGACCTCAGCCTCGGCATCCAGACGAGCCTGCCCGCCGCCGTCGAGACCAGCGGCGCCATCACCCTGCCAGCGAAGATGTTCGGCGAGATTGTGGCCCGCCTGGCCACCGACAGTCCGATCAGCCTGAGCTGCCCGGAAGGTGAGGAGCAGCTGGAGCTCACCAACCTCTCGGGCAGCTACCGGATGCGGGGAATGCCCGCCGACGACTATCCCGATCTGCCCCTGGCCCAGAGCGGCACCCCGATTCGCTTCCATGCCGAGGCCCTGGTGAAGGGGCTGCGGGCCACCCTGTTCGCCAGCAGCCCGGATGAGAACAAGCAACTCCTGACCGGCGTGCACCTGCGCCTGGATGGCGAAGGCCTGGAATGCGCCGCCACCGATGGCCACCGGCTGGCCGTGCAGCGTCTTTCCCATGCGGTGGAGGCCGCCGCCAGCCCCGAGGCGGAGGCCGCTGGCACCGATGGCGAGGATTTCGCCGTCACGGTGCCGGCCCGGTCGTTGCGGGAGCTGGAGCGGATCCTGTCGGGGCGCGGCTCCCAGGAGCCCCTGAGCCTGTTCTGCGAACGGGGCCAGGTGGTGGTGCTCTCCGCCGACCAGGTGCTCACCAGCCGCAGCCTCGATGGCACCTACCCCAACTATCGCCAGCTGATCCCCCCGTCGTTCCAGCGCCGCCTGGTGCTCGACCGTCGCGCCTTCATCGCCGCCCTGGAGCGGGTGGCGGTTCTGGCCGACCAGCACAACAACGTGGTCAAGATCAGCGCTGACCCCGCCGCCGGCACGGCCACGATCCGGGCGGACGCCCAGGACGTGGGCAGTGGCTCGGAGTCCCTGGCGGCCACGATCGAGGGGGAAGCGATCGAGATCGCCTTCAACGTCCGCTACCTGCTCGATGGCCTCAAGGCCATGGGCTCCGACCAGGTGGTGCTGCAGTGCAACGCCGCCACCACCCCGGCCGTGCTGGCGCCGGTGGGGGCTGAAGAGGCCTTCACCTACCTGGTGATGCCGGTCCAGATCCGCACCAGCTGAGCGCGTGACTCTCCCCGAGCAGCTGCTGCTGAGCGATCTGCTGCGGCGGCAGGTGCGTTGTGATCAGGGCCTTGAGCGTGGATCGGGGGTGCTGGCCTGGATGCATCCACCGGTGCACCGCCTGCTGGGCTGGGCCAGCCGGCCCTCGGCCTTCGCCCAGCGGCGGCTGGTCTGGCGGCTCGACCAGCTGCGGGGGCTGGGGGAGCTGGAGGTGTTCGTGAAGGGGGAGCCGGCGGACACCGACGCGGCCACCCTCGAACGGTTGCCCACCCTGATCGATGCGGCCCTCACCGGAGCCGATGACGTGCCCCTGGGCCTGGTGGCCGATGCCGCTGTGGAGCTGCGCAGCGGCCGCATCCTCCACTATCTGGTGGCCCGCAGCGATCCGCGCCTGCCAGGCACCAGCCGCTGGCGCCTGAGCCCCGACCGCATCGTCGACCAGCAGCCCGGCCGGGTGTTCACCGCCCTGCGGGGCCTTGATGACCTGCCGGTGGCCCGGGCCAGCGTGCGCCAGCAGCTGCTGCGCCGCTCGCGCCGCTGGAAGGAGCAGGTGCAGGAGGTGGGTGGCCGCGTCGAGGAGCGGCTGGAGGGCTGGCTGGAGGAGCCCCCCTGGCCGGAGGCCTTCCGCGAGGAGATCCCCTGGCCGGAACGTGAGCGGGACCCCTATTCGGACGAGCGCTACGCCAGCGACCGCGACGAGCCGGACCCGCTCGAGGAATGGCCCGAGGAGGAGGAACCGGAGGAGCCTTCGGAACCGCCCAGCCAGCCGCCGCCGGAGCAGCCGGCGCCCCGCCGCGACCGCTACCGGGGCCGGGAGCCCCGCGAAGCCGACGACCCCTGGATCTGATACTGGAGGGCCGTTGCCGCGCCCCCCGGTGGTTCCTGCCTCGACCCCGTCCTTCTCGGTGCCGGAGGCCCTACGCAAGGAGGGCCTGAGCCAGAGCGATTACGACGAGATCGTGCGTCGCCTCGGCCGGCCCCCCAACCGGGCCGAACTGGGCATGTTCGGAGTGATGTGGTCGGAGCACTGCTGCTACCGCAACTCCCGACCCCTGCTGGGCCAGTTCCCCACCAGCGGGCCCCGCATCCTGGTGGGGCCGGGCGAGAACGCCGGGGTGGTGGATCTGGGCGAGGGCCAGCGGCTGGCCTTCAAGATCGAGAGCCACAACCACCCCTCGGCGGTGGAGCCCTTCCAGGGGGCGGCCACCGGGGTGGGGGGCATCCTGCGGGACATCTTCACCATGGGGGCGCGCCCGATCGCCTTGCTCAACGCCTTGCGCTTCGGGCCGCTGGAGGACGAGCGCAACGTGGGGCTGATGGAGGGGGTGGTGGCCGGCATCGCCCACTACGGCAACTGCGTCGGCGTGCCGACGGTGGGCGGTGAGGTGGCCTTCGACCCCAGCTACGGCGGCAACCCACTGGTGAACGCCATGGCCCTGGGCCTGATGGAGACCGACGACATCGTCTGCTCCGGGGCGGTGGGCGTGGGCAATCCGGTGGTCTACGTGGGCAGCACCACCGGCCGCGACGGCATGGGCGGTGCCAGCTTCGCCAGTGCCGAGCTCACCGAGGCCTCCCTCGACAACCGGCCCGCCGTGCAGGTGGGCGATCCGTTCCTGGAGAAGGGGCTGATCGAGGCCTGCCTGGAGGCCTTCCAGAGCGGCGATGTGGTGGCGGCCCAGGACATGGGCGCCGCCGGCCTCACCTGCAGCTGCTCGGAGATGGCGGCCAAGGGGGGCCTGGGCATCGAACTCGACCTCGATCGGGTGCCGGCGCGGGAAAGCGGCATGAGCGCCTACGAATTCCTGCTGTCGGAATCCCAGGAACGGATGCTGTTCGTGGTGGCGGCAGGGCGGGAGGAGCCCCTGATGGCCCGCTTCCGCCGCTGGGGTCTGCAGGCGGCGGTGGTGGGCCGGGTGCTGCAGGAGAACGTGGTGCGGGTGCTGCAGCACGGTGAAGTGGCGGCCGAGGTGCCCGCCAGCGCCCTGGCTGACGACACGCCGATCAACCACCACGAGCTGCTCGCCGAACCCCCCGCCGACATCCAGGCCCACTGGACCTGGAGCGAAGCCGAGCTGCCGGCGGCCGAGGCAAGCGGCCTTTCCCTGGCGGAAGGTCTGCTGGGCTGGGGTGACGTGCTGCTGCGCCTGCTGGATGACCCCACCATCGCCAGCAAGCGCTGGGTGTACCGCCAGTACGACCACCAGGTGCAGGCCAACACCGTGGTGCTGCCCGGGGGGGCCGATGCGGCCGTGATCCGGCTGCGGCCCCAGCAGGGGCCGGGGGCGATGGCGGCGGCGACGCGCGGCGTGGCGGCGGTGGTGGACTGCCCCAACCGCTGGGTGGCCCTGGATCCAGAGCGTGGTGCCATGGCGGCGGTGGCGGAGGCAGCCCGCAACCTCTCCTGCACCGGCGCCGAGCCCCTGGCCGTCACCGATAACCTCAATTTCCCCTCCCCCGACACCGCCATCGGCTACTGGCAGCTGGCGATGGCCTGCCGGGGCCTGTCAGAGGCCTGCAGCGCCCTGGCCACGCCGGTCACCGGCGGCAACGTCTCGCTGTACAACGAGACCCGCCTGCCGGACGGCCGCATGCAGCCGATCCACCCCACCCCGGTGGTGGGCATGGTGGGGCTGGTGCACGACCTGGCCCACGTGACGGGGCTGGCCTGGCGTCAGGCCGGTGATGCCATCTGGCTGCTGGGGGTGCCGCTGGAGGAAAGCGGCGACGGCCGCCTGGGGCTGGGGGGCAGCAGCTATCTGGAGGTGATGCACGGCCGACTCACGGGCCGCCCACCCCTGGTGGATCTGGCCCTGGAGGGGCGGGTGCAGGGCTTCCTGCGCCAGGCCATCGCCGCGGGCCTGGTGCGCTCCGCCCACGATCTTTCCGATGGGGGTCTGGCGGTGGCGGCGGCGGAAGCCTGCATCGCCTCCGGCCTGGGCGCCCGTCTGGAGCTGCCCGCCGGTGAAGGACGGCCCGATCGGCTGCTGTTCGCCGAAGGCGGGGCACGGCTGCTGGTGAGCGTGGCGCCGGATCAGGAGGCGGCCTGGCGCGCGGCCCTGGCGGCGGCGGCCGAGGCCAGTGAGCCGTTGCCGGCCCAGGCACTGGGCCGCGTGACGTCTGACGGGCGCCTCAGCGTGGCCCGGGGCGGCCAGCCGCTGCTGGAGCTGGCGGTGGAGAAGCTGCGCGACACCTACGAGCAGGCGATCCCCGGCCGGTTGCGGAAAGCCGGGCCCCCACCCGACAGGTAATGGGTCAAGATGAACGTCTGTCCCTGGTGAGACGCCCTGTGCCCTGCGCCGATCAACGCGATGCGCATGACCAGGGATTCACCGACAGTGACCGCCCCGACAAGCCGGAGGAAGCCTGCGGCTTGTTCGCCGTGCTGGCGGCGGATCAGGCGGTGGCCAACCTCACCTATTTCGGGCTGTACGCCCTGCAGCACCGGGGCCAGGAGTCGGCGGGCATCGCCGTCTTCGACGATGTGAAAGTGCGGCTGCACAAGGACATGGGCCTGGTCAGCCAGGTGTTCGACCAGGAGGTGCTGGAGCGGATGCCGGGCCAGCTGGCGGTCGGCCACAACCGCTATTCCACCACCGGCAGCAGCAAGGTCTGCAACGCCCAGCCGGTGGTGCTGATGACCCGCCTGGGCCCCTTCGCCCTGGCCCACAACGGCAATCTGGTCAACGCGTCGGAGCTGCGGGCCTCCCTCGATCACCTGGCCGGTGAATTCACCTCCACCACCGATTCGGAGCTGATCGCCTTCGCTCTTCAGGAGGCGGTGGGGTCCGGCCTGGGCTGGAATGCGGCGATCCGGGCCGCGGCGGCCCGTTGCCGCGGCGCCTTCAGCCTGGTGATCGGCACCCCCGACGGCCTTTTCGCCCTGCGGGATGGCCACGGTATCCGGCCTTTGGTGTTCGGGAGGCTGGGCGAACCGGAGCAGGGCCAGTGGGTGGCCAGCAGCGAGAGCTGCGGGCTCGACATCATCGGCGCCCGCTTCGTTGACGATGTCCAGCCCGGCGAACTGATCCACTTCCGCCAGGCCGATCCGATCCCTGAGCGGCAGCGCTGGAGCGAGGAGCCCAGCAAGCTGTGCATCTTCGAGATGATCTATTTCGCCCGGCCCGACAGCCGTTTCTTCGGCGAATCGCTCTACAGCTACCGGGTGCGGATCGGCGAGGTGCTGGCCCGGGAGAACCCGGTGGAGGCCGACATTGTGATTGGTGTGCCCGATTCCGGCATCCCGGCGGCGATCGGCTATTCGCACACCAGCGGCATTCCCTTCGCCGATGGTCTGATCAAGAACCGCTATGTGGGCCGCACCTTCATCCAGCCCACCCAGGCGATGCGTGAGGCGGGCATCCGGGTGAAGCTCAACCCCCTGCCGGATGTGCTCTGCGGCAAACGGGTGGTGGTGATCGATGACTCGATCGTGCGCGGCACCACCAGCCGCAAGCTGGTGGCGGCCCTGCGGGATGCCGGTGCCACCGAGGTGCACATGCGGATCAGCTCGCCCCCCGTTACCCACCCCTGCTTCTACGGCATTGACACCGACACCCAGGACCACCTGATCGCCGCCCGGCTGACGCTCGAGGAGATCGAGCGGCACCTGGGTGTCGACTCGCTCAGCTACCTGAGCAAGGAGGGCATGGTGGAGGCCGCCCACGCCAACTCCAGCCATTTCTGCACCGCCTGTTTCGACGGCAATTACCCGATCGAGATGGATGAGGAGGTGCGCAACAGCAAGCTGATGCTCGAGCCCACCGGCCTGGCGGTACGGGTGTAGGCCCGGCGGCCGCAGCATGCGCATCGCCTTTCTTGATTCCTGGCTGCAGGATGTGGCCGAGGGCAGTGGCACGGCGGCGGCCATCGGCGGCCTGTCGGCGGCCCTGATCGCCCGGGGCCACTCGGTGGAGCGGCTGGTGCCCCAGGGCGCCTGGCCCCGGAACCTGCTGCTGCGCAGGCTCTGGTTCAACCTCACCCTGCCCCGGCGCCTGGCGACGGCGGCGGGTCGCTACGACCTGGTGGTGGGCTTCGACATCGACGGCTTCCGGGTGGCGCACCGCTGCCCGGTGCCCTATGTGTGCTGCATCAAGGGGGTGCTGGCGGAGGAGTCGCGCTGCGAGAACGGCTGGCCGCGGTTGATGCTGTGGGGCCTGTCCCGCTTGGAGCGCCTCAACGCCCGGCGGGCGCCGCGGGTGCTCTCCACCAGCCGCTACTGCTGCGAGCGCATCGAAGCCCACTACGGCGTGCCGGCCGAGCGGCTGCGGCTGGTGCCGGAGGGCATCGACACTGGGCTCTGGAATCCGGCGGGCGGAGACGCCGCCGCCCTGGCCGCCCTCGACGGCGCCCGCGAACCGCACACGGTTCTGTGCGTGGCGCGCCAGTACCCGCGCAAGCGGGTGGGGGATCTGATCACGGCCTTCCAGAGCGTGCACGAACGGCTTCCGAGTGCCCGGCTGGTGGTGATCGGCGATGGGCCGGAGCACGGGGCGCTGCGGCAGCTGGTGCAGCGGCTGGGGCTGGCTTCGGTGGTGCAGCTGCTGGGGGCCCTGGCCGACGACGGCGCCGTGCGGGAGTGGTACCGCCGCAGTGCGGTGTTCTGCCTTCCCTCGATCCAGGAGGGCTTCGGGATCGTGTTCCTCGAGGCGATGGCGAGCGGCCTACCGGTGGTGAGCACCACGGCCACGGCGATCCCCGAGGTGGTGCCCCACGGCCGGGCCGGGCTGCTGGTGCCGCCGCGGGATCCGCCGGGACTGGCCGGGGCCCTGCTGAATCTGCTCACCGATGAGGCCTTGCAGGCGCGCTGCCGCGCCTACGGCCGCGCTCATGTGGTGCCGTTCAGCTGGGACCGGGTGGCGGAACGGTTCCTGGAGGCGGTGAATGCTGCGGAGGCGCCGACACCGGCCCCACGGTGAGCTGTCTTGCCACAGCGCTGCATGATGGCTGCATGTGGTCTTAGGCGGATTCAGCTCCCGTGGTCAGCCCCACCAGGATCCTGTTCATCGGCATCGATTCGGCGGACAAGGATCTGATCCTGCGCTGGTCGCGTGAGGGCCTGCTGCCAACCTTCTCGGGATTGCTGGAGCATTCGGCCTGGGGCCTCACCACCGTGCCTGTCGGTTTCTATGTGGGTGCCGTCTGGCCTTCCTTCGCCACAGGTGTCTCGCCCGCCAGCCATGGTCGCTACAACTTCAGCCAGCTGAGAACGGGAACGTATGAGACCTACCGCTACAACTGCTTCGACCTCGAGGGCGATCGGTTCTGGGACATCCTGAGTGCATCAGGACGACGGGTGGCCATCATCGACGTCCCCTTGACTCCCCCGTCTGCGCCGATCAATGGGATCCAGATCACTGACTGGGGAGTGCACAAGGCCAACCAATCGGATGTCTTCCATGCCTACCCTCCTGGGCTTGTCTCTGAGGTGAAGGCAGAGTTTGGAGTCAACCCGATTCCCAGGTGTAACGACATCACGCGAACACCCGAAGGCTTCCGTTTCTTCATGGACGCCATGATCGCCAGAACGACGTCCAAGGAGCAGCTGTCAGCGAAATATCTTCGTCAGGGAAACTGGGATCTGTTTCTTACCGTCTTCACAGAGCCCCATTGTGTGGGCCACCAATGCTGGCATCTCCATGACGCCAGACATGCCCTTCATGATCGGCCACTGGCCGACTCCCTCGGCGATCCTCTCTTGGAGGCCTACCGGGCGCTGGATGCTTCCATCGGCAGGCTGATCGCCGAAGTCGACAAGGACACCTACGTCTTTGTCTACAGCAGTCATGGCATAGGGCCACAGGATGGGGTGGGCTCCTTTCTGGAGCGCATTCTCCTGCGCCTGGATCAGCACGATGCCGCGAAGCGGTCCACGCCGGCGCGGAAGAGCCTGCGCTCCACTCTTGCCAAGAAAGTGCGGTCGTATTCCCGGCGTCCCGACTGGCTGGTGTGGCGCCTGCGAAAGCTGCTTCAACCAGACCTGGCCTTCCCCATCCCTGACTCTGCCGCGGTGACGCTCCATGTCGAGGACCGCCGGCACTTCGTGCTCAGCAACAACGATGCTTGCGGCGCCATCCGCATCAACCTTGTGGGCCGAGAGCCGCAGGGGAAGGTGACAAGGGGGGAGCCGTACGAGCAGGTCTGCCAGCAGCTGAAGGACGATCTCAAGGCGATTGTGTATGTCGATACGGGCGAACCGTTGGTGCGGGAGGTCCTGCGCACGTCAGATTTTTATCGGGGCCCTCACCTCAGCGATCTGCCGGACCTGATCGTGGAGTGGAATCGACGGGAGTCTCCCCATTCGATTACCTCCGAAAAGATTGGTCTGCTCCACAATTCCTATTCTGGTGTCCGCACCGGGGATCACAAGCCGGAGGGTGTTGTCTTTATCTCGGGTCCAGGGGTGCCATCGGGAGGCCTGCGTGACCCCATCTCAGCTCTTGATTTCGCCCCCACCCTGGCGCGCCTGCTGGATGTTCCGCTCCCTGAGGCCGAAGGCGAGTGCATTGCCTGCATTGATCAGGCCATCGTCAGACATGGGGACCAATCCGTCCATCGGGGTGAGTGAATGACGGCCGTTGATGTCTCGGTCATCATTCCAACCTTTAACCGCGTCCACTGGATCAACGACGCTCTCCAGTCCGTGTACTCCCAGACCTATGGGGGTACGATGGAAATCATCGTCGTGGATGACGGCTCGCAGGATGATACCGTCGCGTTCGTTCGGGAGCATTATCCCGATGTCCGGCTGATCGAACTGACCAGCAATGTCGGTCACGGCGCCGCTCGCAATCATGCCCTTCGCGCGGCGCGAGGCCACTTCATTGCGTTTCTTGATTCCGACGATGTCTGGAAGCCCGACTACCTGAGCGTCCAGATGTCAGCGCTGCAGAGGCACCCCTCCACTTCCATCGCCCTCAGCGGCGTCGAGGTGCGCTCGCAGGATCGATCCGAAGTCCTGCCTCAGGCGCCTGATCTGAAGCGTTACATGTCGCCGATCCATCAGATGCTGCTGATCGGCAGGCATTACCTGCGTTCGGGTCCTTCGGCCCTGCTGTTCCCCCGTCGTGTCTTTGACGACGTCGGTCTGTTCGAGGAGCGCCACCGGGTCGGCGTCGACATCGATCTGTATCTCCGTTGCCTGGGAGCCGGCTATACCACGGTCTACACCGAGCTGCCCCTGGTGATCAAGCAGGAGGGTTCGCCCGATCAGCTCACCAGTCCTAGGAATCTCCGGCTCCGTGAACGAAGCGTGATGTCCCGCGTGGAGGGTTTCTACGCTCGCTATGGGGCGGCGAGGCGGGATCTCATCCCTCCCATCCGTCGGGTCCATGCCTGCAACCAGCTTCGATTCGCTGAGGTTTATTTCGACACCAATGATGTGGTGGATGGGCTCAGGTCCTGCCTCTTGGCGGCCTCCCATGGGCTTCCACTCCGTGCCGTTGTCCTGGCAACGCAGCGATTCACCCGAAGAGTCCGTCACCGGCTGCAGCGCCTTAGGTGCCGGGGGTCCGCCGGATCGTGATCAGGCCACGGCTGCGGCCCGAGGTGGTGTCCGTGGTGCGGATCGCGGCCCAGAGGTCGGCGACGGGGACCCACACCGAGGGGTAGCGGTAGCGGGCCACGTCGAGGATCAGCACCCGGTCGGAGGGGGCATGGAAGGCGGCCAGGGGGGCGATGTGGCCGCCGCCGGCCTGGCCGAGGGTCGGGCGTAGGTAGTTGGCCAGCAGGCGGTCGCCGGGCTGGCTGAGGTTGGCGCGCAGCAGGGCGCGGAACTGCTCCAGGCTCAGCTGGTCGCCGTGGATCGCTTCGGCTTTCACCCCGTGGGCCCCCAGCAGACCGGCCAGCTCGGCCAGGGTCATGCCCTGGCGCCGCACCACCTCGGCGCTCACCACCTGGCTGCCGGCAGGCACCTCGAAGACGTTGTCCTGGGTCCAGAAGCGGTAACGGCCGTAGCCCGGCACGGCCGGGGCGGGTACGGCGAGGCTGTTGAGCACCATGGCGGCGCTGGCCACACCGCAGTAGGCGAGGTTGGCCTGGGTGAGGAACTGCTCGGCCAGGGGGCCGTAGTCGGCCCTGGCGGCGCCGTTGGCCACCAGCAGGTCCATGCCCGCCGGCTCCATCAGGGGGATCGGCGCCGCCCGCAGACGCCCGGCCGCCAACGGCGCCGCCAGGGCCGACTACGGCCCCCTGGCCGAGCAGTTCCTCACCCAGGCCAACCTCGCCTACTGCGGTGTGG
>NZ_JAHLYP010000042.1 GCF_025127995.1 Synechococcus sp. CS-1332 | reverse complement strand
TTCCATGCCCAGACCGGCACGGTTGAGCACGTCGGCCCAGGTGTTGATCACCCGGCCCTGGCCATCCAGGATCGACTGGTTGAAGTTGAAGCCGTTCAGGTTGAAGGCCATCGTGCTCACGCCCAGGGCGGTGAACCAGATGCCGACCACCGGCCAGGCCGCCAGGAAGAAGTGGAGGCTGCGGCTGTTGTTGAACGAGGCGTACTGGAAGATCAGGCGACCGAAGTACCCGTGGGCAGCCACGATGTTGTAGGTCTCCTCTTCCTGGCCGAACTTGTAGCCATAGTTCTGCGACTCGGTTTCGGTGGTCTCACGCACCAGGGAGCTGGTGACCAGGGAACCGTGCATGGCGGAGAACAGGGAGCCGCCGAACACACCCGCCACACCCAGCATGTGGAAGGGGTGCATCAGGATGTTGTGCTCGGCCTGGAACACCAGCATGAAGTTGAAGGTGCCGCTGATCCCCAGGGGCATGCCGTCGGAGAAGGACCCCTGACCGAAGGGATAGATCAGGAACACCGCGAAGGCCGCCGAGAGGGGAGCGGAGTAAGCGACGCAGATCCAGGGGCGCATGCCCAGGCGGTAGGAGAGCTCCCACTGGCGGCCCATGTAGGCCGAGATGCCGATCAGGAAGTGGAAGACCACCAGCTGGTAAGGACCACCGTTGTACAGCCACTCGTCGAGGCTGGCGGCTTCCCAGATGGGGTAGAGGTGCAGGCCGATGGCGTTGCTCGAAGGAACAACGGCACCGGAGATGATGTTGTTTCCCTGGATCAGGGAGCCGGCGACGGGCTCACGGATGCCGTCGATGTCGACGGAGGGCGCCGCGATGAAGGCGACGATGAAGCAGATGGCGGCGGCCAGCAGGCAGGGGATCATCAGCACACCGAACCAACCGACATAGATGCGGTTGTTGGTGGAGGTGACCCAGCTGCAGAAGCTTTCCCAGCTTCCGGAGCGGCCGCTGCGGATGGCAGTGGTCATGGAAGTAAGACGGGTGGAAGAGTTCAGAAATACCTCCACAAGGGAGGTCGATACACATTAAGTAACGCCTTCCTGGATCCAGCGATCCCGCAATGATCCTTCAGGCAATCGAGCTGGCGCGCAATGAAAAGTGATGAAGGGACTTCATGAACATTCTTTATGAGCTGGCGGGCAGCGAGCCGCTCGCCGGCGGTGCCAGCTGCTGGCCGAGCCAGTCGCGTCCCTGCTGCAGGAACCCCGGCCAGTCGAGCTTTTCGGCCTCGGCCGCCCGTGCCACCAGCAGGGGCGCCTCCCGCTTGATGCGCTCCAGGTCCGGCGCCTCCACGCCAGCCGAGAGCGCCAGCACATCGGCCATGGCATGGCTCACCACCCTGGTGAGGTAGGCCGCACTGAGGGCCTGGAGCGCCCCACCCACCAGCCAGGTGGCGCCGTGGAGGCGCACCGCCGCCGACAGGGCCTGGCTGCTCCACTCCACCACCCCCAGCAGCAGCGAGGCCTTGGCCAGCTCGACGGCGGCGGCCTTCAGCTGTTCCGCATTCCAGGGGCAGTCCCAGAGACGGGCCATTTCCTGGAGCATCAGTCCGTTGGCCGCCGCCAGCACCACCAGATCGAGCGAGGGCAAGGGGGCGGCGAACACCCCCGCCGCCACCAGCCACTGGGTGCGCCGCTGCAGCTGCACGAGCTGTTGCCGCCGCAGGCGCTCCAGGTCCGCCTGCCAGTGGCGGTGCAGCTCCTCGCTGCGTCGCAGCGGGGTGGCCCGCCGCAGGGCAGCCGCTTCGCTGTTCAGCCAGCGGCCCAGGGGCTGCAGGCTGTCGGTCAGGGTTTCGGGGTTGCCATCCCAGGGAAGCAGCCGCTCCGGGACGGCGGCCGGCCACTGGGAAGCCAATTCGGCCGCCAGGGCCTGAGGATCGCTGGGAGCGTCCGGTTGCACCAGCAGCCAGACGGGTTGACCCGCGGGCACCGCCTCGAGCCAGCGGAGATCGGCCGCCCGCAGGGGGGTCATCAGCTGGAACAGCACCACGTCCGCGGCGGCCAGCCCGTCGGGCCAGCGGCGCTCCTGGCTCACCGCCGGCAGGGCATGGCCCCAGCGCAGGCTCAGGGCCAGCGGGCCGCGCAGGGCTTGCTGCAGTTGGGGCGCCCAGGCGGCGTCCGGGGCGACGCAGCCCACCAGGGCCAGCTGCAGGCCTGATCTGGCCCCTTCTTCGCGCAGGGCCGCCAGTCCCGCCCGGCGCCGCGCCTGGCCCTCGCCGGGCTCGACCTCCAGCCGCTCAAACTGCCGCAGCAGATCGTCGCAGCGCCGCAGCCAGGCCTCGAAGCTGCTGGGCAACCGGGGCGTCGTCAACCGGGACGGTCGCCGCCCCAGCCACCACCAGCCCGCGGCGATCCCCGCCACTCCCATCAGGCCCCAGCCTTCCCCGGGCAGCGACCGCAGCATCAATTCGCCCCCCAGTACTCCCCCGGCCAGCAGCAGGGCCTGCCTGCCCCAGCCGGCGGACAGCTGGAAGCGCAACAGCGAGGACAGGGCAGCTGGGCGCAGGGGGTCCTGGGGCGTCACGGGTGGCTGCCGGCGGCGATGCCTCTCTAGCTCAGAAGTGACGGGGCTCACACCCCCAACCACCTCCTTTCAGCCACGGCCCCTGCAGACCCCGACGGGACGCAGCATGATTCGGTAAGTCGTCCGGGTCCGCCTCCGTGCCGTCTTCCGATGCCCGTGCCGGCCTGGCTGCGACAGCGGATGGCCTGTTTCTGCTGGAGGACCACCTGGTGGCGCTGCGCCACGCCCTTGAGGAGCTGGGCGGCTGCGACCGCTGGCACGGCGGCCTGCCGGTGTTGCTGCTGGAGCGCTGCTGGCTGCGTCTCAGCCGAGTCTCTGTGGAGCATCTCGCCCAGCGGCTGCCCCCGGACTGCAGCCAGGAGGCCCCCGAGTTGTGCCGTTACCGGGAGCTGGTGGCAGCCGGCCTTTCGGCGTGGGAGGCCGAACGGGTCTGCTGGGAGGACTTCGGAGCGGACGCCTGCCGGGAGGCCCTGCGCAAGTACTGGGCTGCCCAGGAACGGGGTACCCAGGGTTGGACCCTGGAGACCTACCTCGAGCTTCTCCAGCACTACCGTCAACACTTCGCCCTGGACAGCCCACGGCCCGTGCCGCTGCTGGTGTTGGCCCGGCGGGAGGGCCCGGCGCGCCTCGGCAGGCATCGGCTGCTGTGGCTGGGGCCTGAGGCGGCAGGCGGCCGGCCGTCGATGCGCGACACTTGCCCCTGATTGCAGGCTGCGGCCATGGGCGACGACACCACCACTCCTCATCCCGTTGGCTCCGGCCGTGGGGACTCCCCCGAGCGGGGCGGCCGTTCGGGGCCGAACCGGGAACCGGGCGGTTTCCGCATCCGTCTGAGCGATAACGAGCTGCAGGCGGCCCGCGCCCTGCAGGACGCCTTGGGCTTGCGCTCCACCGTGGCGGTGCTGGGCTTTGCCCTGCGCACCCTGGCCGACCAGCTGGAAAAGGGACAACTCGAGGCCCTGGTCGCCGAGCACCGGGCCCAGGCGGGATCCCGCGCTCCAGCCCCCCGCGCAGGTGGCGAGCCCCGCCGCGTCATCGGCGGGGATGGCCAACCCCGCTCCGGGGGCCGTGGCGGCCAGGGAGCCGTCCGCATCGATCCCTTCGCCCGGCCCAGCAAGCCTGCGGTTCCTGTGGAGGTGAGCGAACCCGAAGCACCTGCCGAGGACGTGGCCCCGGATTCCGTCGATCTGATGGCGGATTCCGTCGAGGCGACACCGGATTCCGTGGTCGAGCCTTCCGAACCTGCTGAGGCGCCAACCGCCAGCTCCGAAACCGAGGTCGACGCCACCCCCGACGCGTGAACCAGACCAGCACCGCGCCGGCGCGGCCCCGGGTGCTCTCCGGCGTCCAGCCCACCGGCGCCCTGCACCTGGGCAACTGGCTCGGGGCGATCCGCAATTGGGTGGATCTGCAGGACAGCCACGAGACCTTCTTCTGCGTGGTCGACCTGCACGCGATCACGGTGCCCCACGATCCGAAGCGTCTGGCGGAGGACACCCTCACCACCGCCGCCCTCTATCTGGCCTGCGGCATTGACCCGCAGCAGGCCACGGTGTTTGTGCAGAGCCAGGTGAGCGCCCACAGCGAGCTCTGCTGGCTGCTCAACTGTGTGACACCGCTCAACTGGCTCGAGCGCATGATCCAGTTCAAGGAGAAGGCGCTCAAGCAGGGCGACAACGTTTCTGTGGGGCTGCTCGATTACCCGGTGCTGATGGCCGCCGACATCCTTCTCTATGACGCCGATCGTGTGCCGGTGGGCGAAGACCAGAAGCAGCACCTCGAGTTGGCCCGGGACATCGCCCAGCAGCGCATCAACGCCCGCTACGCCCCCGACCCGGAGCACCCGATTCTCAAGGTACCCGAGCCCCTGATCCTCAAGGAGGGGGCACGGGTGATGAGCCTCACCGACGGCAGCGCCAAGATGAGCAAGAGCGATCCCAATGAAGGTTCCCGCATCACCCTGCTGGACCCTCCTGAGCTGATCACCCGCAAGATCAAGCGGGCCAAGACCGATCCGGTCATGGGCCTGGAGTTCGGCAACCCGGAGCGGCCGGAGGCCGACAACCTGCTGGGGCTCTACGCCCTGATGTCCGGCGTCGGCCGTGAGCGGGCGGCGGCGGAGTGCGCCTCGATGGGCTGGGGTGGCTTCAAGCCCCTGCTGGCGGAGGCCACGGTGGAAGCCCTCCGGCCCGTGCAGCAGCGTTACGCCGAGCTGCGCAGCGATCCAGCCAGCCTCGAGGCCGTCCTTCGGGACGGGAGGGAGCGGGCAGCGGCCGTGGCCGAGGCGACTCTGCAGAGGGTCCGCCGCGCCCTGGGATTTCTGGAGGTGAATTGAAGCTAGGTACCACCTCAGTGGCAAGGCGCAGCCGGAATGTGTAAATCAATCGTTATGTATTGATCACGACAACTGATCGTTCGTTGTGGGTGTAGGGCTTGCTGTGGGATGTCTGACCGCTGCGGGCTGGCGGCTGAGAACGCCTGGACATCCCCCTGTCCTGACTGAAGTTTTCCTGAGAATCGTCCTCTCGGTTCGGCTGCATAAGCACGTCGGCCCCCATTCTGTCCAGTAGGGGCGCAGGGGTCTCGCCTTCGGGGGCTGGCCCTGGGCAAGGTCAGGGTCCCCTGACGTCCACTTGCCCTTGTGTTTCCGTTTCCTGCTGCCGCCGCCGCACCACCAACGCGGTCCGCTTGCCCTTGTGCTGCTGCTGCTCCTGCCGATGGTGCAACGCCCGCTCGCACCGCTGCCCCCAGCGGCCCGTGCGGTGGCCATGCCCACCGCCCAGCCAGCGCTAGCCGTGGCGGTGACCGGAGGGCGAACGGGGAGCGGCCCCTACGGAGTCACTCCCGAGCGACGGGCTCTGCTCAACACGATCCGCTTCGCCGAAGGCACCTGGATCGGCGGCAGCCAGGAGGGGTACCGGGTGCTCTACGGCGGTGATCGCTTTAACGACCTCAGCCGGCACCCGGACATCGTCGTGCGGCGTCGCTACGCCAGCGCCGCCGCCGGGGCCTACCAGTTTCTCCCCGCCACCTGGGGCCAGGCCGCCGAGGAGCTCCAACTCAGGGATTTCCAGCCCGCCAGCCAGGATCAGGCGGCCCTGCATCTGGTGCAGGAGCGTGGGGCACTGCAGAGCTTCGATCGTCAGGGGCTGACGGCCGAGGTGCTGGCGCGCCTGGCCCCGGAGTGGGCCTCCCTGCCGACGCTCGAGGGCGTCAGCCACTACGGCCAGCCGGTGAAGCACCGCAGCGAGCTGCAGCGCTTCTATCAGCGGGAACTGGAACGGCTGCGCCGGCTCGCCAGCGCCTGAGCGGGTTCAGGGCTCCCGGTAGACCACCCGTCCCCGTTCGTCATTGCCCACATCGAGCAGGTCGCTGATCAACAGCTTCTCGATCTCGGCACTGACCACGCTGCTGTTGGCCTGGGGCGGTAGCTGGAGCTCCAGCAGCGCATCGTTGAGGGTGAAGCCGGCCTTGCCGTTCCGTCGGGCCAGCTGCAGCAATTGCCGTTCGATCGGTGGATAGGCCGCCGTGTCGCTCCCTGCCAGGGCTTCCTCCAGCAGCAGGGGCTGGTTGGCCTGCCGCACCATGTCCGGCACCAGCACCAGATCCAGCAGCTGGCCGATGCCGCAGAGCCCGAAGGTGAGCAGCCAGAGCGTGCCGCTCAGGGGCTTGCGGTTGTAGAAGCGCGGCAGGCCGCACAGCCCCACCAGGCAGGTGCACCACAGCAGATAACTGAGGGCGACACTGCGCCGTTCGGCGGCGCTGTTCAGTGCCAACCCCGCGGGGCGGCTGGGGGCTGGCCGCTGGTCCGGGCTCTGGACGGGTCCTGGCGTGGGTCGGGCAGCCATCAGCGTGTTCAGCCCCTTCAACCTAGGCCCGCTGCCGCGCTTAAAAGATCCCCGGTGGCGGCGTGGGGGAGGGTCCCACCGATGGGCCTCGATACCATGCCTTCAACAGGTGCCTTTCATGACGTCCGCGCCCCCTTCGCCGGTGCCACCGGCCTCCAGCCCCGCCGCCTCCAGTGGTGCCGCCACCGACGCCACCCCAGACGGCGCCGCCATCGTGCTGCCGAAAACCAGCGAAAGCCCCCAGTTGCTGCGGATCCGCCACTCGATGAGCCATGTGCTGGCCATGGCGGTGCAGAAGCTCTTCCCGAGGGCCCAGGTCACCATCGGTCCCTGGACCGAGAGCGGCTTCTATTACGACTTCGACAACCCGGATCCCTTCACCGAGGCTGATCTGAAGGCGATCCAGAAGGAGATGGGCAAGATCATCGCCCGCAAGCTGCCCCTGGAGCGGATCGAGGTGAGCAGGGAGGAGGCGGAGCGCCGCATCCGGGGTCAGAACGAGCCCTACAAGCTGGAGATCCTGGCCGGACTGACCGAGCCGATCACCCTCTACACCCTGGGAGACCAGTGGTGGGACCTCTGCGCCGGTCCCCACGTGGCCAACACCGGCGAGCTCCACCCCAAGGCCTTCGCCCTCGAGAGCGTGGCCGGGGCCTACTGGCGTGGCGACGAGAAACGCGCCCAGCTGCAGCGCATCTATGGCACCGCCTGGGAGACCCCGGAGCAGCTGGCGGAGCACAAGCGGCGCAAGGAGGAGGCCCTGCGCCGTGACCACCGGCGCCTCGGCACCGATCTCGAACTGTTCTCGATCGAAGAAGAGGCGGGCGCCGGCCTGGTGTTCTGGCATCCCCGCGGCGCCCGCATGCGGCTGCTGATCGAGGACTTCTGGCGTGCGGCCCACTTCGAGGACGGCTACGAGCTGCTGTACACCCCCCACGTGGCCGACCTCAACCTCTGGAAGACCTCGGGCCACCTCGATTTCTATAGCGAGAGCATGTTCGGGCCGATGGCGGTGGATGAGCGGCAGTACCAGCTCAAGCCGATGAACTGCCCATTCCATGTACTGACCTACGCCAGCCGGTTGCGTTCCTACCGGGAGCTGCCGATCCGCTGGGCCGAGCTCGGCACGGTGTACCGCTACGAACGGCCCGGGGTGATGCACGGACTGATGCGGGTGCGCGGCTTCACCCAGGACGACGCCCACGTCTTCTGCCTGCCGGAGCAGATCTCCGATGAGATCCTGCGGGTGCTGAACCTCACCGAGCGCATCCTCTCCACGTTCGACTTCCGCAGCTACGAGATCCACCTCTCCACCCGACCGGAGAAGTCGATCGGCGAGGACGCGGTCTGGGACCTGGCTACCGCCGGTCTGGTGGAGGCCCTGGAGCGCAAGGGCTGGGCCTACAAGGTGGACGAGGGGGGCGGGGCCTTCTACGGCCCCAAGATCGACCTCAAGATCGAGGACGCCATCGGCCGGATGTGGCAGTGCTCCACCATCCAGCTCGACTTCAACCTGCCGGAGCGCTTCGATCTCCACTACGTGGCGGCCGATGGCAGCCGCTCGCGGCCGATCATGATCCACCGCGCCATCTTCGGCTCCCTGGAGCGCTTCTTCGGCGTGATGGTGGAGAACTACGCCGGCGATTTCCCCTTCTGGCTCGCCCCTGAGCAGGTGCGGCTTCTGCCCGTCACCGATGAGGCCCTCCCCTGGGCCGAAGAGCTCAGGAGCCAGCTGGCGGCCGCCGGCATTCGCGCCGGCATCGACCACAGCGGCGATCGGCTGGGCAAGCTGATCCGCAACGGCGAGCAGATGAAGATCCCCGTGCTGGGGGTGATCGGTGCCCGGGAGGCCGAGACCCGCAGCGTCAGCCTGCGCAGTCGCCGCCAGGGGGATCTGGGCAGCGTCGAGGCTGACGCCCTGGTGTCCGCCGCCTCGGCAGCCAACGCCGGCCGGCTGGCCACCCTGGCCCTGGCATGACCCTCCTGCTGGCGGGCGACATCGGTGGCACCAAGACCCTGCTGAGCCTCTGGCGCTCGGGCGAGGACCGGCTCGAGCTGCTGCTGGAGGAGCGGTTCGTCTCGGCGACCTGGGAGGACCTGGCCCCGATGGTGCGCCACTTCCTGGTCACTGCCGGTGCCGCCGGCGGGAGAACGCCCGCTGCCGCCTGTTTCGCCGTGGCCGGACCGGTGGAGGGGGGACGGGTGAAGCTCACCAATCTCCCCTGGCAGCTCGAGACCGCAAGCCTGGCCGACCGCTGCGGCTTGCCGTTGGTGGAGTTGGTCAACGATTTCGAGGTGCTGATCTACGGCCTGCCCCACCTCGGGGCCGGCCAGTTCGCCCGGATCCGGGACGGTGAGCGCGACCCGCTGGCGCCGATGCTGGTGCTGGGGGCCGGCACCGGCCTGGGGGTGGCCCTGGGCCTGCCCACCGCCGCTGGTCTGCGGGCCCTCCCCAGCGAAGCGGCCCATGGGGAGTACGCCCCCCGTTGCCAGCAGGAGTGGGATCTGAAGCAGTGGCTCAAGGCCGATCTGGCCCTCGATCGGGTCTCGATCGAGCGGGTGGTGAGTGGCACGGGCCTGGGCCATGTGGCCCGCTGGTTGCTCGGCTGCCGCCACCCCGACGGGGACCATCCCCTCAGCGCCAGGGCCCAGCTCTGGAACGACGCCGGCGATGGGCCCGCCCAGGCCGACCTGCCCGCCGAAGTGGCGCGGGCCGCCGCCGCCGGCGACCGGCTGGCGGTCGACGCCCTTGACCTGTGGCTGGGTGCTTACGGCAGCGTTTGCGGCGATCTGGCCCTGGCAGCCCTGAGTCGGGGCGGGCTCTGGCTGGCCGGGGGCACGGCCGCCAAGCTGCTCGACAGCCTGCGCACCCCCTCCTTCCTGGAGCCCTTCCTGAACAAGGGCCGGCTGCGCTCCACCCTGGAGCCCATGCCGATCACCGCCGTGCTGGATCCGGGGGTGGGCAGCTTCAGCGCCGCCTGCCGCGCCCGGATGCTGCTGGGCTGAGGCCAGCACAGCAAAGGGTCGGCTGCAACACTGAGCCCAACGACAGGTCATTTATGGTCCGGCCCCAGATCGGCCAGGGGGTGGTGGTGGAGGTTCCGGCCACCACCGCCAACATCGGCCCGGGATTTGACTGCCTCGGCGCTGCCCTGGCGCTCGGCAACCGCTTCGAGCTGCGCGTGATCGAGGGGGGTGGTGAGCGCTTCGAGCTGATCATTGAAGGCCCGGAGGGGGCCCACCTGCGCGGGGGCCCCGACAACCTCGTCTACCGCTCCGCCCAGCGGGTGTGGCGGGAGGTGGGACTGGAGGCGGTGGCCGTGGAGGCACGGGTGCAACTGGCCGTGCCTCCCGCCCGGGGTCTGGGCAGCAGTGCCACCGCCATCGTGGCGGGTCTGATTGGCGCCAATGCGCTGGTGGGGGAGCCGCTGAGCCGGGAAAAGCTGCTCGAGCTGGCCATCGACATCGAGGGCCATCCGGACAATGTGGTTCCTTCGCTGCTGGGGGGGCTGTGCCTGACGGCACGGGCCGCTTCCCATCGCTGGCGGGTGGTGCGTTGCGAATGGAACCCGGCCGTGAAGGCCGTGGTGGCGATTCCCACGATCCGGCTGAGCACCAGCGAGGCGCGCCGCGCCATGCCGCGCAGCATTCCAATCAGTGATGCGGTGATGAACCTGGGGGCCCTCACCCTGCTGCTGCAGGGGCTGCGCACGGGCAACGGTGATCTGATCGCCGATGGCATGCATGACCGCATTCACGAGCCCTACCGCTGGGGGCTGATCCAGGGGGGACGTGCCGTACGGGAGGCCGCCCTGGAGGCCGGGGCCTGGGGGTGTGTGATCAGCGGCGCCGGACCCAGCCTGCTGGCCCTGGCCCCCGACAGCTGTGCCGAGGCGGTGGGGGAGGCCATGACCCGCTCCTGGCAGGGGGAGGGGGTGAGCAGCCACAGCGCCGTGCTCGGTATTCAGGAGGGCGGCAGCACCTGGGCTCCCCTGGTGGAGGGGAGTCGCCCAGAGGCCATCGTCGGCGACCAGAGCAACTCCGCTGAGTAGATTTACTCAGCTGATAGGCTCTGGCGCTTCGGGCCAACCTCCCTGGAGGCCGCCTCGACCGCCATACTTCCTGACTGGAGCACCCCTCAGTGATGGACGCCAGCCTGCCTCTTTCGCTCGCGTCCTCTTCGCTCCCCGCCGTGCTCCCTGAGGGTTCGGCTTTTCCCTGGCTCAGCCTGATCGTGCTGCTGCCGGCCACCGCGGCGCTGGTGATGCCCCTGCTGCCCGGAGACGGCAGCGACCCCCGCCTGCCACGCACGGTTGCCCTTGGGGTGCTCGGGGTGGATTTCGCCCTGATTCTGTGGGTGTTTGCCCTCCATTTCGATGGCGGTCTGTCGGAACTTCAGCTGGTGGAACGGGTGTCCTGGGTGCCGGCCCTCGGCCTGGAGTGGTCCCTGGCGGCCGATGGTCTCTCGGCCCCGCTGGTGGTGCTCAGTGGGCTTGTCACCCTGTTGTCGGTGGCGGCCAGCTGGAACATCCGACTCAAGACCCGCCTCTATTTCGGCCTGCTCCTCGTCCAGGCCACCGCCCAGAGCCTGGTGTTCCTCTCCCAGGATTTCCTGCTGTTCTTCCTGGCCTGGGAGCTGGAGCTGGTGCCCGTGTACCTGCTGATCGCCATCTGGGGCGGAAAGCAGCGCCAGTACGCCGCCACCAAGTTCATCCTCTACACCGCCACCGCCTCCCTGCTGATCCTGATCAGCGGCCTGGCCCTGGCCCTCTCCGGCGACACCTTCACGCTCAACCTCAGCGAACTGGCGGCCCGTTCCCCCGGCGGCACCTTCGGCCTGCTCTGTTATCTGGGCTTCCTGGTGGGCTTCGGCGTCAAGTTGCCGATGTTCCCCTTGCACACCTGGTTGCCTGACGCCCATGGCGAGGCCAACGCGCCGGTATCGATGCTGCTGGCGGGGGTGCTGCTCAAGATGGGCGGCTACGCCTTGCTGCGTTTCAACGTGCAGATGCTTCCCGACGTGCATCTGCGGCTGGCGCCGGCCCTGATCGTGCTCGGCATCATCAACATCATCTACGGCGCCCTGAATGCCTTCGCCCAGGACAATGTCAAGCGCCGCATCGCCTGCAGCTCGGTGAGCCATATGGGCTTCGTGCTGCTGGGGATCGGCGCCATCGATGCCCTCGGCATGAGCGGCGCGATGCTGCAGATGATCAGCCATGGTCTCATCGCCGCGGCGATGTTCTTCGTCACCGGCGTCTTTTACGAGCGCACCGAGACCCTTTCGATCCCCAACATGGGTGGTCTGGCCAAGGTGCTGCCGATCACTTTCGCCTTCTTCCTGGCCAGCTCCCTGGCCTCCCTGGCCCTGCCGGGGATGAGTGGCTTCATCAGCGAGATCACCGTCTTTCTGGGGGTCACCTCCTACGAGGGCTTCACGGTCGGCTTCCGCGTCATCGCCGTCGTCCTGGCCGCCATCGGCCTGGTGCTCACCCCCGTCTATCTGCTCTCCCTGTGCCGGCGCGTCTTCTTCGGTCCCCGCATCCCGGCCCTGGCGGTGGTCGGCGACATGAAGCCCCGCGAACTTGTCATCGGACTCACCCTGCTGGTCCCCACCCTCGTGATCGGCTTCTGGCCGCGGGTGGCCATCAACCTGTATGAGGCCAGCGCCAACGGCCTGGCGGCTGAACTGGCCAGCCATGGGGCCGTGGCCATGGGACGGTTGGCCGCCCTCGGCTGAGCCACAACCCGGCACCGGGGTGGGCTGAAATGGGGTGTTCCATCGAAGCGGCCACCCGGCGATGACCAGCACTCTCCAGAGTCCCCCTGCCCTGCTGGCCGGAGAGGGTCTGCCCCGCTTCGAAGCCATCACTCCCGACCAGGTGCGGGCCCACATCCCCGAGCTGCTGAGTGGCCTGGAGGCGGAGCTCGACCGGGTGGAGACCGACCTGGCGGCGGCCGCGGCCGCGGCGCGGCCCCTGAGCTGGGCCGAAGTGATGGATCCCCTGCAGCGCCTGGGCGAACGGCTGCGCTGGAGCTGGGGGGTGGTGAGCCACCTCAACGGCGTCTGCAACAGCACCGAACTTCGCGAAGCCCACGCCAGCCAGCAGGCAGCGGTGGTGGCCTTCGGCAACCGTGCCGGCCAGAGCCGGGTCCTGTACGAGGCCCTGCGCAGCCTGCAGAGCCAGGGGGGGCTGGATGCCACCCAGGAGCGGATCCTCACGGCGGAACTGCGGGACATGGAGCTGCGGGGCGTGGGCCTGGAGGGCGCCGCCCAGGAGGCCTTCAACGCCGCCAGCCAGGAGCTGGCGGAGCTGGCCACCGGCTTCGGCAACCGGGTGCTGGATGCCACCAACAGCTGGACCCTCAAGCTCAGCGACCCTGCCGAGGTGGTGGGACTGCCTGAGAGCCTCAGGGAGCAGCTGGCCCAGGCCGCCCGCGACGCCGGCGATGGCCAGGCCACGGCAGCGCAGGGCCCCTGGCTGCTGGGACTCGACATGCCCCGCTTCGGCCCGTTCCTGAAGTACAGCCGCCGCCGTGACCTGCGTGAGATCGCCTACAAGGCCCACGTCAGCCGCGCCTCGGGCGAAACCGATGGCAACTGGCCCGCGATCGAGCGGATTCTCACCCTGCGGCGGCAGCAGGCCCACCAGCTCGGCCATGGCTCCTGGGCCGAGGTGAGCCTGGCTTCGAAGATGGCCGGCTCGGTGGCCGAGGTGGAGGCCCTGCTGGAGGACCTCCGCACCGCCGCCTACCCGGTGGCCCTGCTGGAACTCGAGGCGTTGCGCGCCTGTGCGGCCCGGGAGGGCGCGGCCGAGGCAAAGGATCTCAAGCCCTGGGATGTGAGCTTCTGGGCGGAGATGCGGCGCCAGGAGGCCTTCGATCTCGACAGCGAGGCCCTGCGGCCCTGGTTCCCCCTGCCCAGGGTGCTGGAGGGTCTGTTCGGCCTCTGCGATCGCCTGTTCGGCCTCCACATCCACCCCGCCGACGGTGAGGCGCCTGTCTGGCATCCGGATGTGCGTTTTTTCCGCGTCGATGACGCCGGCAGCGGTGAGCCCCTGGCGGCCTTTTATCTCGACCCCTACAGCCGTCCGGGCAGCAAGCGCGGCGGTGCCTGGATGGATGAGTGCCTGGTGCGTTCGCTGGACGGTGCCGGCGAGCCCGTGCTGCCCGTGGCCTACCTGATCTGCAACCAGAGCCCGCCGGTGGGTGACACCCCCAGCCTGATGACCTTCGAGGAGGTGGAGACCCTGTTCCACGAATTCGGCCATGGGCTCCAGCACATGCTCACCACCGTGGAGCGCCCCCAGGCGGCCGGCATCAACAACGTGGAATGGGATGCGGTGGAGCTGCCCAGCCAGTTCATGGAGAACTGGTGCTACGACCACGCCACCTTGATGGGCATGGCCCGCCACTGGCAGAGCGGCGAACCGCTGCCGGAGCCTGAGTTCGCCAAGCTCCGGGCCGCCCGCACCTTCATGGGCGGTGCCGCCACCCTGCGCCAGGTGCACTTCGCCCTCACCGACCTGCGGCTCCACAGCCAGTGGACGCCGGAGTGCGGCAGGACGCCGGAACAGCTGCGCCGGGAGATCGCCACCACGACCACCGTGCTGGAGCCGATCGAGGAGGACGCCTTCCTCTGCTCCTTCGGCCACATCTTCGCCGGCGGCTACTCCGCCGGCTACTACTCCTACAAGTGGGCCGAGGTGCTCAGCGCCGATGCCTTCAGCGCCTTCGAGGAGGTGGGCCTGGAGAACGAGGCGGCGATCCAGGCCACCGGTCGCCGCTTCCGCGAGACGGTGCTCAGCCTCGGCGGCAGCCGCCACCCCGGCGAGGTGTTCGAGACCTTCCGGGGCCGGGCCCCCAGCCCGGAGGCCCTGATCCGGCACTCGGGGCTGGTGGCCGCTGGCGGCTGATCGGTGGGGCAGAACGTCAGGCCTCCTCGTCTCCCCGACGGGAAGGTGCTTGGTGTCTGCGCTCTTGGCCGGCCTGAGTGGATGGCCGTTGCCTCGATAGCCTTGGTGGGGATTCCTCCACACCTGGAGATCCCCCCTCCCCTTGCTGGAGACACGTGATGGGAGCCCGGCGAATCCTGGTGCTGGGCGGTGGGTTCGCCGGGCTCTGGAGTGCCCTTTCGGCCGCTCGGCAGCTCGACCAGCTGGGTGTCGGACCCGAGGCCATCGAGGTGTTGCTCGTCAACCGCGACGCCTTCCATGGCCTCCGCGTGCGCAATTACGAGGCTGACCTCTCGCGCCTGCGGGTTCCCCTGGAGGCGGTGCTCGGCCCGGCCGGTGTCCGCTGGCTGGTGGGGGACGTCAGTGCCATCGACCTGGACGGCCATTCCGTCCACGTGCAGACGCAGGCTGGTCTCCAGATCCTTGCCTACGACCGACTGGTCTTTGCCCTCGGCAGCCAGTTGTTGCGCCCTCCGGTCCCTGGCCTGGTCGAGCACGGCTTCGATGTGGACACCTACGGCGGCGCCTCCCGGCTTGCGCAGCACCTGGCGGCCTTGGCGGAGCGCCGTGAGGATCCGGGCCGCTTCACGGCCGTGGTGGTGGGGGCAGGACTGACCGGGATCGAGGCCGCCTGTGAACTGCCGGCACGGCTGCGGGCTGTCCAGGAAAGCGCCGGGCTGTCCGGGCCGGTGCGGGTGGTGCTGGTGGACCACAACCCCACGGTGGGCTCCGACATGGGCGACTCGGCCCGGCCCGTGATCGAAGAGGCCCTGGCCGCCCTGGGCGTGGAGCTGCGGCTCGGGGTCCGGGTGGACGGCCTCGATGGGGGGTCGATCCGCTTCGATGCTGGTGAGGAAATTCCCGCACAAACGGTGCTCTGGTGTGCGGGCCTGCGGGCCAGCCCGCTCACCGCCGGCTGCGGGGTGCCCACCGATGCCCTTGGCCGTCTGCCGGTCGATGCCGTTCTACGGGTCGAGGGGCTGGGCGATGTGTTCGCCGCCGGCGACAGTGCCCGTCTGGCCCTGGACGACGGCCACAGCACGGTCATGTCCTGTCAGCACGGCCGGCCCATGGGCCGGTTCGCCGGGCACAACGCGGTCTGCGATCTGCTCGGCCTGCCGCTGTTGCCGCTGCGGATCGACTGGTACACCACCATCCTCGATCTGGGTCCCTGGGGGGCCCTCTACACCGAAGGCTGGGACCGCCAGGTCGTCGCCACTGGGGAGACGGCCAAACGCACCAAACGGCTGATCAACGGCGAGCGCATCGTCCCGCCCCTGACGGGCGACCGGGCCGAGATCCTCGCCGCCGCCGCCCCGGTGATCCAGCGCCCACCGCCGGTCCAGCCCCAGGGGCGCCAGTCATGAGCTCCCCAGCCCAGGAGCCCGCCAGCGGCGCACCTATGGGGCGCCTTCTGGTGATCACCCTGTTGCTGGCTGGGGTGATCCTGTTCTTCAGCCAGGGCTGGTATCGCCAGCTGGATCTCGCTGCGCTGCAGGCTTCCCGTGCCCAGCTCGTGGCCTGGCGCCAGGCGGCCCCGCTGGCCACCGCTGCCGGCTATCTGCTGGTGTATGTGCTCGTCACGGGCCTCTCCCTGCCGGGTGCCACCGCGCTCACCCTGGCGGGCGGCGCCGTCTTCGGCCTGCTGCAGGGGACGCTGCTGGTGTCGCTGGGCTCCACCCTCGGTGCCACGGCGGCCTGCCTGCTGGCGCGCACCCTGTTGCGGGAGCCGGTGCGGCGCCGTTTCGGCTCCCGCCTGGGGCCGATCGAGGCGGGCGTCCGCCGCGACGGGGCCGCCTACCTGCTCAGTCTGCGGCTGGTGCCGGTGGTGCCGTTCTTTCTGGTGAACCTGCTGATGGGCCTCACCCCCATGCCCCTGCGCTCGTTCGCCGTCGTGTCCCAGCTGGGCATGCTGCCGGCCACCCTGGTGTATGTGAACGCCGGCACCCAGCTGGCCCAGCTCACCAGCCTGACGGGCCTGCTCTCGCCAGCCCTGCTCGGTTCCTTCGCGATGCTGGGCCTGCTGCCCTGGATCGTGAAGCTGCTGCTGGGCCGCTGGCGGCTCTGGCGGCTCTACCGCCCCTGGAGCCGCCCCCGCCATTTCGATCGCAACCTGATCGTCATTGGCGCTGGAGCGGCTGGCCTCGTCACCGCCTACATCGCCGCCACCGTGCGGGCCAAGGTGACCCTGATCGAGCGGGCCCGCATGGGCGGCGACTGCCTGAACACCGGCTGCGTGCCCAGCAAGGCCCTGATCAGCTCCGCCCGCCTCGCCGCGCGCCTGCGCCATGCCGACCGCTACGGCCTGCCCCCCCAGGAGCCCCGGGTGGATCTGCGCCGGGTGCTGGAGCGGGTGCGGCAAAAGGTGGCGGCCATCGCCCCGCACGACAGCGTCGAGCGTTACACCGCCCTGGGGGTGGATGTGCGGCTCGGCCAGGCCCGCCTGGTCAGCCCCTGGCAGGTGGCGATCACCGCCGCCGATGGCACCGAGACGGTGCTGTCGGCCCGCGCCATCGTGCTGGCCACCGGCGCCGCGCCGGTGATTCCGGAGCTGCCCGGCATCGCTTCGGTGCGGGTGCTCACCAGTGAGACCCTCTGGGACACCCTGGCCGAGCACCCGTCCCCCCGGCCCAGCCTTCTGGTGCTGGGCGGCGGCCCGATCGGCTGCGAGCTGGCCCAGGCCCTGGCCCAGCTGGGGCTGCCGGTGACCCTGCTGCAGCGCAACGCCCGGCTCCTGCCCCGGGAAGATCCTGAGGTGGGGGCGCTGGTGCGCGAGGCGCTGGAGCGCGACGGCGTGCGGGTGCACACCGGTTGCCGGGTGGAGCGCGTTGAGCCTGGGCCGGCCGGGGGCGTGCGCGTCCTGGCCGCGGTGGACGGCCAGACCGTCTGCCTCGAGGCCGACGAGCTGCTCTGCGCCGTGGGCCGCCAGGCCCGGCTGGAGGGCCACGGCCTTGAGGCCCTGGGCATTCCCACCGGCCGCACCATCACCACCAGCCCCCACCTGCAGACGCTTTACCCCAACATCTATGCCGCCGGGGATGCGGCCGGCCCCTGGCAGTTCACCCACACGGCGGCCCATCAGGCCTGGTATGCGGCGGTGAACGGGCTGTTCGATCCGGTGCGCTTCGCCGTCGATGGCCGCGTCATTCCCCGCACCACCTTCACCGATCCGGAGGTGGCCCGGGTGGGGCTGAGCGAGTCCGAGGCGATCGAGCTGGGGGTGCCCTTCGAGGTCACCCGCTTCGACCTGGCCGAGCTGGATCGGGCCATCGTCGAATCCGCCGAGACTGGCTTCGTGAAGGTGCTCACGGTGCCGGGCAAGGACAGGATCCTGGGGGTCACGATCGTGGCGGAGCAGGCCGGGGAGCTGCTGGCTGAATTTGTGCTGGCGATGAAATGGAACCTGGGCCTGGGCAAGGTGATGGGCGCGATCCACGCCTATCCCACCCTCGCCGAAGCCAACAAGTACGCCGCCGGGGCCTGGAAGAAAGCCCATGCCCCCCAGCGCACCCTGGCCCTACTGGAACGGTTTCACACCTGGCGCCGGGGCGGCTGAAAGGAACGGATCAACGTTGTGCAGGGCGATGCTCACCGCCACCGCACTGGCCAGCACCAGCCACAGCAATCGAAGTCCGATCAGTCCGGCGGCGGGCCGATCCAGCCCTGCCGCCGCCGCCACGCTCACGGCGGCCACCCCCAGCCCCGCCACCGTATCCACCGCTGCCAGCACCGGGCTGTGCAGCCAGAAGAACAGGGTGGTGAACACGGCGAACAGCAGCCAGCCCACCGATTCCGAGACCAGCATCAGCCCCCGGCGCCATGCGGCGCCGTCTGGCCCATCCAGGTTGGCCACCCGCGCCAGGGCCACCAGGGAGGTGATGTTCAGCACCAGCCACAGGGGGGCGAACAGCCAGTCCGGCGGGGCGTAGGGGGGCAGTCGGAAGTTCGTATAGAAGGCCGCGTCGCCCAGCACCCCCGCCGGCCAGAAGCTGACCGCATTGGCGGCCACCAGAATCACGGCGCCGTGCCACCAGCGGAACCGTGGTGCCGGGGCCACGGAGCTCACGCCTGGGAGTGGAGCCCGATGGTGTTGCCTTCGGTGTCGAGCACCAGGCTCATGAACCCGTAGGCGCCGATCGACATCTTGGGTTTGATCACCGTGCCGCCGGCGCCCGCCACCCGGCCTTCCTCCACGGCGCAATCGTCACAGTGGAAGTAGATCAGGGTGCCGCCGCCCCCGGGGGCCATGCCCTCCATCTTCGCCAGGGCGCCTCCGGCCCCCACCTGGTCGTTCTGCATCGGGAAGGCGAAATACTCCATGCCCGCATCCGACATCGGCTCCAGCTTCAGCTCAAACACGGTCTCGTAGAAGGCCCGGGCCCGGGCCATGTCGTTGACGTAGAGCTCGAACCAGATGACGGGGTTGGCGGCCATGGGTCCGTTGAATTCCAGGCCTGAGAATAGGCCAGGAATCCGGGATTCAGCCCGCCACCCCCTGCTGCTGGCGGGGGCTGACGGCGCCCCAGTTCTCTTTCACCAGCTGGCGGGCCCGGCCCAGGGCCAGGGCCCCGGCGGGCACGTCCTTGGTGAGGGTGGAGCCGGCCCCCACCGTCACTCCGGCCCCGAGGCAGATCGGTGCTACCAGCACTGAATTGGCACCGGTCTTGCTGCCAGCGCCGATCACGGTGCGGTGTTTGCGCACCCCATCGAAATTGGCGGTCACCGTGCCGGCGCCGATGTTCACCTCAGCGCCCAGGTCAGCGTCGCCTAGGTAACTGAGGTGGTTGGCCTTGCAGCCCTCCCCCAGCTGGCTGTTCTTGACTTCCACGAAATTGCCGATGCGGCAGCCTTCGGCCAGGTGGGCCCCGGCCCGCAGCTGGGCGAACGGCCCGATGACGCAGCCGCGTTCCACGTGGCTGTCCCGCAGCACCGAATGGATCACTTCCACGTCGTCGGCCACGTGGCTGTTTTCGATCAGACAGCCCGGGCCGATGCGGCAGCCCTCGCCGATGCTGGTGACCCCGCGGAAGTGGCACTGCGGCTCCACCAGCACGTCGCGGCCGAAGCGGGTGTGCTCGCTGAGGGTGCAGCTGGCCGGATCGCTGAAGCTCACCCCTTCCGCCATCCAGTGGCGCCGCAACCGGTCCTGCAGCACCGCCTCGCAGTGGGCCAGCTGCTCCCGGTCGTTGATACCGGCCACCTCGTTGGGGTCGTCCACCGCCAGGTGCATGGCCGGCCGCAACAGGGCCACGGTGTCGGTGAGATACAGCTCGCCCTGGTCGTTGTCGCTGCTCAGGTGGGGCAGCACCGCCGCCAGCCTGGCCCAGTCGAAGCAGTAGATGCCGGCGTTGGTGAGGGTGTTGCCGAGTTGCTCGGGATTGCAGTCGCGATGCTCCACGATGCCGCTCACCTGCCCCGCCCCATCGGCGAAGACGCGGCCATAGCCACTGGGGTCCGCCAGGCGGGCGGTGAGCAGGGTCACCGCCGCGCCGCTGGCGCGATGGCTGGCCAGCAGCTGCTCCAGGGTTTCCGGCCGCAGCAGGGGCACATCGCCGTTGAGCACCAGCAGCTCCCCCTCGAAGCCGGCCAGGGGCTGGAGCAGTTGCTGCACCGCGTGGCCGGTGCCGTTCTGGGGCTGCTGCAGCACGAACTCCAGTCCTTCCACGCCAGCCAGGGTTCGCTCCACCCGTTCCGCCTGGTGGCCCACCACCAGCAGCTGGCGGTCGGGGGTGAGCCGGTGGCAGCTGCCCAGCACCCGTTCCACCAGGGTGGCGCCGGCCAGGGGCTGAAGCACCTTCGGCAGGGCACTTTTCATGCGGGTCCCTTTCCCGGCGGCCAGGACGGCAACGGCGAGCATCGGCGACGGCGGGGCGACTGCGCCGGAATCTACCGGTGTCTTCGGGAGCAGCCCAGTCCGCTGACGCCGTCAGGTTGGCCGCCTCCGCCGGTTCAGTGGCGCAAGCGGGCCAGGTCCTCCCAGAAGCCTGGGTAAGAGACGGCGGCGGCCTCCGGTCGCCGCAGGCAGGTGTCGCCCCGGGCCACCAGGGAGGCCACCGCCAGGCTCATCGCCACCCGGTGGTCGGTTTCGCTGTCTACCTCAGCCCCGTGCAACGGGGTGGGACCTTCGATGCTGAGGCCATCGGCGTGCTCCTGGAGCCTGGCCCCCATCGCCGACAGCTGCCGGGCCATCACCGCCAGGCGGTCGGTCTCCTTCACCCGCAGCTCGGCGGCGCCGCTGATGCGGCTGACCCCCTCGGCGCAGCAGGCCGCCACCGCCAGCACGGGGATCTCATCCACCAGGCGGGGGATCATCGGTTCCTCGATGCGGAACGCCTTCAGGGGGCCGTGCTGCACCCGCAGATCCCCCACCGGTTCGCCGGCCACATCGCGGGCGTTGAGCAGCGTGAAGCGGGCCCCCATGGCGGTCAGCACATCGAGAATGCCGGTTCGACTGGGGTTGAGCCCCACATTTTCAACGGTGAGATCGGCCCCCGGCGTGATTGCCGCCGCCACCAGCCAGAACGCGGCGGAGCTGATGTCGCCGGGCACCACCACTGTCTGTCCCCGCAGGGCGGGTCCGGGGCGCACGGTGATGAACCGCCCCTGGTCGCCATCCACGACCAGGTCGGCGCCGAAGGCCCGCAGCATGCGCTCGCTGTGGTCGCGGGTGGGGGCCGGTTCGATCACGGTGGTGGGCCCGCTCGCCGTCAGGGCGGCCAGCAGCAAGGCACTCTTCACCTGGGCCGAGGCCACCGGCGTGCCGATCACACCGCCGTGGAGGCTCTGGCCCTGGACGGCCAGGGGGGCCAGGTTGCCGTTCTCGCGCCCCTGGATGTGGGCCCCCATCTGGGCCAGGGGGACGCCCACCCGCCCCATCGGCCGGGAACGCAGGGAGGCATCCCCGCTGAGCACGAAGTGGCGCCCCGCCCGGCCGGCCAGCAACCCCAGCATCAACCGCATGGTGGTGCCGGAATTGCCGCAATCGAGCACGTCGGCGGGCTCGCGCAGCCCATCGAGGCCTACCCCCCCCACGATCACCGGCTGGCCGGCGCTGATCGCCGATACGGTCACGCCCATGGCCCGCAGGCAGGCGGCGGTGCTGAGGGGGTCTTCGGCGGGAAGGAGCCCTTCGATGCGGGTGGGCCCTTCGGCGATGGCCCCGAAGAGGAGTGAGCGGTGGGAGATTGATTTATCGCCGGGCACCGTCACATTCCCCCGCAGGCTGCCGCCGGCCGGCAGCATCAAGGGCTCTGGCAAGACGGCCACGCTGGCATCAACGCTCGTGGAAGAGGACAAGAGCTGTTGCGCCAACTGGAGTGATCCTATGGAGCGGCCGGATCAGGGCCCACCGTTCAGGGTCGGATACCGATCGCCCGCAACCTGGCCGACAGGCTCCAGACCTCCACCACCAGCCGGTGCCAGGGGGTGATCGTCTCCATGGCCAGGCCCATGGGTTTGGGGGCAGCGGCCCGCAGGGACCGTGCCGCCGCCAGGGAACGGCACGCCTCATCGAGGCGCTCGCGCAGGTTGGCCTGGTCGCCGGCAGCCATCACCGCCTCTGGGCAGTGCTCGAGCAGCAGCAAGCCGCGATCGAAGGACTCGGCGTAGTCCTGCAGCAGCGGCACCAGGATCTCCTCCAGCAGCGGGCCGGTGGGATCGGGCAGGGAGGGGGCGGGAACCATGGGTCCAGCGTAGGAATCGTTGCCGTGGCTGCCCCGGTACGGATCACCAGTCCCCTTCAGGGGCATGGAACGATGGGTCCTGAAGGGTTGCCGCATGATCGACGTCGCCACCTGGGATGGCCTGCTCCGCCGCCACGTCGATGGCCGCGGGCGGGTTGATTACGGCGCCTGGCAACGCCAGGGCGCCGCTGAACTGGAGAACTGGCTGGCGTCCCAGCGCCCCTTCGATCCGGAATCTGGCTCCAGGGCCGGCGCCATGGCCCTCTGGATCAACCTCTACAACGCCCTGGTGATCCGCGAGGTGCTGGCGCGCTTCCCACTGGCCTCGATTCGCCCCACCATCGCCGGGGTGCCCAACTGGCCGTCCTTCCTGGCCTTCTTCTCCCGGCCGGTGATCAGCCTGCAGGGCCAGTCCCTCAGCCTCAACCGCATCGAGCACGAGATTCTTCGGCCCCGCTACGGCGACCCCCGCCTCCATTTCGCCCTGGTCTGCGCCGCTGTCGGCTGCCCCCTGCTGCGGCCGGAGGCCTACCGGCCCGAGCAGCTCGAGGCCCAGCTGGACGAGGACGCCCTGCGCTTCCTGCAGCATCCACACAAGCTGCGCTTCGATCCGGTCAATGGCCGTCTGTACGTCAGCCGGATCTTCCAGTGGTACAGCCGCGACTTTCTGGCGGTGGCGCCTTCCATCGGCGCCTACGTGGGCAGCTACCGCCCGGAGCTGGCGTTACCGGCTGGCGTCAGGCTCAGCTTTCTCCCCTACGACTGGGCGCTCAACGGCTGAGTGTCAATCGCTGATTTCGCCGTAGAAGCGCTTCAGCTCTGACGCCGGCACGCCCAGGCCCCAGAGCAGGCCAATCATCAGGTAGATCCCGGTGGCCTTCCAGGATCCCCAGCGCGCCACCCGGCGGTCGGAGGATTCCACCACCCGGTTGACCTGACGGATGCGGCCCAGCCGGCCCAGCCGCTCACAGAGATCGGCGTCCTCCATGATCGGCAGGGCGTCGTCGAAGCCTCCGCAGCGCTCGAAGTCGCGCCGGCGGCAGAACATCACCTGGTCGCCGAACAGCACCCGAAAGCCGTGCAGGACGTAGCGATGGGGCCGGAACAGCAGCGCCGCATAGTGGGTCTTGAGGGCGTTGTGCAGGCTCACGCCCCAGCGGGTGCGGCGCTCACCCCGCATCAGTGCAATGAAGCCACCACAGCTGATGGCCGGGTCAGCCAGGGTCACGGCAACCAGCTGCACCAGATCCGAAGGCACCAGAGTGTCGGCATGGAGGAAACAGAGGATCTCGCCGCGGGCCTCGGCCGCACCCCGGTTCATCTGCGCCGCCCGCCCCGCCGGCTCCGAATGGATCACCCGGCAGCCGTACACGTGGGCCCTGGCCAGGGTGGCATCGGTGCTGCCGCCATCCACAACGATCACCTCGTCGGCAGCGGGATCGAGGATCTCCAGCTGGTTCAGGGTGCGTCCCAGGTGACCGGCTTCATTGAGGGTCGGGATAATGATCGAAACCGACGGCGCCGCCACCTTGTTGCGCAATAATTATTCATCCTACGATCAACAGGCTGGTTGTTGGTGGGTCGAGAACGCCACGAGCGTTCCACGCAGCCAAATCACCCCGCTTCGCTTTCTCTTTTTCGATCGATTCGTTCCCCAGTGGGGGAATCTTTGCGTGCTGGATGTGGGCGGCGGCGGCGGCGTCACCTGAGAGTTTCTGGCGCGCCGGGGCGCCCGTCTGAGCGGGATCGACCCTTCCGGCCCCTGCCTTGAGGCGGCCTGACGCCATGCGGCCGTGTCGGGTCTGGAGATCGATGACCGGGTGGGACTGGCGGAGCAACATTCTTTCGCCGCTGGACATGTTGATGTGGTGATCTAGGTCGATATTCTGGAGCCTGTCGATACTCCCGAGGCCCTTGAGGGTTGGTTGGTGGCCAGTGGATTCAGCGCTATCAAGATGCAGGGCGTGGATCTCTTCGGCCGTGGTCCGCTGCGCACTCTGGGCCGGCTGTTGCATGATCTGCGCAAAGGTGGCTTCCAGGTTGATTTCGACGACGACCTGGCGGTGAAGCTCATCGGTGTCGCCCGCCTCAGCCCAGCAGCAGCCCCCCGGATTCGCTGACGGCCGCCCGGGCGCTGCGCAGGTCGAACAGCAGGTCCTCCAGGGTGAGTCGGTCCAGTTCCCGCTCCAGGGCCTGCAGCAGGCGCCGGTTGAGCACCCTGGTCACCCGGTCGCTGGGCTGGGGGTCCTCCTCGGGCTCCGCTCCGGCCACCAGACTGGCGGTCGGGGCTTCCACGGCCGCCAGGATCGCCGCCAGGGGCAGGTCGGCGGGCAGGCGCCGCAGCCGGTAGCCCCCCTGCCGGCCCCGCCTGGACTCCACCAGGGCGGCCCGGCGCAGCTTCAGCATCAGCTGCTCCAGCATCGGGGCGGGCAGGTCCTGGGCCAGGGCCAGGGCGTTCACCGACTGCCAGCGCGGTGGATCAAGGGCCAGCTCCAGCAGGGCCTTGAGGGCGTAGATGCCGCTGCGGCGCAGCATCAGCGGCCAGCGGCGAGGCGCTCCAGCACGTACTCCAACGTGTAGCCGAACAGGGCGGGGTCCGGCTCGCCCTGGCCCAGATCATCGAGGCCCAGTTCGCTCCAGCGACCATCCACCCGGGCCTCCAGGGCCGCATCCCGGCCCAGGGCCTGGCCCCAGTCATGGCGTTTCTCCGGGCCGATCTTGGTGGTGGCGTCGATGGCCAGCCGGCCTCCGAGCCCGAGCCGTTCGCTGGCGAAATCGAGCGAGTCGAAGGGGGTGTCCTCCAGCACGAACAGGTCCCGCTGCGGATCCACCTGGGCGCTGATCGCCCAGATCACCTGGCGCGGATCGCGGATCGCGATCGATTTGTCGACCACCACCACGAACTTGGTGTAGGTGAACTGGGGCAGGGCGCTCCAGAAGGCCATGGCCGCCCGCTTGGCCTGGCCCGGGTAGGCCTTGTCGATGGCGATCACCGCCAACTTGTAGCTGAGGCCCTCCATGGGCAGGAAGAAATCAACGATCTCCGGGATCTGCTGGCGCAGGATCGGCGTGTAGATGCGGTTGAGGGCGATCGCCAGCATGGCCTCCTCCTTGGGGGGGCGGCCGCTGAAGGTGGTCAGGAAGATCGGATCACGGCGCTGGGTGACGCAGTGGAAGCGCACCAGGGGAGAGTCCTCCTCACCGCCGTAGAAGCCCATGTGGTCGCCGCAGGGGCCGTCGGGGAGATAGTCCCCGGGGGTGATCGTGCCCTCCAGCACCACTTCGCTGTGGGAGGGGACCTCCAGGTCGAGGGTTTTGCAGCGGGCCAGTCGCACGCCCTCACCGGCGTAGAGGCCTGCGAACAGCCACTCGCTCAGCTGCACCGGAATCGGGGTGGCCGCCGCCATCACCAGCAGTGGATGCACACCGATCGCCACCGCCACCTCCAGCTTGCGGCCCAGTGCCGCTGCTTTGCGCAGGTGTCGGGCGCCGCCTCGCACGCTCAGCCAGTGCACGGTGGCGCTGTTGATCGACTGGCGCTGCAGCCGGTAGACGCCGACGTTGGGAACCCCGGTTTCGGGGTCCTTGGTGATCACCAGCCCCAGGGTGATCACCCCGCCCGCATCCCCCGGCCAGGGGCGCAGCAGGGGCAGGCGCTCCAGGTTCACCTGCTCGCCCCGCAGCACCTGCTGGTGGCAGGGGGGGGTGAGGTCGCGGTCGGGCCGGGCCCGCACCAGATCCCAGAACACCCCCCCGAACTTCATCACCTCCTTGAGCCCCTTCGGCGGCCGGGGCTGCTGCAGCAGGGCCAGGCGCTCACCGAGGGCCTCGAGCTCCTCGGGCCGTTCCATGCCCATGCTCCACAGCACCCGTTCCACCGTGCCCATCAGATTGACGGCCACCGGCATGGGGGAGCCGATCACGTTCTCGAACAGCAGGGCCGGGCCGCCCATGGCCAACACCCGATCGGCGATGGCCGCCAGTTCCAGATCCGGGTCCACCGGCGCCGAGATACGCCGCAGCTGGCCGCGCTTCTCCAGCAACGCCAGGAAATCGCGCAGATTGCGTTGCCGCCCGAGCGCTTTGCCGCTCACAACCCCATCCGCCACCACTCCCGCCACGTCGTCCTGCGCCGTCGAGCTGCTGCCTACTGTGACGCACCCCCGTAGCGACCGCGTCCCGTGCTGCTCTCCTACTTCCACACCTCCGAAGCGGTTCCCCCCCTGCGTTCTCCCGAGGAGGACGGCCCCGATGCGGCCGTGGTCATCGACGTGCTGCGGGCCACGACCACCATCGCCTGGGCGCTGCAGAACGGGGCGGAGGCGATCCAGGCCTTTGCCGATCTGGGCGCCCTCGAAGCGGCCGCAGCCGACTGGCCGGCCGCCCGCCGGCTACGGGCCGGGGAGCGGGGCGGCAAACGGGTGGAGGGCTACGACCTCGGCAATTCCCCCCTGGCGGTCACCCCGGAGCGGGTGGAGAGCAAGCGCATCTTCCTGAGCACCACCAACGGCACCCGCTCCCTCGACCGGGTCCAGGCGGTGCCCTTGTTGCTCACCGCCTGCCTGCCCAACCGCACCGCCGTGGCCCGGCGGCTGATCGAGCGTCGGGCCCTGCGGGTGTGGATCGTGGGCAGCGGCTGGGAAGGGGATTACTCCCTTGAGGACAGCCTGGCGGCGGGGGCCGTGGCTTCGGCCGCGATCGAGCTGGCGGTGGCGCCCCATATGGGGGTCCGCTGCGCCAACGACGAGATGCTGGCGGCCCTGGCCCTCTGGCAGCAGTGGCGCCATGACACCGAGACCTGCCTGCGCAGCGCCAGCCACGGCCAGCGCCTGATCGGCCTCGGCAACCACGACGCCGACTTCGCCTGCTGCGCCGCTGTGGACAGCCTGGAGATCGTGCCGCTCCAGGCCGAACCCGGGGTGCTGCGCGCCAGTTGAGGCGCGCCTTGCCCCCCTTGGCGGCTCCCTTACGATTCGCCGGTCTTGGAGCGGTCCGGCGGTGAGCAGTTTTCTGGCAGCGGCGCTGCAACTCACCAGCACGCCGGACCCGGACGCCAACTTCTCGGCGGCCGAGGAGCTGATCGAGCTGGCGGCCCGCCGTGGCGCCGACCTGGTCGGTCTGCCCGAAAACTTCGCCTTCATGGGCGATGACGCACGCCGGCTTGAGCTGGCGCCGATCCTGGCCGAGCGCTGCAGCCGCTTCCTGGTCACCATGGCCCGCCGCTATCAGGTGACCCTGCTCGGCGGCGGGTTTCCGGTGCCGGCCGGCGAGGGCCAGACCTTCAACCGCGCCGAACTGGTGGGTCGGGAAGGCCAGCTCCTGGCCCGCTACGACAAGATCCACCTCTTCGACGTGGATCTGCCTGACGGCATCACCTATCGGGAGTCCGCGACGGTGCAACCTGGCCACGACCTGCCCCCCGTGGTCGACGTGCCGGGGCTCTGCCGCATCGGTCTGTCCATCTGTTACGACGTTCGCTTCCCCGAGCTCTACCGCCAGCTGGCCGGTGCTGGCGCCCAGTTGCTGATGATCCCGGCCGCTTTCACGGCCTACACCGGCAAGGATCATTGGCAGGTGCTGCTCCAGGCCCGGGCGATCGAGAACACCGCCTACGTCCTGGCGCCCGCCCAGACCGGACTCCACTACGGACGCCGCCAGACCCATGGCCATGCTCTGGTGATCGACCCCTGGGGCACCGTGATGGCCGACGCGGGGGTGGAGCCGGGACTGGCGATGGCCCCGGTCGACATGGCCCATGAGGCCAGGGTCCGTGCCCAGATGCCGAGCCTGCAGCACCGTCATCCGGCCCTTTTCTGAGTGTTCATGGGAGTGCGCGCGGCGCGATTCGCCTGGTTACTGACGCTGCCCCTGCTGCTCGGGGCCCTGCCTGCCCAGGCGGCGAGCGCCCTTTCGGCCTGGCGCCTCAGCAGGGAGGGGGTGCTGGAGTTGCGCACCTCCCCGGGGGTGCGGCTCCAGGCCTTCTACGAGGAGGGTTCAGGCGTCACCGGTCCCCGGGTCTGGGTGGATCTGCCGGGTGCCCCCCAACGCAGCCGTTCGGTGCCCGTCGGTGGCCTGGTGCGGGAAGTGCGCATCGGCAGGCCCGATTCCGGCACCACCCGGCTGGTGCTCGAATTCAGGCCCGGCACCCGCCTTGATCCGCGCCAGCTGCGCCTGGTGGGCACGGCCCGTGATCGCTGGCGCCTCAGCCTCACCGGCCTGCCCCTCAGCGGCTTCACCCGCAATGTCGGCGAGGGCGACATGGAGGCCGCCCCCGCGACCTGGACCGCCTCCCGCCCGAGTGGCTTCGGCAGCAGGGGAAGGGTCACCTCGGGACGGCCGCTCTCCACCGACGGCTTGCCGGCGGTGCCCCGGGGCCGCTTCCGGGTGGTGATCGACCCTGGTCACGGGGGGCCTGATCCGGGGGCCGTGGGCATCGGTGGACTGCGGGAAACCGATGTGGTGCTGGACGTGAGCCTCCAGGTGGCCCAGTTGCTCCAGGCGCGTGGGGTGCAGGTGCTGATGACCCGCACCTCGGACGTGGACGTCGACCTGCCGCCGCGGGTCTCGCTGGCCAACAGCAGCAACGCCGACGTGTTCGTGAGCATCCACGCCAATGCCCTGAGCATGGCCCGACCGGATGTGAATGGCGTTGAAACGTTCTATTTCCAGTCCGGCAGCTCCCTGCGGCTGGCCCAGGCGATCCAGTCCCGGATCATGGCGGTCTCGCCGGGCACGCCCGACCGTGGGGCCCGACCGGGCCGTTTCTTTGTGATCCGCCGCACCGTGATGCCGGCCGCGCTGGCGGAGATGGGCTTCCTCACCGGCAGCGTCGACGCCCCGCGCCTGGCCGATCCCAATTTCCGTCGCCGGATGGCCGTGGCGGTCAGCGCCGGGATCCTCGACTATCTCCAGGGGGACCCATGAGCCTGCTCGTCGGCCTTTTTGACAGTGGCCTCGGCGGGCTCACCGTGTTGCGGCAGGTCCACGCCCTCTACCCCCACTCCCCCTGCCTCTACCTGGGGGACACGGCCCGGGTGCCCTACGGCCAGCGCTCGAAGGAGGAGATCCGGGCGATCGCCTCGGAGGTGGTGCATTGGCTGCGACTGCAGGGGGTGGGCGTGCTGGTGATGGCTTGCAATACCTCCAATGCCCTGGCCTTCGATGTGGCCGTGGCCGAAGCGGGCGTGCCGGTGGTGGGGCTGATTGACAGCCTGGCCAGCGAGCTCACCAGCGACCACGTCGGGGTGCTGGCCACCCCCGCCACCGCCGCCAGCGGCGCCTACCGGCGCTCGATCCAGGCCTGTCGCCCGTCGGCCAGGGTGCTGGAGATGGGCTGTCCCGCCTTCGTGCCCCTGATTGAAGCCGGCGACCTGCAGGCTCCCGAGCTGCGCGCGGCCGCCGCCGCCTATCTGGCCCCGTTGCTGGAGGCCGAGGTGGACACCATCGTGCTGGGCTGCACCCACTACCCGCTGCTGCGGGCCCTGCTGGCCGAACTGCTCCCCCCCGACGTGCAACTGGTGGACCCCGCCCTGGCGGCCGCCCAGCGCCTCGGGCCCCTGCTGGCCAGCCTCGGCGATTCCCCCGAAGTCGACCAGGCGGTGGAGTCGGTGCGTCCGCCCCTGGAGCGCACGCGTTTCTGTGTCACTGGCCCCGCTGAGGCCTTCGCCGGCGCTGCCGCCGCCTGGCTGGGAAGCCGGCCGGCCGTGCGCAGCGTCAGCCTGCAGTCGCCCACCCGCGCCTATTGAGGCACGGCCCCTAGGATCCTTTCATCGTGGAGGTGACGTGGCGACGGTTGCAGAGTTGCTCCAGCCGGTGGAGTCCGACCTCGATGCGCTGCTGGCCGACCTGCGCAGCCTGATCGGCGCCGGCCATCCGATTCTTCAGGCCGCCGCTGAGCACCTGTTCGCGGCCGGCGGCAAGCGGATTCGCCCGGGGATTGTGCTGTTGCTGTCGAGGGCCATTGCCCCCGATGGGGGCCTCAGCTCCCGCCACCGGCGGCTGGCTGAGATCACCGAGATGATCCACACCGCCTCCCTCGTCCACGACGATGTGGTCGACGAGGCCGCCACGCGTCGTGGCGTGGCCACGGTGCACAGTCGCTTCAACCACCGCGTTGCGGTGCTGGCCGGCGATTTCCTTTTCGCCCAGGCCAGCTGGCACCTTGCCAACCTCGATGATCTCGAGGTGGTGAAGCTGCTTTCCCGCGTGATCATGGATCTGGCGGATGGTGAGGTGCGCCAGGGCCTGTTCCGCTACGACACGGGCCAGAGCTTCGAGACCTACCTCGAAAAGAGCTACTGCAAGACCGCCTCCCTGATCGCCAACAGTGCCCGGGCCGCCGGGGTGCTCACCGGCCTGGGCGAACCGCGCCTCGATGCCCTCTACCGCTTCGGCCGCCAGCTCGGCTTGGCCTTCCAGGTGGTCGACGACATCCTGGATTTCACCGCCAGCGACCAGCAGCTTGGCAAGCCTGCCGCCAGTGACCTGGCCTCGGGCTACCTCACCGCACCGGTGCTCTATGCCCTCGAGGAGCGGCCGGCCCTGGCCGGGCTGATCGAGCGGGAATTCTGTGAGGCCGGCGACCTGGACCAGGCCCTGGCCATGGTGCGCGGCTGCGAGGCGATCGGCCGTGCCCGTGCCCTGGCTGAAGGCTTTGCCCGCGAGGCCCACGAAGCGATCGAGTGGTTGCCCCCCTCGGAGCCCCGCAGCGCCCTGCGCGCCCTGCCGGAGTTCGTCCTCAGTCGCCTCTACTGATCCAGCTTCACCTCCTCCAGGGAGTTGAGGCAGATCACACCGTCGGGATAGGCCTGGCAGCTGACCCCTGGCGGCAGCAACACGTGCACCCGGCAGCCGGCAATCAGGGCTGCGGTCACCCCGGCGCTGGAATCCTCGAACGCCCAGCACGCGGTTGGCGCCACCCCGAGGCGCCGGGCCGCCAGCAGGAAGGGATCCGGCGCGGGTTTGCCACCGCCCAATTGCGGATCGTCGCCGTAGACCCGCTCGCTGATCAGGCCGATCCAGGGGTGGGGCGCCACCTTGATCTCCACGGCCGCGCGCGCGCTGCTCGTGGCCAGGGCCATCGGGATGTCCAGGGCCACGCAGCGTCGCACCAGGGCCTCGGCACCGGGCATGGCCGGGGCGCCCGCGAGCAGGGCCTCGGCGATCGGCTGGCGGACGGCCAGCAGCTCCTGCTCGCTCAGCGACGGCCCTCCCGCGGCGGCGATCCACCGGCGCACCTCGCTGGCGCAGTCGTGTCGCCTTCGGCCCCGCAGGCTGAGGAGCTCAGCCCCATCCAGGCGGCGGCCGAAGTGGCTGGCCGCCGCCTGCCAGGCCCTGGCATGGGCGGGTTCGGTGTCCAGCAGCAGACCGTCGAGATCGAACAGGCAGGCGGCGGGTCGCTGGGGCATCCCCCCAGCCTGCATCAGGAAGGATCGTTCTCGGGGTAACGGTCTTCCAGGGCGGTTTCCAGGGTGGTGAGCAGCAGCACCAGGGCGGCCCGCTCATCGAGTTCGCTGCCGCCAACCTCGTCGATCCAGCGGTGGCAGAGGGCCTCGATCTGCTGGAACAGCCCGGTGCCACCCCGCAGCAGGGTCATCACCTTCTCGACGTTGTCCTCATCGATGTCCGGCGGCAGACCCACCACGTAACGGCGACCGTCGTCCCCCACGTAGGTGAGGTTGCCCTCGGCGTCCCGTGTCGGGCCGGCATGGGGCGTGATGGGCTGCTCCTCCATGGCCTTCCGCTCCATTCCGATGGGTTCGCCCCCTGGCTAACGCCGCCGGGCGATCTTGCCAAGCAGCGATGAGCAGCCCTGATCGGCTCGATCGGTGCTTCAGGCCATGGGGGCCTCAGCGGTTCAGCCTCTGCATCCGCCAGGTCACGAACGTGCCGATCGGGCTCCAGAGCAGGAAGGGCACCAGCAGCAGGCTGGCGGGCGGTGACACGGCCAGCAGCGCCAGTGCCAGGCCCAGGCCCCAGAGCCAGCCGGCCAGGCCCGCCGCCGTTCCCCAGGCGAGCCGCCTGGTGCGGCAGATCAGCAGGGTGTAGCTCTGCACCAGCACCAGCAGCACCAGGTAGCCCGCCATGGCCAGCGGCGCCGTCACCCCACCGGCCCTCCAGCGGATCAGGGACGAGGCGTAGAAGCAGAGGTAGACGACCGACCAGATCACCGGGATCCAGCGCTCAAACGTGAGCCAGCGGGGCCTGCGCAGCCGCAGGAACCAGGCGAACTGCTGCTGGCTCGGGGTCAGGACGGCGATCACCAGGCCCATCACCAGCAGGATTGTCAGCCAGGCGGGCATGGGAAGGGAGCCGTGTCCCTCCAGCGTGGCCTGTCTGCGGTTGAATGCACCATGCCCCAGCCCGCCCGGCAGGCTTTGCCATGACCCAGGACTCCTCGCCCACGATCGAGTCGGTGCTCCAGGAACAGCGGCAGTTCGATCCGCCGCCCCAGCTGGCCGCTGCGGCCCGCATCGGTTCGATGGCCGCCTACGAAGCCCTGGCGGCGCGGGCCCAGGCCGATCCCGATGGCTTCTGGGGGGAGGCGGCCCGGCGCGAGCTGCACTGGTTCGAGCCCTTCGACACGGTGCTCGACTGGAGCAATCCGCCCTTCGCCCGCTGGTTCGAGGGGGGCACCACCAACCTCTCCTACAACTGCCTTGATCGCCACCTGGAGGGCCCCCGTGCCGACAAGACGGCCCTGATCTGGGAGGGGGAACCGGGCGACGTGCGCACCTTCACTTACCGCGAACTGCACGCCGAGGTCTGCCGCGCCGCCAATGCCCTCAAAGGACTCGGTGTCGGCAAGGGCGATCTGGTGGCCCTGTACATGCCGATGGTGCCCGAGGCGGCCATCGCCATGCTGGCCTGCGCCCGCATCGGCGCCCCCCACTCGGTGGTGTTCGGCGGCTTCTCCGCCGAGGCCCTGCGCGACCGGCTGATCGATGGCCAGGTGAAGCTGGTGATCACCGCCGACGGCGGCTTCCGCAAGGACAAGGCCGTGTCCCTCAAGCCGGCGGTGGATCAGGCCCTGGATGAAGGTTGTCCCAGCGTCGAGCACGTGCTGGTGGTGCGCCGCACCGGCGAGGCCACCGCCTTCGAGGCCGGCCGCGACCTGTGGTGGCACGAGCTGGTGGACCGCCAGAGCGCCAATTGCCCAGCCGAGCCGATGGCCAGCGAAGACCGGCTGTTTGTGCTCTACACCTCCGGCTCCACCGGCAAGCCCAAGGGGGTGGTGCACACCACCGCCGGCTACAACCTCTGGGCCCATCTCACCTTCCAGTGGATCTTCGACATCCGCGAGGACGACATCCACTGGTGCACGGCCGATGTGGGCTGGATCACCGGCCACAGCTACATCGTCTACGGGCCCCTCTCCAACGGCGCCACCACCCTCATGTATGAGGGGGCACCGCGGCCCGCCAAGCCCGGGGCCTTCTGGGAGGTGATCGAGAAGCACCGGGTGACGATCTTCTACACCGCCCCCACCGCCATCCGCGCCTTCATGAAGAGCGGCCGCGCGGTGCCCGACCGCTACGACATGGGCAGCCTGCGCATCCTCGGCACCGTCGGCGAGCCGATCAATCCGGAGGCCTGGATGTGGTACCGCGATGTGATCGGCGGCGACCGCTGCCCCGTGGTCGACACCTGGTGGCAGACCGAGACCGGTGGGGTGATGATCAGCCCCCTGCCAGGAGCCACCCCCACCAAGCCCGGTTCGGCCACCCTGCCCCTGCCGGGCATCGTCGCCGACGTGGTGGATCTGGAGGGCAACAGTGTGCCCACCGGCCAGGGGGGCTACCTGGCGGTGCGGCGCCCCTGGCCCGGCATGATGCGCACCGTGCACGGCGATCCCGACCGCTTCCGGCGCAGCTACTGGGAGCACATCCGGCCCGCCGACGGCAGCTACCTCTATTTCGCCGGTGACGGCGCCCGCCGCGACGCGGATGGCTATTTCTGGGTGATGGGCCGGGTCGATGACGTCATCAACGTCTCCGGCCACCGGCTGGGCACGATGGAGATCGAATCGGCTCTGGTGAGCCATCCGTCCGTGGCGGAGGCCGCCGTGGTGGGCCGGCCCGACGACCTCAAGGGGGAAGGGATCGTGGCCTTCGTCACTCTGGATGTGGGGGTGGACGGCGATGCGGCCCTGGAGGCGGAGCTGCGCCGCCACGTGGGCCTGGAGATCGGGCCGATCGCCCGGCCCGACATCATCCGCTTCACTGACTCCCTGCCCAAGACCCGCAGCGGCAAGATCATGCGCCGGATCCTTCGCTCCCTGGCGGCTGGCCAGGAGGTGAGCGGTGACACCTCCACCCTCGAGGACCGTTCGGTGCTCGACCAGCTAAGGGTGTGAGGGCCGCCACTGTCCAGGCGCCGTTTACGCGGCCCCGGACCAGGCGCTGATCTGCTCGGCCAGCCGCTCCATCCCCCGTTGGCGGGCCGGATCATCGGCCCATTCCCCCAGAAACTGCTTGCGCAGGCCCCCGCTGGCGGGTGTGAGGTGATCCCCTGGCAGTTCCACAAGGTTGGAGGCATCGCCGGCCCTGGCCTGCAGCACGTCGATCAGCCGGCCGCTCTGGTCGATCGTGTCGCGGCTGAAGCGCACCAGCAGGTTGCGGGGCTGGCGGTAGCTGCTGCTGATCTGGAGCAGGGTCTCCTCCGGGGAGGGGCTGAATTCGCTGCGGAAGCGGAACTGCTGGCCCAGCTCCGCCAGGAAGGGGATCGATCGCTCGGCCGAGAAGTTGTTGAAACTCAGCGCAACCAGGCCATCGCAGCGGCGGCCGCCGTCGGGGGCGAGCAGATGCAGCTTGCAGCCGAGGCTGTGGCCCAGCCGCAGCAGGGTGGCCTCGGCCGGCCCGGCCTGCTGCTCCCGCCACTGGCGGAACAGGCGCCAGGCGGCATTGGCCTGGGCCTGGTGGTCGAAGCCGGGCACATAACTCCAGGCATGGATCCGCCAGCCCCTGGCGGCCAGGGACTCGAGAAAGCGTCGGTAGCTCAGCTGGGGGGTGGCGGCCAGGTAGCTGCCACCGATGAACTCGATCAGCCCGCGGTCCCTGCCCGACGGCTCCAACGTCCAGAGTTCCCCCTGCTGTCGCCACAGCGTCATCGTCTGGGTCCCCGCTTACGGATCGCGGCGCGGGTCAGGACGCCTCGAGGCCACGCAGGGCCTCCAGGGCCTCGCGCCGGTGGGCCGGGCCGTCGAGCAGGTTGTTGAAGACATGGCGAACGACCCCCTGGCCGTCGATGACGTAGGTGACCCTGCCGGGCAGTAGGCCCAGCACGTTGGGCACGCCGAAGGCCTTGCGCAGCCGGTTACCGGCATCCACCAGCAACGGGAACGGCAGCCGGTGGCGGTTGGCGAAACGCCGGTGGCTGGAGGCATCGTCGCCGCTGACACCCCACACCTCAGCGCCGAGCCCCTGCAGATCGCTGTAGCTGTCCCGGAAGGCGCAGGCCTCCATGGTGCAGCCGGGCGTGTCGTCCTTGGGATAGAAAAACACCACCAATGCTTTGCCGTCCAGCTGGTCGCTGCGCCGTTCCGTGCCGTCCTGGTCGGGGAGGGCGATCAGGGGGGCGGTGTCGCCGGGGGCGAGGGCTGGAGCCACGGAACGCGGGGAAACTTCGGGATCAACCCAGCCTAGGAAGCACGACCCCGGCGGGGCCTTGCCCGGGTTGCGACGATGGGGACGCGTGCGGACGGCACCTGATGCAGGAGCAACCCGGTCTCTGGCAACAGAATGATCTGCTGGGCATGGCCGCGCCGGCCGCGACACAGGTCTCAGCTCCTGCCGAGCCGCCCCCCGCCCCCGCGACCCGCTCGGCCCCCCTGTCCCTGCCCGCCTGTGCCGGCCGCCCAGCACGGTCCCTGCCCCGGGTTCCGGAAATCCTGCTGATCCTCGACACGGAGACCACCGGGCTCTCCACCCTCCAGGGCCAGTGCATCGAGGTGGGGGCGATTCTGTTTCATGTACCCCATCGGGCCGTTCTCACCCAGGTGTCCTTCCTGATGCCTTGCGCCAGCAACGCCGCCGAGGGCATCAACGGCATCCCTGCCGCGGTGACCCGCCTGGAGCAGCCCTGGCAGGACGCCCTGGCCTGCTTCCGGGCCATGGTGGGCGCCTGTGACGCCCTGGTGGCCCACAACGTCGCCTTCGACCGTCAGTGGTTCGGGCTGGGGTCCCTGCCGGTGCTGGATCGCCCCTGGATCTGCTCGATGGAGGACATCCGCTGGCCAGCCGAGCGGCAGCTGCGCAGCACCCCTTCCGTCCGCGATCTGGCGCTGGCCTACGGGGTGCCGGTCTGGGCGGCCCACCGGGCCCTGACCGATTGTGTTTACCTGGCCCAGGTGTTCGAGCGTTGCGCCGACCTGGAGGCGCTGCTGCAGGCTGCCCTGGAGCCCCGCAGCCTGTACCGGGCGGATCTTCCCTATGCCGAGCGTCAGCGCGCCCGGGAGGCCGGCTTCCGATGGAACGAAGCGGTGCCACGGGCCTGGAGCCGCCGGCTCAGTCGGCGGGAAGTGGAGGCGCTGGCCTTCCCCGTCCAGTTGGTGCCAGATCCTTCCCCCGCCGAAGACCTGGCCCGGAGCGCCTGAGACCGGCGCCAAATCTTCCGTTTTTGTTTCGATGGTTGAAGGAGAACCGGGGATCCGCGACGCTTCCTCGTTGCCTCCCCACCCTTGGAGTGTTCTTCCGGCGCCGCCGTCATGGTCACCCGGCTGCCAACCAGCTCCGGTGATGGCGCTGAACCCGCGCAGCACCGAGTGCGCCGCTGGCAGACGGCCCGTACCTGGGCGCGGCTGATCCGGGAAGCGGAGGCCCTCTGGCGGGTCGATGTCCGCGCCCTGCGCCGGCTGGCCTCCCAGGAACTGTTCCAGCTGGTGCAGGAGGTGCCGCCCCGGCTGCGCCGACGCGTCAACCTCTGGCTGGTGCGCTTCAACGTCGCCACCAGACTCCACTGAAGCTTGCCCAGGCTCCCCGAACGCAGGAGGGGCAAAAAAAATCAGCTGATGGGATCAGCTGAGAAGAAACACAACGACCGAGCAACAGAGACTCGAATCGTTTGGCGGGCCGGCTGAATCGGAGCGGCGGGATTCGAACCCACGACCCCCACTACCCCAAAGTGGTGCGCTACCAAGCTGCGCTACGCCCCGGCGAAACGAAGTTATCACAGCGTCCTTGGGGTCCCACGACGCCTGGACAGCCGCCGCATCAGGCGGTTCGTGAGGCGTTGGCGCCCCATGACCATGTAGCCGCAGAGGCGCTCGCGGCGCGCCATCAGCCGCAGCTCCGCCAGTCCCATCGTGGCCAGCTGCAATTCGGGAAGCCGCTGCCAGGCCATTGACGGCAGGGGCAGTTCAGAGCCCTCCCGACCCTCCCTGAAGCCTTTCAGGGCGCCGCCGGCCATCCACTCCGGCACGAGCACGAACAACACCGCCAGCAGGCCGTAGAGCTCCACCAGCCCCCTTGGCAGCGGATGCAGCTGGCGCCTCGGCTGGTCCCGGTCCTGGTCCTCGGTGGGGTCGTTCACGAGAGCAGCGGTGGCACCTGGGCGCTTGGCCCCTGTCGCCATTGCATCGGCGGCTCCCCTGAGGGGTTCAGCCGCACCGTCCAGAAGGCGAGGGCGAAACAGATCCCGACGGCGGCGATCAGGGCCACGATCACCACCCGATCGGAGAGGGGTTTCATACCTGTTCGCTGCGCACGCAGATGCGGCGACTGGGCAGCTGTTCAAGGGTGAGTTCATCGCCCCGCAGAATCACCCGCAAGCTTTCGTTCTGGTAGCGGAGGCCCGGTGCGTCCGATTCCTCCCGGAACAGAGTGGACCGGGTGCGGCCGGCGATCAGGGAGGCCTGGGAGGCGTTGCGCTCCAGCACCACCGAGACGCGGTCACCGCAGAGGAAGCGCTCCCGTATGTCGTAGTTCTCCCACCAGGGGGACTGCATCGCCAGCAGGGGCAGGAGTCCGAGCGCGAGCAGCGGGGGGGCGGCCATGGAGGAGGCGGTCAGACGAGGGCGATCGGCGCATTGTCGCCGCGAAGGACGCAATGGGGGATGGCCCAGTCATAGCTTTCCCACACGCCTGCCGGAAGCAGATAGGTGGCACCGGGATAAGTGCCGAGGATGTGGCCCGTGGGCTGGGCGGAGCAGTAAGGGCGGCTTCCTGGCTTGGCCAGGTACTGCTGGTGGTGGGGCTCAGCGAAGTGGAAGCGTCTGCCGGAGCCGATCTCGGTAGTGATCCTTCCCGCCCCGGCGACATTGAGGACCGCCTGGTAGGCCTGGCGGCTGGCTTCGGCGAGGGCCAACAGATCGGGGTCGTCCACGAAGATGGCCGACCGGTACTGGCTGCCCCGGTCATTGCCCTGGCGGTTGCCCTGGGTGGGGTCATGGCACTCCCAGAAGAGTTTGAGCAGATCGGCGAAGGAGACGCGGGCCGTGTCCCACACCACGCGCACCACTTCGGCATGGCCGCTGCGACCGCTGCAGACCTGTTCGTAGCTGGGGGAGGCGAGCTGGCCACCGGCATAGCCCACAGCGGTGGTGACCACCCCGGGAAGCCGCCAGAACCCCTTCTCCGCCCCCCAGAAGCAGCCGCAGCCGAACTGCGCCTCGGCTTGGCCCACCAGCAGGGGGTCCGCCAGCGGGGTGCCGAGAACGGCGTGGATCCCTGCGGCTCCCTTCCGCGCGGCGTCAGGGGCCGGGGTGTTGCTGCCGCCGGAGGGGCTGTTGAAGAGGCCGAACAAGGCGCTATGCCGTCAGAAACCCAACCCTAGGAAGCGCCCTGTTGGTCCTGTTGCGGCACCAGGGCGATGTGGTTCAGCAGGGTGGTGATGAAGGCGAACAGCAGAAAGGGCAGCGACAGCACCAGGATCAGGCCCACCCCCACCAGGGCGAACAGGGGACGGCTCGCCCCCATCAGGGCCAGACCCGCCGCCAGGCTCACGAAGATGACGGCCATCCAGATCAGCACCTGGGCGTAGATGTCACCGAACGTCAGGGTGCAGCGAACGTTGAGCGGCTGGCTGAAGGGCGACGGGGTGGGGGCCATGGGAACGGCGTGGCAGGCGGTGAGGGAACCACGGCCCATCCAGATAAACCCAGCCAACGCCCCTGGGTGGTGCAACTCAACAACTGTTAGAAACCCGCGTCCTGCAGGCCTGCGGCGCTTGTCCCTTCGGCTCAGGCGGCCTGAAGCTGACGGACGGCTTCCTCCCGGTCCCAGAGCCGGCGGTAGGTGCCCTCCTGCTGCAGCAGGTCGGTGTGGTGGCCCTCCTGGACAAGGTGACCCGCTTCGAGCACCAGGATCCGGTCGCAGGCCGCCGCGGCCGAGAGCTGGTGGCTGATCATCACCACGGTGCGCTGCTGCTCCTCGCGCACCGAGCGCAGGATGCCCGCGGCGGTGGTGTTGTCGACGCTGGCCAGGGCGTCATCGAGCACCAGCAGGGGAGCCTCCACGAGCAGCGCCCTCCCCAGGGCCGTGCGCTGGCGCTGCCCACCGCTCAAGGTGATCCCCCGCTCCCCCACCAGGGTGCGGTAGCCATCGGGGAAGCCCTTGATGTCCCCCTCCAGGCGGGCCTGCCGGGCGGCCTCCTCCACCCGGTCCATGCCGGCCTCAGGGTCGCCATAGCGCAGGTTGTCGGCCAGGCTGGCGGTGAACAGGTAGCCCTCCTGGGGTACCAGGGCCACCTGCCGGCGCAGATCGCTCAGCCGCAGCCGGGTCACGTCGACGCCGTCGAGGAACAGCTGGCCGGAGGGCACCTCCACCATCCGGCCCAGGGCCCGGGCCAGGGTGGTCTTGCCGCAACCCACCGGCCCCACCACGGCCACCAGCTCACCGGGGCGGATCTCGAAGCTGAGCTCCTCGAGGGCCGGCCGCTCCGCCCCCGGATAACGGACCGTGAGTCCCTTGGCCATGACGGCCCCGAGGGCCGGTCGCCCGGGGGGCAGCGGATCGACGGGCGAGACGATGGCGGGTGGATGGCTGAGCAGGGCTTCCACCCTCTCGAGGCTCACCTGTCCGGTCTGGAAGGTGTTGAGGGTGAAGCCCAGCAGGGCGGTCGGGAACACCAGCCGTTCCACGAACAGGATCAGGGCCACCAGATCGCCGATACTCAGCCGACCGCTTTCCAGCTGGCCGCTGCCCAGGGCCAGCAGCAGCAGCAGGCTGAGGGAAGCGATCCCCTCGAGCAGGGGAAACAAGGTGCTGCGGGTGCGGGCCAGGGAGAGCTGGGCGTCCAGATACACCTTGTTGAGGTCGGCAAAGGCCTTCTCCTCGGTGGCCTCCTGGCCGTAGATCTTGATCGCGCCGATGCCGCTGAGGTCCTCCTGCACCAGGTCGCTGAGGTTGGCCAGCACTTCCTGCTGCCGGCGCTGCTGTTTCATCATGCGGCCGCCGAACAGGCGCACCACCATCAGCATGCCGGGGTAGAGGGACACCGCCGCCAGGCTCAACAGGGGGTCGATCGCCAGCATGGCCGGCAGGGTGAGGGCATAGGCCAGCACCGTGTTGGTGAGACTGAGCAGGGCGAAGCCCAGCAGCCGCCGGATGTTCTCCACATCACTGGTGGCCCGGCTGATCACCTCGCCGCTGCCGGTGGTCTGCACCCAGCCGGGGTCCTGGGTGAGCACGTGGTCGAAGATGCGCTCCTTCAGGCTCGCCTCCACCTGCCGGCCCACCCCGAACACCAGCATCCGGGAATAGAGGCGGGTGGCGCCCATCACCGTGGCCATCACGACGATCAGCCCCGCCACGCCCAGCACGTCCGCCATCACGAAGCCGGGCTTGAGCGCGTTGATCGTCTGCCGCACCACGAGTGGGATCGCCACCCCCAGCAGGTTGACCACCACCAGGGCTCCAGCCCCCACCAGGACCGTGCGCCTGTGGGGACGGAGGTAGCGCCCGATCAGATCCAGCCGCAGGGCGCTCATGCAGGAAGGACGGGGCATGGGGGCCCCCTAACCTAGGCATCGCTCCCCAGGGCCCATGGGCCGCAGGGCCATGGACGACCAGAACCATCCCCTCCATGCCATCGACCGGGAGACGGTCGACCGGCTGCTGGCGGTGGAGCGCCCCCAGGAGGAACACCTGGTTGATGCAGCACGGCTGCAGATGCGCTACGCGGGTTTTCCCGGAGCCGCCGACATCCGCGACGACCTCGAGAAAGTTCTGCGGCTCTGGGGACTGGACGCCGAGGCGCTCCATGGCCGCACCCGGACCATCTGGGCCGCAGGGTTTCGGCCGGGCGGCGCTCCGGTGGCTGAAGCGGTGGGTTCCGGGTTCGACACCGCCTCCGACGACGCGGGTTGAGCGCGGCGATACCGGTTTTCGGCCCGTTGGTCAGAATGGCGCTCCTCAGGCGATAGTGGAGGCGTCCCCATCACCCGGCCCGACGTGCTCTGCACCCGGGCTATTTTTTTGGGGAGCTGCTGGCCAGGCCGGGCCTGGCCGGGCCGTGGCCAACGGCCCTGGGGTGTCAGGTGGCCAGTGGCAGGATTCCCTTAGGTTGCCGCAGACGGTTCAGCTTTCGGTGATGCCCGCCTCCCCCGCCTGGCCCCAGCTGCTGGAACAGCTTCTGTGTGGCCGGGACCTTCAGGCCGAACAGGCCGAGGCCCTGATGCGTGGCTGGCTGGCCGGTGCCATCGATCCGGTGCTGACCGGGGCTTTGCTGGCGGCCCTGCGGGCCAAGGGCACCAGCGGCGAGGAGCTGGCGGCCATGGCCGCCGTCCTGCGGGAGGCCTGCCCCCTGCCTGGGGAGCGGCCCCCGCTGGAGCTGATCGACACCTGCGGCACCGGCGGCGCCGGCGCCGACAGCTTCAACATCTCCACGGCCGTGGCCTTCACGGCGGCGGCCTGCGGGGCCCATGTGGCCAAGCACGGCAACCGCAGTGCCAGCGGCCGCGTTGGCTCGGCCGACGTGCTCGAGGCCCTGGGCCTGCGCCTGGGGGCCCCCCTGGCGACGGTGGTGGAGGCCTTGCCGCGCACCGGCGTCACCTTCCTGTTCGCCCCGGGCTGGCACCCCGCCCTCGTCGGCATGGCCCCCCTGCGCCGCAGCCTCGGCGTGCGCACCGTCTTCAATCTGCTCGGACCGCTCGTCAATCCCCTCACGCCCGAGGCCCAGGTGCTGGGTGTGGCCCGGCCCGACCTGCTCGATCCGATGGCCGACGCCCTGCGTCGCCTCGGTCAGCGGCGCGCCATCGTCGTCCATGGCCATGGCGGCCTGGATGAGGCCACCCTCTCGGGTCCCAGCGAGCTGCGTCTCCTGGAGGACGGCGTGGTGCGCAGCGACTGGATCGATCCCGCGGAGCTGGGGCTGGCGCCTGCCGATCTGGAGGCCCTCAGGGGCGGGGATGTGGACGCCAACCGTCTGATCCTGGAGGCGGTCCTGCAGGGACGGGGCACCCAGGCCCAGACCGATGTGGTGGCCCTCAACGCTGCCCTGGTGCTCAAGGCGGCGGGGCTGGAGCCGTCCATCGCCGCGGCCCTGGCCCGGGCCCGCCAGGCCCTGGCTGACGGCAGCGCCTGGGCCAGGCTGGAAGCGCTGCGGGCCGCGCTGTCGGGGTCTGAAGGATGATCAGGGTTCCTGCCGCCGCCACCCTGGATACCCCTCAGGAGGCCCCTGTTGCGCCCAGCACCGCTCCAGACGACGCTCCGGCCGTGCTCGTCCTGGCCGATGGCACCGTGCTGCGGGGCCTGGCCTGCGGGGCCCGTGGCAGCGTCTGCGGCGAGGTGGTCTTCAACACCGGCATGACCGGTTATCAGGAGGTGCTCACCGATCCGAGCTACGCCGGCCAGCTGATCACCTTCACCTATCCGGAGCTCGGCAACACCGGCGTCAACGGCGAAGATCTGGAGGCGGACCACGCCCATGCCCGCGGTTGCATCGTCCGCCAGCTCGCCCCCCGGCCCAGCAACTGGCGCTGCGAGGAGACCCTCGACCACTGGCTGAGCCGCCAGGGGGTGGTGGGCATCCGTGGCGTCGACACCCGGGCCCTGGTGCGCCATCTGCGCCAGGGCGGCGCCATCAACGGCGCCATCGCCAGCGACGGCACCGACCCGGCCACCTTGCTGCAACAGGTGCTGGCCACCCCGGCCATGGATGGCCTCAACCTGGCGGCCCGGGTCAGCACCAGGGAGCCCTACACCTGGAGCAGCCCCTGCGCGGCCCCCTTCGACACCAGGCTCCAGCCCCGTCCTGAGCGCCCCTACCGGGTGGTGGCGATCGATTTCGGCATCAAGCGGGCCATCCTCGAGCGCCTGGTGGCCCACGGCTGCGCGGTCACCGTGCTGCCGGCCGATGCCAGCCTGGCGCAGGTGCTGGCCCTGGAGCCGGAGGGGGTGTTCCTCTCCAATGGCCCCGGCGATCCGGCGGCGGTGCGCGAAGGGATCGCCCTGGCCCGCGACCTGCTGCAGCAACCGCAGCTGCCGGTCTTCGGCATCTGCCTCGGCCACCAGATCCTTGGACTGGCCCTGGGGGGCCGCAGCTTCAAGCTCGGCTACGGCCACCGCGGCCTCAACCACCCCTGCGGCTCCCCCGGATCGGTGGAGATCACCAGCCAGAACCACGGTTTCGCCCTCGATCCGGCCTCCCTTCCGGACGAGCGGGTGCGGATCACCCACCACAACCTCAATGACCGCACGGTGGCCGCCCTGGAATTGCGCCATCAGCCGGTGTTCGGCATCCAATACCACCCGGAGGCCAGTCCCGGCCCCCACGATGCCGACCATCACTTCGCCCGGTTCACGGCATTGATGGCGGAACGCCGTTGAATCGCCACGTTTCGTTGCGGTACCCGCATTCGGGGTAGGGGTCTCTACAGTTCGGCGCGTTCAACACCTTGAGGACTGGGGCCATTACCGACCTGCAGCGACTGACCGTCTCCCTGAGAGGGGGCAGCGAACGGCGGGAAGAGTGCCTGCTGTTCAGTTTCACAGGGCAACTGGACGCCTATTCCGACAAGCAGTTCACCGAGTTCATCGGCGATCGGCACAAGGGGGAAGCCCTCCCGGTCGTCATCGACCTCAGCCGCATCGATTTCATCGACTCCTCCGGACTTGGCGCCCTGGTGCAGCTGGCCAAGCTGTTCAACGAGAGCTCCCGTCAGTTCCTTGTGGTCGGCAACGCCCGCGTCGTCCAGACCGTCAAGCTGGTGCGCCTGGAGGCCTTTCTGCACCTGCAACCCGATCTGGAGTCCGCCCTTGGCAGCCTCGCCCCCGCCTGAGGGGACTGGCCGCTGGGTGGCCTCCGTGCCAGCCCAGGCTCCTGGCACGCCCCTGGCCACGGCCCAGCTGGCCTGGTTGGGGGATGCGGTCTGGGAACTGCACCAGCGCTTGCGGCACTGCCGCCAGCCGGCCCGGGCCGCCGAGCTGCACCTGGCTGTGGTGGCGGAGGTCCAGGCCGAAGCCCAGGCGGAAGCCCTGCAGCGTCTGGATCCCCTGCTCAGCGAGGTGGAGCGCCGCGTCGTGCTGCGCGGCCGCAACCAGGCGGGACGGGGTCCCCGCCGTGGCAACCCTCGGGCCTATGGGCAGGCCACGGGATTTGAGACGATGCTGGGATGGCTTTTTCTGCAGGACCCCAGACGGCTGGCTGAGCTGCTGGACCATCTCGAGAAGACCGAACCCTGTCCCCCCTCCGCCAGCCCATGAGTCCCTCCCCTGACCGCCGCGGCGACCGCCGTCCCGACCGCCGTCCTGACCGTCGCCCTGATTCCGGCGCTGACCGGACCCCCCGCCGCCTTGGCTCCGGCGCCGGTGGCCGCCCCATCAACCGCGGTTCCGGCTCCGCCCGCCCCCGCCGCCCCGGCGAGGCCTACGGCCGTGACAAGCCTCCCTTTGATCGGGAACGCGGCGGAGAACGCGGTGAACGCGGCGGTGAGCGGCCGGGTGGCCCCGACCGCTCGGCCGGCAGCCCCTACGGCCGCCGTCCCTACGAGGGGCGCCCCGGCGCCGATCGACCCGACGACTCCCGCGGCGGCGCCGGACGGCCGACCCGCGAGCGTCGCGGTGGTGACCGCTTCATCCCCGCCCGACCCTCCTTCGGCCGCCCCGTTCCGAGCCGTGGTGGGGCCGGACGGCCGACCACCGGCCGTCCCATCCCCTCGCGCACCGGCCCGGCCCGCCGCGGACCGGCCCTGTTCCGGGACGCGGACCGCGCCCCGCGGACCTTCCAGGGACGCAGCGGAGCTGAGCGGCCGGAGTCCGACGGCTCTGATGTCGACTTCCGTGGCACAGCCGACGCCTTTGCCGCCGCCGCCCCCACTGACCTGATCTGGGGACGCCACACGACTCAGGCCACCCTGGAGAGCGGTCGGCCGATCCACCGGGTGTGGTGCACGCCCGAGATGCGTTTCAACCCGCGTTTCCTGCAGCTGCTGCGGGAGGCGAAGTCCTCCGGCGTGCTGGTGGAGGAGGTGACCTGGGCGCGCCTGGGCCAGCTCACCGGTGGCGCCGTGCACCAGGGCATCGTGCTGCAGCCCGCCGCCGCCGAGACCCTCGACCTGACCAGCCTGATCGAAGGTTGCCGCTCGATCGGTGAGGCCCCCCTGCTGATCGCGGTGGATGGCCTGACGGATCCCCAGAACCTCGGGGCCATCGTGCGCAGCGCCGAGGCCCTGGGCGCCCATGGCATGGTGCTGCCCCAGCGCCGCAACGCCGGCCTCACCGGCTCGGTGGCCAAGGTCGCCGCCGGCGCCCTGGAGCATCTGCCGGTGGCCCGGGTGGTCAACCTCAACCGTTCCCTCGACACCCTCAAACAGGAGGGGTACCGGGTGGTGGGCCTGGCGGAGGAGGGCACGGTCAGCCTGGAGGAGGTCGACCTGGAGGGCCCCCTGGTGGTGGTCACCGGTTCGGAAGGGGATGGCCTGTCGCTGTTGACGCGCCGTTCCTGCGACCAACTGGTGCGCATTCCCCTGCGGGGCGCCACCCCGAGCCTGAACGCCTCGGTGGCCACGGCGCTGCTGCTCTACGAAGTGGCCCGTCGCGGCTGGATGCGGGGCCTGACGGGCACCGCTCCCGCCCCCAGGATTGTGCGCCCCTCGATGCCGGCGCCACCCGATCCCGATGAGGAGTCCTCCGCTGCGATTGAGCCAGTCGCCTGGCAACACCAGGAAACACCTGGCGACGGCGAGCCGGAACCGCCCGTGGAGAGCGAGCCGGAACCGACCTTGGAAAGCGAGCTGGACGGGTCCGACGAGCCGGTTGCCAACGAGTTGCTCGCCGAGGATGACCAGGATTCTTCCCCGGAAGCTCCCCACGGGGACTCCCTGGAGACACTGCCGCATCTGCCCGAGTCGGCAACAGGTTTCGAGGGCGACATCCGCCTTTGAACCCACCGGGGGTGGGCCAGCCGCCCCCCCAGAATGGCCTCCTTGCATCCCCCCTCCATGAATCCACTGCTCTGGCCCTCGCGCGGCATCGCCAATGGGCTGGGCCTGGCCTGGTGGGCGCGGGTGGAAACCCGCTCTCCCGACGCGGTGTACTGGTTCGGCCCCTTTGTGCGCCGACAAACGCTGGAGCGGGCTCTGCCGGCGTTCCTCGACGATCTGCGGGCGGAGTCACCGGCCTCCCTGGAGCATCAGTGCCTGCGCACCGGCCGCAGCGAGCCGTTCACCGAAACCCCCGACCTGGCCGACTGATAGCGTCCAACGCAGCTGGCTAGCGGTTGGATGGGCATCGCCGAATGGCGTGAGCAGCTTCAGCGGGGCGAAGTGTCGGCCCGGGAGCTCACGGATCGCCACCTGGCCCGCATCGCGGCGGTGGATCCCGCGGTGCATGCCTTCCTGGAGGTCACCAGCGAGCGGGCGCGGGCCGATGCCGACCGCATCGATGCGGCCCGGGCGGCCGGTGAGTCCCTGCCCCCACTGGCCGGCATTCCCCTGGCCATCAAGGACAACCTCTGCACCAAGGGGATCCGCACGACCTGCTCCAGCCGCATGCTGGAACATTTCGTCCCCCCCTACGAATCCACGGTGACGGAGCGGCTCTGGCGGGCCGGCGCCGTCCTGCTGGGCAAGACCAACCTCGACGAGTTCGCCATGGGCAGCTCCACCGAGACCTCGGCTTTCGGCGCCAGCCGCAACCCCTGGAATCCTGACCGGGTGCCCGGGGGCAGCTCCGGTGGCAGCGCGGCCGCCGTGTCCGCCGGTGAGTGCATCGCTGCCCTGGGCTCCGACACCGGTGGCTCGATCCGCCAGCCCGCCAGTTTCTGCGGTGTGGTGGGTCTCAAGCCCACCTATGGCCGGGTGAGCCGCTGGGGACTGGTGGCCTTCGCCTCCTCCCTCGACCAGGTGGGCCCGTTCAGCAGCAGCGTGGCCGATGCCGCCGAGCTGCTGCAGGTGATCGCCGGGGAAGATCCCCGCGATGCGACCTGCCTGAAGGCGCCGGTGCCCGATTTCTCCGCCGACCTGGAGACACCCATCAAGGGTCTGCGGGTGGGGCTGATCCGCGAGTGCTTCGACCAGGAGGGTCTCGATCCCGAGGTGAAGGCCTCGGTGCTGGCGGCCGCCGCCCAGCTAGAGGCCCTGGGCTGTGAGCTGGTGGACGTCAGTTGCCCCCGCTTCAACGACGGCATCGCCACGTACTACGTGATTGCCCCCTCGGAGGCCTCCGCCAACCTGGCCCGCTACGACGGCGTCAAGTACGGCTTCCGGGCACCGGCCACCGAAGCCGGCAGCGACGGCCTGGCGGCGATGACCGCCCGCAGCCGGGCCAGCGGCTTCGGCGAGGAGGTGCAGCGCCGCATCCTGATCGGCACCTATGCCCTTTCCGCCGGCTACGTGGACGCTTACTACCGCAAAGCCCAGCAGGTGCGCACCCTGATCCGCCGCGATTTCGACCGCGCCTTCGAGAGCGTCGACGTGCTGCTGACCCCCACCTCGCCCACCACCGCTTTCCCCAGTGGCGCCCACACGGGCGACCCCCTGGCCATGTACCTGGCCGACCTGCTCACCATCCCCGCCAACCTGGCCGGCCTGCCGGCCATCAGCGTGCCCTGCGGCTTCGATACCCAGGGCCTGCCGATCGGCCTGCAGCTGATCACCGGTGTGCTCGAGGAGTCGAAGCTGCTGCAGGTGGCCCACCAGTACGAACGGGCGGCGGCGGTGATGGCGCAACGACCGACGGCGGCGCTGGTGGCCTGAGCAGGACCACAGTCCTCTTGCATTGGCCGGAGGCATCGACCTTAGGGTTTCGGTGATGAACGGCTGCCTCTGACCATGCACGCGGACGAAGCGGCCATTCGGAACGTGCTGGAGCAGTGGGTCCAAGCCACCCGAGACGGCCGGCAGGAGGAGGTTCTCGCCAATCATCAGGACGACCTGGTGCTGTTTGATGTGTTGTCGCCGCTGCAGTACACCTCAGCGGCGCAGTACCGTGCGAGTTGGGACTCCTGGCAGCCGGAGGTCCAGGGCGCCCTGCAATTTGCGCTGCACGATCTCTCTGTCCGGGCGGGAGTTGATGTGGGTTATGCCTTTGGCTTGCTCCAGTGCGGGGGGACGCTCCCGGATGGCCAGACGTTTGGCGATACCGTGCGCATCACGTTCTGCCTGCTCAAGTGTGATGGGCAGTGGAAGGTCGCCCATCAGCACGTCTCCAAACCCGTCGAACGCCGCTGATGGATCGTCCAACCGCCATGGAGCCACCGATGAAGCGATGCATGGCCTTCCTGCTGCTCTTGATCGTCGCGGCCCCGCCCGTTTCGGCTGACCAGGACAATGTCCGCTGCCTGAGATCCGTTGGAGAGAACCCTCTTCTCAGGATTCAGTTTGGCCTTAAATCTGACAGCGATTCCAGTGCCTATGTTCTTTATCAGGGCAGTCGTGGGCCCATCCCCTTGAAATTGTTGAAAGTGACGGAGCTCAGAAGGGTGTATGGGGGACGGCCGTCGGAGTTCGAAACCCAGTGGGTTGAAACGACAGCCACTCCAACGGCAGGACGCTATGTCTATACCAACCAAGGGGCACTGATCGATGACTTTCAATACATCCGCAAGGATGGAAGGATCTTCAGGTTTGTGGATGATTCCGATGTCCTTGATGCAGGCCAGTGCAGCTGGGCAGCGCCATAGGCTGGAGTTGCGAAGGTCTGTGATCATTGACTTCGGCCCCAGGGGATGGGTCGCAGCACATTCGCCACTGTTCTGCAGCCCCGGTCTGGCTACGTCGCCCTGATGGCTGGGTAGAGAAGAGTATGGAAAACCTCTCAAATCGGCAGAACAGGTACTGGGTGGCCTTGGCTTCTGCCGTTGTGTTGGTGGTGGCTGGTTTCGCCATCCTCAACAACCAGCATCAGCAACGGCTTCAGGCCGAAGCCCAGGTCCAGGCCCAGGCCCAAGCCCAGGATCAGGCCAACAGGGATGTGATGGAGCGGATGCAGGGCGAATTGGCGCTCAAGAACGAAATGGAATCCGCTTCCCAGCGTGAGGCCGCCCTCCAGCTGCAGCTCAAGGAGATGGACGCAGGGGCAAACCGGCTCCTGGCGGCCGATGGCCAGCAGCAGGCCAAGCGCCAGCAGGCGGAGCGGGACCTTCAGGATCTCCGAACCCAGCGAGCCAAGCTCGAGAAGCAGGTCGACTGTGAACGGATTCAGTTGACGGTGAACCAGCTGGGCGCCAAGGGCGACACCGATCAGGCGCTCAAGCTGAAGAGCCTGTGGACCGTTCCCTGCCCCAATCTCCAGGCGGCCGGATAGCTGGCTGACCGCCTCCAAGGCCCACCAAATCTCCGGCATCAGGTCGGACCTCACCGGCAGCGGTTGTGTGCAAGTGATTGACGCCGCCGAGGTGCGGACGTGCTTGCGGCATACCTGCCCAGCCCGTTGCCGCCGGTGGAGCTGGAGGTGCGTATGCGGTTCAAGCCCGAGCACAACAAAACCTGGTTCGGTGCCGATACCAAGCTGTGGGCATCGTCCTGGACACCTTTGCCCGGTCGATGACCCTGGTTCCTTGCCCTGCTGCTGATTGGCTCGCCGTTCTTCGCCGTGGCCCACGCCAGCTTCCGCAGCGCCATCACGGCGATGGTCTGAGTCATGGTGGCGAAGATCCCAATCGTTGGTGTGCTGGAGCCTGCATCACAATTCAGCCTTTGAGTTCCAACAACAAGATTCTCTGGTACCTGCAGATCACTGGGCCTATCTTTCTCGAGCATGACGGGCGGTGAAGGTGTTCTCTGACCAGTGATCGGCAGGCAGCAGGCAGAAGCAGATGTGCAGAACACACAGCCCATCAGGAGCTTGAAGCCTACGTTTGGTCAGACCTCTGTTGATGCACCTAGGCACTGTCACCTGGCCAGTTGGTTCGCAGAACCAGCGAATGAATGCTGAAAGAAACAAAAGGAGAACAGGGTGTACTACAGCAGTGGCAATTACGAAGCCTTCGCCCGCCCGCGCAAACCCATGGGCGTCGAGAACAAGTCGGCCTGGTTCGTCGGCTCGGGCCTGGCGGGCCTGGCTGGTGCGGCCTTTCTGATCCGCGACGCCCAGATGCCAGGCCACAGGATCACCATCCTGGAGCAGCAGCACTTGGCAGGTGGCGCGCTGGACGGCATCAGGGAGCCGAAGCAAGGTTTCGTGATCCGCGGTGGGCGCGAGATGGAAGACCACTTTGAGTGCCTGTGGGACCTGTTCCGCTCGATCCCGTCGCTGGAGATCGACGCTGCCAGCGTGCTCGACGAGTTCTATTGGCTCAGCAAGGACGATCCGAACCTCTCCTTGCAGCGCGCCACGATCAATCGCGGTGAGGACGCGCATACTGACGGCCTGTTCACCCTCAGTGAACGGGCGCAGAAGGAGGTCATCAAGCTGTTCCTGGCCACCCGCCAGGAGATGGAGAACATCCGCATCAACGAGGTGTTCGGGGAGGAGTTCCTGAACAGCAACTTCTGGCTCTACTGGCGCACGATGTTCGCCTTCGAGGAGTGGCACTCGGCGCTGGAGATGAAGCTGTACCTGCATCGCTTCATTCACCAGATCGCCGGTATGCCAGATTTCTCCACCCTCAAGTTCACCAAGTACAACCAGTACGAATCTCTGGTGCTCCCCTTGGTCAGCTGGCTGCTCGACCATGGTGTGGTGTTTCAGTACAGCACCAAGGTCACCGATATCGACTTCAAGATCACAGCCGGTCGCAAACAGGCCACCGGCATCCATTGGCTCAGAAACGGCGACAATGGCGGCGTTGATCTCGGCGCCGATGACCTGGTCTTCATCACCATCGGCTCGCTCACCGAGAATTCCGTCAACGGCGACCACCACACGCCGGCAGCTCTCAATGATGGCCCTGCCCCAGCCTGGGATCTGTGGCGGCGCATCGCCGCGAAAGATTCGGCGTTCGGCCGGCCGGACGTGTTTGGCACGCACATCCCCGAGACCAAATGGGAATCAGCGACCGTCACCACGCTCGATGAACGTATTCCGAAGTATATCCAGAAGATCGCCAAGCGCGATCCTTTCAGTGGCAAGGTGGTGACGGGCGGCATCGTCACCGCGAGGGATTCGTCCTGGCTGCTCAGTTGGACGGTGAACCGCCAGCCGCACTTCAAACAGCAGCCCAGGGACCAGATCGTGGTTTGGGTCTACGCGCTGTTCGTCGAGAAACCCGGTGACTATGTGAAAAAGCCAATGCAGGACTGCACCGGGGAGGAGATCACCCAGGAATGGCTCTACCACCTGGGCGTGCCGGTTGAGTCCATCCCCGATCTGGCCGCCACCGGTGCGATCACCGTGCCGGTGATGATGCCGTACGTGACGGCGTTCTTCATGCCGCGCCAGGCCGGTGATCGGCCGGATGTGGTCCCCGAAGGCGCGGTCAACTTCGCCTTCATCGGCCAGTTCGCCGAGTCCAGACAGCGCGACTGCATCTTCACCACGGAGTATTCCGTCCGCACGCCCATGGAGGCTGTGTACACCCTGCTCAACGTCGAGCGCGGTGTGCCGGAGGTCTTCAACTCCACCTACGACATCCGCATGCTTCTGGCCGCATCCGGTCGTCTCCGCGACGGCAAGGAGATCAACATCCCGGGGCCCGCCTTCGTGCGCAACCTGCTGATGAAGGAACTCGACAAAACCCAGATCGGCGTACTGCTGCGGGAATTCCAGATCGTCGCGGACGACTGACCCTGCCTGGATCCGGTCACCGGCACACTCTGGCGCTGATGCCGGAGCAGCCGTTCACCGCCAGCCGGGTACCAACAATGCGGCGGAGCTGTGGGGGTTGAGCTTCAGCAGTCGTTGGCGCACCTCCGCAGCGTTGCTGATGGTGTCGTTGGCCTCCTCGTCCACGACATTGTCGAGAGCCCCGCTGGTAGCGCGCCTGCAGCAGGCCCTGCGACCACCCGGCGTGGAGCGGCTTGGTGCGCCAATCCTGCCGGATCGTTTCACTCAGGGAGCGCACCTGGCCAGTGGTGGCGCAGCGCTGTCGAGCGTTTCATCGCGGCCCCTGGCAGGCACGCTGGCCGGCCTCCAGGCCCGTCCCAGACCCCTTCACACCAGATCTGGTGGTCCCCCGGTAGGCTGAACCCATCCTGTGGTGGCGCTGCCCTCCGACGCCGTGGCCTTCGTTCCGCTCCACAACCACAGTGACTACAGCCTGCTGGACGGGGCTTCCCAGCTGCCGGCCATGGTGGAGCGAGCCGTGGAGCTGGGCATGCCGGCCCTGGCCCTCACCGACCACGGCGTCATGTACGGCGCCATCGAGCTGCTGAAGCTCTGCACCAAGGCGGGCATCAAGCCGATCATCGGCAACGAGATGTACGTCATCAACGGCTCGATCGAGGACCCCCAGCCGAAGAAGGAGCGCCGCTACCACCTGGTGGTGCTGGCCCGCAACGCCGTTGGCTACCGCAACCTGGTCAAGCTCACCAGCATCAGCCACCTGCGCGGCATGCGCGGCCGGGGCATCTTCGCGCGGGCCTGTATCGATAAATCCCTGCTGCAGCAATACAGCGAAGGCCTGATGGTGGCCACCGCCTGCCTGGGTGGCGAGATCCCCCAGGCGATCCTGCGGGGACGCCCGGACGTGGCCCGGGAGGTGGCCGCCTGGTACCGGGAGGTGTTCGCCGATGACTTCTACCTGGAAATCCAGGACCATGGCGGCCTCGAGGACCGCATCGTCAACGTCGAGATGGCGCGGATCAGCGCCGAGCTGGCCATTCCCCTGGTCGCCACCAACGACGCCCACTACCTGACCAGCAATGACGTGGAGGCCCACGACGCCCTGCTGTGCGTGCTCACCGGCAAGCTGATCAGTGATGAGAAGCGCTTGCGCTATACGGGCACCGAATACATCAAGAGCGAGGCGGAGATGGCCCAGCTCTTCGCCGACCATCTGGCACCTGAGGTGATCGCCGCTGCCATCGCCACCACCGCCACGGTGGCTGAGAAGGTGGAGGACTACGACATCCTGGGGCGCCAACAGATGCCCCGCTTCCCGATCCCCGAGGGCCACACCCCGGTGAGCTACCTCAGTGAGGTGAGCCACCAGGGACTGCGCCGTCGCCTGTCCCTGGCAGGCGATGCCCCCATCGATCCCGGCTACGGCGAGCGGCTGGCCTTTGAGCTGCAGGTGATGGAGCAGATGGGCTTCCCCACCTACTTCCTGGTGGTCTGGGATTACATCCGCTACGCCCGGGACCAGGGCATTCCGGTGGGCCCGGGGCGTGGGTCGGCCGCCGGCTCGCTGGTGGCCTATGCCCTGGGGATCACCAACATCGATCCGGTGGAGCACGGCCTGCTCTTCGAGCGCTTCCTTAACCCGGAACGCAAGTCGATGCCTGACATCGACACCGACTTCTGCATCGAGCGCCGCGGCGAGGTGATCGAGTACGTCACCCGCCGCTATGGCGAGGACAAGGTCGCCCAGATCATCACCTTTAACCGCATGACCTCCAAGGCGGTGCTCAAGGACGTCGCCCGGGTGCTCGACATCCCCTACGGCGAGGCCGACCGGCTGGCCAAGCTGATTCCCGTGGCCCGGGGCAAACCGGCGAAGCTGGCCGAGATGATCGGCGCCGAATCGCCGGTGCCGGAATTCCGCGAGAAGTACGAGAACGATCCCAAGGTGCGCCACTGGGTCGACCTGGCCCGCCGCATCGAAGGCACCAACAAAACCTTCGGTGTCCATGCCGCCGGGGTGGTGATCGCCGCCGAACCCCTCGATGAACTGGTGCCCCTCCAGCGCAATAACGACGGCCAGGTGATCACCCAGTACTTCATGGAGGACGTCGAGGCGATGGGCCTTCTGAAGATGGACTTCCTGGGCCTCAAGAACCTCACCATGATCGAGAAGACGATTGAACTGGTGGCCCAGGCCGAAGGGGAACGGCTCGATCCCGACGCCCTGCCGGCCAACGATCCGGGCACCTACGCCCTGCTGGCCCGGGGCGATCTGGAGGGCATCTTCCAGCTGGAATCCAGCGGCATGCGCCAGATCGTCCGTGATCTCAAACCCTCCTCCCTGGAGGACATCTCCTCGATCCTGGCGCTCTACCGGCCGGGCCCCCTGGATGCGGGCCTGATCCCCAAGTTCATCAACCGCAAGCACGGCCGCGAAGCGATTGATGTGGCCCACGCCAAGCTGGAGCCGATCCTCAAGGAGACCTACGGGATCATGGTCTACCAGGAGCAGATCATGCGGATCGCCCAGGATCTGGCGGGCTATTCCCTCGGTGAGGCCGATCTGTTGCGGCGGGCCATGGGCAAGAAGAAGGTGTCGGAGATGCAGAAGCACCGCCACCAGTTCGTGGGCGGGGCCAGCGAACGGGGTGTGGACGCCGCCATTGCTGAGGCGCTGTTCGATCAGATGGTGCTGTTCGCCGAGTACTGCTTCAACAAGAGCCACTCCACCGCCTACGGCGCCGTCACCTACCAGACCGCCTACCTCAAGGCCCACCATCCGGTGGCCTACATGGCGGCCCTGCTCACGGTGAATGCCGGCACCACGGACAAGGTGCAGCGCTACATCGCCAACTGCCAGGCGATGGCCATCGAGGTGATGCCACCAGACGTGAATGCCTCCGGCATCGACTTCACGCCCGTGGGCAAGAAGATCCTCTTCGGACTCTCGGCGATCCGCAACCTTGGCGACGGTGCCATCCGACAGCTGATCGAGGCGCGATCCAGCGGCGGTCCCTTCCTGCATCTCGCCGATCTCTGTGACCGGATCCCTGGGCAGCAGCTCAACCGCCGGGCGATCGAGTCCCTGATCCACTGCGGTGCCCTCGATGGCCTCGAGTCCAAGGCCAACCGGGCCCAGTTGATGGCCGATCTCGACCTCGTGCTCGATTGGGCCAGTTCCCGCGCCCGTGACCGGGCCAGCGGCCAGGGCAACCTGTTCGACCTGTTCGGCAGCGGTTCGGCGGGGGCCACGGAGGGCGCGGCGCCTGCACCACCACGGGCCGCTGCGGTGGCTGATTACCCCCCCACTGAGAAGCTGAAGCTGGAGAAGGAGTTACTGGGCTTCTACATCTCCGACCACCCCCTGCGCCAACTGGCCTCCCAGGTGCGGCTGCTCACCCCGATCGGCCTGGCCAATCTCGAGGAGATGGCCGACAAGGCCAAGGTGAGCGTGGTGGTGATGGTGAGCGAGATCCGCCAGGTGACCACCCGCAAGGGGGACCGCATGGCCGTGCTGCAGCTGGAGGACCTCACCGGTGCCTGCGAAGCGGTGGTGTTTCCCAAGAGCTACGCCCGCCTAGCCGACCACCTGATGGTGGATGCCCGCCTGTTGCTGTGGGCCGCTGTCGACCGCCGCGACGACCGGGTGCAGCTGCTCGTTGACGACTGCCGCAGCATCGAGGACCTGCAGCTGGTGATGGTGGAGCTGGCGCCCGAGCAGGCTGGGGACATCGCCGTGCAGCATCGGCTGCGCGAATGCCTGACCCGCCACCGCCCTGGCCAGGAGGAGGCTGGCGTGCGGGTGCCGGTGGTGGCCCTGGTGAAGCATCAGGACGAAACACGGTTCGTGCGCCTGGGCGGGCAGTTCTGCGTCGCCGATGCGCCGGCGGCCGTCCAGACCCTCGCCTCGGCCGATTTCACGGCCTGGTTGCGTTCACCCTTGGGGGCTGCCTGAGCCGGAGTCGGGGCCCGAGGCGCCCTGGCGCATGGCCCGCACCGAGGCTCGCACCCGGCTGATGTTGACGCCGATCTGCTCCACCCCCAGCAGGCTGCCGGGGGCGTCCTCCCAGCTGGCCGAGAGCACCCCATAGCTGAGGCCCAGCAGACCCAGCAAAAAGAAGGCGCCTGAGCCCACCAGCGTCAGGCCGGGTGGTATGTCGAGCAGCCCACGGGTGACCAGCAGGTAGCTGGCCACGAACACACCCATCCCCAGGACCGTGGGGGTTCCCGTGGCAATGGCGATGCGCCGCACCATGCGGTTGGCCACCGCCTCAGGGATCACCTGCTGCCGTGGAGCCTTGGCTGGGGGGCCGCCGGCAGCGGGCGCCGCGAACGATTTCGGCTTCGGCCGACGGGCCATGGAATGAGCCTCAGCCGCGGATGCCGAGTTTCTTGATCAGTTCGGCGTAGCGGGTCTCGCTCTGGGCACGGAGATAGCCGAGCAGGCGCTTGCGCCGGCCGATCATCTTGAGCAACCCCTGGCGGGAAGAGAAATCGTGGATGTTCTTCTGCAGGTGGCCACTGAGTTGCTGGATCCGCTCGCTCAACATCGCCACCTGCACTTCCACCGAGCCGGTGTCAGTGCCGTGGGCCTGATGGGAATTGATCAGTTCCTGTTTCTGGGTGGTAGTGAGCGGCATGGGCGGATCTGTGCCCGAACGGTGCAAACCAACACCTTAACGTGCGGCCCGTTGGCCTTCCCTTCAGCGCAGCCCCTTCAGGCCACGGCGCGGGACAACCAGCGCAGGCTTTCGCGGATCCAGTCATCGGCGCATGCGGACCCCTCGATCCCGGCGGCGGCGACCGCCCGCAGGGCCCGGTGGATTTCAAGGGGTTCGTAACCGAGCGCCACCAGGGTGATCTGCACCTCCTCGCGGCAGGGGGCCGAGGGGCCCCCTGGGGCCTCCTCGCCGCCGACCTCCTCCTCTTCGAGGGGATCCACCAGGCCGGCGAAGCGCTCCTGCAGGCGTTGCCGCAGCTCCACCGAAAGGCGTTCGGCCGTGCGCTTGCCCACCCCAGGGGCCAGGCAGAGGCTGCGCAGGTCGGCGTGGACGATGGCTCGCACGAGCTCCGGTACATCCAGGGCCCCGAGCAGGCCCAGGGCCATCTGGGGCCCCACACCGCTCACGGCCACCAGCTCGCGGAACAGGTCCCGCTCCTGACGGGCGAGAAAGGCATAGAGGGTCCAGCCGTCGTCACGGATGCTGTGGTGCACGTGCAGGCCTAGATCGCTCCCCACCTCAGGCAGTCGCTGCCACTGCCTCAGGGTGAACTGCACCTCGTAACCCACCCCCTGGCAGATCAGCAGGGCCCCGCAGCGGTTCGCCTGCTGCCATGGTTCGGCCAGTCGCCCCTGCAGCCAGCCGATCATGGTGAAACGTGCGTCAGCCCCCATGCTGCCCCTCCTGCCAAGCCCCCCGGGCCGCTCCCTGTCGCCGCTGACGCTGGTTCTGGCACCGCTGCTGGCCTTGCTGCTCCTGTTGGGGGGCTGCAGCAGGGGCGGCCAACCTCCCAGGGGCGTATTGCTCGACGCCCTGTCCCTGCAGATCCAGCTCACCCAGGGGGCCATTGCCCGGGCCCTCGATCTGGAGGCCGGCGGCCTCCCCGAGGTGAGCCGCGTGAGGGTCGAGCAGCAGGAGGCCGTCGCCATCGGTGAGGGGCGGGGACTGCACCTGAGCGGTCGCTTTGACTGGCGGCTGCCCGGGGATGCCATCCGCGTCGACAGCCCCTTCGAGCTCTACCTGCAGCGTGGTGCCAGGGGGGAGAGCTGGCGCCTGGCCCGCCCCAGCGGCAGCAGCGACGGCAACAGCCAGGACTGGATCACTGAGCCCCTGCCCCTTCCTCGGAAAGCCTGAGCCAGCGGCCGACGTGGGGAAGGGTGAGCCCCTGCACCAGCAGGTTGATCACGACTACACAGAAGACGATCCCTCCGGCGTTCTGGACCAGGGATGGCACCGTGGCCGGGTCGATGCCGCGGACCTTGGGGATGGCGTCGACCATCTCGAAGCTCAGGGCGAGGGGCACCGCCCCCCGCAGCCCGCACCAGGACACCAGCAGCGAATCCCGCAGGCTGAAGGGCGAGAACCGTTGCAGCAGCAGAACACTCGCCGGTCTGGCCACCAGCATCATGGCGATGGCCACGACGAAGCCCTCCGGCAAGGCGGGCAGGAGCTCGAGAGGATGGACACTGAGACCGAAGATCAGAAAGATGGTGATTTCGGTCATGTTGTTGAACGGCAGCAAGGTGTGCTGCAGAGCCTCCGGAGTGATCTGTTCATTGCTGTAACTGTGGTTTCTCAGCATCAGGCCCGCCACGTAGGCGCTGATGAAACCGGAGCCTCCCATCAGCTCCGCCACTCCATAGGAAATCAGGCCGATGGCGATGCCCAGAATCAGCAACTGGCTCGCATCGCGCACCAGACGATTGAGACTGAAGCGGCCCAGATAACTCACGCAGACGCCGATTAAAAGGCCCGACCCGATCTTCTGCAGGAACGTTTGCAGCTGCTCCACCACCACCTGCTGCCCGCTGCTCCCCCCCTCCAGTGTCGTCAGGCCGATCACCAGGCCTAGAAACAGGATGCCTGTGGGATCGTTCACGGAGGATTCGAACTGCACCAGGGCCGAGAGCCGGCGGGGAATCGCGCCCTCCACCAACTGCAGCACGTTCATCGTGGCCCCCGCGTCCGTCGACCCCAGACAGGCGGCGATCAGCATCGCCACCGCGACAGGGACCTGCCCGAAGCCGAGCTCGATGCCGGCGGCATCGGGGGAAGCCACGAACCAGATGATCAGCCCCAGCATCAGGCTGGAGAGAATCACCCCTCCCACCGCCAGGATGATGCCGTATTCAAGGAAGCCGCGAATCGAGCGGATGTCCGTTTCCAGTCCGGCGTTGAACAGCAGGATCGACAGACTCAGAACCTGCAGCCGCAGGATCGTCTCATGGCTGAACAGGGTGACGGAGGGATTGATGAACAGGCCGAACAGCAGGACGCCAAGAATGGCGGGAACCCCAATCTTCAAGGAGAAGCGGCTGATGGCCAGGGTGCCAAGAAAGATGCCCCCGATGGTCACCATCATCAGCGGCAAGGGGACGATGCCGGGAGCCATCGGCGGCCTGATCACTGCCGACTCCGCTCCATGGCTGAGGCCAGCCACCATCGTGGCCAGCCAGGGATGACAAGCACCAGGCAGTGGGATCGACAGCAGGGGAACCCAACCTGGCGGCGTCATCGTAGAAGTCGTTGCTCAGCGGATTCCTCCGCCTTGGCCAGTCCCGGCGGCTGACCCAGACAGATCAGCGTGGCGATCAGGATCAGGGCCGCCCCTAGTGCCGTCGGCAGATCGATGGCTTCACCGAAGATCCACCAGCCCCAGAGGGCGGCGAATCCCACCTGCACGTAGCTGATTGCGGTGGCCCGGGCCGCTGGCAGCTGGGTGAGGGCCTTGGTGAGTCCCACCTGGCCGAGCTGGGTGAACACCCCCACCCCCAACAGCCAAACCAGTTCGCTCGCGGTGGGCAGCACCGGATCAAGCAGCACCAGCGGCAGGCTCATGGGAACGGCCACGAGCGGAAAGTAGAAGATGATCACCGCCGCAGGTTCGCTTTCGGCCAGGCTCCGCACACTCACGTAGGCCACGGCGGTGAGCAGGGCGCCGGCCACCGCCACCAGAACCCAGGGCGTCGGCAGGGCGGAAGTGGCGGTGGGCTGGGCCACCAGCAGCACCCCCAGCCAACCCAGCCCCATGGCCAGCAGCACCCGCCGTCCCAGGCGCTCACCCAGGAGCAGCCAGGCCAGCAGTGCCGTGAACGTGGGGTACAGGTACTGCAGCACCGTGGCGGAGGCCAGGGGCAGGTGCACCACGGCGGCATAGACACAGAACAGGGCGGCACTGCCCACCAGACCCCGCAGCACCAGCAGCCCCCGGCGCCGCCCCCAGGGATCCACACCGAGCCTCCTGGCCATGCCGTAACTGAGCGCCAGGCTCACCAGGGCCCGTGCCAGCACCACCTCGGCAATCGGAAGCCGGTCGCCCACCTGCTTCACCCCCACCACCATCAGGCTGAAGGAGAGGGCGCTGAGCACCATCCAGACCCCGGCCGACAGGGTTCTACCAGGGTCGGACTGGGGCATTCGGTTCACCCGGCGACCTCCATCCGTGGTGTCAGGCCCCAGACTGTCTCCAGTAGGACCACCACCAATGGGGGTTGTCCGTCCCCAGCCCTTCACGCTCCACCATCCGGCCGCTCCCATCCTCCCCCTCCCGCCTTGAGCCTGCACTCTTGAGTCTTCCCCGCCTCCACCCCCGCACGATCGAGGCCGTCAAGGAACGGGCCGACATCGTCGACGTGGTGGGGGAGCACGTGGTGCTCAAGAAGAAGGGACGCGAGTTCGTCGGGATCTGCCCGTTCCACGACGACAAGTCGCCGTCGATGACGGTGTCACCAGCCAAACAGTTCTATTACTGCTTCTCCTGCGGGGCCGGCGGCAACGCCATCAAGTTCCTGATGGAGCTGCAGCGCACCAGCTTCAGCGAGGTGGTGCTGGATCTGGCCCGCCGCTACCAGCTGCCGGTCGAGACCCTCGATGGCCCCCAGCAGGAGCGGTTGCGTCAGCAGCTCTCGCGCCGCGAGCGGCTGCACCGGGTGCTGGCCCTGGCGGCGGGCTGGTTCCAGGGCCAGTTGCGCTCTCCGGAGGGAGCCCCAGCCCTCACCTACCTGCGCCAGACGCGCGGCCTCAGCGAAACCACCCTCGAAGCGTTCCAGCTGGGCTATGCCCCGGCTGGCTGGGATGGTCTGCTGCAGCACCTGCAGCAGGTGGAGGGCCAGGCTGCCGACCTGCTCGAGGCGGCCGGTCTGGTGGTGGCCCGCAAGGGGGGCGGCGGCTTCTACGACCGCTTTCGCGACCGGGTGATGGTGCCGATCCGTGACCGCCAGGGCCGGGTGATCGGCTTCGGTGGCCGGGGCCTGGACGGGGCTGAACCGAAGTACCTCAACTCCCCGGAAACGGAGGTGTTCGAGAAGGGCAAGCATCTGTTTGGGCTGGATCGGGCCGCCGACGCCATCCGCCGCGACGACCGGGCCGTGGTGGTGGAGGGCTATTTCGACGTCATCGCCCTGCATGCCGCCGGCATCACCAATGCGGTGGCGGCCCTCGGCACGGCCCTCAGCTCCAGCCAGATCACCCAGCTGTGCCGCTGCTGCGATGGCCGGCGGCTGATCCTCAACTTCGACAGCGACGGGGCGGGCATCCGTGCCGCCCAGCGGGCCATCGGTGAAGTGGAGCAACTGGCGCTGCAGGGCCAGCTGGAACTGCGGGTGCTGCACCTCCCCGCCGGCAAAGACCCCGACGAGTTTTTGCAGCACCATGGCCCTGGGGAGTACCGCTCCCTGCTCGATCAGGCCCCGCTCTGGCTCGACTGGCAGATCGAGCAGGTGTTCGAAGGCAAGGATCTGGCCCGGGCCGACCAGTTCCAGCAGGCCGTTTCCGGTCTGGTCCAGCTGCTGGGCAAACTGCCCCAGTCGGCCGTGCGCAGCCACTACCTGCAGCAGGTGGCCGAACGCCTCTCGGGCGGCCAGGCCCGGCTGGCCATCCAGCTGGAGGAGGACCTGCGTCAGCAGGTGAAGGGCCAGCGCTGGCATGGCCGCTCGGTGAAATGGGAGCAACCTGGGGAGGTGGGGCACCGGGAGCGGGCCGAGGCGGAGATCCTGCGCCTCTACCTCCATTGCGCCCCGTGGCGCGGCGTGATCCGTGCCGAGCTGCGGCGTCGGGAGCTCGATGACTTTGCCCTCCAGCACCACCGCCAGCTCTGGGCCGCGATCGGGGAATTGGAGGAGGACAACCTCGGTGCCGGTCGGCTCGAGGCCATCAACCGGGGCACCGATCCTGGGCTGGATCTGGCCGATCTCGATCTGCCCCGGCTGCTGGGCGACCGGCTGCTGGTGGAGCAGAGCGCCCTGCTCGGCCGGCTGACCCCCCTGCTGGAGCCCAGTGAGGTGCAGCGGCTCGCCCTGGCCCATCCGCCCCTGCAGCTCCGAGGCGCCACGGCCTCCCTGGAGCGGCAACGGGTGCTGCGGCGCTGCCGTCACCTGCTGGATGCCTGGTCGAGTCAACGGCTCCAGACCCTGGAGCACTGCATTGCCCGGTTGCTGGAGGAGGAGCGCGACGCGCCCCCGACAGGCCCCGCCAGCCCAGCGGCCGGCAGCGGCCTTGACATGGAAACCCGGATCCATGACCTCTTCGACGCGCTCAACGGCGACGCTCTGCGCTTCCAGGAGGCTTACTACAGCGAGCGCCGCTACCTGAATCAGCTGGATGACGGCCGCCGGGCCGGTTACGAGGAGACCCTGGCGGTGCCGGCGGCCTGAGGCCAGGATTCCGCTTCAAAGTCCGCTTGCCACCGCCCGATCTGCCTAGATTTTCAGTGGACGTTGGCTCTTCATGGCTCCCTATCCGGCCTATCCGGTCCCCGCCGACGAGGACCAGCGGCTCCGCGATCTGGAGCGCTACGGCATCCTCGAAGCCGACAGCGACGAGCATTTCGACCGCATCCTGGATCTGACCGCGGCCATCTTCCAGACCCCGATCGTGGCCATCTCCCTGGTGGAAGCCGATCGGCAATGGTTTCTGGCCAAACGGGGACTGGAGGTGCGCGAAACCCCGCGGGAGATGGCCCTCTGCGCCCATGCCATCGTTCACGACGAGGTGATGGTGGTGCCCGATGCCCGCGCTGATGAGCGCTTCCGCAGCAACCCCCTGGTCTTCGCCAATCCCCACATCCGCTTCTATGCCGGGGCGCCGCTGCAGACCCCTGAGGGTCACAACCTCGGTACCCTTTGCGTCATCGATCGGGAGCCCCGGGACATCGGCCCGGAGCAGCGCGAGTTGCTGCAACGCCTGGCCCAGCTGGCCATGCGCGAGCTGGAGCTGCGGCGCCTGGCCCACCTCTGTCCGGTCACCGGCCTGCCCACCCGCCACACCTTCCTGAGCATCGGTGCGCGGGAGTTCGACCGTGCCCGCCGCGATCAGCACCCCCTGTCGCTGCTTCTCTTCGATCTCGACAATCTGCGGCTGATCAACAACCGCTGGGGTCAGCTCGCCGGCGATCAGGTGCTCTCCGATGTGGTCCAGCTGGCGCGCACCTTTCTCCAGGAACAGGACTTCGCCGCCCGCCTCGGGGATGGTGATTTCGCCCTGATGCTGGTGGGAATCGAGCGCGACCAGGCCATGGCCCTGGCCGATGGCCTGCGTACCGCCGTCAGCCACCTGTCCGGCGTCCACACCCATTCCGACGTCCACCTGCACATCACCGGTGGCCTCACCGTTCTGGCCCCCGCCGATCACCGCTTCACCGACCTGATCCAGCGGGCCGAGCGGGCCCATGAACTGGCCAAGGGCAACGGCCGCAACCAGATTGCCAGCCTCTACGACGGGGCCTGAGGGCGGCGCTCAGGCCCGCACCACCGGCACATCGCTCAGCCGGGTGGTGGCGGCCCTCGACAGGCGCGAGCGGCGCATTGTCCAGCGGGGCCGCAGGCCGCAGGCGGCCCACTGCACGGTGCCGCTGCCGTAGCGGCGGTTGAGGCCGTCGACGGTGGCCATCAGGGCCTCGCGCCGCTGCTGTTGTTCCGGCGGCAGCGGGGCCAGCAGATGGTGCTGCAGCAGCCCCACCGGTTGCAGATCCTGCAGCAGCACGCCCGCCTTCTGCAGCGGCTTGTGGGGCCGGAACAGCCGCTCGGCCAGGGGCAGGGCGGCGGCGAGCAGTACGGCGGTGTCGTTGCTGGGTAGCAGCAAGGTGACGGTGGCGGCATTGGCATAGAAGCGGGTGCCGTTGAAGGGGCTGCTGCGCACGAACACCGTGACGCTGCCCGCCCGCTGCCCCTGGCGGCGCAGCTTCTCGCAGGCCCGGCTGAGGTAGGTGGCGATCGCCTGCCGCAGGTCCTCGAGGCTGCTGACCGGTTCGCTGAAGCTGCGGCTGACGCAGGTTTCCTGCTTCGCCGGCGGCACGGCGACCAGGGGCAGACAGCTGTGGCCGCGCAGTTCCTGCTGCAGGCGGACCCCCACAACACCACAACGATGCCGCAGTTCGCCGCTCGGCATGTCGCGCAGGGCCCGGGCATGGCCGATGCCCCGTAGCCGGCACCAGCGGGACAGCTTGCGGCCGATGCCCCAGACATCCTCGATGGCGATGGCCTCCAGCCAGGGGTCAGGATCACCCGCCTGGCCCAGATCGAAGACGCCGCCATGGGAGGGGTCGCGCTTGGCGATGCGGTTGGCGATCTTGGCCAGCACCTTGGTGGGGGCGATGCCCACCGCCACCGGCAGGCCCAGCTGGCGGCGCACCTGCTGGCGCAGGTCTTGGCCCCAGGCGGTGAGGTCGCCGTCGCCGGGCGGGCGGTGCAGGCGGCCGAAGGCTTCGTCGATGGAATAGATCTCCAGGCCCTCCACCCAGGCTTCGAGGCTGGCCATCAGCCGCTGGCTCATGTCGGCGTAGAGGCCGTAGTTGGAACTGCGCACGAGCACGCCGCGGCGTTCCAGGTCGTGGCGCACCTGAAACCAGGGGGCGCCCATGGGAATGCCCATGGCGCGGGCCTCGGCGCTGCGGGAGACGATGCAACCGTCGTTGTTGGAGAGCACCACCAGGGGCTTGCCGATCACGGAGGGGTCGAGGGCCGCTTCGCAGGAGGCGTAGAAGTTGTTGCCGTCGACCAGGACGGTGGCCTGGCTCATCGCCCCCCCGGCAGCGAACGGATCACGTGCACGGCCACGCCCCAGAGGCGGTCATCGTCGCTGCCACCGAGGGCCAGGGGTGGGTAGGCGGGGTTGGCCGGCTCCAGCCACCAGTGCGCCCCCCGGCGAACCAGACGCTTGAGGGTGAATCCCCCCTCCAGCAGGGCCACCACGATGCGGCCGGACCTGGGCGTGGCCTCCCGGTCCACGACGAGCAGGTCGCCGTGGCGGATGCCGGCACCGAGCATTGAGTCGCCGCAGACGCGCAGCAGCAGGGTGCGGCCGGGGTCGAGGTTCAGCTGCTCGTTGAGGTCGACCCCCATCCCGGCCCGGCAAGAACCCTCACTGTAGTACAGATGTACTGATCAGTCGTCGTCCTCCAGCAGCAGTTGCTGAAAGGCGGTGTAGAGGTCCTGCTCTGGATCGCCGGCCAAGGGACGGGGACTCCCCCCGGTCCGGGGGGTCTGGGTCCGCCGGCGGCCGGGGTTGGCGGGGCGCTGGCCGCTGCCGGCCAGGTCGCCGCTGGCGGAAGTGCTGGCGGAAGTGCTGGTGGGGGGAGGCACTTCCAGTTGCCGCAGCCGTTCCAGCAGGTGGGGGGGGACGTTGCCGTCGGCGCTGACGTCCATCAGCCCGCGGAACAGCTTCTCCGGATCCTGCTCGGTTTCGACGGGATGGCGGCGGTCGACCGCCCGCATCGGGGTGGGCGGAGGCGGGGCGGGGAGCTTGCTGGGCAGCTGGCGGCCGAGGGCCTCCAGCCGTTCGCGGCTGCGGGCATCGAAGCTCATCGGGGCGGGGTCAGCTGCAGTTCAGTGTGTCGCGGGTGAGCCGACCGCTGACGGGGTTGGTGCCGCTGGCGGCGGCACAGAGGCTGGTGAGGGCGTCGCCGCGCAGGGGCACGTTGGTGAAGTCGGCGCCATCGATGAGCACCCCACGAAACTTGGTGTTGAAGGCGAAGGCGTCGTCGAGGCGGGCATTGCGCAGGTCGGTGCCCTCGAACACGGCCGAATCCAGGGTGGCGTCACGCAGATCGCTGCCGTTCAGGTTGGCGTCCTGGAGCTTGGCGCCGAACAGGCTGGCCCCGCGCAGGTCGGCCCCGGAGAGATCGGCGTCGCGCAGGTTGGTGAGATTGAAGGTGACGCCGCGCAGATCGGAGCCATGGAAGTCGGCCCCGATCAGCACCTGCTTGGCGTAATCCATCGCTGCCGCCACCGGGAGGGGGCCGGCCAGTAGCAGAACTCCGCCCAGAAGCAGGGACAGCAGCAGGGTCAGGAACCGGGGCAGGGAGAGCGGCGGGGAGAGGGGGCTCGCCATCGGGGATGGAGCGAAGACGGTGAGCCTAGGAAAGGGGGGTCACCTCACCCCACGGCCCGGGGGGCGATGCCGATGGAGACAAGGCGACTAGCGTGGTGCGGGTCCGGATCTCCGGCCCGTTCGATCTCCGAATCCGTGGATGGCCCAGGACCTCCAACCCAAGGACTCTCAACCCAGGGATTTCCAGCGATCAGGGGCCGGAGTGGTCGGGGGCCTGTTGGAGCGGATCGACAGGCCGGCGGCCCTGGCCGATGGCCTGGGGGCGATCGTGGCGGCGAATGGGGCCTTCTGCCGGCGTTCAGGATTGGAGCTGGCGACGTTGCGCCAGCGGCTCCTGCAGGACCTCTGCGCCGCCGACGTGGCGCCGTTGCTGCAGGGTGCGGTGGCCACCCTGAGCAGTGAACTGGTCGGCTCCCCGGTGGCTGAAGGGGAGATCCCCCTGTCCCTCACACGCCTGCCGGCCACCAACGGGACGGAACCGGTCTGGTGCCTGCTGGAACTGCTCGACCAGCGGGTGACCCTGGCTGACCTGGATGACCTGGTGACAGCTCGCTACGCAGGAGGCGCCGTACTGCTGCATCTGCAGGTGCAGCAACTCGATCTGGTGCGTGGCCGGCTGGGCATCGCCGCCTGTGAGGCCTTGATCGAGGAGATCGCCCATCGTCTGGAAGCGGCCCTTCCGGCCCATGGCTTCTTCTCCCGCCAGGGGGGCGACCGCCTGCTGGCCCTGCTGCCGGGCGCGATGGGCATCGACGCGGTGCGGGACATGGCCGGTGCGCTGCTCGCCAGCCTGGAGGCGCCCACCACGGTGCTGGAGCACGTCATCGAGCCCTCGCTGAACGTCGGCATCAGCCGCGCTCCCGAGGACGGCAATGAATTCGCCGCGTTGCTGGAGGCCGCCACCCGGGCGCTGGAGGAAACCCATCGCCAGCCGTTTCCCAGCTGCAGCATCGCCTCGCCGGTGGAGCGCTCCGTCCAGCTGCAGGAACTGCTGGCCCGGCCCTTGGCCCTGGCCATCGAGCAGGAGCAGCTGGAGCTGGCCTATCAGCCGATCATCGAGCTGGAATCCGGCCGTGTGATCGCAGCAGAAGTGCTCTGCCGCTGGGATGATCCGGTGCTCGGACGCCAGTCCCCCGCTGATTTCATCGACGTGGCCGAGGCCACAGCCCAGATTTCGTCCCTGGGGCGCTGGGTGATGGAGCGGGCGTTCGAGGCCCTGCACCGCTGGGATGTGGCCGGACTGCAGCTGGGCAAGATCTGCGTCAATGTCTCACCGCTGCAGGTGCAGGATCCCACCTGGAGCAGCGACCTGTTGATGGCCCTCGAACGCCACCAACTGACGCCCGGTCGCATTGTCCTGGAGGTCACCGAGGGCAGCATCCTGGAGATGTCCACCCACGTCGCCAACCAGCTGCGGGACCTCCGGCGCCAGGGCTTCGAGCTGGCCATGGATGATTTCGGCACCGGCTACTCCGGCTTGCAGCGGCTCACCGAGCTGCCGTTCAGTGAGGTCAAGATCGACAGAAGCCTCATCTCCGCCATCGACTACGACCAGCTGCAGCAGGCCATGCTCAGTGCGGTGATCCGGCTCAGCGACGCCACTGGAATCATGGTGGTGGTGGAAGGGGTGGAACGCTCCAGGCAGCGGCAGATGCTGCTCACCCTCGGTTGCCGCCATGGCCAGGGCTACCAACTGTCGGCACCCCTCTCTGATCTGGAGCTGGAGGCCCTGCTCCAGAGCCAGATCACCCCAGCGGCCTGAGGGGCCCCAGCAGGATGCTCTGGAACGAACCGCTGTTGCTTTCGGTGGATGTGGGGGATGGGCGCTCCGTGGCCGGCCTCTCCAAGGCGATCCAGCTGTCGGTGGCGCCGGTGTTCCTGTTCACCGGCGTCACCGGCCTGCTGAGCCTGTTCAGCTCCCGACTGGCGCGGATCATCGATCGCACCCGTGTCATTCAGGAGGCCCTGGCCAAGAGCCGGGCGAAGGAGGAGGCCGATGGGGAGGACAGCGACCGGCTGGAGCAGGTGCTGGCGGTCCAACGGCGCCGGACCTTCCTGATCAACCGAGCGATTCTGGCGGTCACCGTCACCGCCCTGCTGGTGGCCGCCGTGGTGGCGGTGCTGTTCATCAGTGCCGTGGCGGCCCTGGACGTGACCGCCATCGTCGTGCCCCTGTTCGTGGCGGCCATGGGGGCCATGATCGTGGGCCTGCTCCTGTTCCTGGTGGAGGTGCAGCTGGCCATCCGTCAGAACCCCCGCCGGTACTACTGAGCGCCATCCGCCGCCGGGTCTGCCGCTCGCGGGCTTGACCACGGCAGGGAACTCTGCAGCAGCAGCTGCTTGCCGCCATGCCTCCCAGCCCCGCCCAGCGTCAGGGAGCCTGGGCGGAGCAGCGGGTGCTGCGGCTGTTGGGGCTCCAGGGCTGGCAGCTGTTGGAGCGCAACTGGCGCTGCCCTTGGGGGGAACTGGATCTGGTCCTGCACAAGCCGGGACGGCTGCTGCTGGTGGAGGTGAAGGGGCGCCGGCGTTCGGGTCTCGATGGCTCGGGCACCGCGGCGCTGCGCTGGCCGAAGCGCCAGCGCCTGGAGCGGGCCTGGAACTGCTGGCTGGCGGCCCATCCGTGTTGGGAGCGGACGCCGGTGGAGCAGGTGGCGGCCCTGGTGCCGCTGCCGCCCTCGCGGGCTCCAGTGCGCTGGATCCGGCTGGGCGACTGAGCGCTTCCGGGCAGGGAGCTCCGTCTCAGGGCTGGCTGGTGGCCGGAGCGGCTGGAGCTGGGCTGGCCGGAGCTGTTGTGTAGAAGACGGTGCAGCGGTATCGGGTGTTGTCCATGCCCACCTCCAGGTCTTCGCAGACCGTGCGAGTCACCGTGGCGCCTTTGGGCACCTGGCTCTTGGCTTGCTGGCGGGTGGCCTGACGGTCGAAGATTGATTCGGCGGTGACGCTGCCCGCGTGGGCGGGGCCCGCCAGCAGGGCAAGGCCGCCGGCCAGCAGGGCACCGGTGAGCAGGGGACGGGTCAACAGGGGACCAGTCAGCCGGAAACCATGGGCCATGGCGGAGGGGGAACGCTGCTCCATCTCTAGCCAGGCCCGACGGCCCTGCAATCTGGGGTGACCTGCCGGCGCCTCCATGACCTTCAGCGGCCACCGGGCCCGCAAGCGCTTCGGTCAGCACTGGCTCACCGATCCCCAGATCCTGGATCGCATCGTGGCGGCCGCCGATCTGGACGGCGCCGACCACGTCCTGGAGGTGGGCCCGGGGCGGGGCGCCCTGACCGAACGGCTGCTGGAGTCCCCGGCGGCGTCCCTGCTGGCGGTGGAGCTGGACCGGGACCTGGTGGTGGGCCTGCGGCAGCGGTTCGGCGACGACGGGCGCTTCAGCCTGATCGAGGGTGACGTACTCGAACTGGCCCTGCCCTGCCCCGAACGGCCCATTCCCACCAAGGTGGTCGCCAACATTCCCTACAACATCACCGGCCCGTTGCTGGAGGTGCTGGTGGGTCGCCTCGGCCGGCCGGCCCCCTGCCGCTTCGAGCGGCTGGTGCTGCTGGTGCAGCAGGAGGTGGGCCAGCGCATCCGGGCCCGGCCGGGCAGCAGCGCCTTCTCGGCCCTCAGCGTGCGGATGCAGTTGCTGGCCCGCTGCAGCAGCGTCTGCACGGTGCCGCCCCGCTGCTTCTCCCCGCCACCGAAGGTCACCTCGGAGGTGATCGTGATCGAGCCGGTGGCGGCGGCGGACCTGCCACCGCTGGACCAGGCCCTGGCGGTGGAGAGCCTGCTGCGGCGGTGCTTCGCTGGACGACGCAAGATGCTGCGCACCAGCCTGGCGGGCCTGCTGCCGGCGCCGGAACTGCTGGAGCTGGCTACCGCCGCCGGGGTGGACCTGCAGCAGCGGCCCCAGGAGCTGGGGCCCGAGCGTTGGATGGCACTGGCCCGCGCCCTGATGCATGCGCGCGGCGTCGATCAGGGGGAAGGGGAGCTGAACCAGACGCTGCAGCGATAGCGGGCATTGCCGGCGACGGAGATCGCAGTGCATCGGCTATCCGTCACCGTGGCGCCCGGTGGCACCTGATCCATCGCCAGCTGGAGGGCATCGCCACGATTGCGGATCGATTCGGTGCGGATCAGGATTGGCTTCCCCTGGCGCATGGAAGGCTGGGGCACGCTGAGCGAGGGCTCGGGCAGCGAGGGCATCGGCAGGTTCTCGATCCGACCTCCCCCTCCTGGAGCTGTCGCCTGGGGAAGAGGCGAGCTTGTGCGGAGGGGCGGTGCGCTCTCTCCAGAAGACCTGACGACGCGGAAAACGATGTCGCCTTCGTCCAGTCGAGGATCACGAATCTTTCCGTACTGGGGATTCTGCGTTGTGCTGTATGTGGCCATCTGCTGGGGCAGATACTCGCCAAGTTCAGAACCAGTGACGTATCCATCGCGGTTGATATCCGCCGCGCCATCGAGGCCTCGTATGAGCAGGGGGGTGAAGAGACTTGTGGCAGGGACCACCTCATTGACATCGCCGGCAGTAAGAAACTGTCTGACCGGTAGACGTATCTTTCGTTGTAGGTAGGTGGGTGCAGGAGAGGCTGAACGCACCTTGAAAATGGCTCCCGAGAAACAGCTGTCGAAGATGAAGAGTACGTGCTTGGCTTCCATCTGTTTTGCCCATGACATGATCTGCTCCATGCTGAGGGCAGATTTTGCAAACTCCAGATCACTGCTTGGGTGAGAGGCGGCTGGAGCATCCACTGGAACGAGATAGCCGAGGTCATTGTTGCGGGTCCAGCCATGACCAGCAAAGTAAATCACCAAACGATGGTCTGGATGATAGCCATATCGCTTCACAAAGTCTTCGATGGACTGCTTCAGTTTCTGTGAGCCTGGATTAGCAACAACATCAACCTGAAACCCTTGGCGATGAAGTGCTGCCGCGACATCAGCGGCTTCACGTTGAAGATTGTTGAGTTTCTTCCAAAAGGGATCTTTGTAATCGCCTGCCCAGATGATCAGAGCGTGGCTGCCCCCGTAGCGGAACATGGGCGTGCCCTTGGGGTCGGCAACCTGCAACCCTTCCTGAGCCGATGTGCTTGTGACGCAGCCCCACCCCAACCAAAGGGCCGACGCCAGCTGGACGAGGACCGGCAGGCGGTTGGTGGTCACCGCAGCAGGGGCGTGATCGCCTCAAGCAACTCCCCGGACGCGGGCTTTTCACTGGCACGAAAGATCCGCAGATCCTTCGCCTTCCCCTGATCGACGACGATCGTTCCCCCTGCCAGGCGTTTGTCGTTCTGGATTTCCAACCTGTCATCGGCTCCACGACGAACGACGATGCCGCCGTAGCGCACGTCCTTGTAGGCCATCATCAAGGTCTTCACCAGCAGATCGATGCTCACGAGGCCTACCAGGACGTAGATCAGGGCCGGTGACCGGACGTCGGGTTGGGATTTGCCCTCCTGCGTCACAGAGCCCTCGAAGTCCAGTTCCTTCTGGATGGCGATGGATTGACGCCCTGGAGCCCTCCAGAGGATGTCCACCGTTCGTCCAGACGTCGGGTCGGCCCCCAAGGCTGCCGGGATCTGCAGCAGCACACTCAGAAACAGCCCAACACCGAAGGTGGCTCGAAAGGGGTTTCCATGGCTGGCTTTCATCTCTGCACCCGATCGCTCCCACCATTCTGGTTGATCTGGCAGGACTCACGCCATGGGCGAAGGCCCCGCAAGCCTGCCGGGGGCTCCGCTTGAATCAGGCCTGCGCTACCCGTTGTTGCAGGGACGTCCGCCCAGCCCCATGCCCATACTGACCGTTTCGGCCCCCGCCAAGATCAACCTGCACCTCGAGGTGCTGGGGCTGCGGCCCGATGGCTACCACGAGCTGGCGATGGTCATGCAGAGCATCGACCTGGCCGACACCCTGGTGCTGCGCGTCAGCGCCGACGCCACGATCCGGCTGCGCTGCGACAACGCGGATCTACCCACCGACGGCACCAACCTGATCGTCAAGGCGGCGGAACTGCTGCGCTCCCGGGTCGGCCTGCCGGAACTGGGGGTGGAGATCACACTGCACAAGCGCATCCCCATCGGCGCCGGCCTGGCGGGCGGCTCAAGCGATGGCGCCGCTGCCCTGGTGGGTCTTGATGCCCTCTGGGGTCTGGGCCTGGGCACCGAGAGGCTCCATGGCCTGGCGGCCGAGCTGGGATCCGACATGCCCTTCTGCCTGGAGGGTGGCACCCAGCTCTGCTTCGGGCGCGGGGAGAGGCTGGAGCCCGTGTCGGCGGAGCGGCTGGTGGAGCGGGCGGTGCTGCTGCTCAAGCACCCCCAGGCCAGCGTGTCCACACCCTGGGCCTACGGCCGTTGCCGGGAGCTGCGCAGCGACTTCTACCTGCAGAGCGAAGAGGATTTCGAGCAGCGGCGCCAGGCCCTGCGCCAGGGCCCACTGCTGGCCGCCCTGGCCGGCGAGGGCCCACTGCCACCGATCCGTAATGACCTCCAGTCGGTGGTGACGCCGGAGGTGGAGAGCATCCGCTCTGGCCTCGAGCTGCTGCGCGGCGGCCCGGAGGCCCTGGCCGTGGCGATGAGCGGTTCCGGCCCGAGCCTGTATGCGCTCTACCCGGACCTGCCGGCGGCCGAGACGGCCCGGACCGCCCTGGCCGGACCGCTGGAGGCGCTGGGTTTTGCCTCCTGGTGCTGCCGTTGCGGCGGGTCCGGTGTCAGCCTGGTGACGGATGGATCCCCACCATGACGGACGAACAGCCCACCCCGCCGCCGCGCAAGGGGCCCCTCAGCTTCCTGTCCGGTGCCCTCACCAGTGGCCTGCTGGCCTGGCTGAGCCTGGGGGTGAGCCAGAGAGTGGTGGGCTGGTACGTGACCCATCCGCCGCACTTCGACTCGGCTTTCGCCCAGAGCATCGCCACGGCGATGAAGACCCTGATGGTGGGGATGTGCTTCCTGGCCACCTTCACCTTCGCCTTCATCGGCCTGGGGCTGTTTCTGGTGTTCATCCGCAGCCTGTTGCCGGCTCAAGCGGAGTCCCCTTCCTAGGCTGCTCCGGATGCCGTCTTTCGCTCCGATGACACCCCACGACCTGGGTCTGCTGGTGGTCCTGCTGCTGCCGGGCATGCTCCTGTCAGTCCTGCTGCTCAGCACCTTCGCCGCCGGCGGCTGAGATAGGTTGGCCGCGCAAAGGCCCCCCGCTCCGTGGCTGAAACTCTCCTGTTCAACGCCCTGCGCGAAGCCATCGACGAGGAGATGGCGCGCGATCCCCATGTCTGTGTCATGGGCGAGGACGTGGGCCATTACGGCGGTTCCTACAAGGTCACCAAGGACCTCTGTGAGAAGTACGGCGAACTGCGGGTGCTGGACACCCCCATCGCTGAGAACAGCTTCACCGGCATGGCCGTCGGCGCCGCCATGACCGGCCTGAGGCCGATCGTGGAGGGGATGAACATGGGCTTTCTGCTGCTCGCCTTCAACCAGATCTCCAACAACATGGGGATGCTGCGTTACACCAGCGGCGGCAACTACACGATCCCGGCCGTGGTGCGCGGGCCCGGGGGCGTTGGTCGTCAGCTCGGTGCCGAGCACAGCCAGCGCCTTGAGGCCTACTTCCACGCCGTTCCAGGCATCAAGATCGTCGCGGTGAGCACCCCCACCAACGCCAAGGGCCTGATGAAGGCCGCCATCCGCGACAACAACCCCGTGCTCTTCTTCGAGCATGTCTTGCTTTACAACCTGAGCGAAGACATCCCGGAAGGCGATTACATCTGTGCCCTCGACCAGGCCGAGGTGGTGCGCGAGGGCAAGGACGTCACGATCCTCACCTACTCGCGCATGCGCCACCACTGCCTCAAGGCGGTGGAGCAGCTGGAGCAGGAGGGTGTTGATGTGGAGCTGATCGATCTGGTCAGCCTCAAGCCCTTCGACATGGAGACCATCGCCCGCTCGATCCGCAAGACCCACAAGGTGGTGGTGGTGGAGGAGTGCATGAAAACGGGCGGCATCGGCGCCGAACTGATCGCCCTGATCACGGAGCACTGCTTCGACGATCTCGATGCCCGGCCCCTGCGGCTGTCGTCCCAGGACATCCCCACGCCCTACAACGGCAATCTGGAGAACCTCACCATCATTCAGCCGCACCAGATCGTCGCCGCGGCGCTCGATCTGAAGGCGGGCCGTCGCTGAGATGGGACGCCAACAGGGCTGGTTCGCCCTCATCCTTGCCCTCACCATCGCCTCCGGCGCCCTTCTCGCCAATTACGGTCTGCAGCTGGGTCTCGACCTGCGCGGCGGCAGCCAGCTCACCCTCCAGGTGATGCCCGCCGGCGCCATCACCCGGGTGGACAGCGAGCAGCTGGAGGCCGTCAAGGACGTGCTGGAACGGCGCATCAACGGACTCGGGGTGGCCGAATCCACCCTCCAGGCGGTGGGCAACGACCAGCTGGTGCTGCAGCTCCCGGGCGAGCAGGATCCCAGCCAGGCGGCCCGCGTCCTCGGCAGCACGGCCCTGCTCGAGTTCCGCGCCCAGAAGCCGGGCACCGAGGAGGAGATGCGCGGACTGCTGGCCCTCAAACGCCAGGCCGAGTCGGTGCTGCGCGCCAAGCGCCCCCCCTCTGTGAGCGAGGACCCCACGGCACCGCCACCGCCCGAGCCCCCGGCGTTATCTCCCCAGGACCTCTCCAAGGCGCTCACCTCCCTGGGGATTGAGGTGCCCACTGGCACCAGTGAGGTCGACCAGATCGAGCTGTTGCTCAGGGAAACCAACCGCCGGATCCTGAGCCTCTACGGGCCTCCGCTGATCACCGGCAAGGATCTCACCAGCGCCGGTCGCCAGCAGCAGGCCACCGGCTCCGGCTGGGAAGTGACCCTGGGCTTCAACCGCGAGGGTGGCGAGAAGTTTGCGTCTCTGACCCAATCCATCGCTGGTACCGGAAGGGTGCTCGGCATTGTCCTTGATGGACGCTCGATCAGCGAGGCCAGCGTGGGCGAGCAGTTCAAGGTGGCCGGCATCACCGGGGGATCCGCCTCGATCACCGGCAATTTCACAGCCGAGGAGGCCCGTGACCTGGAGGTGCAATTGCGGGGCGGATCCCTGCCCTTGCCGGTGAAGATCGTCGAGGTGCGCACCGTCGGTCCGTCCCTGGGGGCCGAGAACATCCGCTCCAGCCTGGTGGCGGGCCTGTCGGGCCTGGTGCTGGTGGCGGTGTTCATGGTGGCGGTGTACCGCCTGCCCGGAATTGTGGCGGTGGTGGCCCTGAGCCTGTACGCCCTGTTCAACCTGGCCATCTATGCCCTCATTCCCGTCACCCTGACGCTGCCGGGCATCGCCGGCTTCATCCTCTCGGTGGGGATGGCCGTGGATGCCAACGTGCTGATCTTCGAGCGCATCAAGGAAGAGCTGCGCGGTGGCAACACCTTGATCCGTTCGATCGACACGGGCTTCTCCCTGGCCCTGTCCTCGATCATCGATGGCCACGTCACCGGTCTGATCAGCTGCGCGGCCCTGTTTTTCCTCGGCACTGGCCTGGTCAAGGGCTTCGCCGTCACCCTGGCCATCGGCCTGGTGCTGAGTCTGTTCACGGCCCTGACCTGCACCCGCACCCTGCTGCGCCTGGTGATGAGCTACCCGGCCCTGCGGCGTCCCACCTACTTCCTGCCCTCCCGCCAGCTTCCCCCCGTTAAATCCGCCGCGCCCCAACCGGGTCTGGCCTGAATGACTGCCATGACCCCCGCCCCATCCCCCCGCTTCCGCATCAGCCGCCACCGGCGTCTGGCCTGGGTGGGCTCCTTATTGGCCTGCGGCCTGAGCCTCCTGGGTCTGGCGCTCTGCTGGTTGAACCCGTCGATCGGTGCGCCGCTGCGGCCCGGGCTTGATTTCACTGGTGGCACCCAGGTGCAGGTGGAGCGCGACTGTGCCCCCTGCAAGGCCATCACCGCCGCCGAGATCCGCCAGGGCCTCAGCAGTCTCGACCTGCCGTCCCCTGAAGGGGAGATCGCCCCCAGCCTGGGCAGCGCCTCTGTTCAGGTGCTCGACGGCGGCCGCTCCCTGCTCCTGCGCCTTCCTGCCCTTGAGGCCGACCAGAGCAAGGCCCTCGTCGATGGCCTTGCCGGCAAGTTCGGTCCGCTGCTCAAGAGCGGCACCTCGGTCAACACGATCGGCCCCACCCTCGGCTCCCGACTCCTGAGGGGCAGCCTCATCTCACTTCTGGTCAGCTTTGCCGGAATCGCCGTCTACATCTCGATCAACTACAGCGGCGTCTTCGCCTTCCTGGCCCTGCTGTGCCTGGCCCACGACGTGCTGATCACCTGCGGCCTGTTCGCCTGGCTGGGGCTGCTCCAGGGCATTGAAGTGGATTCCCTCTTCGCCGTTTCCCTGATCACCGTGGCCGGCTACTCCGTCACCGACACCGTGGTGGTCTACGACCGGATCCGCGAGCAGCGACGCACCCTGGGCGATCTTCCCCTGGTGGACCAGGTGGACGTGGCGGTGGATGCCACCCTCACCCGCTCGCTCTACACCTCCTTCACCACCCTGTTGCCCCTGGTGGCCCTGATCTTCTTCGGCGGCAGCACCCTGTTCTGGTTCGCCGTGGCGCTCACGGTGGGCATCGCCGTCGGCAGCTGGTCGAGCATCGGTGTGGCCCCCACCCTTCTGCCCGTGCTCTCGAAGCGATGAGGGGGACCGATGGCGTCGTCGTGGGGCCCAGGCGTGGTTGGCCCATGCTGCCGGTGGTGCTGCTGGTGTTGGCCCTGATCGATCTGCGGGTGGAGTTGATCCTGCTCTGGGATCACTTCACCCTGACCTCCTTCACCGCCGCGGTGCGCTCCCATCTGCTGGCCGTGGCCGTGCTGCTCAGTCAGCCGTCCCTCTGGCATCACTACCGCCGCTCCCGCGGCTGAGGCGATCAGGCCTGTTGGCCGGTTCTGCTCAGGTCAGATCCCAGCGGTCCATCACGTCCCGGACAAGCACCTCTTCGCAGGCCACCTGCAGCACCACCACCAGAGGCAGGGCCAGAAGGAGCCCGGGCAATCCCAGCAGGGCCCCCAGACTCAACTGGGCCATCAGGGCGACGGTGGGCAGCAGGTTGACGGTGCGGCTCAGCAGCAGGGGGGTGAGCAGGAACGCTTCGCCGTTCTGCAGCAGCAGCCTCAGCACCAGCACCTGAACCACTTTCGCCGGTGAGATCAGCAGGGCCACGGCCAGTGGCAGCAGGGTGGCGGCCGTGGGTCCAATGGTGGGCACGAAGGTGAGCAGACCACAGACCAGGCCGCTCAGCAGAGCAAGGGGCACCTGCAGCGCCGCCAGGCCCGCCCAGGTGGTGAGGAAGACCACGGTGCCGGAGATGGTCATGCCAGCCAGCCAGCCACCGAGGGCCTCGCGGCATTCCCCCAGCAGCTGTTCCATGCGCCGCCGGTAGAACAGTGGCGTCGCGGCAATCACCAGGCGTTGATGGCTGACTGGATCGAGCGCCATCAGGATCGCCAGCAGCAGCATCAGCAGCAGCTGAATCGTGCTGTTGGCGGCGCCACCCGCCACGCCGAGCAGCTGGCTTCCCAGGGGTTGGAGCCGGTCCCACAGGGTCCCATCGTCCAGCTGCCGTTCCAGATCGCGCAACAGGGGGGTCTTGGGCACCACGTCACCGAGCCGCTGGATCAACTCAGGGACCAACTGGCTGAACTGGCGGATCTGGTCGATCAGTTCCGGCAGCAGCAGATTGCCGAGGAGCCAGCCGATCACGAGCAGCGCCAGCAGCACCAGCGACAGGGCCGCCCACCGGTTCAGGCGGGTGAGCCGCCGCAGCAGGCTGGTGGGCACATCCAGTGCCACCGCCAGCACCACGGCGCCGAAGAGGATCAGCAGCACCCAGCGCAGCTCCCACAGCAGCAGGAACAGCGCCACCAGGCCGAGGGCCCCGAGCAGGGTGCGTGCCTTCATGTCTGTTGGCGCTCCCGCTTCCAGGGATCGAGGATGTCATGGATCAACACATCCCGCAGCAGCACCTGCAGGCACACCGCCAGGGGCAGGGCCAGCAGCAGGCCGAGCGGGCCGAACAGCAGGGTGAACAGGAGCTGGGCGGTGAGGGTCAGGCCCGGCAGCAGCTGCAGCTGATGGTGCATCACCGAGGGGGTGATGACATAGCTCTCGAGGTTCTGGATGATCACGTAAACCACCAGAACGGCCACGGCCTTCCAGGGGGCATCAAGGAGCGCCACCGACATCGGGAAAATCGTGCTGAGCGTCGGTCCCACGTTGGGGATGATGTTGAGCAGGCCGGCCAGCAGGGCATTGGCCGCCACCAGCTTCACGCCCAGCACGGACAGGCCGATGGCCGCCAGCAGACCCACGCAGACGGAGCTGATCAGCACCCCCACCATCCAGCTGCTCAGGGCGGTGCCGCAGGACACCAGCACCTGGCGCAGGCGCCGCCGGTAAAAGGAGGGCGCCAGCAGCAGCAGGGCCTCCCGGTAGCCGGTGGGCTGGGCGGCGACCATCAGGGAGACGGCCACCACGAACAGGGTCTGGAGCAGGCCGGCACCGAGGTTGCCGGCCACCCCCACCAGGCCGATCGCCCCACCGCCGAGGCGGCCCAGCAGGTCGGGGGGCAGGGTGGCCGGAATCGAGAGGGTGGATTTGAGCCAGTCGAGGCTGCCGTCCCTGCGGCCATACACCATCTGTGACGCCCCCTCAAGGGCGTGGCGCAACAGCTTCAACAACTCCGCCCAGGCCCGCGGCACTTGCTGCACGAGTTCGCGGAACTCGGCGATGAAGGGGGGGATCACGACCGTGGCGACGATCAGCACCAGCAGCGTCACCAGCAACAGGGCCAGCAGCAGGGCGATGGGCCTGGCCACACCGATCCGTTCCCGGATGGCGCCCACCAGGGTGCAGAGCGCCATGGCGAGCACCACGGCGGCGAACAGGAGGATCAGGGCGTCACGCAGGCTCCACAACAGAACGAGCGCCGCCATCAGGGCGATCAGGCCCAACCACTGGCCGAATTTCAAGCCTCCTCCTGGCCCTCCTCGGCCGGCTCGTCACCCTGGCCGGCAAACCCGAGGCCGTGGCCGTCGGCATAGCGCTGGGCGAAGCGCATGAAGCGCTCGAAATCGGCGGTGCTCTTCCAGGTGTAGGTGGCTTCCAGGGCGCTGGCCTTGCCGTTGACGAAGCGGGCCTTCACCTCCCGGGTCACCATCTCGCCCTCTTCATCGAGCATGAACATGCCGGTGATATCGCCCACGGCCTGGGGAGCCAGGGCCTCGGGCTCCTCGAACACGAAGGTGGCCTGGCCGGTGCGGCCATCCCGCGATCGGGTCAGGCGGATGTCGGGCACGACCGTCTCGTCCACACCGCGGAAGAACTGAATGGCGGCGGCCATGGCATTCTCTGAAAATGGGACTTTAGGCAGGGCCAGAACCCCCTCCCTGCTCACCATTCAGCCAGTGCCCATCGGCCCTGACATAGTGGTTTCCACCATGCTGCCTTTTCGGCTGGTCGTCTGCCCATGCTCTCCGGTCCTCCGGTTTCCAGCACCGTCGATGCCGAACAGCTGCTGGGTCGTTTCCTCGCTGGTTCGCTCCGTCAGCGCCGCAGCCTCCTGGGCCAGCTCGAGCAGGCTGGAACAGAGCTGCTGGATCTGATCCCGGACAGGCTCGACCAGCTCGACGCCACTGGCGACGACTGGGCCGCCGGCCATCTGATCCAGCTGCTGATGGCCTGCGGTGATGCGGCTCGGCAGGACGCCCTCCTGGCCCGCCATCCCGATGGCTGGCTCGCCGTCGCCAGCATCGCTGGCCTCGACTACGCGCCGTTGCAGCACCACCTGATGCGGCAGGCCTTCGAGGAGGCCGATCGTCTCACCAGCGAGCACCTGCGCCAGCTGGCCGGTGGGGCGGCCGTTCGCCGCGGCTACGTCTATTACAGCGAGGTGGCGGCCATGTCCGGCACCGACCTCACCAGCCTCGACCGTCTCTGGTGCTGTTACTCCCAGGGGCGCTTCGGCTTCTCGGTCCAGGCCCGGCTGCTGCAGGGGTGTCAGGGGCAATGGGATCGGCTCTGGCCCAGGCTCGGGTGGAAAAGTGAGGGCACCTGGACCCGCTATCCGGGAGCTTTCCAGTGGTCCCTCGAAGCGCCGGAGGGCCACATGCCGCTGGTCAATCAGCTGCGGGGTGTGCGGTTGATGGACGCGCTTCTGCAACATCCCGCCATCCAGGCCCGCCTGGGGGAGGCGCCGGCAGGGAGGGCGCGTTAGGTTCAAATCAGGCGAATGGGAATTCCTGCTTCATGCAGCTCCGCTGGGCCGACTACATCACCCCCTCCACCCTGCAGCTGGCTCCGCTGGTGGAGTTGCTTCTTGAACCCATCGGCTGCGCCCTCCGTCAGGCGGAGCTGCAGCTCGGTCTCCAGGAGGCCCTGGTCAATGCCGTGCGACACGGCAACGGCTGCGATCCGGGCAAGTGCCTGAGGGTGCGCCGGATCGTCACCCCTCGCTGGGTGGTCTGGCAGGTTCAGGACGAAGGCCCCGGGCTCCCGCCCCATGCCCGCCAGAATGTCCTGCCCTGCGAGCAGGATGCCCTTTCCGGTCGGGGCCTGTTCCTCATCCACCACTGCTTTGATGATGTCCGCTGGAGCAGCCGGGGCAACCGGCTGCAGCTGGCGGCACGGCGAGCGACGGTCAGCGGCCGTGGGCAGGACAGCCCGGATCGCTGATCTCGGCCCGCAGCCAGGCCTGGGCGTTCTCCAGCAGGGCGATGGCGCTCCGCCGACCCTCGCCAGTCGCGCTGGCGGCAGGCTCATCGGCGGCGAGGAGTTGCACCAGGGCCGCAGCCACCTGCTCGGCCGCCCGCCGGGAGCGCTGGTGCTTGAGGGCGTGCCAGTCCCGATCGCCAATGCTGAGCTGGCGGTGCAGCCGTTCGGCTAAGGGCAGGGCCTCGGCAGGCCACGATCGATTCGACACAACCGAAACGGTGGACGGGGAAGCTGTTTCGGCTGGATTGCTGCTGGCTTCCACTGGACGATCGGCCTGACGTGGATCCATCCTGTCGTTCCAGGTCTCGCCCTGTCGATCGCGCCACCATGAGCCGACTCCAGCGCCCCCGCCGCTCATCGTCACCGGGATTGCTGCACCAACTGGCGGCGGTGCTCAGCCTGGCCGGACGCCCGGGGGCCGTGGCTTCCACGGGCGTGACCCTGCGGCGGCGGCGGCAACGGTTGGAGCTGGCCCAACGGCTGCTGGATCCCCTCCCCGAAGCTTTGCTGCCGAGCACCCGGCACGGCGATCGCTTCTGGTCGGCGTTGCGTTGGGGCGGACTGGGGCTGCTGCTGGCCTGGCTGCTGCGGCCCTGATTCAGGCCATGGGGTCGCGGCTGAACTCGTGCGGATGGGGCCGATGCTCCAGGTCCTCCACCTCCTGGCGTTTCGAGGCGATCCAGTCCTCGACCAGTTCCCGACTGAAGACGCCACCGGCCAGCAGATAGCCGTGGTCGTCGGCCAGGGCGTCCAGGGATTGGCTCAGGTCGGCGGGCAGGGTGGCGCCACCGGATCCCGCTGAACGGGCGGCGGCGGACTCCTGATCACTCGGCGATCCGGGATCGCTCTGGCGCCGCACGCCATCGAGTCCGGCCATCAGCATGGCTGCAAAGGCCAGGTAGGGATTGGCCAGCCCATCCGCCTGACGCAGCACCAGCCGCCGCTTGGCGGGATCGCTGCCGCTGGCAGGAACGTCGACCACGGTGGACGGGTCATTCCTGGCGTAGGTGAGCCGGATCGGGGCCTCGGGGCCGCTCCTTAGCCGCCGGTAGCTGTTGGTCCCGGGGTTGGTGAATGCAGCCAGGGAGGGGCCGTGGCGCAGCAGCCCCCCCAGGTACCAGCGGGCGGTCTGGGACAGGTCGCCGTAGGTTCCCTCCCCGCAGAACAGGGGTTGCCCGGCCCTCCAGAGGCTCTGGTGCACCGCCAGGCCGGCGCAGGTGCGCTCCAGGGTGGGCCTCGGCAGGAGGGTGGCACGCCAGCCGTGGCGCTGTGCCACATGACGCACCACGTAGCGGCTGACCATCAGGGCATCCGCAGCCCGCAGCGGATCGCCGCTTCCCAGGGTCAGCTGCTGCAGGGGCCCCTGCGGCGCCGGTTGCTGCAGGTGGGCCCGCAGATCCAGGGCCGCCAGGGTGAGCAGAAGCTCGCTGCGGAGCTCTTCCGGTATCGCCGGGCCGAGGCTGACCCTGTAACCACAGCCCTGGCCATCGCCGTAGGCGTCCAGGTCCTTGAACAGAAAGAAGCCTTGTTCGGCTCCGAAGCGGGCACCATCCGCCAGTCCGCTGCTGGTCAGCTCGGCCAGGGCGCGGGCGGCGAGGGAGCGGGGGCAATGGCGGAATCCTGTCGAGGCCTCTGTGGGTGCCTCGAACGCCGCGATCAGGCTGAGGCTCCTCGGGGTGAGGAAGGGGTCGATCCAGGCGGTGCTGGGGTCCGGATGCAAGATCAGGCCGCTGGCGGCTGGCAGCGTCCGCCCCGGCTCCGCGCTGAGGCTGTCCAGGGGAAGGCCTCGACGAAACACCTCCTCGCCGAAGCGGTGCGCCTCAAAGCCGATCGCATGCCAGCGACCCTCCAGGTCACTCACCTTCAGGTCGATGCGCTCGATGCCGTCCTCCCCGAGGCGGCGCAGGATGTCCTGGGCGGAGGTGGCCATGGAGGGGGGCGGGTGGGAAGGCTGCCGCCACGATGCTGCCCCCTCGGCGGGCCGGTGGCCGCGTAACCGTTTCTGTCAGATTCCCCAGAACCAGCCGCAGCACAGGAATCTGGCGGATCGCGAGTGCTACCTTCCGCTGCAGGTGCGTCGATCCGTTTCGTCCATGCGAGATGCCATCACCGGTCTGATTGGTCGCTATGACCAGCTGGGCCGCTACTTCGATCGCTCCGCGATCGATCGGATTGATGCCTACTACGGCCAGGCGGAGTTGCGTCTCGCCGCTGTCGAACTGATCAACCGGGAAGCGGCCGTCATCGTGCGCGAGGCCGCCCAACGCCTCTGGCTTGAAGACCCCGAGCTGCTCCTCCCCGGCGGCAACGCCTACACCACCAGGCGCCTGTCGGCCTGCCTGCGCGACATGGATTACTTCCTGCGCTACGCCAGCTATGCCCTGGTGGCCGACGACTTCACCATCCTCAACGAGCGTGTTCTCAACGGCCTCGACGACACCTACAAGAGCCTGGGCGTTCCCACCGGACCGACCGTCCGCAGCATCGCCCTGCTCGGCGAGGTGATCGCCGAGATGCTGGCCGATGCCGGCCTGGTGAACACCGGTCTGGTGCGGGCCCCCTTCGAGCATCTCTGCCGCGGCCTCTCCTCCAGCAACGTCCGCGCTCGCTGAGGCGGCCATTCCCTAACCTCGTATCACTTCTGCCGCTCCGCCAGGTCTTGCCCCTTCTCCCAGTGCCTCCCTCCATCAGCAGCACCCACAGGCTCGCTCTGGACCCGATTGCCACCCCGGAGCGGCTGCTGCTGGGTCCTGGACCCTCCAACGCCCACCCCACGGTCCTGCAGGCCCTGGCCCGGATGCCGATCGGCCACCTGGATCCCCTGTACATCGACCTGATGGGGGAGGTGCAGGAGCTGCTGCGCTACGCCTGGCAGACCGACAACCGCCTCACCATCCCGATGAGCGGCACCGGCAGCGCCGCTATGGAAGCAACCCTGGCCAACACGATCGAGCCCGGCGACAAGGTGCTGGTGGCGGTGATGGGCTATTTCGGCCAGCGCCTGGTCGACATGGCCGGCCGCTACCGCGCCGAGGTGGTCAGCATCGAACGGCCTTGGGGGGAGGCCTTTGAGCTGGCCGAACTCGAAGCGGCCCTGATCGCCCACAAGCCCGCCATCCTGGCGATGGTGCATGCCGAAACCTCCACCGGCGTGTGTCAGCCGATGGAGGGGATCGGTGATCTCTGCCGGCAGCACGATTGCTTGCTGCTGCTCGACACGGTCACGTCCCTTGGGGCGGTGCCGCTGCACATCGATGCCTGGAAGGTGGATCTGGCCTACAGCTGCAGCCAGAAAGGCCTCAGCTGCCCCCCGGGCCTGGGCCCCTTCACCATGGGTCCGCGGGCCGAGGCCAAGCTGGCCGCCCGCTCCGGAAAGGTGCCCAACTGGTACCTGGATGTCTCTCTGCTCAACAAGTACTGGGGCAGCGATCGGGTCTATCACCACACCGCTCCGGTCAACATGAACTTCGGCATGCGCGAAGCCCTGCGGCTCCTGGCCGAAGAGGGACTCGAGGCCGCCTGGGCGCGCCACCGCAGCAATGCCGAGCGCCTCTGGGCCGGCCTGGAACAGCTGGGCCTGGAACTGCATGTCAGCGAGCCCCTGCGTCTGGCCACCCTCACCACCGTCCGCATCCCCGAGGGGGTCGATGGCAAGGCCTTCAGCCGCCACCTGCTTGATCGTTTTGGTATTGAGGTGGGCGGTGGGCTCGGGGATCTGGCCGGAAAGGTGTGGCGCATCGGCCTGATGGGTTACAACAGCACGCCGGAGAATGTCGACCGACTGCTCGACATTTTTGCCAGCGAACTGCCCGCCTTCCGTCCTTCGCCTGCGCCCGTGGCCGCCGCGATCGCCTGAGTCAGGCCTGCTTTAGGCCGTCAACCTGGCGGGCCAGGCGCCGGAGTCGGAACCAATTCTCCAGTTGCTGCGCGGCCCGCTCGCCGCGCACCCCGCCTTTCACCACCATGTGGTGGTGGGCACTGGGGTGGCTGGCGAGGTCCAGGCTGCCGCCGAGGGCGCCGCGTTTGGGATCAGCGGCGGCGTAGATCACCGTGCCCACCCGCGCCTGGATCAGGGCACCGGCGCACATGGGACAGGGCTCAAGGGTCACCAGCAAGGTGCAGCCGTTGAAGCGCCAGTCGCCCCGTGTCGCTGCGGCCCGGCGCAGGGCCAGCAGTTCGGCGTGCCCCAGGGGGTCTGCCCGGAGATGGCGGCGATTGCTTCCCCAGCCCACGCAGCGTCCAGCCTCATCCAGCAAGGCGGCCGCCACGGGCACCTCCCCCCGGGTCCCGGCCGCCTCGGAGAGCCGCAGGAGCCGGTCCATCCACAGCAGGCTGTTGGCGTCACTCACCATCCCCTGCTTCTAGCCATCCCTCCGCCCGGGCACCCGGCAGAATGCCGAGACCCCCACAGTCGCCGTTGGCCAGCGTCCCCCCCGCCCACCGGCCAGCGCCGCCCCCCCAGGAGTTCGGCTCCTTCCCGGACCCCTTTCAGGTGGACCCGGCCCTGGAGGACCTCCTGCAGCAGGCGTCCGGACTCCTTTGTCGCTGGCTGGGCCAGGCCGGCCATGGCACTCCCCTTCCGGGCTTGAGCGTGCTGCCGGCGGTGGAACCGGAGGCGGCAGGGCTCGGCAGCGAAAGGCTGCTGGCCGATCTGCAACTGGTGATGGAAGGGGCCTACAACCCCAATCACCCCGGCGCCCTGGCCCACCTCGATCCGCCGCCCCTGTCGGCTTCGATCGTGGCCGACCTGATCTGCGCCGGCCTGAACAACAACCTGCTGGCTGAAGAGCTCTCGCCCAGCCTCAGTCGCCTGGAGCGGGCCCTTTGCGCCTGGATGGCCAGTCGGCTTGGCCTGCCCGACGGTGCCGGGGGCGTGGCCGCCAGCGGCGGCAGCCTCAGCAACCTGATGGCTCTGGTCACTGCCCGCCATCGCCGTGGTCTGGCCTGCCGGGGTGAGGCGGTGGTGCTGTGCAGCGAAGAGGCCCACGTCTCGCTGATCAAGGCCACCGCCGTGATGGGTCTGCCGGCCGAGGCCCTGGTGCAACTCCCCGTCACCGCGACCGGCAGCCTGGAGCCGCAGGCCCTCGAGGAGCGGCTGGCGCAGCTCGACCGGGCCGGTACCCCCGTGATTGCCGTGGTGGCCACCTCCGGCACGACCGTGCGCGGTGCCCTCGATCCCCTGGAGCCCATTGCGGCGCTGTGCCGCCACTACGGCCACTGGCTGCACGTGGACGGGGCCATTGGCGCCATCTTCGCCTTCAGCGAGCGGTTCCGTTCCCGGCTCGCCGGCCTGGCTCTGGCCGATTCGATCACGGTCAATCCCCAGAAGCTGCTCGGCATCACCAAGACCTCCTCCCTGCTGCTGCTGGCGGATCCGCGCCACCTGCAGCGGGCCTTCGGCACCGGACTGCCCTATATGGAGCCCAGCTGGGGCGGCGGCCACCAGGGGGAGGCGGGGCTGCAGGGCACCAGGCCAGGAGAGATCCTCAAGCTCTGGCTGGGTCTGCGGCAGCTCGGCCTCGACGGCGTGGCCGCCCTCATCGACGCCGCTGTCCAGCGCCGCACGGACCTGGAGCAGCGGCTGCGGGCCATCGGTGGCCTGACCCTCTGCAGCGGCCCCCTGCACCTGCTGGCCTTCCGGCCCGATGGCTGCGAAGGGGCCGCGGCGGAGCGCTGGAGCGCCGCCACCCGGGCGGCCCTGCTGGCTGAGCAGCTGATGCTGTCGCGGCCGGTCTATCGGGGTCACCACCATCTCAAGGCGGTGCTGGGCAACCCTCACACGCTCCCTGACCACCTGGAACGGCTGAGCCTGGTGGTGCAGCAAAGCCTGGCGGAGGCCGCCCATGGCTGAACCAGTGGTTGAACCGATGCCGGATCCAATCCCACCGCAGCCCCCCGGGAAGGATTCCCGCGGCAAGTGGGTGGCGATCCTCACCGGGGCCCTATCGATTCTGATCGGGGTGGCCTATCTGGTGCTGATCACGGTGCTGGATTCCCGCGGTCCCCTTCAGCCGCCCCCCCCCGAGGCCCTGGGCGAGGCGGCAGCCGCCGTCTCTGGCGTTGCTGCAGAGGCTCCACCACCCGGTTGAGGGCGGTTTCCAGGAAGCTGCGCAGCATGCCCTCCCGCTTGTTCAGGTCGTATTCGCGCTGCAGCACCTCCTGCAACCCCCCATCGCCCCAGTCCTGGTTCTGGCGGAAGTAGGTGATGAAGCTGCGCCCCGCCACCCGGGTCAGCCAGGCCGCGCTGACCGCCTGAATGGCCCGGCTGACCACCAAGGCAGGGAGATTGAGGCTGAGGGCCGAGGTGATCAGACCCACCCCTCCCTTGACCAGCCCCAGCCCCGCCAGGGTCCGGCCCACCGAAAGGGCCAGATCCTGGGCCGTGTCGCGGCTGAGGCTGACGCCGTAGACGCGGCCGATCTCGACCACCATCTGGGCGTTGACCGCCGCGGTGGCGAGCAGGTCGATTCCCGGCAGCGGGGTCACCATCACGACCCCCGCGCCGATCCACATGTACCGGTCGACGATGGTGCCGGCATCGCTGTGCCGTTGCCGGTCCAGCAGGTCCTGGCTGGCCTGGCTGAGACGGCGGCACTGGAGCAGCAGGTTGTCGGCGATCAGCTCCTCCCCATCGGCATGCAGAACGCTGGCGACACGGCGCAGCAGGGCTTCCACCTCCGGCGCCGGTTGCAGGGGCCGGCCTCCGGGCATCGGCACGCTCTGGGGAGCCGCGCTGGCGGGGATCACATCCTCGGGGGCGAGGCGCCCGGCGCAGCGTTGCCGCAGCAGCGCCAGCAGGCGACGCTCCTCCTCTTCGCCGCGCAGGTCGCACTTGTTGAGCACCAGCAGCAGCCGCTTGCCCAGCCCCGCCAGGGCCTCGAACACCTCCAGTTCACTGGCGCGCAGGTCCCCATCCAGCACCAGCAGCAGCAGGTCGGCCCGGGCCGCCAGTCCCCGGGCCAGCCGCTCCCGCTCCCGACCCTCGCGGCCCGCTTCGAGGATGCCTGGGGTGTCTTCCAGGACCACGGCGCGGGGCAGATCCCGCAGCCGCAGCCGGTAGCGGGTGGCGCTGGTGGTCGACCCCATGGGGGCGCCCACGTCCCCCACCACCTCCTGCAGCAGGGCACGGATCAGCGAGGTCTTCCCCGCCGAGCCGGTGCCGAACACGACAATCACCAGGTCGCCCCGTTCCAGTTCCGCCTCCATCCGCTGGCGTTCCTGATGCAGGGCTTCCCGCTCCACCGCGTGGCGCACCTTCTCAAGGGTGCGGTCGACGGCGCCCAGGTTCCGTTGGGCCGCTTCACGGCGGCTGGAGGGCACGGACGCCGTGGGAGTCTTGCCTGCACCCGAAGGGCCAGGCCTGCGCAGTCGCTGCAACCAGGGCCAGCCGACCTGCGCCAGGGCCAGCAGCAACGCCACCAGCACGACCAACATCAGCGGCCCCACCATCCAGTAGGGAAGCCAGGTGCTCAGGGTCCACTGCAGCTGCTGAACCGCCTGCAGCACCATCCCCAGCACCACCAGCGCCAGCAGACCCAGAAGGATCCAGATCCAGAGGCGTTGGGGCAGCTTCATGACCCCGGCGGGGCGGAGCGCACGATCTCGCCGAACAGGGAGGCCGCCAGGGCGCTGCTGGCGGCGGTGGGACTGTTGTCATCGTTGCCCAGCCAGATGCCGATCACCCACTGGCGCCTGGGCGCGTAGCCCACGAAAAGCAGATCCCGGCCCTCGTTCGTGGTGCCGGTCTTGCCCCAGCTGCCGACGCCCACGTAGGCGGCGCTGCCGGTGCCGCCGCTGACCACCGCCTCCAGGAGGATCCGCATCGCCTTGGCGGTGGCGGGACTCATCACCCGGCGGCCGGGGCTGGTGACGGCCCTGGAGCTGCCGGCGGAGGCCCGGCAATCGGCCCCTCCCCGCTGTCCCGCCGCCTGGGAGGCGGCGCAGGCTTCGGCATCGGTGAGCCGCCGGATCGTAGTGGGCGCCCGCCAGAGACCATCGGCGGCGACGGTGGCATAGGCCGCCGTGAGCTCCAGCAGAGTCACCTCGCTCTGGCCGAGGGCCAGACCCGGCACCGGGGCCAGGGGGCTGGTGAAGCCCAGATCCCGGCCCTTGCTGACGATGGCGTCGAGGCCATCCTTGCGGGCCAGGCGCAGGGCGGCGGTGTTGCTGCTGATCGCCAGGGCCTGGCGCAGGCTGAGGCTGCCGCCACAGCCGCTGCTGAAGCTCTGGCCGCCCCACTCCAGCGGCCCGCAGGCGATCCGGTCGCCGGGCCGGGCGCCGCGCTCCAGGGCCACCACATACGGGACGAGCTTGAAGGTGCTGCCGGGCTGGCGCAGGGCCATCGAGGCCCGGTTGAACTGGCTCTGCCGGTAGTCGCGCCCGCCGGCGATGGCGCGGATCCCCCCCGTGCGGCTGTCGATCACCACCACCGCCCCCTGGCTGACACCCAGCGTTCGGCTGGCATCGATGCGCTGCCGCAGCACCACCTCGACCCGCTCCTGCAGCAGGGGGTCGAGGTGGGTGTCGATCAGGAAGTTGCCTTCGGCGGCCACCTCCTTGCCCACCAGGTTCTCCAGGTCGCGGCGCACCTGGTCGGTGTAGAAGGGGGCCCCCCGTTGCTGGGCGGAGCGGCAGGCGTCCGCGGCCAGCCGGATCGGTTGGCGCCGGGCACGCCGCGCCTGATCCGCGCTGATCCGGTTGGAGGCGGCCATCTTGTCGAGCACCTGGTTGCGGGACGCCAGGGCCGCCGTGGGATCGATGCAGGGGTCGTAGCCATTCGGGGAGGGCAGCAGGCCCACCAGCAGGGCAGCCTCCTCCAGCTTCAGTGCCGCCGCCGGCCGGCCGAAGAAGCGCCGGGAGGCATCCTCGAACCCCCAGACGGCGCCGAGATACACCCGGTTGAGGTAGCTCAGCAGCAACTCTTGCTTGCTGAAGCGCGCCTCCAGCTGCAGGGCCACCAGCAGCTCGCGCCACTTGCGCCCCAGGGTCTCCCCCTGGCCCACCTGCTCCGGGTAGAGGCTGCGGGCCATCTGCTGGGTCAGGGTGCTGCCGCCCTCCAGCACCCGGCCGCCGAGCAGGTTGGTGAGCAGGGCACGGGACGTGCCGATCGGATCGACGCCGGGATGCCACCAGAAACGGTTGTCCTCACTGGCCAGCAGCGCATCGATCAGGACGGCGGGATAGGCGTCCAGGTCGGGAAGTTCGCGGCGCTTGCGATCGGCCACGGACGCCACCGGCCGATTACTGCGGTCGTAGAGGAGCAGCGGGCCCCGCACCGTCGCCAGGCTGCCCCGGGTGGGCACCTGCAGCAGGGACACGGCCAGCAGCAGGGTGCCGGCAGCGCCCAGCGCCACCGCGGCACGAGCACTCCAGCGCCCGAGCCAGGCCCGGCGCAGACCCCCCTCAGGCGCGAAGACAAGAGTGGGTAGATCCTCCTGATCGGGAGGGCCGAAGCGCACCTGATCCCCCCGGCGCAGCACCAGCTCGCGAACCCGGCGGCCCTGCCACCAGAGTCCGTTGGTGGAGCCAGCGTCGCTCAACAGCCAGTGGCCGCCATGGTTTTCGAGCAGAGCATGGTGGCGGCTCACGGCCGTGTGGTCGACAACGATGCTGTTGTCGGTGGCGCGGCCGATCCGGTAGAGGCTGCCGTGTAGGGGTTGGCTCAGGTCCGGCAGGCCGGGGCGCAGCACCCTGAGCTGGGGACCTGTGCTGGGGGAGCGGGGCCTCAGCCTCCGCTCCAGTCCCTCAAGGATGGCGGTCGGCATGGGGTCGCAGCAGATCAATGAGGAAGCACGCCACGGCCAGGTTGATGGCCACGTCGGCGAGGTTGAAGATCGGGAAGTGAATCGGGACGAACTCCAGGAAGTCCACCACCGCGCCGTAGCGCCAGCGGTCGATGCCGTTGCCCAGCGCCCCTCCCAGCAGCAGTCCCAGGGCCAGGCCGTTCCAGAGGCCGGCAGGAGGGCGCCACAGGATCCAGACCAGCAGGCCGAGGCTCACCAGGGCGCTCACCAGACCCAGCTGGTTCGAGGCCCCCGTGAACAGGCTGAACGCGGCCCCGGTGTTGCTCACCTTCTGCAGCTGCAGCAGGCCAGGAAGCAGCGGCCGGATGCTGCCGCTGGGCAGGTGGTTGAGGGCCCAGCCCTTGCTCACCTGATCCAGCAGCAGGGTGAGGCCCGCCAGCAGCAGCGTCCCCAGCCGCTGGCGGATCGGTCGTGCCATCACGAGGGCACCAGGAGCAGCCGGCGCACCAACCAGCCCAGAACCCCGGCAGCGCAGCACAGCAGCAACTGGGGCAACAGGGCCAGGCTGTAGCCCACCACCAGGGTCAGGGTGTCACCCCCCCAGCGGCCGGCCAGGCTGCCCAGCAAAAGGTTCGTCAGGCCACAGAGGTGCAGCAGCACCAGTCCGATGGCGGCGGCCCCTGCGAGGGCGAGGGGATCGTCCATGCCCGGCTGGCGTGACAGTTTTCCGGTGATCCAGGCGGCCGGCAGGAAACCCGCCAGGTAGCCGAAGCCCGGATCGAGCAGGTAGCCGATGCCTCCGCCCTCATGGAAGACCGGCAACTGGAACAGACCGACACTGAGATAGGCCACGGCGGCCAGGGTGGCACTGCGGGGCCCGCAGACCAGGGCGGTCAGCAGCAGGGCCGGCACCTGCAGGGTGATGCCGAGCGGGCGTACACCCCAGCCAGCGGCCTCGTGGACCGGAAAGGCCGCCGGTACCAGACCGCCGACAAGGATGAGAAGCAGGCCGGCGATCGCTCCGCTCCAGGTGGCAAGGGCTCGCAATGAACCGTTCGTGACTGGCGCCCATCCTGCTCCAGCTAGGTTCGGCTGAGAAGGGCCAGGACCCTGCTGGAGAGCCATACCGATGCCGGAGTCCATCCCCACCGATCCCGCGCCAGAGGAGGCTTCGCCGTCGGAAGCTGCGGAGATGGTTCCGATGGCGGCGATCCATCTGGGTGATGCCGTGCGCCTGCGCCAGCCCCTCCGCTACCTCAAGACCGCCGACCCGATGCCGATGCTGCGTCCCCCGGATCTGGTGGATCCGGGGGAAGTGGGCCGGGTCGTGGAAATCCGGGCTCTGGAACTGAGGGCCATCCGGTTTCGGCGCGGCACCTTCCTGATCAACCTCTCTGACCTGGAGCCGGCCGCTACGGACGGCTGAGTCCATGGCTCCGCCAGGCCTGCTGCGCCTGTTCCAGGGCCGGGGCCGGCCCCACCAGGCTCAGGCTGGGGGCGACCAGCCAGCGGCGGGCCGCCGCCCGCAGCTCCTCGGCGCCGATCCCGGGAGCCCGCTCCATCACCTGGCGCACATGGTCTGAGGCCAGGCCCTGGCTGAGCACCAGGGCCTGGCGTTCAGCGATCTGCGAGCAGGTCTGGCGCCCCATGGCGTCCTGCCCCTGGAATTTGGCCAGGGCCAGCAGACGTGAGCCCTCGTCCAGGGGCTCCTCCAGGAGCCGCTGCCATTCATCCAGCAGGCAGGTGGTGGCCTCGGCCACCCGCTCCGCCGACGTGGACAGGTGCATGACAAAGGGCGGACCGCCGGACAAAGCCGGCAGGTGCACACCGACGTCGTAGGCCAGACCGCGCTCCTCCCGCATGGTGATGAACAGTCGGCTGGACATGCCGAGGCCCAGGTGCGCCTGCAGCAACCGCAGGGCCAGGGCGTCGGGATGGGCCAGGGGAACGGTCGCGGCCCCCAGCATCAGCACCACCTGTTCGGTGTCCTGCACCTGCTGGCCAAAGTGGCCCGTGGCCCGTGGTGGACCGGCGAAGGCCTGCGGTCTGGGGGCGTGGGTGCTCCAGGGGGACACCGCCAGTTCCAGCTCCAGGGCCGCCTCCAGGGCAGAAGGGGCGTCGCCACAGAGCACCAGCACTGCCCCGTCAGCCCCGAGACCCTCCACCAGAGGCCGCAGGTCCTCCGGTCCAAGACCAGCCAGTTCGGCCTCGATCCCGAGGGGGTCATGGCCGTAGGGGCCGTCGCCGTAGAGCAGGCGGCGCAGCTGGTCGTGGGCCAGCTGGAAGGGGTCCTCCTTCTGGCGCTGCAGCATCTGCAGGTTGAGCTGCCGTTCGATCGCCACCTGCTCGGGCTCCAGCCGCGGCCGCCGCGCCATCGCCAGCAGCAGGGGCACCAGGGTGGGGGCGTCGTCGGCGGCACATTTCAGGGCCAGCACCAGACCGTCCTCCTGGGCCTCCACCCGCAGGGCGGCGCCGGCCCCCTCGACGCAATCGGCCAGGGCCTCGGCATCCAGCTCGCCGCAGCCCCGGGTCATGCTGCCGGCCAGCAGCTGGTGGGCGCCCCGGCCACCGGCGGGGTCCCGGCCGCTGCCGCCTGGAATGGCCAGGCGGGCCGCCAGGATCGCCGGCCCGGGCCGGTGCAGGATCCGCAGGGGCAGGCCCCCGTCCAGGGTGCGGTTGTCCTCGGAGATAGCAGGCGTAGCGAGGCTCATGCCGGCACCGCCTCGAGCAGGCAGGCCCGGGCTGGATCCAGCAGGTCCAGCATCTGCTCCTGGAGTCGGCCTGGCGACCAGCGATCCAGCAGCGCCAGGGGATGGTCCAGGGGTTGACTCCGTCCCCACAGCCGGCTGCTGCCGATCAGGGACGCCACGCCGCCAGGGGATTCCAGGGAAAAGCGATAGCCGTTGGCGACCAGGCGGCGGGCCCGCCACCATTCCTGCTCGCCGAGGCTCTCCTGGCGCAACTCCTGCCACACCTGGGTGATGGCCCCTCGCACAGCCGCCAAATCCTCCTCATCGCAGACCGCCTCGAGCAGGGCGAAGCTGCCGCCCTCCATGGCGTGCAGGTCCAGGTCGATGCTCTCGACGATCTGCAGCTGCTCCCGCAGGCGGTCGACCAGCCGGCTGCGGCGTCCCTCCGCCAACACGGTTGTGGCCAGATCCGCCCCCGCCAGGCCCTCGACATCGCTGGCGGCAGGCAGCCACCAGAGCATCAGCAGCCGGGCGGCCTCCAGCCGCGGCAGGGCCAGTCGGTGCATCCCCGGGGTGACGTGAAGCGTTGCCGGGGCCATGGCCGCGCTGGTGGTCGCCAGTGCCGCGAGGGGGCCCGCAGCGGCCCGCGCCAGCAGATCCCCATCCGCCGCGGCGCCGCTGAGGGCCAGGACGCAACGGCCGGCGGCGTACTGGCGCTGATGGAAGGCGGCCATGGCGGCCGGGTCGTGGGCCACCAGGGCCTCACGCCGCCCGAGGATCGGCAGGCCGTAAGGGTGATCGGGGCAGGCCAGGGAGAGCAGGCGCTGCAGGGCCACCTCCTCGGGCTGGTCCTCGCTCTGGGCGAGCTCCTCCAACACCACCTGCCGCTCCATGGCGAAGCTGTCGGCTTCGAGCCTGGGCTGCAGCACCAGATCCATCAGCAGATCCAGGGCCTCTCCTGCCCCCTCCGGCGGCATCAGGGCGTGGAAGTGGACATCATCAAAGCCAGTGGCGGCATTGCTGCTTCCCCCCAGGGCTTCGATGCGGCGATCGAACTCCCCGGCCGCCAGTCCTTCGCTGCCCTTGAACACCATGTGCTCGAGGAAATGGGCCATGCCGCTCTCCTCGGGAGCCTCAAAGGCGCTGCCGGCCCGGCACCAGAAGTCCAGGCAGACCAGGGGGGCGTCCTTGAGATCCAGCTGGACCAGTTCGACGCCATTGGCGAGGGTGTGGCTGATGGGGGCGGCCAGCCCGGGCAACAAGGACCCGCAACAACCCAGGGACACACTCACGGACGCATGGCAGGATCCGCATTCTGCTGTGACGGCGTGTCCATGGGTGAGGTCGCTGGGACCGGGGACGGGGGCATCCATCCGTTGGTGGATGGTCTGGCCGAGCGGATCCGGCTCTGTCGCAACGCGCTGCCGGATCTGGCCCCCCTGGCGATCGACCCCGATCTGGAGGCGATCAGCGGCAGCCTGGAGGGCGATGCCCTCTACATCCGCAATGAGGTGCACCGCTGCCGGGGGATGCGCAAGCTGCATCTGGAGACGGCCCGGCTCGGGGCCGGACTGCAGATTCTCCACTGCGTCTTCTTCCCAGACCCCCGCCACGATCTGCCGGTGTTCGGCGCCGACATCGTGGCTGGCAAGGCCGGGGTGAGCGCCGCCATCGTCGACCTCTCGCCGGTGGGGGACAGCCTGCCGGCGGCGATCGCCGAGGCCCTGGCCGCCCGCCCCCATGTGGCTTTCGGGCAAGTGCGGGAGTTGCCGCCCTGGGGCTCGATTTTCTCCTCCCACGTCCTGTTCGTGCGGCCGGAGTCGGAAGCGGAAGAACAGGGGTTCGTCGAGGAGGTCGCCGCGTTCCTCGGCGTGCTCGCCGAAGCCGCCAGCGTCAGCCCTTCCCAAGCCCATGACCATCCGGCTACGGTTGCCCGATGGCAAGGGCAGCTGAGGTATTGCAAGCAACAGAAACAAAACGACAAGACCCGGAGGGTTCTGGAGAAGGCGTTCAACCCCCAGTGGGCGGACCGCTACATCGAAGACCTGCTCTTCGACGACCCACCGGCCCCTGGCGCAACGGCCTGATCGCCGCCGGCGTGGCGGGCCTCGTGGTCGGGGGTGTCGTTGTGTATCAGCGCCTGCAGCCACCCAAGGCCCCGGTTGCCGCCGTGGCCCGGCCGCCAGCCCCGGTGGAGGCCGTGGCGGCCCTGGGCCAGCTGGAGCCTGATGGCGATGTGCGCGTTTTGGCGGCTCCGATCACTGGCATCGGCGGCAGCCCCCGGATCACGGAACTGCTGGTCGCCGAGGGCGACCAGGTGCAGGCCGGGCAGCTGCTGGCCCGCTTCGACAACCAGCCGCTGCAACGGGCGGAACTGGCATTGATCCGCACCCGGATCGCCAACCTCGGCCGCCGGCTCACCATCCAGACCCGTGATCTGGATCGCTACCGAAAGCTGGCCAGCGACGGGGCCTATTCGGCGGCCGATCTGGATGTGATTGAGCAGCGCACCCTGGAGCTCCAGGGCCAGCTGCAGGAGGCCAGGGCCTCCCTCGTCAAGGCCAACACCGACCTGGTCAACACCGAACTGAGGGCTCCGATCGACGGCACGGTGCTGCGCATTCAGTCCCGCGTTGGCGAACGCCCTGGCGACAAGGGCATCCTCGAACTGGGGGCCAGTGATCGCATGGAAGCCTCCGTCGAGGTCTACGAGAGCGATATTGACCGCGTGCGCCTTGGCCAGGCCGTCACCCTCACCAGTGAGAACGGCGGTTTTGATGGAACACTCAAGGGCAACGTGCGCCGCATCAGCCCCCAGGTCCGCCAGCGGGAAGTGCTCTCCACTGACCCCACTGGTGATGCCGACGCCCGCGTGGTCGAGGTGCGGGTGCGACTCGATCCCAGCGATGGGGCCCGGGTCGCCTCCCTCACCGGCCTCAAAGTGATCGCCCGCCTGCAGCCATGACGTTCTGGCAGGGACGCCGGATCCCCCTGGCCTGGCTGCTGCTGACCCGCCAGCCCATGCGCCTGGCCGTGGCCCTGGCCGGGATCACCTTCGCCGGGATCCTGATGTTCATGCAGCTGGGCTTCCGTGACGCCCTGTTCGACTCCAGCATCACGGTGCACAAGCTGTTCGACACCGATCTGGTGCTGCTCAGCCCCCGCACCAAGAGCTCGATCAGCATGACCGGCTTCCCCCAGCGACGGCTGGTGCAGGCCCTGGCCGATCCGGACGTGAGCGGCACCACGCCGGTGCACTGGAACCTGCTGCTCTGGCGCAACCCGAAGACCAAGGGCACCCGCTCGATCCTGGCCCTCGGCTTCGAGCCCCGCGATCCCCTGTTCATTGATCCGGCCGTCACCGCCCTGACGCCGCGCCTCACCCAGAAGGGTCGGGTGCTCTTCGACGACCAGTCCCGTGATGAATTCGGACCGGTGGCCCAATGGTTCCGCGAGGGACGCACCGTGGAGAGCGAAGTGGCCGGCAAACGGTTGCGGGTGGCCGGCCTGTTCACCGCCGGCGCCTCCTTCGGTGCCGACGGCAACATCCTCACCAGCCGCGAAACCTTCCTCAGCCTGCTGCCCAACACCCCCCCCGGCAGCATCGAACTGGGGCTGATCCGCCTGCGTCCCGGCGCCGACCCCGCCCGGGTGATTCAACGTCTGCGCGGCTTGCTGCCGGAGGACGTCAATGTCCTCACCAAGCAGGGCTTCCTCGATCTGGAGATGGACTACTGGCGCAGCAGCACTGCCATCGGCTTCATCTTCACCCTGGGGGCCGCCATGGGCTTCATCGTCGGGTGCGTGATCGTTTATCAGATCCTTTTTTCCGATGTCAGCGACCACCTGCCGGAATACGCCACCCTCATGGCCATGGGCTACAGCCTGCTGACCCTCCTCGGTGTGGTGGCCAGGGAGGGCCTGCTGCTGGCGATCTTCGGCTATCTGCCCGCCTACGCCGCCGGCCAGGTGCTGTACGCCGTCATCCAGTCCGCCACCAAGCTGCCCGTGGCCATGGCCAGTGATCGGGCCATCACCGTCTTCCTGATGATCCTGGTGATGTGCATGGGCTCGGCGGCCATGGCGATGCGCAAGCTGGGCGACGCCGACCCGGCGGACATCTTCTGATCCGATGATTCTGAGCCGATGACCACCCTCCTCCCCGGTTCCGCCCCGCCCACCACCTCCAAGGGCGAGGGCCTCGCCACGGTGTCGGTCCGGGGCCTCAGCCATTGGTATGGCACCGGCTCGATGGAGCGCCAGGTACTGCAGGGCATCGACCTGGAGATCCATCCCGGCGAGGTGGTGCTGCTCACCGGCCCCTCCGGCTGCGGCAAGACCACCTTGCTCACCCTGGTGGGGGCCCTGCGCCAGGTGATGGATGGATCGGTGCGTGTGCTGGGCTGCGAGCTGAAGGGGTCCAGCCGCCAAGAGCGCCAGTTGCTGCGCCGCAGCGTCGGCATGATCTTCCAGGGCCACAACCTGCTGCGCTGCCTCACAGCGGAGCAGAACGTGCAGATGGGGGCCGACCTGCTGCCGGATCTGGGCTACCGCGCCCGCCGCGACCTCTCCCGCGAATGGCTGCGGGCCGTGGGACTCTCCGATCACCTCAGCAAGCTCCCCCACGACCTCTCCGGCGGCCAGAAGCAAAGGGTGGCGATCGCCCGGGCCCTGGCCGCCCATCCCCGGCTGCTGCTGGCCGATGAACCCACCGCCGCCCTCGACAGCCGGACCGGCAGGGAGGTCGTCGATCTGCTCAAACGGCTGGCCCGGGACGAGGGCTGTGCCGTGCTGATGGTGACCCATGACCCGCGCATCCTTGATGTGGCCGACAAGCTGGTGCGGATGGAGGATGGCCGCCTCTGGGCGAGTGACGCTGTCGCCGAGTGATCCAGGTCCGTTGAGTAGGGTGGGACCTCACAGTCTTTTCGAAGCGCCGAAGCCCTATGTCGAAACGCAGGAACCTCAAGAAGGAAAAGCAGGAACGAAACCGGGCCTACGCCCGCAAGTTCAAGAAGCGCAAGCTGCGTAACGACGGCCGTGGTGAAGGCGCTGGCAACGGCGTAACCGGAACGGCCAACAACGGCGGTGCCGCTGACTGACCGCGCCTGTCCGGTCATGGCGGCACCGGGGGGATTCGATCCGGATCCCCCCTTTTTCATGGCCAACATCGCCACCCCCGCTCCGGCTGCTGTCCGCGCTCCCGCAACGCCCCGAACCCTGATGTTCATCAGCGTCGTCATCCCCACCTACAACCGGCTGCCGATCCTGCGCCAGTGCCTGCAGGCCCTCGAGCGCCAGGAGATGGGCGGTCCCCTGGAGGCCTATGAGGTGGTGCTGGTAGACGACGGCTCCACCGATGACACGGTGCGCTGGCTGGATGCCCATGCCACCGCCTTCCCCCACCTGCGGTTGATCCGCCAGGACCACGGCGGCCCCGCCGAAGGGCGCAACCGGGGGGTGGATGAGGCCCGCGGCGATGTGATCGTCTTCATCGACAGTGACCTGGTGGTCACGGAGCCGTTCCTGCTGAACCACGCCACGGCCCTGCAGCGCTCCTGGACGGAGAGCGGCGACCGGCTCTGCTTCACCTATGGCGCGGTGATCAACACCCACAATTTCGAGGCGCCCACGGCAGAGCCCCACAAGCTGCGCGATCTTTCCTGGGCCTACTTCGCCACCGGCAACGTGGCGATCGACCGCCGGGTGCTGGAGCAATCGGGCCTGTTCGACACCGGCTTCCGGCTCTACGGCTGGGAGGACCTGGAACTGGGGGAACGGCTGCGCCGCATGGGTGTGCGGCTGGTGCGCTGCCCCGAAGCCGTCGGGTACCACTGGCATCCGCCCCTCAGCCTCGAGCAGATCCCGGACCTGGTGCGGGTGGAGCGGGAACGGGCCCGCATGGGCCTGGTGTTTTACCGCAAGCACCCCACCTGGCGGGTGCGGTTCATCATCCAGTACACCTGGCTGCACCTGGCCTTGTGGGAGCTGCTCACCCTGGGCGGCCTGATCAATGAACGCAGCCTGCGGCCCTTGCTGCGCTGGCTGATCCGCCATGGCAAGGCGGGTCTGGCGATGGAGCTGCTGCGGTTGCCGCTCAACCGTTTCGGGGTGCGTGCCCTCCACGGCGAAGCCCGCCAGCAGGGCCATTTGGTAGGTTGAACCGGTAACCCCAACACCGCACACCTGCATGTTTCGGGTGATCCGCTGCCTTTCTTCAGGCGCGGCATCCCTGGCAGGTGGAGGCCAACCCGAAACCCCCCTACAACCCAAATGGCTGTCGTCACTCTCTCCGAGATGATGGAGGCTGGTGCCCACTTCGGACACCAGACCCGTCGCTGGAATCCCAAGATGTCGCGCTACATCTATTGCGCGCGCAACGGAGTCCACATCATCGATCTTGTGCAGACCGCCGTCTGCATGAACAACGCCTACAAATGGACCCGCAGTGCCGCCCGCAGTGGCAAGCGTTTCCTGTTCGTCGGCACCAAGAAGCAGGCCTCCGAAGTGATCGCCCAAGAAGCCGCCCGCTGTGGCGCCTCCTATGTCAACCAGCGCTGGCTGGGCGGCATGCTCACCAACTGGAGCACGATGCGCGCCCGCATCGACCGGCTCAAGGACCTGGAGCGCATGGAGTCGTCCGGCGCCATCGCCATGCGCCCCAAGAAGGAAGCGGCCGTTCTGCGCCGTGAACTTGACCGTCTTCAGAAGTATCTCGGCGGTCTGAAGAACATGCGCCGTCTGCCCGATGTGGTGGTGCTGGTGGATCAGCGCCGGGAAACCAACGCCGTGCTCGAGTGCCGCAAGCTCGACATCCCGCTCGTCTCCATGCTCGACACCAACTGCGATCCGGATCTCTGCGACGTCCCCATTCCCTGCAATGACGACGCCGTGCGCTCCGTGCAACTGGTGCTGGGCCGCCTTGCGGATGCCATCAATGAAGGCCGCCATGGAGCCCAGGATCAGCGCAGCGGCGACGACGACGCCTGAGCCCTTTCCTCCCTCCCGACCTCCCTCCCTCCCGACCCATGGCTGAGATCACAGCGAAGCTCGTCAAGGAACTGCGCGACAAGACCGGCGCGGGCATGATGGACTGCAAGAAGGCCCTCACCGAGTCCGGTGGGGATGCCACCAAGGCCGCTGAATGGCTGCGCCAGAAGGGCATTGCCACCGCCGAGAAGAAGGCCGGCCGTACGGCGGCCGAAGGGTCCGTCGGCAGCTACATCCACACCGGTGCCCGCGTCGGCGTGCTGGTGGAGGTGAACTGCGAGACCGATTTCGTCGCCCGGGGTGAACTCTTCCAGGAGTTGGTGCGCAACGTGGCGATGCAGATCGCTGCTTGCCCCAACGTGGAATACGTCACCACCGATGACATTCCTCCCGAAGTGGCCGAGCGCGAGACGTCCATCGAGATGGGTCGCGACGATCTCGCCGGCAAGAAGGAGGAGATGAAGGTCAAGATCGTCGCTGGCCGTATCGGCAAGCGGCTCAAGGAACTGGCCCTGATGGACCAGCCCTTCATCCGCGACAACACCCAGACGGTGGGTGAGATGGTCAAGTCGGCCGCCGGTAAGACCGGCGAGAACATTCGGGTGCGGCGCTTCACCCGCTACACCCTCGGCGAGGGGATCGAAGTGGAGGAGTCCGACTTCGCTGCGGAAGTGGCGGCGATGGCCAAGGCGGCCTGAGCCGGAGTCGTTGAGCGAACCGTCCGACGCGATCGATCTGCCGGCTCAGCTGCAGAGCCTGTCCCGGCAGCTGACCGCGTCGAATCCGGAGCTCTATCGCCACGTGGCCCTCTATCTGCAGGTGCTGCGCCAGGTGCTGCCCCAGCGGGTGCAGCAGGCCTGCTTCCATCTGGCCACCCAGGTTCACCCCCAGCGCTACGTCGAGCTGCCTGAGGAGCGTCGCCGCCTGTTGCTCGGCCAGATCAACGAGCTGGTGAGCCGTTGCTCCAGCCTGCTGACGGTGGAGCAGCTGGTGATCCTCGCCTCCCAGATTTCCCGTGAGCGGCAGCGGCGTGAGCGCCATGAGCGCCAGCAGCTCCTGGAGGAACTCTCCTGGGATGGGGAGTCCCAGGGTCGTTCCCCCGAACCTGAGCCCCTCCCGCCGGGGTCGGTTCAGATCGCCATGGCCCCGCCCCTGAGTGGGGCCTCGTTCCTGATGGCAGCGCTGGCCCGTGGGGCTGGGTCCCTCGCCGATGTCGTGGAGGCCGACGCGGATGCGGACACCGATGCGGACGCCAAGAACCAGGCTGTGGACCAGGACCAGGACCAGGACCAGGACCAGGACCAGGACCAGGACGAGGAGCTGGCGTCCACAGAGGACTCCTCCCTCTGGCAGGCGGGTCGGCTACCGGAGGATCCCGAGCAGGTGCTTCGCTGGATGGACGGCATGGAGCTGGCCTTGGGCCGGCGGCTCCGCAATCTGTCCCACGCCATCAATGTCGAGTTGCTCCGGGGCGGTGTCAGCCGCAGCCTGCTGCCGGTGAGCCTGCTCGACGCGGTCCTGGATGGCCAGCTGGAGACCATGGGCGCCCCCGCCAACCTGATGCGATTGCCCCTTCCCTTCGGTCCCAGCCGCTCCCCCCAGGCCCAAGCAATGGCGGTCTTGTTGCGGGCCGTGGAGCTGGAGCTGGAGGAACCCCGCCTGCGCACCTGCCGGCGGCGGCTGCAGCAGCATCGCCAGGAGGTTCGCAGAATGGCCCAGCAGTTCCGTCGCCTGCAACGGCGGTTACGGATCCATCAGGCTGAACAGCTGTGGCTGCAGGACATCCGCCCCCCATCGATCCCGAGCGACTGACCGGGACCTCCGCCGGCGAAGCGGTGGAGGCGTCCGTCCTGGAGGCCGTGGACGCCTGGTGCACGCCCCTGCAGCTGGCCTGTCGCCTGGAGGCCGAAGCCGGCTTTGGCGATCTCCAGGGACGGCGGGACCGCTTCAGCGGCTTTGTCGCCTCCTGCCTCGCCGTACCGGTGGTGGGGCTCGAGGCCGTTGAGCGCCAGACGCTGGCCGCCCTGGCCCTTGATTTCGGCGGTTATGGCGGCCTGGCCCTGGGGGGCCGTCAGTCGCTGGTGCGCCGGCTGCGGCAGACCCTGCACGAGCTGCGTGGCCGCCGCCGGGAGGTCTTGCCGGTGGCTCCCCCTCGCCTGCGGCTGGTGCCACCAAGCGCGGCGGAGCGGGCTGGCTCCGGCGCAGCTGTCCGCGTCACTCCCCAGACCCCCCTGGGGGATGTGGCTGGCATCGGGCCGAAGACCGCCACCAGGCTCGCCGCCCTGGGCCTGCTGGTGGTGCGCGATCTGGTCCACCATTACCCCCGCGATTACCTCGATTACGCCCATCTGGTGCGGATCGCCGCCCTGGAGCCGGGGCGGACCGCCACCATCGTGGCCACGGTGCGCCGCTGCCACGCCTTCGGCAGCCCCCGCAACCCCAATCTGGCGATCCTGGAGCTGCACCTCCAGGACGTCACGGGGCGCCTCAAGGTGACGCGCTTCTTCGCCGGCCGTCGCTTCAGCAGCCCCGGCTGGTTGAAGTCCCAGCAGCGGCTCTACCCGTTGGGGGCCACGGTGGCCGTGAGCGGCCTGGTGAAGGAGAGCCCCTACGGCCCCGGGTTCGCCGATCCCCTGCTGGAGGTGCTGGAGGCCCCCGGGGCACCGGTGCGCTCGGAGCAGATCGGCCGCTTCGTGCCCGTTTATGCCCTCACTGAGGGCCTCAGTGGCGAGACCCTCGCCCGGGCGATCGCCGCGGTGCTCCCCTCGGCGATCCGTTGGCCCGATCCCCTGCCGGAACCCCTGCGCCTGGAGCTGGGGCTGGTGGGCCGTGGCGAGGCCCTGCAAGGCCTGCACCGCCCTGCGAACAGGGAGGAGCTGCAGCGCTGCCGTCGGCGCCTGGTCTTCGACGAGTTCCTGCTGCTGCAGCTGGCCCTGGGCCAGCGGCGCGAGCGCCTGCGCCGTTCTCCGGCCCCGCCGCTGCTGCTGCCCATGGGCGGCGAAGACCTGGTGAGCCGGTTCCTGGCCCTGCTTCCCTTTCCGCTCACCGGCGCCCAGAACCGGGTGCTGGCCGAAATTCGCGCCGACATGGAGCGGCCCCAGCCCATGGCCCGGCTGGTCCAGGGGGACGTGGGCAGTGGCAAGACGGTGGTGGCCCTGGCGGCCCTGCTGGGTGCCATCCAGGCGGGCCATCAGGGGGCCCTGATGGCCCCCACCGAGGTGCTGGCGGCCCAGCATTTCCACAAGCTGGCTGGCTGGCTGCCCCAGCTCAACGTCAGCATCGAGTTGCTCACCGGTTCCACCCCCGCCCGCCGCCGCCGTCAGCTGCTGCAGGACCTGGCCAACGGGCAGGTGAACCTGCTGGTGGGCACCCACGCCCTGCTCGAGGACCCGGTGCAGTTCGACCGCCTGGGTCTGGTGGTGGTGGATGAGCAGCACCGCTTCGGTGTGCGCCAGCGCAATCGGCTCCTGGCCAAGGGGCTCCAGCCCCACCTGCTGACCATGACCGCCACCCCGATCCCCCGCACCCTGGCCCTCTCGATCTATGGCGATCTGGACATCAGCCAGATCGACGAACTGCCGCCGGGCCGCACCCCGATCCGCACCCGGCTGCTGCGGGGATCGGAGCGCCCAAGCGCCTGGGAGCTCGTGCGCCAGGAGGTGGCGAAGGGCCAGCGGGCCTACGTCGTGCTGCCCCTGGTGGAGGAATCGGAGAAGTTGGATCTGCGCTCGGCGGTGGAGGTGCACCGCCACCTCGATGAGGAGGTGTTCCCCGCCCTGGCGGTGGGGCTGCTGCACGGGCGCATGACCGGCGAGGAGAAGCAACGCGCCATCAGCGCCTTCCAGGAGGGGCGCTCCCAGGTGCTGGTCTCCACCACGGTGGTGGAGGTGGGGGTGGACGTGCCGGAGGCGAGTGTGATGGTGATCGAACACGCCGAGCGCTTCGGCCTGGCCCAGCTGCACCAGCTGCGCGGCCGGGTCGGCCGGGGCGCCGCCGCCTCCCATTGCCTGCTGCTGCACGAGGGCGACAACGCCATGGCCCGCCAGCGGCTGGAGCTGCTGGCCCGCAGCGGCGACGGCTTCGAGATCGCCGAAATGGACCTGAGGCTGCGGGGCCCCGGACAGGTGCTCGGCACCCGCCAGTCGGGGCTGCCGGACCTGGCCCTGGCCAGCCTCAGCGATGATGGTGCCGTGCTGGAGGAGGCCCGGCTGGCGGCGCAGAGGATCCTGGCGGCGGATTCTGGCCTGGACCACCACCCCCACCTGCGCGAGGCCCTCGAGGCCCAGCGCCGCCGTTCGGTGGAGGCGGCCCAGTTGAATTGATTCAGCCCACCGGGCCGACCCGCGGCCGCCGCCCCATGCCCCCCCTGCGCCCCTGGAGTCCGGTCCCCATCGCAGAGGCCGGCGAGCCCCTGGAAGATCTGCCGGCGACGCTCTGGCGACTGGAGCCCCATCCGTATCAGGCCCTGGGGGCGCCCTACGGCGCCGGTGCCAGTCCGTTTCGGCTGAGGCGGGGGGTGATCGCCCGGCTGAAGAAGGCCCAGGGCCTGCTTCAGCAACAGCAGCCCCACTGGCGGCTGGCGATCTTCGATGCCTGGCGCCCCCTTGCCGTGCAGGCCTTCATGGTTCGCCACGCCTTCCGCGAGGTCTGCCGGGAGCGGTGCCTCGACCCCGAAGCCATCGGGCCTGCCCAGGCGGCCGTGGCGGCGGAGGTGGATCGCTTCTGGGCCCCGCCGAGCCCTGATCCGGCCACGCCGCCCCCCCACAGCACCGGGGCGGCGGTGGATCTCACCCTGGCCGAGGCCGACGGCCGGCCCCTGGCGATGGGCGGGGAGATCGACGCGATCGGGGCCATCTCCCATCCCGACCACTACGCAGGGTCCTCGCCCGGCAGCGAGGCCGCCGACTGGCACGCCCGCCGGCGCCTGCTGGCGGCGGTGATGGGGACGGCGGGGTTTGCCCAGCACCCGAATGAGTGGTGGCACTTCAGCCATGGTGACCAGCTCTGGGCCTGGCGTTGCCAGGAGCCCCTGGCTCTTTATGGCGCCGTCGCCGGGGAGGGTTGAGGCGCGGCCACGGGGATCACCGTGCCAGGCAGGGTCAGGCCCAGTTCCCGGAACAGCACGCTGGCCTGGGGACGGGTCAGCAGCCCTTTCTGGACACAGCGCTTGAGGCTGGCCAGGGTCATGTCGTCCTGCACCCGGCGCAACTTGGCCAGCACCTCGGGGCTCTGGTCGGCGTAGGGCCGCAGGTGGTTCTTGTAGGAGGCGCTGATCGACTCCGGTTTGCAGGCCTGGGGGTCTGAATCGAAGTACTGGACAGGCGCCTCGGGGGGCCGGGGGCGTTCCGCCGCCTCGCTGGTGCGGCCGGCGCCCGGCAGGAAACCCAGCAGCACCCCGCACAGCAGTGCCTGAAGGGCGACGTCCGTACGGTTCGGCATGCGCAGGATCTGAAACGTGTCCAACGTTAGGCGGCCTCCAGGGACGGCCTGATCAGGCGGGAGAGAGCAGCTGGCCTACCCGCTCGTCACCGAGCCGGTCAATGAAGTCGCCGAAGCGGCTGCGGGCGCTGCCCTCGTCGCGCCAGGCCGTCAGCAGGGGCTCCAGGGTGGCCTCCAGCTTCTCCAGGGGCATCTTCTCCAGGTACGGCCGGGCCAGCCGCGTCAGGCCATGGCTGCCGCCGAGCCACAGCTGATAGGTGTCCACGGCGCTCCCCACCAGCCCGATCTCGGCCATGTAGGGGCGGGCGCAGCCGTTGGGGCAGCCGGTCATGCGCACCAGGAGTGGTTTGCTGATCTCCAGCCGCTCCAGCAGGGCATCGAGGCGACCCAGCACGTCCGGCAGGACCCGTTCGGCTTCGGTGACCGCCAGACCGCAGAGGGGCAGGGCCGGGCAGGCCAGGGCGTGCCGGGCCAGGGCGGGCGGGGCCTCAGGGCTGCTGAGACCCAGTGCCGCCAGCGCCTCCCGCACCGATGCCCGCTGGGCGCTGCCGATGTTGCACAGCAGCAGGTCCTGGTTGGGGGTGAGCCGCACATCCAGCTGGTAGGTCTCGATCAGACGGCGCAGGCCGGTCTTGAGGTCTCCCTGGAGGCGTCCACAGAGCACGGGCAGACCCACGAACCACAGGCCCGGCGACTGGCGGTGCCAGCCCAGGTAGTCGGTGAGGACGGCGGTCGGTTCGCGGCGCAGCCCCTTGATCGGATGGGGGAAGTAACGGCCCAGTTCGGTGCGGAACCAGTCCACGCCGCGATCGTGGATCAGGTACTTCATCCGGGCATGGCGACGCTGTTCCCGGTCGCCGTGGTCGCGCTGCAGGGCCACGATTGCCTGCACCAGTTCCAGCACATGGGCGGCGGCCACATAACCGAGGGGATCGGCCGTGCGGGCGAAGGTCTCCTCCTTGTTGTGGGTCCGCCCCATGCCACCGCCCACGTAGACGTTGCAACCCAGGGGGCGGCCGGAGGGATCGCTGAACAGCACCAGGCCGATGTCCTGGGTCAGCAGGTCGACGGAGTTGTCACCGGGAACGGTGACGGCCACTTTGAACTTGCGCGGCAGGTAGGTGGAGCCGTAGAGGGGTTCGGCCGAATCCCCACTGAATACGGCACCGCTCTCCTGCAGTTGGCGCGCCTTCTTGACGGGTCCTTTGGGCTTGATGCGGTAACTCAGGTCACCGTCCACCCAGAGGTCCAGGTAGGAGCCCTCGGCCGCCTGGGGTGCCAGCAGGTCGGCGATGCGATCCGCCAGCAGACGGGCCTCCGGGTAGCCGTCGCGCTCGAAGGGAGCGGCCGGGGCCATCACGTTGCGGTTGATGTCGCCACAGGCCGACAGCGTCGAGCCGAGGGCCCGTACGATGCCGCCGATCACTTCCTTGAGGTCCGTCTTCAGCACGCCATGCATCTGGAAGGCCTGGCGCGTGGTGATCCGCAGGGTGCCATTGCCCAGCCGATCGGCGAGGGTATCGAGGGCTAAATAAAGGGATGTGGGAATGCGGCCGCCGGGATTGCGCAGGCGCAGCATCATCTGCCAGTCCTTTTCGGCCCCCTTGCGACGGTTGTCCCGGTCGTCCTGCTGGTAACTGCCGTGGAACTTGAGGATCTGGACGGCGGGATCGGTGAAGCTGGGCAGCGCGTTGCCCAGTTCGGTGGCCAGCGGATCATGCAGGTGGCCGCTGCCGGCTTTCAGCGCCTCCTGTTTGGTGGGAGGTTTGGTGGGGGAGGCCGATGGGAGCGACGTGCTGTCGGCGACCGTCGTCGAGGACATCGGCATGCAGAAGGGTTGTTGGAATGAAACTAGCGAACGGGACGTGTTCGTCCGCCGGCGCCGATCGCCATGTCCCCCCTTTGCATACAGTCGCGTCCTGCCCGCCCCACCGCATGGCCACCTTTCTTCTGGAGATCGGAACCGAGGAATTGCCGGCCGATTTCGTGCGCCTGGCCCAGCCCCAGCTGGAGGCGATCGTGGCCAGGGATCTGCAGGAGGCCCGCCTGTCCTGGGACAGCCTCCGGGCCAGCGGCACCCCCCGCCGGCTGGCGGTGACCATCGCTGGATTGCCCGAGCGCCAGCAGGATCTGATCGAAGACCGCAAGGGCCCACCGGCCCAGCAGGCGTTCCGCGATGGCCAGCCCACCCCGGCCGCCCTGGGCTTCGCCCGGCGCTGCGGCTGCGCCCCTGAGCAACTGGAGATCCGCGAGACCGACAAGGGTCCCTTCGTGTTCGCCCGCACCACCGAGCTTGGCCGCTCCTCCGAGGCGGTGCTGGCCGGCTGCATCCCCGGCTGGATACGGTCCCTGCAGGGGCGGCGCTTCATGCGCTGGGGGGACGGCGACGGCCGCTTCAGCCGGCCCCTGCGTTGGCTGGTGGCGCTGCTGGATGGGGCAGTGGTTCCGGTGCAGCTCACCGACGTGGATCCACCCCTGGCCAGTGACCGCCTCAGTCGCGGCCACCGTCTGCATCAAGGCGTGGTGGTGATCCCGTCGGCCGGGGCCTACGCCGCGGCCCTGGAGGCTGCCGATGTGCAGGTTGATCGGGAGGCCAGGGGCCGGACGATCCGCCGTGAGCTGGAGGAGGCAGCGAAACGCGCCGGGGCCGAGCTGGATCTGCCCGAGGCCCTGTTCGACGAGCTGGTCGACCTGGTGGAATCCCCCCGGTTGATCGAAGGCCGCATCGATGCCGATTTTCTGGCCTTACCCCCGGAGGTGCTCAGCACGGTGATGCGCTCCCACCAGCGCTACGTGCCCCTGCGCCTCTCGGGGGCCTCGGGCGATCCCTTGGCCCTGGTGGCGGAGGGGGTGCTGATGCCGCGCTTCCTGTGCATCTGCAATGGCCTTGCCGCCGCCTCCGGCACGATCCAGCGCGGCAACGAGCGGGTGCTGCGGGCGCGGCTGGCGGACGCAGCCTTCTTCCTGGCGGCGGATCGCCGTCAGAGCAGCGCCGGGCGGGTGGAGGCCCTCGACCGGGTCACCTTCGCCGAAGGACTGGGCAGCCTGGCCGATCGCAGCCGGCGTCTCGCCTGGTTGGCCGATCTGCTCTGTCGCAGCCTGGAGATCGCTGAGGAGGTCGCCACCGCTGTCCGCCGGGCCGCTCCCCTGTGCAAGCACGACCTGGTCAGCCAGATGGTGGGGGAATTCCCTGAGCTGCAGGGCGTCATGGGGGCCAAGTACCTGCTGGCGGAAGGGGAAACCCGCGCCGTGGCCCTGGCGGTGCTGGAGCACTATCAGCCCCGCGGCGCCGGCGATGCCCTGCCGGGTTCGGAGGCGGGGGCCCTGCTGGCCCTGGCCGAGCGCCTGGAGCTGCTGCTCAGCATCTTCGCCAGGGGCGAACGGCCCAGCGGCTCCTCCGATCCCTATGCCCTGCGCCGTGCCGGCAACGGGGTGCTGCAGATCCTCTGGGATCGGGACTGGTCGCTCGATCTGGTGGCTCTGGTGGCCGAAGCGACGGCCCATTGGCAGGGGCTGCTGCCCGCCCTGGAGATCCAGCCACCGGCCCTGGCGGCCGACCTGCTCGACTTCCTGCGTCAGCGCCTCGCCAGCCTGCTGGAGGAGGAGGGCTTTGGCACCGATCTGGTCCAGGCGGTGGCCGGCGAGGGCGTTGCGCTTGAGCGGCTGTTGCGGGATCCGGCCGATGCCCGGGCCCGGGTGGAGCTGCTGCGGCGCCTGCGGGCAAAGGAGCGCCTGCCCCTGGTGCAGGCGGTGGTGCAACGGGCCTCCCGTCTTGCCGAGCACGCCGATCTGGCCGCCGACGTGCTCAGCCCGGTCGGGGTGGTGGACCCGTCGCTGTTCGGGTCTCCCAGTGAGGCCGCTGTCCTGGCGGTGCTGGAGCGCTTGGCGTTGCATGCCGCTGCCGGCGGAACCGCTCGCTACGAGCCCCTCGCCCGCCTGCTGGGGGAGAGCGGCGCCACCCTGGCGGCCTTCTTCGATGGCGACGAGAGCGTGATGGTGATGTGCGACGAGCCCGAGGTGCGCCGCAACCGGCTGCGGCTGCTGGCTGTGCTGCGCAACCAGGCCGCTGTGCTCGCGGATTTCGGACGCCTGGGCGGCTGAGGCGCCTGGGGCCTGGATCACTCCAGCAGGGCCACCTCGATGCACAGCCCTGGTCCGAAGGCCATGGCCAGGCAGGGCCCGGGGGCTCCGCTGCGCCGCAACCGCTCGAGGATGAACAGCAGGGTCGGGGACGACATGTTGCCGTAGTCGCGCAGCACCGACCGCGAAGGTTCGATCAGCTCTGGATCGAGCCCAAGGCCCTTCGTGACGGCCGAGAGGATGCGAGGTCCGCCGGGATGCACGGCCCAGGAGGCGATGGCGGCGGGCGTGAGCCCATGGCCGGCCAACCACCCCTCCAGCCAGGGCCGCAGATGCGCGCCGATCAGATCAGGAACCTGCGGAGACAGGCCCATGGCGAAACCGTGGTCCCCGATCTCCCAGGACATGGCTTCGGCGCTGTCTGGCACCAGCAGGGAGCCGCTGGCGATCCACCGCCCCAGCGGCGCCTTTGCCGGCGCACCCTCTGCCGGCGGCTCACCGGTGACCACCAGGGCGGCGGCCCCATCGGCGAAGAGGGTGTTGGCCACGATCCTCTCCGCATCCCAGCCGTACTGGAGATGCAGGCTGCAGAGCTCGACGGCACAAAGCAGGACGCAGGCTTCCGGCTCGGCAGCGGTGAATGCCGCCGCGACCCTCAACCCGTTGAGGGCGCCGTGGCAACCCATGAAGCCCACGTGGGTGCGGGCCAGGCCGGCGTCCAGCGGCAGGGCGGCCATCAGGGCAAGATCGACGCCGGGGGCCTTGAAGCCGCTGCAGGACACCGTGACCAGATGGGTGATTCGCTCCGCAGGGACCTGGGCCTGCTCGAGGGCCGCCTGGACGGCCCGCAGGGCCAGGGGCGGCGCCTCTCGGGCGTAGCGCCGCATCCGCTCGCCGGTGCCGGGGCTGGTGGCTCCGAAGAAGGTTTGCCTGGGGTCGCTGCCGGGCGGATCAAGCAGAACGCTGTGGCGGCTGGCGACACCCGAGCGGCGATGCAGGGTCTCGAGCAGCCGTCTCTGGCCTGGGGAGGGGACCTGGCTGGGCAGGGCCACCTGGGCCGCAATGGCGGCGGCATCGCCCTGGGCAATGCGCCCGGGAGGCAGGGCCGTTCCCAGGCCCTGGATGGTCAGGGACATGGCTCGGGGATCAGCGGTTTCAGGCTGGCGCCATCGCAGGGGTGCAGAAGGGGGGCGGCCAGGACCGGCCAGCGTTCCACCACCCCCAGGAGAGCGCGGCTGAGGCCAGGGCGGCGCAGGGCGAAGGCCAAACCACGGCAGAGGCGCTGGCGTGATCCAATCAGCTGGGCGTGACGGCGGACCCATTGCTCTTCCAGCTCCCTGCTCCATTGCTGCTGTCCCTGCAGGACCAGTGGCACCGCCGCCAGAGCCCCCAGCAGGGCCCAGCCCATGCCCTCGCCCGTGAAGGGTTCGACGTACCCGGCGGCATCCCCCAGCAGCAGCAGCCGCTCGGCCACCGGCGGGCTGCTGCTGAAGGTCAGGGCTGGGGTGGCCAACCAGGCGGCTCCAGACGCCTGGGGGAGAGGATCGAAACCAGACTCCGCCAGCACCTCTGCGGCGGCGACGGCCGGACCTCCCGCCGTGATCAGATGGGTTCGGTCGAAGGCCGCTGCCAGGTTGAGTTCGTCGGCTTCGGTACGGACCAGACCCACGTAGCCATGACGGCCGATGGCCATGTGGATGGTGCCCCGGCCATAACGGCTCGCGCCGGCGTCCACCTGGCAGCCGGCACCCACTCGGGAGCGCGCCTGGACCTTGGCCTGGATCGGGATGGCAGGGTTCAGACCTGGACTACCCAAGCCGGTCGCCACCAGCACCACCCGGGCGCTGGTGGTTTCAGACGCGGTGCCGCTGCGCAGCCGCACCTGCCGGCCGCCCGGGCAAGGGTCAGCCACCGTGGCTTCGGTCTCCATCCGAAACACCGTTCCTTCGGCCACCGCGGCCTCGCAGAGCGCCAGGTCGAGGCAGCCGCGGGATAAGGACCGGCCCAGGGGAAGTTCCAGCTCCGTTTGATGGCCCTGCAATCCCAGACGCAGCCGGACAAGGGGTACGCCGCCCAGCCGGTCCACCAGCCCCCCCAGGCCTGCCTCCTCCAGCGCCCTGAGGGCTACCCCGTTGAGACAACTGCCGCAGACCTTCCAGCGGGGAAAGGCCCGCTTGTCCACCAGCAGCACCCGCAGCCGCTGCCTGGCCAGCTGGTGGGCTGCCAGGGCGCCGGCGGGTCCTGCCCCGAGCACAATCACGTCCCACTCCGGAGCCCTCATGGAGCCTCTGGTGAGAGGTCAGGACGGCGCCAGCTGAGCAGGAAGCGCTCGGGCCAGCTGCGTCGGATGCTGGCCCCCCCAAGGCCGGCCCGGCAAGCCAGATCCAGCGCCTCCTTCATCCGGAAGGCCCCTTGCACCGAAACGGGTCCATCGAAATGGACGATCGGCGAGCGACTCAGCAGCCGGCAACCCACCCAGGCCAGTCCATAGCCCAGGGGACTGCGGATCAGGTCGTTCACCAGCACCAGATGCCGGCAGCTCTGGCCCATGCGGCGGAGCAGGTCGACGGCGGCGTCTTCATCGAGATGATGCAGAAACAGACTGCAGAGAATGACGTCGTAATCAGGCGGCAGGGGATCGTCCAGGGCGTCGGCCTGGAAGAACGTTCCGCTCAGGGGGGTGCCGGCGGCATGGCGGCTGGCGATGGCCACCGCCTGCTGGCTGCGATCGCAGCCGTCGATGTGCACCGCCAGACCTTCCTTTCGGCAACGCTCCGCCAAGGCGATGGTGTTGTCACCGCCGCCGCAGGCGACGTCCAGAATCCTCAGGGGGCGGGAGTGGTCGAGTGCGACGGCCAGGGCCTTGATCGGGCTGAACAGGGACCCCGCTGCACCGCTGAAGGCATTGATCCGTCGCAGCCCTCTGAGGGCTTGATCGTGGGCAGCGGCGTCGATGCCGATCTGATCCATCCACTCAGGCTGTCGGTTCCGCTCGCCCAGGGGCTGCCAATGCATCGGGTGGAAGGTCGCAAGGGTTTGGGGCTGGGCAGACGGATTGGACGCCTGACGTGAATCCGCTGGATGGGGAGCCTAGGAAGCTTCCAGAGAAAGGGCTCTCGCCAGGGAGCTTCAGCCGTTGTCACCTAACTTGTCCTTTCGATCCGTTTGCCGGCCGAGGGGCCATCACTGGAATTGCCGATGCTGTTCGATGGTGTTCTGATTGTCCTTTTGATCCTGATCAACGGGATCTTTTCCGGTTCGGAGTTGGCGATGATGTCGGCTCGGCGACTGCGCCTTGAGCACCAGGCGGAAGCTGGCGACCCGAAGGCGGAAGTGGCTCTGAAACTAATCCGATCGCCCAACGATTTCCTCTCGACGGTGCAGATCGGCATCACATTGATCGGCATCCTCAGTGGCGCCCTTGGCGGCTCACGGCTGGCCGAGTCGCTGCGGCCGCTGTTGGAGGCGGTGCCCCCGTTGCGGCCCTGGGCCGAACCTCTGGCCCTGGGAATCGTGGTGACGTTGATCACCTTTCTTTCCCTGGTGCTGGGGGAGCTGGTCCCCAAGCGCATCGCCCTGAGTGATCCGGAGCGCTTCGCGTGCCTGGTGGCACCGCCCATGCGGACCCTGTCACGCTGGATGGCTCCCCTGGCCCATCTGCTCGGCTCTTCCACCGATCGGCTGCTCAGCTTGATGGGCATCGGCGAGAACGGCGAGCCGGAGATCACCGAAGACGAGATCCGGACCCTGCTGCGCAGGGGAACGGAATCAGGCCTGTTCGACGTGGCGGAGCACGCCATGGTGGAGCGGGTGTTTCGCCTGGCCGATCGGCCGGTGAAGGCGATCATGACGCCCCGAACTGAAATCTGCTGGCTGGATCTCTCCGAGTCCTCCCAGTCCCACCTCGATCTTGTGATTCGGGCCAACCATTCCCTTTACCCCGTTGCGCGCGACAGCCTGGACGCCTGTGTGGGCGTGGTCCGCGGTCGCACCTTTCTGGCGGCCCAGCTCACCGATGGGCCACGGGAGATCGAGTCCTTCCTTCACACGCCTCTTTACGTGGGCGAAAGCACCAGAGCACTGAAGCTGATCGAGCAATTCCGGACCAGTGGGGTCCACATCGCTTTGGTCACCGATGAATTCGGCGGCATCGAGGGACTGGTGACCCTCAACGACATGATGGAAGCGATCGTGGGTGATCTGTCCTCCGCCAGGGACAAGGAAGATCCCATGATCATCGTTCGCCAGGATGGTTCCTGGCTCCTCGATGGTGCCCTCGACATCGCCGACTTCAAGGACCTGGTCATGAAAGCCTCCCTGCCAGAAGAGATCAGCGGCGGCTATCAGACCCTCGGAGGATTCGTGATGCACTTCCTCGAACACATCCCCCAGGCTGGAGAAGGATTCGATTGGGAAGACCTGCGCATTGAGGTCGTGGACATGGATGGCAACAGGGTCGATAAACTCCTGGTGAATCGCATCGAGGCGCCCTCAGACAAGAGTGAAACTCTGGCCTGAGGGCGCCATCACTTGGCCACCAGCTCGGGTTCCTTGGCGGAATCGGTTCCGGATTGGGGATCCACTGACGGGGTCGTGGCGTGAACCCCCGAGGGCTTCATCGACGAGCGCGGTTCTGCGGCCAGGAAAATCGCTTCCGCCTCCTCGGCCGAGCGCACGGCACTGGGCACCGGCTTGTAGCCGGCTGGTGCCAAGGCCTGCCCCCTGAGCACCGCAGCCAGGGTGAGCACGGTCAGCTTGATCTGCTGCCAGGGGTTCATCGCCACCACCCGCTTGTACAGGTAGCTGTCGAAGGTGAGGCGCTGCACGTCCTTGTCATCGCACATCTCCACGAACGCCTCACGGGCAGGATCGTTGCTGTAGAAGATGTTCTGAAGGAGCTCCAGCACCTTGTAGGTGGCGCCGTACTTGCGATCCCACTTGCGGATGTAGACCTTGAGGTCTTTTTCGGTGGGAATGCGGCTGCCGGAGGCGCTGGCGGCCACGATCTCCTCGGCACACATGCGGCCACTCTTGGCGGCGAAGTAGATGCCTTCACCGGAGCTCTTGGTGACATAACCGGCCGCGTCCCCCACCAGGGCCATGCGGCCCACCACACGCCGGGGGCGGGGGTGCTCGGGGATCGGGTGGGCTTCCACCTTGATCACCTCGCCGCGCAGCAGACGCCGGCTGGCCCGGGCGCGGATGCCTTTCTGGAGTCCCTTGATCAGCGACTGGTTGGCCTGCATCGTGCCCGTGCCCACCGCCACGTGGTCGTACTTGGGGAAGACCCAGGCGTAGAAATCAGGCGACACATCGGTGCCGACGTACATCTCCGCGAGATCCTCGTAGTAGGCCATCTCCTCGGCGGGCAGACGGATGCGCTCCTGGAAGGCGATCGCCACGTTGTAGTCGCCTGCATCCATGGCCTTGGCCACCCGGCTGTTGGCGCCGTCGGCCCCGACGATCAGATCCACCTCGAGGGTCTTCAGCTCGCCGGTGGGGCCGCCGGAGGAGTAGTCGGCGTAGTGGAGGGTGTAGGGGCCCTGACGCTGGCTGCCGGTGTCGATGCTCTGCACCAGGCCATTGACCAGCTGGGCACCCAGTTCAGCGGCCCTGTTGCGCAGGTAGCCATCGAGGACTTCCCGGCGGCACATGCCGATGTACTCGTTGCTGTTCTCCAGGTGGATGTCCACCTCCCTGTTGGAGGGGGAGATCATCCGCATATTCCGCACCTTGCGGTCGATGATCGAGTCCGGAAGGTCGAACTCCTCAACCATGCAGAGGGGAATCGCGCCTCCACAGGGTTTGGCGTTATCGAGCTTGCGCTCGAACAGCCAGGTCTGGATGCCTGCCTTGGCGAGAACTTCCGCAGCACAGGAACCGCTGGGGCCGCCGCCCACGACTGCCACTCGCAACATCTTGAAACCTGCTCTGCCATTGGGATGTGGCGTGGAAGCTAACACCGCCGGGCGGGCATCCGTCCGGTAGAAAAACCACTGAAATGAGCCCCCACCTAAGATCGGTGCCGGCTTGCAGCTGCGGGAGTGTCCGCCCCAGGGTTCGACGACATCCCGCTGGCCAGGCGCACCACGCCCCGTCCTCGCCGGCAGGCTTCCCTCCCCAGGCGTCTGGTCCTGGTGCTAATCACGAGTGCCCTGCTGGCCGGTGGAGCCGTGCTGCTGCTGCTCGGGCCACTCCGCAGCCTGATCACCCCCGCGCCCGTGCCGGGGCTTGCGGCCCGTCTGGGGCCGGATGGGCGCTTGCTGGGCCATTTCCCCTATCCCGAGGCCAAACCCGAGGATTTGGTGGCGATGGCACCAGGTCTGCTGTTGCGGCCGGAGGCGGCCCGAGCCCTGGATGCCATGCGGGATGCCGCCGATGCCGATGGCATTTCCCTCACTGTCCTGAGTGCCTACCGCAGCGTTGATCTTCAGAAGCAGCTGTTCTTTGATGTCAAAGCTGAGCGCAACCAGACCTCCGCCGACCGGGCTCGGGTGAGTGCTCCACCTGGCTTTTCCGAGCACAGCACCGGCTTTGCGGTGGACCTGGGCGACGGCCGTCTGCCGGCCACCAACCTCAGGGAGAGCTTTGAGGGCACCGAGGCTTACCGCTGGCTTGATCGCCATGCCGCCCGCTTCCATTTCGTGCGTTCCTTTCCGCAAGGCAACCGCCAAGGCGTCATTTATGAGCCGTGGCACTGGCGCTTCGAGGGATCCACTGAGGCCCTGGAGATGTTCGAGCCGGCCCAGCGGCTGGCCCGCTGACCCAGGGGGTTCGGAGACCCGCCGCAGGGATGGCTGGAGGGGGTGGGAGTAGGATCAAGATTCGCTTCAACGTTCGCCACATGTCCAACCGGGCCGGCGCGTCAGGGTTTCACCGAAAATCCAGACGAAGCGTCAGAGCGCAGGTTGGCCCCATCACAGCGGCCCTTTTTTAGCGGCCTACTTTCTTGGCCCGTTGGCAGCGACATGCCTTCTTCGTTTCGCCATCAACCTCTCGTTTCCCAGGAAACGATCTGCGTCGATTCGATTCCGTCGAACCCTTTCCCCCACCATCGCAGGACGACATCCCCATGAGCGGCGACATCAAAGGCGCCCCGATACGCAATATCGCGATCATCGCCCACGTCGACCACGGCAAGACCACCTTGGTGGATGCCCTGCTCGAGCAGTCCGGCATCTTCCGCGAAGGCGAAGCGGTGCCCACCTGTGTGATGGATTCCAACGATCTGGAGCGGGAGCGGGGAATCACGATTCTGTCCAAGAACACGGCCGTGGATTACAACGGCATTCGCATCAACATTGTCGACACCCCCGGTCACTCCGATTTCGGTGGTGAGGTGGAGCGGGTGCTCGGCATGGTCGATGGCTGTCTGCTGATTGTGGACGCCAACGAAGGCCCCATGCCCCAGACCCGCTTCGTGCTCAAGAAGGCACTCGAAAAGGGACTGCGGCCGATCGTCTTCGTCAACAAGATCGACCGGGCCCGTGTTGATCCCGAGCAGGCCGTCGACAAAGTTCTGGACCTGTTCCTGGAGCTCGGAGCCGACGACGACCAGTGCGATTTCACCTATCTCTTCGGCAGCGGCATGGCCGGGTACGCCAAGCCCGACATGGCCACCGAGAGCGACAACATGAAGCCGCTGTTTGATGCCATTCTCCGGCATGTTCCGCCGCCGGTGGGGGATCCCACCAAGCCCCTGCAGCTGCAGGTGACCACGCTCGATTACTCCGACTTCCTGGGTCGGATCATGATCGGCCGGGTCCACAACGGCACCATCGTCGGCGGCCAGAGCGTTGCCCTCATCCGCGACGACGGCAGTATCAAACGGGGCCGCATCAGCAAGCTGCTGGGCTTCCAGGGGCTGCAGCGGGTGGAGATTCCCGAAGCCAGGGCGGGTGATCTGGTGGCCGTGGCCGGTTTCGATGAGGTCAACATTGGCGAAACCATCGCCTGCCCCGATCATCCCGAGGCCCTGCCGCTGATCAAGGTGGATGAACCCACCCTGCAGATGACCTTCGTGGTCAACGACTCGCCGTTCGCGGGCAAGGAGGGCAAGTTCGTCACCAGCCGTCAGCTACGGGATCGCCTGCAGCGTGAACTGCTCACCAACGTGGCCCTGCGGGTGGAGGACACCGACTCCCCCGACCGCTTCTCCGTCTGCGGACGGGGTGAGCTGCACCTGGGCATCCTGATCGAGACGATGCGCCGCGAGGGCTTTGAGTTCCAGGTGTCCCAGCCCCAGGTGATCTTCCGCACCATCGACGGAACGCCCCATGAGCCGTTCGAAACCCTGGTGATGGACGTGCCCGAGGAAGCGGTGGGCAGCTGCATCGAGAAGCTGGGTATTCGTAAGGGCGAAATGCAGAACATGGAGGCCACCAGTGATGGGCGCACCCAGCTGGAATTCGTGGTGCCGTCCCGGGGCCTGATCGGCTTCCGGGGTGAGTTCATCCGGGCCAGCCGTGGCGAAGGAATCATGAGCCATTCCTTCCTCGACTATCGCCGCATGCAGGGGGACTTCGATGCCCGCCGCAATGGCGTGCTGATCGCCTTCGAGGAGGGCACCGCCACCTTCTATGCCCTCAAGGGGGCTGAGGATCGGGGCCAGTTCTTCATCACCCCCGGCACCAAGGTGTACAAGGGGATGATCGTCGGTGAGCACAATCGTCCGCCCGATCTCGAACTGAACGTCTGCAAGGCCAAGCAGGTCACCAACATCCGCTCGGCCGGCGCCGAGGTGCTCGACACCCTGCAGTCCCCCATCCAGATGACCCTGGAGCGGGCCCTGGAGTACATCGGTCCTGACGAGATGCTCGAGGTCACGCCCGAGTCGATCCGTCTGCGCAAGATGCCGGTGAAGAAAGCCGCCAAGCGTTGAGCGGCGGCTCTGTGCCGGTCGACGAGGAAACCCTGCTGCAGGCCGATCACCGCCTGCAACAGGCGGTGGCCCACTTCAACGCCGCCGACTGGTACGCCTGCCACGACGGTTTCGAAGAGCTCTGGCATGAGACCCAGGGACCCATGCGCCCGGTTCTGCAGGGCCTGCTTCAGATCGCCGTGGCAGAGCTTCACCTGGAGAGGGACAACCGACGGGGCGCCACGGTGTTGATGGGCGAAGGCCTGGGGCGGCTGCGCCACTGCGACGATGACGCCCTCGGTCTGGCCCTGGTTCCCCTGCGCCAGCTGGCGGCACAGCGCCTGAACGCCCTGCAGCAGCAGGGCGATCTGGGTTCCCTGCCCCTGCCGCGCCTGGAACTGGCGCGAGGGACGGGCACGTCGCCGGTACATTGAGCACACTCAAGGCCTCAACGATTTCCACCTTGACCCTGCCCCAACGCCCACTCCTGTTCGTGCTCGCCGCAGGGCTGGCCGCCGCTGCTGTGCAGGTGATTCCGCCGCGCCCTGTCGCGGCCCAGGCACCAGCAGAAACGGCCCAGGCCGCCAGGGCGAAAGCACCCGCCACGGGCATGGTCACGATCGAGTCCGACAAGCAGCAGGCCGATAATCAGAACGGCATCGTCACCGCCACCGGCAACGTGCGCATTGTCTATGCCGACCGCGGCATGACAGCAACCTCGCGCCAGGCCCAGTACTTCAGCAATGAAGGGCGCCTGGTGCTCACCGGCGATGTCGATGTGATTGACAACGACGGCCAACGGCTGCGGGCCGAGAAGTTGGTGTACCAGTTGGACAGTGAACGCATGGTGGCGGAACCGCCGGCCGGCAAGCAGGTCTTCAGCAAGTTCCGTCTGCAGCAGCAAGGCAATGGCAAGCCGGCCCCTGGCAAGCCTGCCATCGCCAAGCCGTGAGCCTGGTACTGGAGAGGGTGGCCATCACCCTCGCAGGTCGTCCCCTGGTGAGCGACGTGAGCCTGGACCTCCAGCCCGGTGAGGTGGTGGGGCTCCTGGGTCCGAATGGGGCTGGCAAGACCACGACCTTCAACCTGATCACCGGGCTGCTCAGGCCCGACTGCGGTGAGGTTCTCCTGGATGGGGATTCCGTCGCCCATCTGCCGATGCCGCGCCGGGCCAGGCTGGGCATCGGTTACCTCCCCCAGGAGGCGAGCGTCTTCCGTCAGCTCAGCGTCCGCGACAACCTGATGCTGGCCTTGCAGGAGAGCGGCTCGGAGCCGGCCGGGCGTCGCCAGCGGCTCGATGAGCTGATCAACGACTTCCATCTGGGCAGCTTTCAGTATCGCCTTGGCTATCAGCTCTCCGGCGGGGAGCGGCGCCGTTGCGAAGTGGCCAGGGCCCTGGCGGTGGGGAACCAGGGTCCCCGCTACCTGCTGCTCGACGAACCCTTCGCCGGGGTGGACCCCATGGCCGTGGCCGACCTCCAGGCCCTGATTGACAGCCTGCGCAATCGTCAGATGGGGGTCCTGATCACCGATCACAACGTGCGGGAGACCCTGGCGATCACCGACCGGGCTTACATCCTTGCCGATGGCAAGATCCTGGCGTCCGGTCCCTCCCTGTCAGTGGCCAACGATCCCCTGGTCAGGCGTCATTACCTTGGCGAGGGCTTTCAGTTGTGAAGGGAGCTCTGCTGGAGAAGCGTCCCACCTGGCTGCAACTGCCCAGCCGCGAGCGACTGCGGGACTGGCGGCGAACCCCGCCACGCTGGCGGGATCTGCCCCTGCTGGATCGCTGGTTGCTGCAGGAGCTGCTGGGCCCCCTGCTGTTTGGCATCGCCGCCTTCACCGCCGTCTCCCTTTCGGTGGGAGCTGTGTTCGAACTGGTGCGACGGGTCGCCGAGTCCGGCCTGCCGGTGCTGGCGGCCGTGAAGGTGCTGCTGCTGCGACTGCCCTCCTTCCTGGTGCTCTCCTTCCCGATGGCCACGCTGATGGCCACCCTGCTGGCGTACAGCCGACTGTCGGGGAGCAGCGAGCTGACAGCCCTGCGCAGCGTGGGGGTGAGCACCCGGCGCATGGTGTTGCCAGCCATGGCCCTGGCCCTGGTGATGAGCCTGCTCACCTTCGTTTTCAATGACGCGATCGTGCCTCGGGCCAACCTGGAGGCGACCAACAGCCTGGAGCGGGCCTTGGGCAAGGCCATCGCCACCGAGCAAAGCGACAACGCCCTCTATTCCCGCTTCACCGATGTCAAGTTGCCGAATGGCGACACGTCGAAGTGGCTCACCCATATCTTCCACGCCCGCCAGTTCCGCAAGGGCGTCATGCTCGATGTCACCCTGCTCGACTTTTCACGCCACGGCTATCGGCAGATGCTCACGGCGCTGACCGGAGAGTGGAATGAGGAGCAGGGCATGTGGGAGTTCAACAAGGGCCGCATCACCAACATCGACATCGCTAGCGGCACCACCACCTCCGCCAGTTTCGACCGCTACCTCTATCCCTTCACCCGCGATCCGATCGAGGTGGCCCAGCTGCCCACCGATGCCAGCACCATGACCGTTGGGCAGGCCCTTACAGCGGAGCGGCTGCTGCTGGAGGCCAACAACACCAAGGAGGCGCGACGGTTACGGGTGCGCATCCAGGAGAAGTTCGCATTCCCTGCCATCTGTCTGGTCTTCGGATTGATCGGCAGCAGCCTGGGGGTGCGGCCCAACTCTCGAACGAGCCGCAGCCAGGGTTTCGGCATCAGCGTGCTGCTGATCTTCGGCTACTACCTGATGTCCTTCATCTTCAGCTCCCTGGGGATCACGGGAACCCTGATGCCCTTCATGGCGGCGTGGTTGCCGGTGTTCATCGGCCTGGCCGGCGGGCTCTGGTTGCTGCGTCAGGCCAGCCGCTGAGGCCCCACCCGCCTGATGACACGGCAGAGTGGGTCGGTTTCGATCCACTCCCCTGGTGAACGATCCGGTCATCGGTCTTGGACTTGCGGCCTTCGCCCTGCTGCTGCTGGTGTTGCCCATCGCCTTCTGGTCCGTCAGCGGCGGCCACAGCAACCCGGTGGTGAGGATCCTGGTGGCCTCCGCCAATCTCTGCCTCACGGCCCAGCTGGTGCTGCGCTGGTGGGAGTCGGGCCACTTCCCGATCAGCAACCTTTACGAATCGCTCTGTTTCCTGGCGTGGGCCTGCACCCTCACCCAGCTGCTGGTCGAACGCAGCTGGCCCAACCCCCTGGTGGCGGCGGCGGCTACGCCCATGGGTCTGGGCTGTGTCGCGTTCGCCAGCTTTGCCCTGCCCGATCGCCTGCAGGAAGCCTCGCCCCTGGTGCCGGCGTTGCGCTCCAGCTGGCTGGTGATGCACGTCAGCGTGATCATGGTCAGCTACGCGGCCCTGCTGGTGGGATCCTTGCTGTCCGTCGCCGTGCTGTTCGTTGACCGAAACCAGGATCTGGAGCTGCGGGGCAGCTCGATCGGCAGCGGCGGCTTCCGCCAGGCTCAGCTGGCGAGCGACGGACCCGGCGCGATGGCCTTGAGCAGCAGCAGCTTCCGCATCAGCGAACAGCTCGACAGCCTCAGCTACCGCACGATCACGGTCGGCTTCCTGCTGCTGTCGGTCGGTCTGGTGAGCGGGGCCGTCTGGGCGAATGAGGCGTGGGGCAGCTGGTGGAGCTGGGATCCAAAGGAGACCTGGGCCCTGATCTGCTGGCTGGTCTATGCGGCCTACCTGCACACCCGCCTCATCCGCGGCTGGCAGGGCCGGCGGCCGGCGATCGTGGCCTCCGCGGGCCTGGTGGTGATCGCCGTCTGCTACATCGGCGTCAACCTGCTCGGCATCGGCCTGCACAGCTACGGCTGGTTCCTCGGTGACTAGCTTGCCCCTTGTGCTCGGCGCAGGATTGGTCCTGCGGCTGGCACTCGCCGCGATTCTGCCCCCGGGCTACGACGAGGCTTATTACAACTTCTACGGGCGTCAGCTCGATCTCAGCTACTTCGATCACCCCGCCGCGGTGGGGCTCTGGGCCTGGGCAGGCCAGCGGTTGGGGGAGTCGATCTTCGCCCTGAGGCTGCCCTCAGTTCTGAGCTACACCGTGGCGCTCGTCTTGTTGGCCGGGGCGACACAGCGTTGGTTCGGTCGGCGCGCCGCACTGGTGAGCGCCATCCTGGGCAGCCTCTGTCCAGTTCTTCTGCTTTGCGGCGGCGTGTTGCTGCTTCCGGACAGTCCCCTGCTGCTGGCCCTGGCCGCACTCCTCTGGTGGTTATCCCGACACCCGAAGGTGATTCCCACCACAGCCGCTGAGGCCGTCGGGCTTGGCTTCATCCTTGGCCTGGTGACCCTGGGGAAGTACCACTCCTTCCTGGTGCTGCTCTCCCTGCTGGGCTGGTGCCTTGCCTCACCCCAGCGGCAGGCCCTCTACCGCAGTCCCTGGCCAGCCTTCGGAGGGCTGGTCTGGCTGACCGTGTCGGCGCCTCTGTGGCTTTGGAACATGAGCCATGGCTGGGTCTCCTTCCTCTTCCAGGGCGGCCGCATCGATGCAGGGGTGACGTATTCGCTGGCCTCACCCCCCCTGCTGCTCCTGTCCCAGTTGGTGCTGCTTTTTCCCACGCTCGGCGTCGTGCTGCTGCTGGCCCTGCTGCCCCGATCTGGTCAGGATGAAGCCGTCGCTCCCAGGCAACTGCTGCGCTGGTTGGTGCTGCCGCAACTGGTGGTGTTCGTGGCTTTGAGCGGGCGGATGCATGTGCTGGCGAGTTGGCTGGTGCCGGCCTGGTGGCTGCTGCTGCCGCTTGCCGGCGATTGGCTCGCTGGTCTGAAACGGCCCAGCCGCTGGCCTTGGCTGGTGGCCGGGGGTTGGGGCACGGCCGTGGTCCTGCCACCGCTGCTGCTCATCCTTGCGTTGCAGGTGCGCTGGGGGATCGTCGACCGCTGGTTGCCTGCCGGGCTGGACACCTCGACGCAGCTGATGCCACCGGACAGCCTGCGCAGGGATCTGCGGCGCAACCCTGGCGTCTGGAAGGCTCTGCAGCAGGCCCAGCTGATTGCCGGCACCCGCTACGACCTGCCTGGATTTTTATCGCTGGCGCTGGGTCCTGGACACAACGCGAGGTTCACCACCTTCAACCCTGACGCCCGGGGGTTTGCCTGGTGGCAGCCCGCTGGTGGCTTCAAGGGAACAACCGGTGTGATCTTCGGCCTGGAAGAACCAGGCAAGCCGCTTGTCCCGGCCTCCTGGGTGCCCTGGATGGGGACCTTGGAGTCCCTGGGCAGCGTCGAGATCCTTCGCGCCGGACGACCGGCACTGCGACTGGCCTTCTCCCGCTTCGGCCCCCTTCCCCACCCGTTGCCCCGCGTCTACGGGCCGAGCGCGTTGACGACCTCGTCCCCCTGAGGGTGGCGGCCTGGATGACGGTGTGATGTGTTCAGACCAGGGCCGGTTCGGGGCGGCGGCTGTTGCGGATCCCGGTGATGGCCTCGGCGTAGTCGGCGTGGCCGAAGACCCCCGAGCCGCTGACGATGGCGTTGGCGCCGGCCTCGATCACCTGCCAGGCGTTGCTGCCCTTGACGCCGCCATCGACTTCGATCCAGGGATCAAGGCCGCGCTCATCACACAGACGGCGCAGCTGGCGGATCTTCTCCACCTGGGAAGGGATGAAGCTCTGGCCGCCGAAGCCGGGGTTGACACTCATGATCAGCACCAGATCACAGAGCTCCAGGCAGTACTCGAGCGTGTCGAGGGGGGTGCTGGGGTTGAGCACGGCGCCGGCCATCTTGCCCAGGTCCTTGATCTGGCTCAGGTTGCGGTGCAGGTGGGGGCAGGCTTCCACCTGGACGCTGATGATGTCGGCGCCCGCCTTGGCGAAATCAGCCACATACCGTTCGGGCTCGACGATCATCAGGTGCACGTCCAGGGGCTTGGACGTCACCGGTCGCAGGGCCTCGACGATCAAGGGGCCGATGGTGATGTTGGGCACGAAGCGGCCATCCATCACGTCCACGTGGATCCAGTCGGCACCGGCGGCGTCGACGGCGCGGACATCGTCACCGAGGCGGGAGAAGTCGGCGGAAAGGATCGACGGGGAGATCACCAGGGGCTTGGTGCTCATGGACGGCCACCGCAACGGAAGAATGGAGGAATTGTAAGGAGCCGCCCTGCTTCGGCCCCCGGGCGCGCTGATACGATGGCCCCGCTTCGACTCCGAGAGGCCTTGCAGCGGCTGGATCTTTCCCCGCTTTGGCTGCGGTCCGCCTCCGGCGTGCCGGCCCCTCGTTGAGGCCCCTCCCCCCGCCGGACCGTTGTGGATCGCACTCTCATCCAGGAACTGCTCGAAGTCGTCGAGCAGGCCGCCATCGCCTCTGCCCACCTGACAGGGCTCGGCAAGAAGGACGAAGCCGATGCCGCCGCCGTGGAGGCGATGCGCACCCGCATGGGCAGCATCGCCATGCAGGGCCGCATCGTCATCGGTGAGGGCGAGCGGGATGAAGCACCGATGCTTTACATCGGCGAGGAAGTGGGCAGCGGCACCGGTCCCGGCGTCGATTTCGCCGTGGATCCCTGCGAAGGCACCAACCTCTGCGCCAACGCCCAGGACGGCTCGATGGCCGTGCTGGCCGCCAGCGACCGCGGTGGCCTCTTCTATGCCCCCGACTTCTACATGAAGAAGCTGGCGGCGCCGCCGGCCGCCAAGGGCAAGGTGGACATCCGCAAAAGCGCCACCGAGAACATCGCCATCCTCAGTGAGTGCCTGGGCATGCCCGCCAGCGACCTGGTGATCGTGGTGATGGACCGCGCCCGCCACAAGGGCCTGATCGCCGAGATCCGCGCCACCGGCGCCCGGGTCAAGCCGATCAGTGACGGTGACGTGCAGGCCGCGATCGCCTGCGGCTTCGCCGGCACCGGCACCCATTGCCTGATGGGCATCGGCGCGGCCCCTGAAGGTGTGATCTCCGCCGCCGCCCTGCGCTGCCTCGGCGGCCACTTCCAGGGCCAGCTGGTATACGACCCCGCCGTCGCCCAGACCAGCGAGTGGGCCGACTACACCAAGGAGGGCAACATCGCCCGCCTCAACGAGATGGGCATCACCGACGTCGACAAGGTCTACGAAGCAGAGGAGCTGGCCTCCGGCGAGAACGTCGTCTTCGCCGGCAGCGGCATCACCCCCGGCCTGCTGTTCAAGGGCGTTGTGTTTGAGGCCGACTGCACCCGCACCAGCAGCCTGATCATCAGCTCGCACGACCGCAGCGCCCGCTTCACCGATACGGTGCACATCAAGGAGGGCGCCAAGAGCATCGCCCTGCGCTGAATCCACCAGAGCCCGGACCCCCGGAGCCCGCCTCCATGCACATCGCCGTCGTCGGTCTCAGCCATCGCACGGCTCCGGTGGAAATCCGCGAGCGCCTGAGCATCCCCGAGCAGACCATGGAGGACTCCCTCCAGAGGCTGCGGGCGGATGAGCAGGTGATCGAGGCCTCGATCCTGAGCACCTGCAACCGGCTGGAGATCTACACCCTCCTGCGCCATCCCGAACGGGGCATCAGCGCCGTCGGCGACTTCCTCAGCCAGCAGTCCGGACTGGCGGTGGAGGAGCTGCGCCCCCATCTGTTCACCTTCCACCACGAGGAGGCCGTGGGCCACCTGCTGCGGGTGGCCGCCGGCCTCGACAGCCTGGTGCTGGGGGAGGGGCAGATCCTCTCCCAGGTGAAGAAGATGGTGCGCCTGGGCCAGGAGCACCGCTCCGTGGGGCCGATCCTCAATCGCCTGCTCAACCAGGCGGTGAGCACCGGCAAGCGGGTGCGCACCGAAACCAACCTGGGCACCGGGGCGGTGTCGATCAGCTCCGCGGCCGTCGAGCTGGCCCAGCTCAAGGTGGGCCAGGCCCGCGGCCGGGACGAACTGGTCCCCCTGGATCAGGAACAGGTGGCGGTGGTGGGGGCCGGCCGCATGGCCCGCCTGCTGCTGCAGCACCTCCAGGCCAAGGGCTGCCGGGGCGTGGTGGTGCTCAACCGGACCGTCTCCCGGGCGGAAGCCCTGGCGGCCGATTTCCCCACCCTGCCGGTGCAGTGCCGTCCCCTGGACGACCTCGACCACTGCCTGAGCACCTGCTCGCTGGTGTTCACCAGCACCGGCGCCGAGGAGCCGATCATCACGGCTCGCCGTCTGGAGGGGCTGAACCGCCGCTCCAGCCTGATGCTCATCGATATCGGTGTGCCCCGCAACATCAGCGCGGATGCGGCCGAGCTGCCGGGTGTCGACAGTTTCGATGTCGACGATCTTCAGGAGGTGGTCGCCCGCAACCAGGAGGCCCGCCGGGAGATGGCCGCCGAGGCCGAGGGGCTGCTGGCCGAGGAATCGCGCCTGTTCCTGGAATGGTGGGACGGCCTCGAGGCGGTCCCCCTGGTCAACCGCTTGCGCCTCCAGCTGGAGGACATCCGCGAACAGGAGCTCCAGAAGGCCCTGAGTCGCATGGGCCCCGACCTCTCCGCCCGCGAAAGGAAGGTGGTGGAAGCCCTCAGCAAGGGGATCATCAACAAGATCCTGCACACCCCGGTCACCAAGCTGCGGGCCCCCCAGCCCCGTCAGCAGCGACTGGCGTCCATGGGGGTGCTTCGGGACCTCTTCGAGCTTCACGACGACCCACCGGAGGCCTGAGCCTTCCCCCCCGGGCGCCAGGGATCAACCGTCCCCAGCCCAGCCAACCACTGCAACGGAACATGAACCGAGTTGCCGCCGCGCCGCGCTCCCCGTCACCACGCTCCAGTACGGTCTGGCCAGCCAAGGACCGAGGACTGGGCTCATGAAACGCGTTCTGGCCATCATCCTGGGAGGCGGGGCGGGAACGCGTCTCTACCCCCTCACCAAGATGCGGGCGAAGCCCGCCGTGCCCCTCGCGGGCAAGTACCGCCTGATCGATATTCCCATCAGCAACTGCATCAACTCGGAGATCAACAAGATCTACGTGTTGACCCAGTTCAACAGCGCGTCGCTCAACCGTCACCTGACGATGAGCTACAACCTTTCGGCCGGTTTCGGCCAGGGCTTCGTGGAGGTGCTCGCCGCCCAGCAGACCCCTGATAGCCCCAGTTGGTTCGAAGGCACGGCCGATGCGGTGCGCAAGTACCAATGGCTGTTTCAGGAGTGGGACGTCGACCACTACCTGATCCTCTCCGGTGACCAGCTCTACCGGATGGATTACAGCAAGTTCGTGCAGCACCACATCGATTGCGGCGCTGATCTGACCGTGGGCGCCCTGCCGGTGGATGGGGCCCAGGCGGAGGGCTTCGGCCTGATGCGCACCTCCTCCGATGGCCGCATCCTGGAGTTCAGCGAGAAGCCAACGGGGGCAGCCCTCGAGGCGATGCGGGTGAACACCGAAAGCCTGGGCCTGTCCGCCGAGGAGGCCGTCAAGCGGCCCTTCCTGGCGTCGATGGGGATCTACGTCTTCAACCGCAACACCCTGTTCAACCTGCTGGGGAGCCATCCGGAGTCGACGGATTTCGGCAAGGAGATCATCCCCACCTCCCTGGGGGAAGGGGACCATCTGCAGACCTTCCTGTTCGATGACTACTGGGAGGACATCGGCACGATCGGGGCGTTCTACGAGGCCAACCTGGCCCTCACGGATCAACCCAACCCGGCCTTCTCCTTCTACGACGAGAAGTTCCCCATCTACACCCGGCCCCGTTACCTTCCGCCCAGCAAGCTGCAGGACGCCCAGGTCACCCAGTCGATCATCGGCGAAGGCTCCCTGCTCAAGGCCTGCAGCGTCCACCACTGCGTCCTGGGGGTCCGCTCCCGGGTTGAAGACGAGGTGGTGCTCCAGGACACCCTGGTGATGGGTGCCGACTTCTTCGAGTCGTCCGAGGAGCGGCTGGTGCTGCGCGAGCGGGGTGGCACCCCGATCGGCGTGGGACGCGGCACCACGGTCAAGGGGGCCATCCTCGACAAGAACGTGCGCATCGGCCGCGACGTCACCATCGTCAACAAGGACCGGGTGGAGGAGGCCGACCGGCCGGAGCTCAACTTCTACATCCGCAACGGCATTGTGGTGGTGGTGAAGAACGGCACCATCGCTGACGGCACGGTCATCTGACGCCTGCTTCGGGGGGAGGGCTGGGCCAGCAGTTGCTGACATCCCTCCCCAGGAGACCGACGAGCCGCCGACCGCTGGCCACACTGCCAACGAATCAAGGGAACCTCGGTCCTATGGGCAAGGCGCATTTCGGACTCATCGGCCTTGGCGTGATGGGTGAGAATCTGGTCCTCAACGCCGAGAGAAACGGGTTCTCGAGCGTCGTCTACAACCGGACCTACGCCAAGACCGAGGACTTCCTGGCCGGTCGCGGTGCCGGGATGGACATCGTGGGCGCCGCCACCCTGGAGGAGTTCGTGGCGGCCCTGGAGCGGCCCCGCCGCATCCTGATGATGGTCAAGGCCGGCGCTCCGGTGGACGCCACCATCGCCAGCATCTCGCCGCTGCTCGAGGAAGGTGATCTGCTGATCGACGGCGGCAACTCCCTCTACACCGACACCGAGCGGCGGGCGGCTGAGCTGGAGAGCAAGAGCTTCGGCTACATCGGCATGGGCGTCTCAGGAGGGGCCAAGGGGGCCCTGGAGGGGCCGAGCATGATGCCCGGCGGCACCAAGGCGGCCTACGACGCCATCGAAAGCCTGGTGACCAAGATGGCCGCCCAGGTGGAGGACGGCCCCTGTGTCGCCTACATCGGCCCCGGCGGCGCCGGCCACTTCGTCAAGACCGTCCACAACGGCATCGAGTACGGCATCGAGCAGATCCTGGCCGAGGCCTACGACCTGATGAAGCGCATCGGCGGCCTCGATGGCGATGCCATGGCCGACGTGCTGGGGGGCTGGAACCAGACCGAAGAGCTCGCCTCCTTCCTGGTGGAGATCACCGAGGTGTGCCTGCGCACCAAGGATCCCGAAAGCGGTGGCGATCTGGTGGAGCTGATCGTCGATGCCGCCGGCCAGAAGGGCACTGGCCTCTGGACCGTGGTCAGCGCCCTGGAGATGGGGGTGCCTGTGCCCACGATCTACGCCGCCCTCAACGCCCGGGTGCTGAGCTCCCTGCGCAGCGAGCGCCTGGCGGCCGAATCGGTGCTGCACGGCCCTGCCCCCCACAGCTTCCCCCTGGGGGAGCCGGCCACCGGCATGGCGCCGCTGCGGGATGCCTGCATCCTGGCCTGCGTCGCCAGCTACGGCCAGGGCATGGCCCTGCTGCAGGAGGCCTCGAAACTCCACGACTACAACCTCGATTTTTCGGCCATCGGCCAGATCTGGAAGGGCGGCTGCATCATCCGGGCCCGGCTGCTGCAACGCATCCAGGACGCCTATGGCGCCAATCCCTCCCTCCCCAACCTGATGCTGGATCCCTGGTTCGCCGCCCAGGTCAACCAGCGCCTGGGCGGCCTGCGCCAGGTGGTGGCGGGGGCGGCCCTGGCCGGCATCCCCGTGCCCTGCCTGAGCAGCACCCTGGATTACATCGACAGTTACCGCAGCGGTCGCCTGCCCCAGAACCTGGTGCAGGCGATGCGGGACTGCTTCGGCTCCCATACTTATGAACGCACGGACCGCCCCGGCGCGTTCCATACCGAATGGCTCGATTGACCGAACCCAGCACCCGCTATCACCTGATCGTTGCCGCCAACCCCGAGGAGCTGGCCCGCCAAGCGGCCGAACAGATTGCCGCCGGCATTGACCTGGCCCTTGCCGAGCGGGACCGGGCCCAGATCGCACTGGCCGGTGGCGAAACCCCCCGGGCGGCCTACAGCCGCCTGGGGGGCGAGCACCTGCCCTGGGAGCGGGTCGATGTGCTCCTGGGGGATGAGCGCTGGGTGCCGGCCGACGACCCTTCCAGCAATGCCCGCCTTCTGCGCGAAACCCTGCTGGCCCAGCCGCCCGCCAGCCGGGCCCGGTTCCACCCGGTGCCCACCGACTGCCCCAGCCCCGAGGCCAGCGCCGTGGCCTACGCGGCGGAGCTGGCAGTGCTCTGTCCTGGCCTGCTGCCGCGCTTCGATGTGATGTTGCTGGGTCTGGGCGACGACGGCCACACCGCCTCCCTGTTTCCCGGCACGGCGGCCCCCAGGGTGGTCGACCGCCCCGTCACCATCGGTGAAGGCAAGGGCCTGCCCCGCATCACCCTCACCGCGCCGGTGCTCTCGGCCGCCCGCCGGGTGATCTTTCTGGTCAGTGGCGCCGGCAAACGCCAGGCCCTCGCCCGGCTGCTCGATCCCAGCGAGCCAGCCGAGCGCACCCCCGCCCGGCTGGTGCGGCCGGCTTCCGAGGTGGTGATCCTCGCCGATGCCGCCGCCGCCGCCGATCTTCCCCCCCGCTGAGACAACCATGCAGGTCGTCAGTGGCGATGGTTTCAGCGGCTGGCATGCCCTCAACGACACCGTGATGGGCGGCCGCAGCAGCGGCAGCTGCACGGTCAGCAGCCGCGGGTTGCGTTTGGAGGCAGAGGTGGTGGAGCAGGGCGGTGGCTTCGTGAGCTGCCGCTCGCCGGTGTTTTCGCCGCCCCTGGATCTTTCCGCTGCGGCCGCCTTTGAGCTGGAGCTCCGCGGGGATGGCCGCCACTACAAGCTGGCCGTCGCCTGCGCCGATGGGGTGGCAGGCCTCACCGAACTGATTCCCGGCGGGGTGCGCTGGGTGGCCAATTTCGCCACCAGCGCCGATGGCCCCTGCCGGCTGCGGATTCCCTTTGATCAGCTGCGTCCCTCCATCCGGGCCAAGCCGATCGAGGCCCTGCCCCTGGGCCTGCCGCTGCGCTTCGACTCTGCTCGCATCACCCGGCTGCAGATCCTGCACTCGAAGTTCGGCGACGATGGCACCGACAATCCAGGCTTCCGGGCTGGCCCCCTCCTGCTGGAGCTGATGGCGATCGATGCCGTCGCCTGAGTCCGCCATCGGCAGCGCCAACACCGACCTGAGCCGGTTGGTGGCGGCAGCGGCCGACCTCTGCCGCAAGCCCTTACGCCATGCCGTGGTAGTGCCAAGCCTCGGTCGCACGGCAGCGGAGGCGGACGCCGAGACGCAGAGCCTCGACCTCTGCCTGCGCCTGGAGGCCCGCACACCCGAGGGGGAGCGGGTCCCGGCGGAGGATCTGGAGCTGGAGATCTACCGCAGCGGCGACGCGCTCAACCTCACCCTCGCCTGGTGCCAGGGGGACGACCAACCGCTGCTGTGGCAGGGGAGCCATCCGGTCTGGATGGATGGGGCCACGGGCCTGCGCAGCAGCTGTCCACCCCAGGGCGAGCCGCTGGAGGCCCTGGCCCGCCGCCTCAGGGCCCTGTTGCGACCCGATCAGGGCTGAGGCTGAGGCGTCGGCAGCACCACCAGCAAGGTCCCGATCCCCATCGACGCCGGCAGACTCCAGAGCTCGGCTGGCGCCTGCATCGTGCGGCCATCCCGGTGCCGCAGGGTGAGGCTCTCGCTCCGCAACAGCGCCTCCCCGGACGGAGCCTCGCTGCCCTGGACCGGCCACACCTCCTCCGGCAGGGTGCAGAAGAGCGACGCCGGTGAACCCACCAGGCTGTCTCGATCGAAGCCGATGCGTTCGCAAAGGGTGCCATTGACCATCACCACCCGTTGGTTGGCGTCGAACACCGCCAGGGCGAAGCTGGGGCTGTGGATCAGGGTCTCGAGCAGAACGCTGAGGTCCTGGTCATGTTTCTCGACCTGCCGCTGGTCCGTGATGTCGGCCAGGGTGCCGACCACGTAACGCTCCATGGCTTCGGTGAGCACCCTGGCGTTTTCCTTCACCCAACGGCGCTGGCCATCCCGGCGGATGATCCTGTACTCCACCGACCAGCCCCCCTCCTTAAGGGTGCGGCTGGCCCACACCCGCTCGCGATCAGCCGGGTCAATGGCGTCATCGAGCAGTTCCGAATGGGCGAACAACTCGGCCGGGGTCCAGCCCGTCAGGGGCAGGATGCGCTTGCTGGTGTAGAGGAGGCGATGCAGCGACTCGTCCCGCTTCCAGACCGCCTCGTCGAGGGCATCGGTGAGGCTGGAGAAGGAATCCAATGAGGCCTCGGCGGCCGTGCGCAGGGCCAGCAGTTCCGACACGTCCGTGAGCGTGACAATGGCCCCGCGGCGCTGGCCATCCTGTTCCTGGTAGGGCAACACCTGGGCCAGGTAGGCGATCTCCTCGTTCACCGCCTCGATGCTGCGCCGGGACGCACCGGCAAGCACCTCCCCCAGGGCCGAGCGCAGACCGGGCAGGGACACCGTGGTCGGGATGCCGAGCAGGGGCTGGCCGATGTCCCCATCCACCAGGGCAAAGACGCGCACCGCCAGCGGGGTGTAGCGGGTGACCCGCAGCTCCCGGTCGACGATCACCATTCCCTGGTTCAGGGAGCTCTGGATGTTCTCCAGGTCGGAGCTGAGCTGCTGCAGCTCCTCGCTCCTGGCCCGCAACTGCTGGTTGAGGGTGGCCAGTTCCTCGTTGGTGGCCTGCAGTTCCTCATTGGAGGATTCCAGCTCTTCATTGGACGACTGCAGTTCCTCCGAGGAGGCCTGCAGCTCCTCGGCGGAGGCTTCCAGTTCTTCGTTGGCCCCCTCCAGGTCGGCCATCGAGCGCCGCAGGGTGTCATGGCTGGTGAGGAGTTCCTTTTCCAGCCGGGCGATCTGCTGATCGAAGTCCGGGCCCCGGGTGACCGGCTCGCCACTGCTGGCGGGCTCCTGAGCATCGGCCTGCACAGGAAAAAAGCTCAGCAGCGTCAGCTGCCGCTCGTTCACTGTCAGGGGCCGTGCTTCCAGCTGCAGGCTCAGAGCGAAGTCGGGAAGGTGCAGCACCCGGCTTCTGACCAATTGGCCATCGGCCCGGACGATCAGCAGCATGGCGCGGGCCTCGGCCTGCAGATCAGGCAGCAGGAAGGTGGTGGCGGCACTGGAGATCCGGCCCTCCGGCAGCCGGCAGTAGGGGCTGACATCGCCGATCACTTCCACCAGTTCGTGGGCTTCATCGAGGACCACGCAGGGGGGACAGGTGCTGCGCACCAGGGCTTCGAGGGTGGCGACGTGCTCCTCGACCACGGTTTCCCGCAGGATCGAGATGCGGCCCACCGGACTGAACAGCGGGGCGGACCGTTGGGCGGGCTGGCTGAACGTGGAATGGCGGCTGGGCTGGTCCTCCGCGGTGCGATAGAAGATGCGGTGCTCGGCATCGGCCACGTCGAACCCCTGGGTCCTGATCCCGAGCGACTCGGTCCGCCCCAGGAAGAGCAGGCTGGAGGGCAGCAGGCCGAAGCGAAACAGGCCCAGAACCCGTTCCTGCAGGGGTGGGGTGAAGTAGATGAGGGTGTTGCGGCTGCAGATCAGATCCAGGCGCGGAAAGGGGGGATCCATCCCCACGTTGTGACGGGCGAACACGACGCAGTTGCGCAGGGCTTCGCAGATCTGCATCTCGCCGTTGTGAGGGACAACGAACCGCTCCCGCAGGTGTGCAGGAATCGCCATGACGCTGGCCGGTGGGTAGGTGGCCCGTCGCGCCACGGCCAGGGCATCCTCATCGAGATCGGTGCCGAAGATCTTGATGCAATGGGCCAGATCCTGGGGATGGTCGAGGACCTCGCTGATCAGCATGCCGATGGAATAGACCTCTTCTCCGGTGGCACAGCCGGGCACCCATACCCTGAGGCGATCCCTGCCCGTGCGCTGGGCCACATAGCCCCGCAGCAGTTCCCCGAGGGCCGCGAACGAGTCGGGGTCCCGGAAGAAGGACGTCACCGAGACCAGCAGATTCTGGACCAGGGCCGAGGACTCAAGCTTGTCGGTCGTCAGGAGCTGCAGGTACTCCTCCATGGTGTCCAATTGGCGCAGGCCCATCCGCCGCGACAGCTGACGCTGCAGGGTGGAATCCTTGTATTGGCTGAAGTCGATGCCGCTGTTGTGCTTCAGCAGCTCCAGGGCGCTGCTGACGTTCACGGCCTCTGGCCGAGGCCGGCCTCGCTCCACCCAGTCGTCACCGGAATGCATCAGGTCGCAGAGGTGTTCACCGATGGCGACCGGTTCGAGGATGAGGTCGGCGCCACCCATGGCGATGGCGGCCCTGGGCATGCCATCGAAGCGGGCGCTCTCGGGGGTCTGGGCGATGGTGAGGCCGCCGGCGGCACGGACGGCCCTCAGACCGCGGGCCCCATCGGATCCGGTGCCCGAGAGGACCACGGCCCCACCCCGCTCAGCCCAGTGCTCGGCGATCGACTCGAACAGCCGATCGATGCTGGGGCTGGGGCCGAAGCGCGGTTCGGGCTCCGCCAGGGTCACCCGGTCCCCCAGCACGCGGATGTCGTGATTGGGTGAACAGACGGTGATCGTGCCGGGGAGCAACACGGCCCCTTCCACTGCCTGGAGCACCTGCAACGCCGTGACCCGCGTGAGCAGATCGACCATCAGGCTGCCGTGGTCGGGGGACAGGTGCTGGGCCACGACATAGGCCACGTTGCCGCCGCTGACGAGGCTGCCCAGAAGCAGCTGCAGCGCCTCGAGCCCGCCTGCCGATGCGCCGATGCCGACAAGATGCATCGATGACTCTGTAACAATTGATTCTTCCTTTCCGCCCGTCTCCGAGGATGGAACTTCATCGGCAGGCAGTGGCGGGGATGGCGCAGGCAATGACGCTCCATCACTGGATTCTTCCATCCGCAGGCAGGCGACGAAGGTGGATATTGCACTTTAACCGCTGAACACTTGGACTCCCTGAGACGCGGTTGTTCCAGCTTGGTTCTGAAGCTGGCGCCCATCGCATTGAATCGGCACTTCTTGCATCTGCTCAGGGGCCTTCAGGAGGGTTTGAATGGCTCTGTAGAGAAGTGTTGGCGATTCCTCTCATCAGGTGATGAAGCAGAAATCTCCCTGTCATAATCAACAAACCAAACAAAGCAAACCAAACACGAAGCAGCGTGATTGCCCTTTCTGGGCGGATTCTGGCCCATATTGTTGAACCAATGAGACTTGTGATAGAATTATCGCAACGCTGGGAAAGGAGCGGATCACCCGATGAGTAGCGGGGCACATTTACCAGATCTGCGGCATCAGCAGGCTGCTCTCTTCTCAAATCCCCTGCTTCACCAGGTTGAGCTCAGCGAGGACCCACGAGCCTGCGCGTCGTTGTTGCAGGAGGCGTTGCCCCTGATGGACTTGCAGCCTCTCGAACCTGCCGCAAGCTGGTGGTTCTACGGCAACAATCTTCATCTCGGCACCCTAGTGGCCGCCGCCTGGACGGCTAAGCCGATGCGCGTCGCCTTCAGCGATCGCCGCGAACGGATCGCCTTGCTCGGCTGCGGTGGGGAGCAGCGCCTGCGCCAGGCCTCCCGCACCTGGCGCTGCAGCAATGGCTGCTGTCTGTTGATGGCGAAGGACGCCTGCACGATGGAGACGTCCTTTTCTTCCGCCGTGGCCTTCGCGCTGTCTGATGAGCATCTCCTCCAGGCAGCGCTCAGCATGGGGGGGTATCACCAGCAACCGGAGGGCTGGCAGGACATCCTGGACCAGGCCCACGGCTGGAGCCCGCCGGCGGATCCGGCCAAACCGTCGCTTCTGGCGGCCCTGCGGCAAACGATGGACATGGCCGGGCAACTCTCGGGATACGGGCGGGGATTGCTCGATTCACTGCGGCTTGACGACCAGATCCACCGGCTGATGGCGGCGATGTTGCTGCCGGATCTGCGCGAAGATAAGTCCCTCGATCGGCTGCGACTCCGCCAACGGCAGGGCCGTGATGCCTTCGATGAACTGATCGACTACATCAAGCAGAATCTCGGCGGTCCGTTGACGCTGACCGTCCTGGAGTCCAGGAGCCATTATTCACGGCGGGCCCTGCAGTATGCCTTCGCCGAGCGGATGGGCTGCGGCGCCACTCAGTGGATCAAGAATCAGCGTCTTGACCTGGCAAGACGGCGCCTGGAGTACCCCACGGCCAAGGACAGCGTGGGCAGTATCGCCAAGGAATGCGGCTACCGCTCCCTCGGCTTGTTCAGTGTGGATTTCCAGCAGCGCTTTCATGTCAAGCCGTCCCAGTTGCTGCGGGAATCCCGGCCCGAATAGCCGCCGGGACCACCGCCCTCAGGCACGTCGCTGGAGGCCGTCCATGGCCTCTGAACGGCTCTGTTGATACTCGTGGGGAGGGAACGCCTGCAGCGATGTCTCAAGCAGGTAGGCGGCGAGATTGGAGAGGGAGCGTCCCTGGTGGTTGCTGCGCTCAATAAGGGACTGATAGGCGTTGTAGGGAATGGTGATCGTGACCCGCACAGGCCGCAGGAAGGGGCCCGGCGTTGATTGGCTTCGCATGGGTTCAAGGCGGCTACAGACCTGATCTAGGCCGGTTCCCCTGGGTTGGGAAGCAGAAGTTTCTGCCACAACGGCTACCTGCTGATGGCGAGACGCGAGGACTGCACAGCGATTCAGCCTGCTGTAGTCAGCAGCGCGACGCCGCCGCCGGCAGCGCAGGTCTGCATCAGGTTGCGCCTCTTGCGCTTTTCTTAAGCCTGGCTTGATGGCGGCTGATCAGTCCGGGGGCTGGTCGGTCACCGCCCCCAGGCTGCTGCTGCTCACCTGGCGGGCGTACTTGCCGAGCACACCGGTCCGGTAGCGCGGCGCGGGCTTGCTCCAGGCGTTGCGGCGCCGCGCCAGTTCGTCGTCCACCACGTTCAGCTGGATCAGGCGCTGCCTGGCGTCCACCGTGATGCTGTCCCCCTCCTGCACCAGAGCAATGGTGCCGCCCACGGCGGCTTCCGGGGCCACATGGCCCACCACCATGCCGTAGGTGCCGCCGGAGAAGCGTCCATCGGTGATCAGGGCCACCGAATCCCCCAGCCCCTCGCCGATGATCGCGGCCGTAGGGGCCAGCATCTCGCGCATGCCGGGGCCGCCAACGGGCCCCTCGTAGCGGATCACCACCACATCGCCGGCGCTGATGCGCTTCTCGAGGATGGCGGCCAGGGCGGCCTCCTCGCTCTCGAACACCCGTGCCGGGCCCGTGATCACCGGATTCTTGACACCGCTGATCTTGGCCACGCTGCCCTCTTCCGCCAGGTTGCCCCGCAGGATCGCCAGGTGGCCCTGGGCGTAGAGGGGGTTGGAGAGGGGCCGGATCACCTCCTGGTCGGCCGGGGGCTCGGAGGGCACGTCGGCGAGCACCTCGTGCAGGCTGCGGCCTTCGATCGTGCGGCAGTCCCCGTGCAGCAGGCCACCGTCCAGCAGCAGCTTCATCACCTGGGGAATGCCGCCGGCCCTGTGCAGATCCACGGTCACGAAGCGTCCGCTGGGCTTGAGATCGCAGATCACCGGCACCCGCTGGCGGATCGTCTCGAAATCGTCGATGGTGAGCGGTACCCCGGCGGTGCGGGCGATCGCCAGCAGGTGCAGCACCGAATTGGTGGAACCACCCACCGCCATGATCACGGCGATGGCGTTCTCGAACGCCTCCCGGGTGAGCAGGTCCCGCGGCCGGATGTCGGCCGCGATCGCCTGCACCAGCACCTCGGCGGAGCGGGCGGCGCTGTCCGCCTTCTCCGGATCCTCCGCCGCCATCGTTGAGCTGTAGGGCAGGCTTAGGCCGAAGGCCTCGAAGGCCGAACTCATCGTGTTGGCTGTGAACATGCCGCCGCAGCTGCCGGCGCCGGGACAGGCGTTCTTCTCGATCGCCAGCAGTTCGGCTTCATCGATGCGGCCGCCGGACAACTGACCCACGGCCTCGAAGGCGCTGACTACGGTGAGATCGCAGGGCCCCAGTTTCCCCGGCTTGATGGTGCCGCCGTAGACGAAGATCGCCGGGATGTTCATGCGGGCCATGGCGAGCATGGCGCCGGGCATGTTCTTGTCACAGCCGCCGATGGCCAGCAGGCCATCCATGCTCTGGGCGTTGCAGGCCGTTTCGATCGAGTCGGCGATCACTTCGCGGGACACCAGCGAATACTTCATCCCCTCGGTCCCCATCGAGATGCCATCGCTGACGGTGATGGTGCCGAACATCTGGGGCATGGCACCGGCGACACGGGCGGTCTGCTCGGCCCGCCGGGCCAGGTCGTTGAGGCCGATGTTGCAGGGCGTGATCGTGCTGTAGCCGTTGGCGATGCCGATGATCGGCTTACCGAAGTCATCGTCCCCGAACCCCACGGCCCGCAGCATGGCCCGGTTGGGGGAGCGTTGAAGGCCCTTGGTGATGGCGTCGGAGCGCAGCATGGCCGGGGTGGATCGAATCTGCAGCAACCTACCGAGGGGCCTTCGCCCTCAGGGCTGGGGCTGCAGCTGCTCCAGCTGGCGGCGCACCTCGTCGATCGCCTGGTTCAGCTTCTGGACGCGGTCGTGCAGCTGGTCACGGCCCACCGGCTCGCCGCTGGCTTCCGCCAGCCGGGAGATCCGCAGCATCCGTAGCTGGCGCTGAACCAGGTGCCGCCGTTCAACGCGGCGCAGCAGCCAGGCCGCCAGGCCCGCGGCTCCCAGCACAGCGCCTGCGGCCCCCGCCAGCAACACCAGCCCGCCGGCGGACGATTGCTCCCTGGTATCAGCCATGAACCTGCACGCGTCGGTGAGCCCGGAAGGAAGAACCCAGTTTAGGCAGTGGCGGAGGCGATTCCATACAGCCGTTCACTCACCTCCCCGAAGCCGGGAACGATGCGGTTCTGGTCGTCCACTTCGGGGTCGATGCCGGCGCAGTAAATGGTGAGCTGCCCGTGGCGCTCCCCGACGACCTGGAGCCCGGGATTCGCCGCCAGGGGGGTGATCACCCGCAGCCGCTGACCCTCCACCCCGAGCCCCTGGAGCCGGTCCAGCAGCGCCAGCAGGATCGAGCCGCTGGCGAGGCAGGGCAGGAACACCAGCACGCCACTGCGGGGATCGATGGTGGCAGGCAGATCATCCAGGAACCAGTGGGGCTTGTGCTCCGGCCCGCAGGGCTCGATGCCCACGTGCGCCAGCTGGGCTGAGGGGAGCACCGATTGCCCCCCCTGCCAGAGGCCCAGCCCCCCCCGCAGCACCGGAATCACCAACAGGGGAATCTCCGGATCCACCACCTGGCCATCGCTGCGGCCCAGCGGCGTCTCGACCGTCACGCGGCGATGGGGCAGCCAGTCGCGCAGGGATTCATAGGTGAGCCAGCGGCCCAGTTCCGCCATCGCGGTGACGAACAGGGGCGACGGGGTGGCGCCATCCCGCAGCAGGGTGAGCCAGTGGCCGATGAGGGGATGGGGGGGCACCACCACCCGCAGGGACATGCTCATGACGGGCTGCGTCTGCCATAGCTTGAACCGGCAGCGTACCGGTGTGGCATGGCCCCCAGCTTCCAGTCCCTTGCCGCCATCGGCCGCCGGATCGCCCCCCTGCTGGGGACCCTGCTTGCTCTGGTGCTGTGCTGGGCCCTCCTGCCCGCAGCTCCGGTGCTGGCGATCACCGCCCCTGAACTGCGGGCCCAGCGCTCCTTCCAGGATCTCGATCCCGATCTGCGGGGACGCAATCTGCAGCAACAGGAATTCCTCAAGGCCTCCATGGAGGGTTTCGACCTGCGTGATGCCGATCTGCGCGGGGCCGTGTTCAATTCCACCAACCTGCGCCAGGCGGATCTGCGCGGCGCCGATCTCGAGGACGTCGTGGCCTTCGCCACCCGTTTCGATGGTGCCGACCTGCGCGGGGCCCAGTTCCGCAACGCCATGCTGATGCAGAGCCGTTTCCGGGATGCCCAGATCGACGGGGCCGACTTCAGTGATGCGGTTCTCGACCTCGCCGAGCAGAAGGTCCTCTGCGCGCGCGCGACCGGCCGCCATCCCGTCACCGGTGTGGCCACCAGCGAGAGCCTCGGCTGCCGCTGATTTCCTGGAGCGGCGCCTCCCCTAGGTTTTGGTGCTGCCTTCGCGTCTGCTCTGATGACGGCCACCCGCTCCAGACGTCTGCCGGTCACGGTGGTGACAGGGTTTTTGGGGGCCGGCAAGACCACCCTGCTGCGGCACCTGCTGCTGGAAAGCGGCCTGCGCCTGGCTGTTCTGGTCAATGAGTTCGGCGAAGTGGGCATCGACGGCGACCTGATCGCCTCCTGCGGCTTCTGCCCGGACGAGGAGCTCGGCGACCGCCTGGTGGAACTCGCCAACGGCTGCCTCTGCTGCACGGTGCAGGACGAGTTCCTGCCCACCATGACCCGGCTGCTTGAGCGCGCCGACCGCCTCGACGGCATCGTGGTGGAAACCAGCGGACTGGCCCTGCCCGAACCCCTGGTGGCCGCCTTTGGCTGGCCGGAGATCCGCAGCCGCACGCGCGTGCACGGGGTGGTCACGGTGGTGGATGGGGAGGCCCTGGCCGCCGGCCATGTGGTGGGGGATGCGGCCGCCGTGGAGGCTCAGCGCCAGGCCGATCCCAGCCTCGACCACATCAGCGCCATCGAGGATCTGTTCGCCGACCAGCTCGGTGCGGCCGATCTGGTGCTGGTCAGCCGGGCCGACCGGTTGGAGCCGGAGGCCTTCGAGCGGGTGAAGGCCAGCCTGGCGGCAGGCCTGCGCCCCGGCACCGTGGTGCTGCCGATGGCCCGGGGCCGCCTCGATCCCTCCCTGGTGCTGGATGGTCCCGGCAGGGAAGAGGTCGAGGACCACCACGACGACCACGACGACCACGACCACGACCACGACCATCACGACCATGCCCACGTGGCGATGGAATCGCTGCTGGTGCGCCGTTCCGGCCACTGGGAGCGGGCCGCTCTGGAGGCGGAGCTGCAACGGTTGCTGATCGAGCATCCGGTGGTGCGGCTCAAGGGCCGGCTGCGCCAGGCCGGCAAGCGGCTGCCACTGCAGATCCAGGGGGTGGGCCGTCGGCTCGAGTGCTGGTACGAGGAGCGCGCCCCTACCCCAGCCGCCGAAGAGCCCGCTGGAGCCCCCGGCGAGCAGGACGCCGATGGCCTGGAGCTGGTGGTGCTGGCCACCGCCGGAGCCGCCGGCCCCCTGCGTCAGGCCCTCGATCGCCTCTGAGCACCGTCAGCCCCGATCAGTCGAGGGGGATGTCCCCCCTGGCGCAGACCCCATCCCAGCAGAGGTCCGTGTTCTCCACCCAGCGGCTGTTGACCGGCTGCCAGCTGCCGGAGGGTTTGAGCATGGTCACCTTGCCCCGGCCATCGTGGCGGAACTCGATGCGCTGTCCCCCCACCAGCAGGAACCAGTGCAGGCCCAGCTCCTCCACCTTCATGTGGCAGTCCCGCCAGGGGCCATCCGCCAGGCGGCACTGAAGTGAGACCTGGCCCGGGAGGGACTGGGCCTGGAGGGCGGCACAGGCCACGGTGAGACCCAGGAGCCAGGCCAGCAAGCGATGGCCCAGAGGGTCCAGCAGAAACCTCCTCAGGGAAGGCACCACGGCCAGAGGTTCGGGAGACCATCCCCAGGCTGGTCAGCCGCCGGGAGGGTGGTGGGGCGTGCTGCCAAGATTTAACAAACGTCCGTGCCCCCGGTGCCGCTCTTCAACGCCCGCGTTCAGGTCTCCCTGCGACCCTCCGTGCTGGATCCTGCCGGGGAGGCCACCCGGGCCGCCGCCGCCCGGCTCGGAGTGGAGGGGGTGAAGCGGCTGCGGATCGGCAAAGCGATCGAACTGGACCTGGAGGCCCCGGACCGGGCCACCGCCCAGGCCCGACTCGAACTCCTCAGCGACCGACTGCTGGCCAATCCGGTGATCGAGGACTGGTCACTGGATCTGGCCGAAGCAGGTTGAGGGGAGCGGATCGATGACCGTCGGCATTGTTGTGTTTCCCGGCTCCAACTGTGACCGGGACGTGGCCTGGGCCCTGGAGGGCTGTCTCGACATCCCGGTGCGCTTCCTCTGGCATGAGGAGCGGGACCTGTCCGGTCTCGAGGCCGTCGTGCTGCCGGGGGGGTTCAGCTACGGCGACTACCTGCGCTGCGGCGCCATCGCCCGCTTCGCCCCGGTGCTGGAGGAGGTGCGCACGTTCGCCGAGCGAGGCGGCCCCGTGCTCGGCATCTGCAACGGCTTCCAGGTGCTCACGGAGATGGGCCTGCTGCCCGGGGCCCTCACCCGCAACCGGGACCTGCACTTCCTCTGCCAGAGCAGCGAATTGGAGGTGCAGCCCGGCAGCTGCCGCTGGCTGAGTGCCTACGGCGCAGGCGAGCGGATCAGCCTGCCGATCGCCCATGGCGAAGGGCGCTATCAAGTGGAGCCGGAGGAACTGAAGCGCCTCGAGGATCAGGGCTGCGTCGTGCTGCGCTATCTGGCTAACCCGAATGGCTCGCGGGGAGATGTGGCCGGCCTGACGAACCCAACGGGCCGTGTGCTCGGCCTGATGCCCCACCCGGAGCGGGCCTGTGATTCGGTCACCGGCGGCCTTGATGGTCGCCGCCTGCTGGCGTCACTGCTCGGTTGAGGCTTCACTCCAGCGCAGCAAAGAAGTCCCGGCTGCCCTGGGGATCGGAGGCCAGGGTTCGGCCTCCAGGGGTCCAGTCGGCGGGACAGACCTGGCCCGGGTGGTTCCGCACCAGCTGGAAGGCCTGCAGCAGCCTCAGGGTTTCATCCACACTGCGGCCTACGGCCGGGTCGTTGATGGTGGAGTGACGGATCACCCCATCGGGATCGATCAGGAACAGGCCCCGCAGGGCTGTGCCGGTCCCTTCGTCCAGCACGTGATAGGCCCTGGCGATCTCCTTGTTGAGGTCGGAGATCAGGGGATAGGCCACATCGCCCAGGCCACCGCTCTTGCGTTCGGTCTGGATCCAGGCCAGATGGCTGTAGGGGCTGTCGACGGAGACAGCCAGGACGTCGGTGGCCAGACGCGCGAATTCATCGTGGCGGTCGCTGAAGGCCGTGATCTCGGTGGGACAGACGAAGGTGAAATTGAGGGGGTAGAAGAACAGCACCACATGCCGGCCGCGGTAGTCACGCAGGGACAGCTCCTTGAAGTCCTGATCCACCACGGCAGTGGCGTGAAAGTCCGGGGCCTGAAGGCCGACAAGCCTGCCGCTGCTGGTCATGGTGGCGCCGTCCTTGGGAGGGGATCAAACACCATGCTGACCCTACGGAGCCTGGCCCCTACGATGGTGGTCAAGCAAGACACAACATCGCCATGGGTTGGGATCCAACCGTTCTGCGCAAATACAACACCACCGGCCATTTTCGCCTGATCAATCAGCTGCGGTCCGAACTCAAGGGCAACCCCCTCATCCGTCCCAAGGATGGCGAAACTGTGGGTGCCGCTAACCGCAGCAAGAGTCTCACCCGCGCCCTTCAGAACCGTTCCCAGTCCGGGGGCTACGGGCGCAGCCGGCGGCCGATCCAGACCCCCCAGGCCGCCGTTGCTGCGCCCCTGCCTGTGATGGCACCGGTGCAGGTTTCGATCGAAAGTGCAGAAAGTCAGGAGGCGGCCAATGCCCGGAGCTTCCGCGAACGGCTCAATGCCATCGAAATGCGCTGAAGCTTAAAAGCCTGCAAACTACTTTTGCAGGCTTCAAACTCTTTCATCACGTGAAATGATGAATCCACAATGGCTCGGGGGAGACTTGAACTCCCGACCTTGGGGTTATGAATCCCACGCTCTAACCAGCTGAGCTACCGAGCCAATCGAAGTGATCCTAGACGATCACCTCCACGGCCTCCCGTGCCGGATCAGGCCCGGGGAGGGAGCATCTGCAGGGGGTTGACGGCGCCACGGCCCGCCGGGTGAATCTCGAAGTGCAGGTGGGGACCGGTGCTGCGGCCGGTGCTGCCCATCTGGCTGATCACCTGACCCTGGCTCACCATCTCGCCTTTTGTCACCAGCAGACGGCTGTTGTGGGCGTAGATGCTGCGGCTTCCGTCCAGGTGGGCGATCTCCACGAGATAGCCATAGCCACCGTCATGCCAACCGGCGAAAGCGACCTGCCCCTCCTTGGCGGCCATGATCGGAGTGCCGACGTTGTTGGCCACGTCGATGCCTTTGTGCATCCGGCCCCATCGCCAGCCGTAACCGGACGTGAAGACGCCTTTGGTCGGCCAGGCCCACGTGGTGGAAGGCGCGGTGTTGCCGCCGTTGAACGTGGGTTGGGGGTCGCCGAATTCAGGGATGTCGGGCCAGCTCATGCCGCCGCTCACCGACGGCTTCAGGCCCAGCAGCATGCGGGTTCGGCCGGGGGCCGATTGGGCCAGCCTCACCTGGCTACCCACCACGAGCCGGGCCGTTTCCAGACCTGGATTGAGACGGATCAGCTCGGCCACACTGAGGCCGTAACGCTGGGCCAGTTTCAGCACCGTGTCACCGAACCGGATCACCCCGTCGTTATCCAGTGGCGGAGGCGTGGAAACGGGAGGGGACTGGCGCTGGGCAGAGGAGTCGAGGGAGGCGATGCGTCCGAGACGTTCCTTGCCCCGGGAGGGAACCACCAGCCAGTCTCCGCTGCCGAAGCGGTGGTCTTCATCCACGTCGTTCAGACGGGCCAGACGACTTTCGTCGAGATCGAGGGCTGTCGAGAGCTCCTCAATGGAGACCGCACGGCGAACCTTGACCCAGACACGGTCAGGGGCCGCAGGTAGGGAAGCGAGAAGGGTTTCCATCGACACCGTGTTGGCGGCGTCATCAGCGAGAACGGCCACGAGCGGCACGACGGCCGGTGTGGAAAGGAGAAAGGGAAGAATCAAGCGGAAAGGCTTCATGCATTTCACATCCATCGGACAAAACCCAGCAGAGAAGCCAACATCTGCGGGTCGGCCAGACAGTAGCGCTATGAACCTCGAGCAGCAAGGTTCATCAGGCACAACTCGGTCTGGACACCAGGAGCCATCCGGTCCGATCTCAGCGTTCGCCGCCCCCAGCTGGGCCCAGCTGGCGCAGGGCCTCGAACAGCACGATGCCAACGGACACCGAGAGATTCAGGCTGCGGACACCCCCCTCGCCCTGACGGGCCCGTCGGGCCATGGGGATGGTGAGCCGCGCCTCGGCCGCTGCCTGGAGGGCGTTCGGTAATCCGTCCGTCTCGCGTCCGAACAGCAGCCAGTCGTCGCTGCGGAACTGGAACTCCGTGTAGGCCGCGTCCACCTGGCTGCTGAGGGCCACCAGGCGGCCTCCCCGGCGCTGCCGTTCCGCCTCGAAGGCCTCCAGGTCGGCGTGGCACTGCAGCGACACCCAGGGCCAGTAATCCAGGCCGGCCCGGCGCAGGTGGCGGTCGCTGATCGTGAAGCCGAGGGGTTCGATCAGATGCAGCTCCGAGCCTGTGGCGGCGCAGGTGCGAGCCACATTGCCCGTGTTCGGGGGGATCTGGGGCTGGTACAGAACGACGCGGGGCATGCGGCGCGGCCCTCAGTGGTCGGGAGGGACCGGCTGGCTGAGGGCCAGCAGGTCGATGGCGCGACCCTGAACGACAAGCCAGGCCGCCTCGCTGAGGCCCTGGAGCTGCTGCTGCATTGTCCCCAGCCGGTCGCGGAAGCGGGACCCTGCCGCCGTGGCCGGCACCACGCCCCAGCCCGTTTCCTCGCAGACCAGCACCAGGGGTGCCGGGCAACGGTTGATGGCCGTGATCAGGGCGTCGCAGCGGAGCCTCCAGTCCTCCGGCCCCAGAGCCAGATGGGCGGCCACCCAGGTGCCGAGGGAATCCACCAGGCCCAGCTGGCCCTGCTCCAGGTCGGCGAGACCGCCGGCGAGCTCACCGCCCACCTCAAGGCAGCCCCAGTGGGGGGGACGTCGCTGGCGATGGCGCTGCAGCCGTTCCTGCCAGGACAGGTCATCGGGGAGGGATGGCCCGGTGGCCAGGTAGATCACGGCAAGCCCGCTCTGGGCGGCCAGATGTTCGGCCCAGCGGCTCTTGCCCCCCCTTGAGGGCCCGCTCACCAGGGTGAGGTGTGGACAGTGCTGGCCCCCGGACGGGAACTCAGCCGCCACCGTTCATGTTGCGCAGGGTGGCCACCGAGGACGGCGACACACGGTTGAGGTAGCGGAAGATCCAGTACTTGAAGATTGTGGCCAGCACCACCGGGAAGGTGGCGATGAAGAGCATCACGAAATTCTCCCGGGCCGGCAATCCAAGATGGTGGGCGACACCGTCAAGCAGCACTGTCCAGCCTTCTGGACTGTGGAATCCCACGAAGATGTCGGTGAACAGGATGATGGCGAAGGCCTTGGCACTGTCACTCAACCCATACACCAGTTCATCGATGAAGCCACGCAGCACCTGGATATCGCGCCGCCCGAAGACGGCGATCACCACGAAGCCGATGAAGCCACAGACATCCGCCAGGACGTTCTTGATGGCATGGGTGCTTTCCTGATCGGCCTCGTCCTTGAGGACATGGGCCCGTTTGGCCAGTTCCGCCTGGAGCTCCTCGCGACTCGGCAGTTGCTTGCCCTCCAGCAAGGCATCAAACTCCATTTCCGCCTGGTAGACGCGCAGCTGCTCGACGGCCCTCTCCTGCAGGTGGGGCCTTGGATAGGCGAGGAAGGTGTTGTCGGGAGCGAAGCGATCCACCAGGGGCCCCACCACGTAGGTGCGGCTCACCTGCTGCACCAGCACCGGCACCAGGATCAGCAGCAGCAGGATGCGCAGGGACACCAGGGTGGAGTCACGGCGGCGGCGGAAGCCCGCCACCACACTCGCCTCCGCTTCCGGATCCAGCTGGCGACGCACCGAGTCGACCACGCTCACCAGGCTGCGGGGAAGCATCTCCGGCGAGCGGCTGAGGGCCGGCAGCTCCTCCCTGGCCACGGCGTAACGGCTGGTGACCGTGTCGATCAGCTGGAACTGGCGCAGCTCCTGCCCGGAGAGTTCCTGGCGGTAGGGGGCCAGCACCGTCCGAGCCTGACGGCAGACCTGCAGGGCGGCGCGAAAACGGCGCAGCACCTGCGCCTGCATCGCCCGCGGAATGCTCAGCTCCAGTTCCGGCCGTACCGGACGGTCGTTGTAGTGCTCCATCTCGATGCTCTGGATGAGCAGCGCGGCTTCGTAACCACGCTCGAGATCGGCGCTCAGGTCGAGCGACTGGGCCCGCCCGAAGGTGCCCATCCAGTCAGTCAGTCCCATGGGGAGGAATGGCGCAGGGGGATCAACGGGAGAAGACCCACCAGGTGAGCATCGGCACCACGGTGCCCACCACCAGCAGGACGATCACCCAGGTGAAGGCGTTGCTGCTGGACGTTTCCTCACGGGTGGGGATGTTGCTGACGATGGCGGCGTTCTCCTCGATGACGGGTTCCCCCGGATCTTCACCGCCCTGGAGCACGGTGGCAAGACGTTGCAGGGCCTCAACCGCCGCCTGGCGGTAGCGGTCACCGCTGCGCAGGGGCTGGGCCATCGTGGTGGCGGCTGTGCTCTCCAGCAGCTCGCTGGGCAGCTGGCGGTCGAGGGGGGCCTGGACGGCAATCGCCGTGGCGCGGGTCTGGGTGTCGATCAGCAGCAGCAACAGCGGATCGGGGCTGCTGCCGGCCGGTGGGTCGGCCGTCCAGCGCTCCAGCAGCTGGTTGGCCAGGCTGCTGAGTCCCAGTCCGTAATCGAGCCGGGTGAGGGTGATCAGCCGGGCGTCGACCTGTTCAGCGGAGAAGTCCTCCAGTTGGCGCTCAATCTCGGCCTTGCCGGCCCGGCTGAGCACCTTGGCGCCATCGAGCACATGCTCGGCCGGTGGGCGGGGGGGCAGATCGGTGGCGGACACGGCCAGGGCGGCAGCGACAGGAGCCACCAGCACCAGGCCAAGGGCCAGCACCAGGGAGAGCAGGGATCGGCGCAGCCGGGTCACTGAAGCCAAGGCCATCGTGCAAGACGCCACCAGTCTGCCGTTGCCGCTGCCTTCCGGCATCCTGAAGGCAGCTTCGGAGCCTGGAACTCCACAATGGCGATGCCCCCTGCCGCCCGCGTCGTTCTGGTCTGTGGTCTGACGGGACTGGTTCTGGCGGTGCTCAACCAGATGACGGCCCCCAGCCTCGACCCCTCCTTGGAGCGGGCTTCGGTGCTGGCCAGCATCCTGTCGGTGCTGCTGCTGCTGGTGGCCCTGCTCTGGCAGCGGGTGGAGCCCCTGGCTCCACAGCGGGTGCCCCTGGAGGGCCGGGAGGGACTGCAGCTGGCTCCGGATCTGGACGCTCCCCTGGCCGAAGAGCTGGGCTGGGGCAGCACGATGCTCCTGACCGCCACGCCGGCGGCGGTGGTGCTGCTCCACTGGCGCGGCCGCATCCTGCTGGAACGGGGCCTGCTTGGTCGCGGTGGCTTCCAGCCGGGGGCGATCTGCAGGCGTTGCATGGCCACGGGCAAGGCGATCTCCCTGGTGGATCTCAAGCTCTACCCAGGTCGGGAGGAGTTCGCCACCCTGCCCACCGGCCTGCCGGCGGTGCTGGTCCAGCCCCTGGCTCAGGAGGGGGTGCTGGTGCTGGGCGGCTGGTCTCCGCGCTGTTTCAGCCGCAGCGATCTGGTCTGGGTGGAGGGCTGGAGCCGACGCCTCACAGGCGAATTGGCTCGGGTTTCGGGCGCACAGGAGCCGGCCGTGGAGGTGTCTTCGACGGCGGCACCTGGAACTGACTGAACACCCGCCCGCCCGGAGCGGTGACGACGACGGAACCCTTCTCGCCCAGCTGGCCCCGCAGCAGGCTGCCCCGGGTGAGCTGGCGACTGGCGGGCCGTTGCAGCAACACGGAGCCATCGGCTGCGATCGCCTGGGTCTGCCAGTTCCAGGCGCAGCTCTGGGCCTCGAGGCTGGCGCCGTCCTGCTGGATGAAGCAGCCCATCGGAATCCGTACCAGCTGCTGGGCCGCATCCACCTGCAGGGCCTTGCCCCGGGCGCTGACACCACCAGCCACCGCCGGATCGCTGAACAGCACCGGTGGCCCCAGGTTGAAGACCTGCTTCTGGGTGTTGCCGTTCAAGGATGTGGCCGTGAGGGTCTGGAGCGGGGCGCCGGCGGACGACCCCGGTGGCCGCCGTTCCCCCAGCACCGGCCCGCCGGCAGTAAGAGCGCCGCTGCCGGGTTGCCACAGCACCGACGCCACCGTCACCACGATCTGGGGGGGGCCAACGGGATTGGCCAGGAAGGGATCGAAGGCCTGGGCCCAGCGCTTGAGCTGTGGTTGTCCCTGCAGCTCCAGGGTGTCCTTATCGATGCGGAAGGTGGCCCGCTCGGCGGAGAGCCTGGTGTGGGGATCGAAGCCCTCCGGGTGTCGGTCGATCTCCATCAGGTTGCGGCTGGGGAGCCAGCGCACCCGGGAGCCCTGGATCATCACCGGTGCGGTGCCCAGGCGCTGCAGGCGGATCCTCCCCTCCAGCAGGATCACGGCACCGTCGTTGATCACCGTTCCGGTGGAAGCCTCCACCCGGTAGGCGGGCTTGCCATTGCTGTAGATGACGCCGCGGGGCTGCAGGGCCCGGGCCACGCGTCGGCGCAGGTCGTAGCGGGCCTCTGGACTGGTCAGCTCCCAGTTCGGCCGCCCGAACACGTCCTGCTGGCGGAGATCCAGAGAGCGGAACACAAAGGGGGTGGGGGCCGTCTCACGGGCAACGTCGCCGCCACCACAACCCGTGAGCAGCAGCAGCAGGGGCGCCGCCAGGTGCCAGGGCCGGGCCATCAGGGGAGAGGTCAAAGGGGGGGATCCAGTTCCAGACGTTGCAGCACCGGCGTCGGCTCGGGCAGGGGATGGCCGCAGGCCAGCTTCCCCCAGTGTCGGGCCGCCGTCCAGCCGGTATCGCCCACCAGCTCCGGCTGGGCCAGCTGGCCGAGCATGCGCCCCGAGAGATCGGGCAGCAGGGGAGCCAGCAGCAGGGCCACCCAGCGGCTGGTTTCCAGCACCGCATAGAGATCGGCGGCCACCCCGGGACGGCCGTCCTCGCTCTTGATCGCCTTCCACGGGGCCCTGTCGTTGAGAAAGCCGTTGGCGGCCTCGGCCAGCTCCAGGATCGCCACCGCGGCTGAGCGGAAATCGAGGGCCTCAAGGGCGGCGTCGACGGCCTCGGCACAGGCCAGGGCACGCAGGGCCAGGGGATGGTCGGCAGCGGCGGCATCACCGGCTGGCGGCACGGCCCCGTCGAACCAGCGACGTGCCATCGAGGAGGTGCGGTTGAGCAGGTTGCCGATCGTGTTGGCCAGGTCGTTGTTGACCAGATCGGTGAAGCGTTGCTGCTGGAAATCTCCGTCATCGCCGAAGGGGATATCCCGCAGCAGGTACCAGCGCACCGCATCGGCGCCACAGCGCTCGAGCAGCACGTCGGGATCAAGCACGTTGCCCAGCGACTTGCCCATCTTCTGGCCCTCCCGGGTGAGGAAGCCATGGCCGAAGACCTTCTCCGGCAACGGCAGACCGGCCGACAACAGCATCGCCGGCCAGTAGACGGCGTGGAAGCGCAGGATGTCCTTACCGATCACGTGCAGCTGGGCGGGCCAGCCGCGCTCGGCCAGCAGGTCCAGGTCGGCGGGATCGTCCGGGCCCAGCAAGGCCGAGAGGTAGCCCAGCAGGGCGTCAAACCACACATAAAAGGTATGGCCGTCGTAACCGGGAACCGGAATGCCCCAGGGCAGATCGAGACGGGAGATGGAGAAGTCGCGCAGGCCTCCAGCGACGAAGTTCTCCACCTCCCGGCGGCGGGAACGCGGCGCGATGAAGTCATCGCTGGCCACCAGCCGCTCGATCTGCTCCTGGTAGCGGGAGAGGCGGAAGAACAGGTTGAGCTCGTCGCGCCACTCCAGGGGACGCAGATGAATGGAGCAGTGGGGCTCCTTGGCCGCTGGCGCTTCCTCCTTGAACTCCTCACAGGCGACGCAGTACCAGCCCTGTTGGCGCCCTTCGATCACATCGCCGCTGGCCTCGACCCGGGCGAAGAACTGCTCGACGATCGCCCGGTGGCGCGGGTCGGTGGTGCGGATGAAGCGGTCATTGCTGATGCCCCAGCGCCGCCAGAGGTCGCTGTACTCGCCGCTGATGGCGTCGCAGTGGGCCTGGGGGGTGAGGCCCGAGGCTTCCGCCGAACGCTGGATCTTGAGGCCGTGCTCGTCGCAGCCGGTGATGAACGTGACCCGCTCCCCCTGCAGCCGCCGGAAGCGGGCGATGCTGTCGCAGGCGAGGGTGGTGTAGGTGCTGCCCAGGTGGGCGCGGTCGTTGACGTAATAAAGGGGGGTGGTGAGGGTATAGGTCATCGGCAGGCGAAGTCGGCCGGATCCGCCGGCGGCAGGAAGGTTCCCCGTGACGCCGCTGGGACCTGGCCCGGGGCTCGGATCTTAGCTGTGGCCCTAGTGAGTCCCCACTGTGGCCCCGGGATGGGATGCTGGCCCCCTGATCCCGGCCTGACCCATGCGCACGGGCTTCGATCGCAAGGCAGAGGTGCTCGTCTGGGGCGGCGGCAGCGGTGGCGTTGCCGCCGCCCTGCAGGCCGCCCGCTCCGGTGCCGACACCCTGCTGCTCACCCCCGGGCCCTGGCTTGGGGGGATGGTGAGCGCCGCCGGCGTCTGCGCCCCCGATGGCAATGAGCTGAGCCCCTGGCAGAGCGGCCTGTGGGGAGCCCTGCTGAGGGCGCTGCAGAGGATCGAGCCGGAGGGTCTGGATCAGAACTGGGTGAGCTGCTTCGGCTACCGGCCCGCCAGCGCCGAACGGATCCTGCGCCGCTGGGTGGCCGCCGAGGAACGGCTGGAGTGGTGGTCCGGCGTGCGACTGGAGGGGGTGGAGCGCGACGGCGACCGCATCGGCGCCGTGACGGTGGAGCACAGGGGCGTCCTGCGGCGCCTGTTGCCGAAGGTGGTGATCGATGGCAGCGACCGGGGCGAGCTCTATCCCCTGGCCGGGGCCCCCTTCCGCTTCGGCTGGGAGGCCAAGGAGTTGTGGCAGGAGCCCAGCGCCCCCACGGCCGAGCGCCTCGGGAGTGATCCCTTCTTCCAGCGGCAGCCGGTCCAGTCGCCCACCTGGGTGTGCCTGGGCCAGCTGGATGAACGGGGGGGACCGGCGGCCCTCGAGGCCGAGGCCTGGCTCCGAAGCCCCCCGCGCCTGCCGGAGCCGTTCGCGGCGGCCACCGAGGCCTTCGGCCTGGAGCGCACCCTCACCTACGGCCGCCTGCCCGGGGGCCTGGTGATGCTGAACTGGCCCCTGCACGGCAACGACTGGCACCACGGGCTGGAGCGGGGCTTCGCCGAGCAGGTCGTCGGTGGGGCCGCGGATGCCGAAGCGGCCGAAGGGGAGCTGCTGGCGGCGATGCGCGACCACAGCGAGGCTTTCGTCGCCGCTCTGCGCCAGGCCAGCGGCGGCTGGCTGGGGCCGGCGGCGGTGTTTCCCACGCCGGAGGAGGCCAGCACCGGCCGGCTCAGCGGCTCTGGCTCCCTGGCGCTGATGCCCTACTGGCGCGAGGGCCGCCGGCTGGTGGCCCGGGAGCTGGTGCTGGAGCAACACCTGCTGCCCCAGGCCAGCGGCTCCTGCATCGCCCCACCCAGCAGCGCCGCCGACGGCAGCCTCAGCAGCATCGCGGTGGGCAACTACGCCAATGACCACCACTACCCCGGCGGCGACTGGCCCCTGGCCACCAAGAGCTGCCGCTGGGGTGGTCGGTGGAGCGGCACCCCGTTCACCATCCCCTACGGCGCCCTGGTGAGTGAGGGAGTGACCAACCTGCTGGCCGCCGACAAGGGCTTCGGCGTCAGCCATATGGCGAATGGGGCCACCCGACTGCAGCCCCTGGTGCTCAACATCGGCCAGGCCGCCGGACTGGCGGCCGCCCTGTGCGTGCAAGGCGGTCTGGAGCCGGCCGCCCTGCCGGTGCGACGGCTGCAGGAGGCCCTGATCGGTGATCCGCTGGCCCCGGCCGGTGTGGTGCCGTTGTGGGACACCCCCTGGCACCACCCCCTGTGGCGAGAACGCCAGCTTCAGGCGCTGGAAGCGCCGGAGCGACTGGATCGGCACGGGCAGCTGGAGGCGGGCGAGCAGCTCGCGGCGCCGGCGAGCTGGGCCCCTCCCCCCGAGCCCGGCGAGCGCCTCTGGCGGGGCGAACTGGTGCCCGATGGCCAGGGCGGCTACGTGCTCCATGGCGAGGCGGGGGCCTGGCCGCTGATCACCCTGGAGCCGGCCATGCACCAGTGGCTGCTGGGCCTCGATCGCCCCACCCCGGCGGCCCTGATCGGCTGCGCCAACCCCTGGGGCCCCTGGCTGCGGGTATCGCGCGCCGTGCCGTGAAGGCACTGTTCAGCGTGGCAGCCATCGCGCTCACCTTCGCGGCCTTCTTCCCCTACATCCGCTCGATTCGGGCCGGCCGCACCCGCCCCCATGTCTTCTCCTGGCTGATCTGGGGGGTCACCACCCTGCTGGTGTTCCTGGCGACGTGGGCCGGCGGCGGCGGGGTCGGGGCCTGGCCCACCGGCGTGTCGGCGCTGATCACCTTCTTCATTTCCTGGCTGGCCCACACCCATGGCGCCGATAGGGAGATCACAGCGAGCGACTGGCTGTTTCTGGCCGGGGCCAGCTCGGCCCTGCCCTTCTGGTTCCTCACGGCCGATCCCTTGTGGGCGGTGGTGATCCTCACCCTGGTGGATCTGCTGGGCTTCGGCCCCACCCTGCGACGGGCCTATGCCCACCCGGAGCAGGAACGGGTTGGCTTCTACAGCCTGTTCGTGCTGCGCAATCTGTTGGTGCTTTTGTCTTTGGAGAGGCTGACGCTCACCACGGCGTTGTTCCCGGCGGCGGTGGGCCTGGCCTGCGTGGGGCTGGTGGCGCTGCTGCTCTGGCGGCGGCGCCGCTTGCTGCGAACGGGCCAGCCGGCCTGAGGTCGGCCAGGATGGGATGGATCAGCGTCGTTGCCCATGGTGTCCGCCAACCCAGCATCCGCCCTTCGGCCCCTGCCCGTGCTGCTCTCCCTGGCGGGTTCGGCGCTGCTGCTGGCCGGCCTGCCCGCCCGGGCCCAGGGGCTCAGCAACATGCGCGACCAGCTGATCATCCACTACTGCACCCTGGCGGTGAATGCCGACTTCGCCAAGGCGGGCAAGCCGGCGCCAGCCGGCCTGGCCAAGGACACCTGCACCTGCGTGGCGGAGCAGGTGAACGCCCGGGCCTCCATTGCCCAGGCCGAAACGATCTGCAAGCAGCAGGCGATGGGCAAGTACAACCTCAGTCCCTGAGGCGGTGATCAGCTTTTCCGATACCCGCGAGAATTTCAAGGCCGTGCGGGATCTCGTCGTGACAACCTGATCAACGAGGAACACCGATTGGCGCATCTCGTGGGGCGCGGAACAGCCAGAGAATGTGCTTATCGCTACCGAAGCAGCGGTAGATCAGCTTTAATATTGGTGAGAACTGACAATATTTTCTGTGAAATCATCCGCCCTCGGAGCGGCCATCGTCGCCCTCGGACTATCGGCAGGCTCCGTGCTGGCTCCACAGGCCGCCTCCGCTCTCTCCTTCAATTTCTCGTTTGGCGGGGTGACGGGCCTCATCACGGGCCTGGCTGAAGGATCAAACTTTTGCGACGGAACGGTATGCATTGTAAGTGTTCAGAATGTTGGCGGTGCGATCGGCACGCCAACCGGTCCTTACAGTGGTAATGGATTGTTCCAAGTACAGACTTCAGGCGGCGCCGCTAACATCGTGCTTGCGAACTGGAATGGAAGAAGTGGAAACGGCTCTTTGGAATTCTTTGATGGGAGTCGTGGTCGCCTTTCGACCAACTCTGAGCCCTTTCTTCAAGACGACGGAGTTGCCACATTCACCCCTGCTCCTTCGGCCGTCCCCGGCCCCCTGCCCGTCCTAGGTGCTGCCGCCGCCTTCGGTTACAGCCGCAAGCTGAGGAAACGGGTCAAAAATAGCAGCAAAACCGGCTCCACTGGCCCGTTCGTCTGATCAGAGCCTTCAGCGCTACCCGGCACTTTTCCTGCCATCCAGGCCCACTTCGCCATCGGCGATCGGGGCCTTTTTCTTTGTGTCTCAAAGCACTTATAAGACAACCGGCCGATCTCATTGGTGGTTTCAACTACTTGGCCGCCAGTGATATAGGGCTCTCCCACTTCACTTCGCCTCAGAACCTATTCCAGGGGCTTTCCCGGGCTCCATCGGCCCGCCGGAAGCGCTCTGCCAGCAGATGCCATTCGATCGGCAGCAGACGTTGGCCCGCTGCCACCCCACTTCCTGCCTTCACCTTGTCCTCCACTGCCCCGATCCCCCTCCAGCCGCTCGTCGTGCCCGTCATGGCTCCAGGGTTCATGGAATCCCTTGCGCTTCCCGGCGGGGTTCGCTTTGGCGTGGATGGTCCGCAGCGGCCCGTGAAGCCGTTCAGCACCATCGCCGAGGCCCAGCCGATCCACGGCATGATCGGCGGCAGGTCCCTCCTCTGCTGGGGGTGCAGCAGCCATCGGGGAGCTGCTTGGTGGTGCGGCCCAAGGTTTTCAACATCCACAATCAACTCAGGCCTCCACCTTTTCGCCCAGTTGCAGCAGCAATGTGAGGGCGCTGATTGGTGAGGGGCGGAACCCCATGGAGCGGTAGAACGCCGCCGCCTGTTCATCAATCGCGTGCACCAGCAGGGCCCTGGCGCCGATCAGTTGGCGGGCCTGCAGGCTTCGGCTGATGGTTTCGGCAACCAAAGCATGGCCGAGACCTCGACCCTGATGGCGCCGGTCGACGGCCAGCCGCCCAAGAACCACCACGGGCAAAGGGTCCGGCATGTTGCGCCGCAACCCGGCAGGCACCTCAGCGAGCACGACCGCGCCAGCAGAGAGGCAGACGTAGGCGATCACCACGTTGCTGTCCTCAGGGCACACCACCAGCGTGCGTGAGACCCCCTGCCGTTCGTTGTGCCGAGCTCGCTGCCTCAGCCACCGGTTCAGGCTTTCTTCCCCGCAATCGAATCCATCCAGCTGGTGCTGGTCCCCCAGTGGCTCAGGGGGCCGCATGCCAGGGCCGGGGTGCCGCGAGGAGGCGTTCGAGGCTGGCCTGATCCCGCTCGGCCAGGGCAGGGTCCTGCAGGTCGTTGAGCAGGGCCTCGCTCTGCTGTGGTGTGAGCGAAAAGAGGGTGCGATCGAGCAGCACCTCGCGGGCGCGCTCCTGGCAGCAGCGCAGCATGAATTCGGTGCGGCTGGTGCCTTCGGCGGCAGCGGCTTGATCGATCAATTGCCTCTGTTCAGCCGTCGCTCGCAGCTGCAGCACCTGGTCCCTTCCCATCCGCCTGCCTGCATGTAGGGACATTGTATGACGCATGGGCATGCACTACAGACTGACGCCACCCCACGTCGTGCTTCCTGCGAATCCGTGACCAGCAGCCCCACCCCAGCCATCGCCCCCAATCCGGCCCTCGCCCGGCTGCTGCCCCCCCTATCCATCGTTTTGCTGGTGGTGTTCCTGGCCGCGGTGCTCACCACCGCCCTGCCGCCAAGGCTCCTGGATCCCCAGTGGCAGCTGCAGACCATCGCCGTTCTGGTCAACAGCGCCTCCCTGGCCCTGATCGGTGCCCTGCTGCTACCCCTGGCGCTGTGGGTCGATCCCGACAACCAGCGCCTGCGGGCGCGCCGCAACGCCTGCCGCCGCTGGGCCCTGGCCGCCGCGATCGGGTTCCTGCTGCTGATCCCCCTGCAGGGCTGGGCCGGCTGGAGGGTCTACAGCAGCGTCACCGGGAGCCAGCAGGAGCAGATCAGCCAGTCCTCCCAGAAGCTCGAGGATCTGCGCCAGGCCATCCGTTCCGCCACCAGCCACCAGGAGCTGCAGGCCAGCGTGCAGAAGCTCTTCGGCCCCAACGCCGGCCTCTCGCCAGCCGAACTGGGCACCCCCATGCCCGAACTGCGCAACATGCTGCTGGCCCGGGCTGAGCAGGCCTCCCGGCAGCTGATGCAGAAGGTCGAGGCGCAGGCCGCCATCAAACCCGATCAGCTGGTGAAGGAAACCCTCCGCATCACCATCTCCGCGGTGGCCTATGCCATCGGCTTCGCGTTCCTGGCCGGTGTGCTGCCGCGGGGGTCCGGCTCCGCAGCCCCGCCGCGTCGCGGAATGGATCGCGACTACCTCCGGCAACTGGCGGAGTAAACCAGCTAACCCGCGGCCGTGAAGCGCAGCAGGTCCCGCAGGGAATCCACCTGCTGCAGACGCACCAGCAGGGCGTCGCCGGGAGCGGGATCGCCATGGCAGTCGGCGGCCAGGTCCATGGCCAGATCGGGGAGGTGCACCAGGCCGAGCCGGTCCTGGGGCCGCAGCCAGCGCAGAAACAAAGCCGGCCACTGGTGCTGTTCCTGGACTTCGAACCACACCTGCTGCCAATGGCGCTGGTCCTCCCGGGCGATCTGCAGACCCTGGCGGATCGCCCCCTCCAGCTCGCTCAGCAGCTGACCCAGCTCCGCCTCCTCCAGCACCGGCTGCCCCAGCTGGTGGGCCAGCAGCTGGCGCTGCACCAGCAAGTCGTTGTAGCGGCGGATCGGGGAGGTGGCCTGCACGTAGCAGGGCAGGCCCAGGGAGAAGTGGGGGGCCGGACTGGTGCCGAGCACGCCCCGGCTGAGGCAACGCTTGATGGCCGCATGGCGCACCGGGCCGGCCGGCAGGCTCGCCAGTTCCGCCTCGGGCGGCAGCTCCGCCGTCAGCTGGCTGCGGTAGGGCAAGGCCAGACCCTGCTCCTGCCCGTGGCGGGCGATCACGGCCCCGGCCAGGATCATGGCCTCGGCCACCAGGGTGCGGGACGGCGAGGATTCGGTGATCTCCAGCTGGGCCCCCTGGTCGTCGCAGCGGATTCGCCCCTCGGGCTGATCCAGGTTGAGCGCCCCCCGGGCCAGCCGCCAGCGCCGCCGCCGCTCCATCAGGGCGTGGATCTCTTCGAGGTAGCGCTCCTGGGGCGGGGCCAGCTCGATCAGCTCATCGGCATCGGCATAACTGAGCCGATAGGCGGGTTGCACCCAGCTGGGCTCGAGCCCATAGCCGGCCACGGCGCCGTCATCGGCCAGCTCCACCCACAGGCTCAGGGCCGCGCTGCGCTGGCCCATGCGCAGGCTCATCGGGCCGGTGCTGAGCACCTCGGGGAACATTGGCAGCGGCCCCCGGGCCAGGTAGAGGCTGCTGGCCCGGCGCCGGGCTTCGGTGTCGAGGGGGCTGTCCGCCGGCACCAGCCGGCCCGGATCGGCGATGTGGATCCACAACCGAGGTTTGCCATCGGCCCCATGCTCCAGGGAGAGGCCGTCATCGATGTCGCGGGTGTCCTCGTCGTCGATCGTGACGGTGTGCAGGCCGGTGAGGTCGCGGCGGCGTTCGTCACTGGGCATGACGGTGCCGGCCAGGGCCACCAGCCGCTGGGCCTCGGCTTCGAGTTCCTCGCTGAAGCCGGCGGCCCAGGTGGTGTTCTCCAGCGAGGGGAGGTGGTGGCGCTCCCACTGGCCCAGATCCACCAGCAGGTGCCGGATCGGGGAGGCTTCCATCGGGCAGTGGGCCGCCTGGAGGGCGCGGTGCAGGTCGTCCGGAATGGGTCGGCTGGTGTCCCCGCCGGCCCACTCGCGCAGCAGGGCCAGCTGCTGGCGCTGCTCGGGGTCGAGCTGTTGCGGGTCGATCGGCTGGCGTTGGCGCAGGGCGTCCTGCCAGCGGCGACGGCGTTGCTCCCCCAGTTGCTGGCGGCGGGCGTCCCGCCGCAGCCGCCGCACATCCACCAAGGGGCGGGCTTCCACCTGCTGCTGGCGCCAACGGAACAGGGTCTGGGGGCTTTGCAGCCAGAGCCAGCAGGCGGCCCTCTGAATGGGGTCGCCGCCATCGCCGATCAGGTCAACGAAGTCCTCCAGCGCGAGAGGCACCGGGTCCGCCAGCAGCAGCAGCCAGGCGGCAGCCAGTTCCCTGGGCCTGGGGGCGGCCTGCTGCAACGTCTCCTGGCTCAGGCCCCAGGGGGGCTGGGACAGCCGGGAGGGGGGCGGTTGATCGCCCGGCAGGGCGGCCAGGAGATCGAGCTGCCGGACACCCCGCTGGACGGCCTTGGCCTCGAAGCCCACTTTGAGATCGAGGCGCGTGCCTTTCTCGGCCACCACAACGGCCAGCAAGCTGCGGCTCTCGTCGTGGAGCCCGACAAGATCACCCGCCGTGTACCGACGCGAGGCGGGGGGCAACTCAGCCTTCGGGATTCACGAAGGGCAGCAGGGCCACGATGCGCGCCCGCTTGACGGCGTTGGTCAGATCGCGCTGCTGCTTGGCCGTCAGGCCAGTGAGCCGCCTGGGCAGGATCTTGCCGCGTTCGGTGATGAACTTCTTGAGCAGATCGACGTCCTTGTAGTCGATCGGATCACCGGGCTTGATCGGCGACAGGCGCTTTTTGAAGAAAGAACTGGACATGGAAACGGAGTGAGGGAACGAAGGGGATGAACTGCCGCTGCAGGGTCCGGAGGATTGTCAGGAGAGGGGTTTCCGCAAGGGAAACGGCCTCACTTGATCTCCTTGTGGACGGTGGGAGCGTTGCAGTGGGGGCAGAACTTCTTGAGTTCAATCCGTTCGGTGGTGTTGCGGCGGTTCTTCTGGGTCGTGTAACGGGACACGCCAGGGGACCGCTTGGCGGGGTTGGACCGGCATTCGGTGCACTCGAGGGTGATCACCAGCCGGACGCCCTTGTTCTTGGCCATGGAAGGACGTTGCGCCGCGTATGCGTTGCAGGGAGACGATTCAGCACCATACCTCCTGGTGGGACTGGCCTTGATCGCTTCCTAAGGTGGATGGCTGCTGTGCAACGGTCCGATGCTGGTTTCGCTCCAATGGCTCCGGGAGCTGGTCAGCGTTGAACCGTCGTGCCTTGAGCCTGGGCACCTGGCGGAGCGGCTCTCAATCGCCGGCTTCGAGGTGGAGGCCATCGAGGATCTCGCGGCCAGGGCGGCCGGTGTGGTGGTGGGCCACGTGCTGCAGCGCGATCCCCACCCCAACGCCGACAAACTCAGCGTCTGCAAGGTGGATGTGGGGGATGGCGAGCCCCTTCAGATTGTCTGCGGCGCCCCGAATGTGCGCCAGGGTCTGCACGTGCCCGTGGCCCTGGTGGGCAGCACCCTGCCGGCGGTGGGGCTGACGATCAAACCGGCCGAACTGCGCGGAGTGGCCAGCAGCGGCATGATCTGCTCCCTGCGGGAGCTGGGCCTCGACGACGGCAGTGACGGCATCGCCGAACTCGACACCCTCCTGGCTGCCGTGCCCCCCCTGGGGACGGCCGTGGGCCCCCTGCTGGGTCTGGATGATCGGGTGCTGGAGCTGGCGATCACCGCCAACCGCCCCGATGGGCTGTCGATGCGGGGGATTGCCCGGGAGGTGGCGGCCCTCAGCGGCGGCAGCACCACCTTCCCAGCGGCGGCGCCCGTGGTGGTGGCCGCGCCCCTGGCCCTAGCGGCAGCCGACCGCGAGGCCATCGAGGCGGGCGGGCTGTTCAGCCTCACGGCCCTCAGCGGCCTGCGGGTGGGCCCCTCCCCGGACTGGCTGCGCCAGCGTCTGGAGCGGGCCGGTGTGCGCCCCATCAACAACGTCGTGGACATCACCAACCTGGTGATGCTGGAAACCGGCCAGCCTCTGCACGCCTTCGACCGGGACCGCCTGGGGGCGCTCACGGGGGGCACTCCCGAGCCGGACAGGATCGGCCTGCGTCAGGCCCATGCCGGTGAAGCCTTCGTGGCCCTCGACGGCCAGGAGCGCAGCCTGGGCGAGGAGGCCCTGGTGGTCACCTACGCCGACCATCCGATCGCCCTGGCCGGGGTGATGGGGGGCCTGGGCGAGGCCGTCACCGAAGCCACCGGCGCCATCTGGCTGGAGGCGGCGGTGTTCGCCCCCCAGGCGGTGCGGCGCTCGGCCCGCAGCGTCGGTCTGCGCACCGAAGCCTGCAGCCGTTTCGAGAAGGGGGTGCCCCGGGAGATCACCATGGCCGCCGCTGACCGGGCCGTGGCCCTGCTGCAGGAGTTGGCCGGAGCCCAGCTGGAAGACCGCTGGCTGCACCAGCGGCCCGCGTCCCCCCAGCCGCCCCTGCCCCTGCGTCGCGACGCCCTCCACAACCTGCTCGGTCCTGTGCTGCTGGAGGATGGCGAGGAGCGGGATCTCGACGACGAACGCATCAGCGCCACCCTGGAGGCCCTCGGCTGCGTCCTCGAGGAGGACGAGGAGGGCTGGCAGGTGCAGGTGCCTTCGGAGCGGGCCATGGACCTCAAGCGCGAGGTGGACCTGATCGAGGAGGTGGCCCGGCTGGTGGGCTACGACCACTTCGCCTGCCATCTGCCCGATCCCCTGATCCCCGGCGGCCTCGAGCCGGTCCAGCAGCTGGAGCGGCGCCTGCGGCGTGCGCTCTGCGCAGCGGGCCTGCAGGAGATCGTTTCTCTTTCTCTGGTTTCGGCAGCCACCGATCGGGTTCCCCTGGCCAATCCGCTCCTGGCCGACTACGGCCACCTGCGCGACAACCTGCACCAGGAACTGCTCCAGGCCGCCCGGCGCAATCTGCAGGCCTCCCTGCCAGGGTTCTGGGGCTTCGAGATCGGCAGGGTGTTCCCGGGGGGCGCGGCCAGCGGTGAGGAACGCCACGCCGAGCGCACCCTGCTGGTGGGCGTGATCGCGGGGGAACGGCGCGGTGAACGCTGGCGCAGCTCCGGCAAGCCCACACCTCCCGACTACTTCCAGGCCCGGGGCGTGCTTCAGGCCGGCCTCGAGCCCCTGCGGCTGCCTCTGGAGGATCGTCCCCTGAGCGACGCGCCTCTGCTGCACCCGGGGCGGGCTGCCCAGCTGCTGGTGGAAGGCAAGCCCGCCGGCTGGTTTGGCCAGCTCCACCCCGCCGAAGCCGAAGCCCTCGACCTGCCGCCCTCCACCTACGTGTTCCAGCTGGAGCTGGAGCCGCTGCTCAGCGCCGGCACCCGCCGCAACCGGTGGCAGCCGGCCTTCCGCCCCTTCGCCACCGTGCCAGCCTCCGAGCGCGATCTGTCCCTGGTGGTGCCCACCGACACCACTGCGGCGGCCCTGCTGGCGGCGATCCGGAAGGCGGGCAAGCCGTTGCTGGAGCAGGCCGAACTCGTTGACCGCTACGAGGGCGCCCAACTGGAGGCCGGCCGTTGCAGCCAGGCCTTCCGGTTGCGCTACCGCGACAGCGCCCGCACCCTCACCGACGAGGAGGTGGAGGCGGCCCATGGCCGGGTGCGCGAAGCCCTCGAGCGCCAGTTCGGGGCTGAACAGCGCCGCTAGCGGCGTTCCAGGGCCGCCAGGGCCTCCACATGGCTGGTGTTGGGGAAGAAGTCGATGGGCTGCACCCAGTTCAGCCGGTAGATACCTGAGGCACACAGCTGGGCCAGGTCGCGGGCCAGGGCCGCCGGATCACAGCTCACGTAGGCGATGCGGCTGGGTGGGGCCGCCAGGATCGCCGCCGTGGCGGCTGGGCTGAGCCCCTTGCGCGGAGGATCCAGCACCAGGGCCTGCATGCCCTGCAGCCGCTCCTCCAGAACCAGAGGCACGTCCGCCTGCTCAAACTGCGCCCGACCCTCCAGGTCATTGGCGGCGGCGTTGAGCCTGGCCATGGCCACGGCGCGGGGGTGCAGCTCCAAGCCGGTGACATGCCAGCCGGCGGCGGCCAGGGGCAGGCTGTAAGTGCCGATGCCGCAATAGGCATCGAGCAGGGAGGAATCGCCCGGGCCGGGTCCGAGGGCCTCCATCAGATGGGGCACCAGCCGCTCGGCCTGGCGCGTGTTGACCTGGAAGAAGGTGTCGGCGGCGATGCGGAAGCGCAGACCGGAGAAGGTTTCATTCAGCCAGTCCCTGCCACGGATCACCCGCGTCTCGTCCCCCATCAGCCGATTGGTCGGCCGGGGTTGGAGGTTGAGACAGACGCCCACCAGCTCAGGCCAGCGCTGCCGCCAGGCCTCGGCCAGGGCCTCGAGGCCGGGCAGGTCGTCATGGCTGCTGATCAGGGTGAGGAGACGCTCGCCGGTGGCGGCCCCCACCCGCAGGCCCAGATGGCGCAGGCCGGGGCCGTCCGCGGCCTCGGGGTCACCGCCATGGCGATCGATCGGCCAGTCGCTGGCCTCCAGATCGGCCTTGAGCGGGGCGATCATGGCGTCGATGCGGGGGTCGAGCACCGGGCAGCGGGCCATGTTGACGATCCGGTGCGAGCCCCGCCGGTAGTAACCGGCTCGCAGGGTGCCGTCGCCGCTGCGCTCCAGGGGAATCAAGGCGCGGTTGCGGTAGCCCAGGGTGGGTTCGGCCGCCAGCAGGGGGCGCACCGGCGCGTTCAGGCCGCCGATGCGCTGCAGGGTCTGCTCCAGGCTGCGCTGCTTCCAAGCGGCTTCGGCGGCGTCGTTGAGGGGCTGCAGGCTGCAGCCGCCACAGTTGTCGGCAAGGATGCAGGGGGGACGCCGGCGCTCGGGGGAGGGCGTGATCACGCGCTGCAGCTGGCCCACCAGATGGCGGCGGGCCACCACCTGGAGTCGCACCTCCACCGTGTCGCCGGGCAGGGCGCCGCTGACGAACACCACCTGGCCGTCGTGACGTCCCACCCCCTGGCCGTCATGGCCCAGATCACTGATCTCCATCTGTAGCTTTTCGCCCACCGAGGCCATGTGCGATCCGCACCACTGCTGCGACCCTATCGGGGGTCGTGCAAAGGGGCGTTACACCTTGCGCCCGAAGCCCGAGCTGGGGCTCCGGTCTCGATAGGATTCGCCGGACTGTGGTCGCTGCTATGAGCGTCGTTCGCGATCTGATCCTCCAGGCCGATGATCAGCTCCGCTATCCAACGGGCGGCGAGCTGCGCGCGATGGTGGAGTTCCTCAGTGGGGGAGCCCGCCGGCTGAGCGTCGTCCGTGTGCTGACCGACAACGAGAAGAAGATCGTCGCCGAGGCCTCGAAGCAACTGTTCCTGCGCAAGCCGGACTACGTGGCCCCCGGTGGCAACGCCTTCGGGCAGAAGCAGCGGGCCCAGTGCCTGCGGGACTACAGCTGGTACCTGCGGCTGGTCACCTACGGAATTCTGGCCGGCAGCACCGAACTGATCCAGCAGATCGGTGTGGTGGGAGCCAGGGAGATGTACAACAGCCTGGGCGTGCCCCTGCCGGGCATGGTGGAAGCGATGCGCACCCTCAAGGAGGCGGCCTTGGTGCTGCTGGGCGGCGAGGAGGCCACCCTGGCCGGCCCTTACTTTGACTATCTGATCCAGGGACTGCAGACCTCCACCTGATCTCCCGGCTGTCTCAGTTGAGCCTCACTAAGTGTCTGAGGCCAGGTCTCGGCTGAGACACTTGCTCCATCCTTTTGTCACCCTCTCTTTGCAGAGAGGGATTTTTTTGGCGAACCAACGAGAGCATCGCCACCGGTGACCAACGGCCCAGGTTCCATCGCGCTGAACAGTCCGGAAGTCTCAGCTGTGTCGCTCAATGGGTCCAGGGAGTGGTCTTAGGAGGGACGACCGAGCCTCAATGGCGGCCTTCGCTTGGCGGGCCTGCACTGATCCTGCACTGATCCTGCAGTGATTGGGTGAAAGTTGAGCCGATGCCCAGCAATGCAGCGTGAGCGGGTACCTGTCCAGCTGCGGATCTCTTACGACAGCAGGTGGCCGCTGGCCTGGCTGATCTCGCCCGATCGAAGAGGCCTTCCCCATGAAGGCGGCGACGACTGGCTACAGCTCGGAGGAGATTCTTCTGGCCGCAATGCTGGCTGCTCGCAGGCTTGGTCTCACCCCAACGGAGATGAATTGCGCAGCCTGTTTCAGTCCATCCTGTCTCACAGACGACGCCGATGAGCTGAACGACCGGAACGGCCAGGAGCTGGCACCCGTGCCGATCAAGGATGTGATGGTCTTCGTCAGGAAGGCACTAGAAACAATGGATATCATCTATCCCTTCCATTGAACAGACGCCCCTGGCAGAGCGCATTCTTGGGACTGTCTACGATGCCATGATGAGCCTTGTCTATAGGGGCTTGATCCCATTCAAAGATTCAAGACTTGATCCGTTTCGACCTCCAGAGTTGTTTTTCCTGACGTTATCGGTCTTGCGCACATGGGCGCTTCTGCTGCCCCCATCCTCGCGCACGCCACTGAACTTAAGAATGAAGTTCGTATCATTGACGTCGCTTTGAAGTCCTTGTTCTACTTAGCCCTGACTGAATCGGGATCTGGCGCGTCGGCCTAGGGCCAGAGCTATTGGCCATGGCCCGCAGTCATTTTAACGTTTCATTCCTGACCTGCTTTTCTTTGTCGGGTCTCCCTTGGCCCTGTTGATCTCTGTTTCCCGTGAATGGACTGATGAAATCTTTCCGTCAATCTGAGGATTGACAGCTCAAACCAAACCTCCGCAAACGCGTTGAGGCATTCCCAGGGTGGAGGGTGAACCACCCCCAGACCACATCTCCATCAACCGCAGCACCGAACAACCGAAGGCGGTCCGGCTCATACATCGCTCATGAGACTACTTCCTGGTCTTGCCTCTCGACACAGGCCGTACGAATGAGACTGTCCGTGTCCCTCAATCGGCTTCCGGCTGGGACTGGGCGATGACCACCGGAGCCCGCCGGACATCCCAAGCGCCCTGCGTATCTGTGTCAAAGACAGATACGCGGCTTTCCAGAACTCACAGAGCTACTGGGTTCTCAGCTGATGTCCAACCGATGGACAGGGCCTGGGAGCGATGGACAGTGGTCATCCCATCAAGCCCAATCGCTTGTCAGGGGAAGGAGGTAGACGACATCACCTTTGACAACTCAAATCGAGGAAAAATCGCTGTATCAGAGATGCCAGTGCCGTCTCGGTATGGGACCCGTCCGTAGACCCAGACCGGCCAAGTGAGATTGAGCAGGCGCGGTAGGCGCGGTTGGTGATCTTGCAACTCCCGTATTTGTCCTGCTGTAGGACTACTGGCTAGAACAGTGCAAGACAGTTGATAAGACGATGTCGGCGCATCGCCGGGGCGGTTTGGGACCTCAGCGGTCCGCAGACGCTCCCTGGCGGTACAGCTCCTTCAGCAACTGGTAGGCCTCATTAAGCCGCCGCATCGCCTCGAGGGAACCCCCAGCGTCTGGATGGTGGCTCTGGGCCATGTCCCGGTAGGCCTCCCGGATCTGGGCCAGAGTGAGGCGCTGGCCGGGGTCGGTGGGCAGCTGCAGCAAACGCAGCGCGCCGTGCAGGGTCATGGTGTGCTCCAGGGTCTGGAAGGAGGTGCCGCGGCGCCGGCGGCGGAAGCGGTGAACGAAGCGACGGATCAACGTCGGGATTCGCAGGGTGAGGGTCTGACCACTGAAGGGGTCCTCCAGCACACCGGCGGTGACCATGACCCGCTCGAAGGTGGGTGGCCCGTCACTCCAGCTGGGGGCGAAGGGCTGCATCACCTGGCAGGCGGCCGACCAGGTGAAGGTGCGGCCATCACTCTGATCCGACTGGGGCCAGATGTCCTGGGCCAGCCAGACCATCGCTGCCTCCAACACCGCTTCGTTGGCCGGTGACCCATAGAGGGCGCGCCAATGGTTGCCGGCCTCTTCCAGGGCTTGCTGCACCAACTCGCCGCCAAGGGGGGGCAGGGGAGTCAGGGGTAACGACGCGGAGCGCGCCGGGGACGGCGGCCGAAGACTGCGCTTGATGACGTCCGAGCGGCGACGCACGAAGCCGGGCAGGTCGATGCCCCCGCCACCTGCTGCCGGTCGTGGGTGAGGATCCGTTGGAGCCTCCCATTCAAATTCGGCCTGCAGGGTGTCCATGGCCCCGCGCCCCACCAGCACCAGGGCCCCCTGCTCATCGAAGTCCTGGTTGTCCTCGCGAAGATGCAGGACCTGGCCGGACTCCGGCGAGAGTTCATCACCCTCCTCCCCCTCGTCGGTCCCGAACAGATCGTCGAGCAGCCGCCCCAGCACATCGCCCCGGCTACGCAGGCCCCACTCCCGCCGCAACCCATCCAGGTGAGCCACCAGCTCCCTGCTCAGGTCAAGGCTGATCCTCTGTCTGGCCTCGTTCGATTGGTCAGCCACGGCAGCCATCCATCGGCGCTGGGTTCGCTGGCATCGGGCTTCTGATCAGGGTCCCCGTTGGTCCCGCAGAAACTGTTGCTGGGCCTCCACCGCATCGCGATAGCGGTCCACCAGCGTCCCGCCCGTACCAGCGGATCCTGAGCGGCTGCGCATCGGGGAGATCAGGGGGGAGGGTGCCAGGCCGCCGCGGTTGTAAGTGGCGGGTGGCGGTGGCGGTGGGTTAAGCCAACCTGGAGCGGATGCCGGCCGCAGGATCTGGGGCGGTGGCAGCAGGGGGCCGGTGCCGCCCATCGGTGTCGGTGTGTTCGGCCAGGCTTGGGGGGCGATGGTCAGGGCGGGAGGGGCAACGGGCGGCGGACCCGGTCTGGCGGTGGCACCGGCCCGGGCCAGATCCAGCTGCCGCTCGCGCTCCTGGACGAGGGCCAGCTGGCTGGCACTGACCACGCTCAGGAGGTGGCCCGGGGTGGCGTCAGCGGGGTAGACCAGGCTCACCCGTAAGGGGTTCACGACCCCCGGGACCAGATCGATCGAGCCCAGGGACAGGCTCTGGCCCGAGCGAAGGCCCACATGCACCTCCCGCAGGCCGGCGGGAGTCTGGATCTGGATGGAGCCCCGGAAGGCCGTAAAGGGCTGCCCCCCGATCAGGGTGGGATGGCTCATCACCAATTCATACGGGCCGTTCCCCTTGAGGTTCATGTCGACATCGAACCGCACTCCGTAGGTGCCGACGTTGTCGAGGGAGGAATCGACCATGCGGCTGGCCAGGCCATTGACCTGCACGTCACGGGTGCCGAAGTTGTGACGGTCGGTGCTGGTGAACGGCACATGCAAGGGCCCCGTCAAGTCCAGGTCGTGGCTGATGGTGGCCTGGTACGCATCACCGAGGGCCACACCGCCGACCCGAGAGAAGATGCGGCGGTTGTTGATGTCGTTGATGCGGCTCAGGTAGACCCGGCCAGGGGCCAGCCGGCCCTCGTCCAGTACCGCCAGCACATCGCGATCGGAGTTGGGGGTCTTCGCCGCCACGACTGCGATCTGGAACGGCCCATCACTGCGGCCCCTCAGCAGGGCGTTGGCGATGCCAAGGGCCGGCAGGTCGGTCTGAAACAGGACGATGCGGCTGCGGGCCGGAATGGTGATCTCGTCGGTCAGTCGGCTGTCCAGCCTGCCGCGCAGCATCTGGACCGCAGTGGCGTCCCCGGGACCGGTGTTCCAGGGCCTCGGCCCAAGGGGCTTCACCCCCATCAGGTTGTTGGCGAGGTAGGGAGCTTCGAAGCTGTTGCGCACCGCCCCCTTGGAGAAGCGGATGTGCACCGGCCGTACGCCCGGATTGATCAGGATGGCCGCCAGGGTGAGCTCGGCCCGCCGGTCGGAGCGGGAGATGGAGCGACGGTTGGGCGGAAAGTATTTGTGGTGGAGGTGCATGCCGAATTCACCGTTGAAGGTGTACTCGGCGTTGCGGAGGGCCTGGCCCGTCTCGCTGGCGTAGGCGTACCCAGGCGTTGTGCTGATCAGGATGCCCGGCCCCTCCACTTCCTCGGGCTGGTTGGAGTGCAGCACCGGCACGTTGTTGAAGGTGCCATTAAGGGGCCGAGCCTTCTGGCCTGCCATCAGGGCCACGTAAGCGTGGGCCGGCTGTACGAGGGCCACACCCAGACCGAGCGTCAGCCAGACACTGATGGGACCAATGGGAAGGACCGATCTCAAATCGCGACAGGCTTGATGGTTTGGGTGGCCAGGGGAGGTTAAGGCGGGAAGCGACCGGCCCAGTCAATGGGGGAGGTGCGTGGACCTGGAGAGCCCCGGATGGAACGGCGGGCTCGCTAGAAAGGAACCACCTTGAAGATTTTGTCATGATTCCTCCCTTCGGGACCTGCTCCGGGTCGGAGTCCGGAATCGGTGCCATGCGGCGGTATCAGGAACGCAAGCTGCGCATGATGAGCTTCTGGCGGGATGGCATTGAGCGCCAGCTGGCTGCGTTGAACGCTGCCATCAGCACCCTGGAACAGCAGATGCACCGCGACCAGCCCGACCACCAGGGCTGAAGTCCCCGGCCTCGAGCTGCTGCCGCAGCTGCTCCAGACCTTTGTGCAGCAGGCGTTTGACCGTCATGGGACTGATGTCCATCTGGCGCCCCAATCGCCTGTAGCTCCAGCCAGCCAGCACCACCTGGCGCACCACGAGCCGCTGGCGGGGCTCCAGCAGCTCCAGCATCGTGGCCACAGAGGGTCCCGTTGAGTCCAGTCCGCAGGGCTCAACGGAGCCATGGGCTGCCACCGACTCGGCCAGCGATGGATCGTCCAGGTTGGCGGGTCTCGCCAGCAGGCGCTGCACCTCCAGTCGTCGCCATTCCGCCTCGGTGATGCCCAGGGTCCGGCTCAGGGCCATGACCCCCTGGCTGGGATCCGCCTGGAGGAGGGGATGGTGCTGGAGGCGGTTGAACCGCTCCTGCAATTCCGCCTGTCGCCTGGGCAGACGCACAATCGGGGCGGCATCCCGGAGGTAGTGGAGGATCGCCCCCCGGATGTGGGGCCTGGCGAAGGACTCAAACGGGGTGCGGAGGTCCTCGTTGAAGAGCTCGGCGGCCCGGATCAGCCCCAGCAGGCCCACCTGGAGCAGATCCTCGAAGGACTCACGGCTGCAACGGCAATAGTGCAAAGCGAGCGGGCGGACCACGGCCCGGTACTGCTCAACGCGGCGGTTGCGGCTAGCGGCAGGGCAGGGGTTGGATGGGCGGCTGGGGGACGGGGTCATGGTCTGGAAGGCTTGAGCCTGGGCTGGATCTGTGCTGGGAGTCCCGCATTGCCGTTGCCAGAACGCGGTGACCTCCTTTCCAGAGAGGGGCAGGCCTACCGAAAGCCGCAACCGTGAAACCACGGAAGTTTTCCAAACTGGGTCCGGGGAGCCGCGATCCGCAGGCTCAGGCCCGGGGGGCCGCCACGTGCGCCAGCAAGGACCACGGACTGTGGGTCTCGAGCCAGCCCCTGTCTGAGTCTTGGGTGCAGAGCAGAAACCCCGCGAAGCCCAGGGCGTTGACGCTGAACCCGGCGCCGTGCTCCCGCACCCGGCGCACCGTCAGGAACCACTGGTCGTCGAAGAGAAGGTTGTAGGGATGCTGGGGCTCGCTGTCACTGCTGGGATCCCCCAGGCCAAGCGCACCGGCATGGGCGAGGTAGAGGTCGGCCAGGTCGGATCCGCCATGGGGATCGGAGCGCCGGCTGAGGCAGTAGGCCCAGTCCCAGGGCGCCTCAGCCCCCTCCAGTTGGGCCAGAAACCTCGGGGCCAGGGGACAGCTGGGCTCGCCCTGCCGGCGTGGCAGCAACTGCAGGTGCCGATGGGGCTGGCTGGCACCGGAGCGGGCGCCGCTGTTGAAGAACCAGAGACCGCCGGTGTCCTGGCTCACCCCGGCCACGGCCTGCCAGTCGCCGGCCTCGATCCAGCCACCCTGGGGGCGCCAGTCGCGGGTGATGACCAGCAGGTGAGCCTCCTGGACCGGGTATTTGTTGAGCAGGAGCACGTGGGCGGGCTCGAGGAGCTCCACCTGAAGCGGCCGGTCCCAGGGCAGGAAGGGGTTGGGCCGTGGTCCCCCCTGGCGCAGATGACGGGGGGTGGAGGAGAGGAGCTGGCGAACGACGAAAGGATCCAGGCCAGGGATCGCCAGGATGCGCGTGTCCAGGGGGATCAGGGCTCCCCGCTGGCGGGCCTGCTCCGACACCTCCCTGGCCCGCTGCCAGTGGCGCTCAGTTCGCACCGGCCTGCAGACGGGCCAAGGAGGCGCCCTGGTAGTAGCGCCCAAGAATTTCGTTGTAGCGCAAGCCCTGTTCGGCCAGGTCCTGGGCGCCGTGCTGGCTCATGCTGGCCCCCAGGTGGCCATGGGCTTCCTGGGTGATGCGTGTGGTGGCCGCGTAAAGGCTCTCGACGATTCCGCCCTGGTAGCTCAGGATCACCCCTGAGGTGCTGGCGGTGGCCTGACGGGTGCGGGGGTTGACGCTGTTCAGGCCCCGGTAGGCCTGCCAGCGGGTGGTGTCACCAAGATGCCAGTGGGCGCTGGCCGGGCGGGCCATGTGGGCCATCGCGTAGGAGCGGGCGGCCACCGCTTGGGCTTTTAGGGCCTCCATCTGCCAGCTGCTGGGCATCTCGGCTCCCACCACAGAGCTGATGTAACGCTCCAGGGAGAGATGGTTGACCAGCTGCAGGCCCCGGGAGCCACCCAGCACTCTGAGCCGGCCCTCGTAGGGCCGGCCATCCACCAGCAGGCTGTGGCCAGAACCGGTCTCCATCCAGATCTCGGCCCGTCCAGCCATCGCAGCACCCAGGTCGGGGGAGGTGCCGGGGCCGCCCTCCTGGACAGCACGGCCGTCGCGATCGACAAGTCGCCAGTGGCCGCTGGCCCCGAGCTGGGGGGAGGCGGAGGCGCCCAGCAGGGCGACGCGGATCTCGAGCGGCACCTCCGGGCCTGCCTCCGGTTCCAGCAGGGATGGGTCCGGATGGCTGAGGCTGGTGCGTTGGGCCTGCAGGGAAGCCGCCGCCAGCAGGTCCTTGTCCGGCGTTTCCGTCGCAGGGGCGCCTGTCCGGGACACCTCCCGGGGCTGGGCAATGAGGGCCTCGAGCAGGTCCGCTTCCGAGCCAGAACGGCTGCCAGGGAGAAGGTCCTGGGCGGCGAACCCGGCGCCCACGGCCACCACGGCGAGGGGCGCGCTGAGCAGGATGGGGTGGCGCCGGCAACCCTGAAGCAGCCTCCTGCCACCGGCACGGAGAACGGCAATGGCGGCCGCAAAGTGCCGTCGCACGGCGAGGTTCCACAAAGGGATAGCCGGATCATGACGGACAATGCCACCCCTCAGCCTCCTGACGCAGGACGGTCGGCGCATTGCACCCATGGCAACGCCGTGGTCGGAGTTCGGGATCAGGGGGACGCTTCGGCCCTCAGGTCCCGCTGCATCAGCTCCTGCACCGCCTGGCGGGCCTCCACCCGGCCCGACAACAGCCGCACCACCTGGCTGCAGATCGGCAACTGCCAGCCCTCGCGCTCGGCGAGGGCCAGGGTGGCCCGGGCGGTGCGGGTTCCCTCCACGGTGGCCCCGATCCGGGTCAGGGCGGTGCCCTCGTCACACCCCTCCGCCAGCAGGGTGCCGAAGCGGTAGTTGCGACTCAGGCTGCTGTTGGCCGTGGCCAGCAGGTCCCCCAGGCCCGCCAGCCCGTAGAGAGTGCTGGACTGGCCCCCGAGGGCCTGCAGGACCACGGCGATCTCCGCCAGGCCACGGCAGAGCAGGGAGGCCTTGGCATTGGCCCCCAGGCCCAGTCCATCGCTGATGCCCGCCGCCAGGGCGATGACGTTCTTGAGGGCCCCGGCGGCCTCGGTGCCGATGGGATCGGCGTTGGTGTACAGGCGGAAATGGGGGGCCCGCAGCTGTTCCTGCAGGTGACGGGCCAGGCCATGATCCCGGCTGCTCAAAACGCTGGCCGCCGGCAACCCCCGCTCCAGTTCATCGGCCAGGTTCGGCCCGCTCAACACCGCCAGCGGCACATCGGGGAGATGGCGCTGCCACAGCTGACTGGCGGTGCAGAGGGTGTCCAGATCGATGCCCTTGCTGCAACTCAGCAGGGGGAGATCCGCCGGCCAGTGCCCTTGCAACTGCCTGGCCAGGGGGGCCACGCCCACCATCGATACGGCTGCCACCACCAGGTCGCAGTCGAGGACATGCCCTGCCGGATCTCCTCCATCCCGCCGGGACCAACTACTGAGTCGGTGGCCCTGGCGCTCCCAGAGCCGCAACAACGTGCCGCCCCAGGCACCCCGACCCAGCACCGTGATGCGCAGACTCATGGACCGACGCGAGGGTCGCTTCCGTTGATGGCCTTGCCATCATGCGACATCCCCTTTCCCGCCATGGCGACCGCCCCCAACACCTACTGGCAGGCCTGGCAGGGGCAGGCCCTGGTCGTGGGTCCCGGAGGCCTGGGCCTGGCCCTGGCGGCGGAACTGGCCCGGCGGGCGCCATCGCTGCGGGTCCGCACCGCCGGGCGCCGAGGCGCGGATCTCCCCCTCGACCTGACCGATGACAGCAGCCTGGAGAGGCTTTCGGCCATGGCCACTCGCGACCTGGCTCCCCTGCGGGTTGTGATCAACACGGCCGGCCTGTTGCACGACGGCGCGCTGCAGCCGGAGAAGCGCCTTTCCCAGGTGCGTCGCCAGGCCCTGGAGCGCAGCTTCGCCGTCAACGCCTTCGGGCCCCTGCTGCTGGCCCAGGCGATCGAGCCGGCCTTGGCGAAGGATGGCCCCGTGCACTTCGCCAGCCTCTCGGCCCGGGTAGGAAGCATCGGCGACAACCGACTCGGGGGCTGGTACAGCTACCGGGCCGCCAAGGCGGCCCAGAACCAGCTGTTGCGCACCCTGGCGATCGAGTGGCAGCGCCGCCTTCCCCAGGCCTGTGTGACCCTGCTGCACCCCGGCACCGCCGCCACCCCGCTCTCGGCCCCCTTCAGTGGCTTCCAGGCCCCCTCGGCCCTGTTCACGCCGGAACAATCGGCCGCCCACCTGCTTGATGTGCTGGAGCGGCAGTCGGCCGCCAGCAGTGGCGCGTTCCTGGCCTGGGATGGTCAGCCCGTGCCCTGGTGAAGCTGGCTAGGTGGCGTGGCTACGCAGTACCTCCAGCGGGATCACCTGCAGGGTGGCCATGGCGGAGCTCTCCAGACGCACCGGCGGGGCCATGCCGTCCTCGTAGGCCTCGAGCCAGCGAGCGGCACACACACACCAGTGATCTCCGGCCTGGAGGCCCGGAAAGGAATGGGCCGGCACCGGCGTGGAGAGGTCGTTGCCCTGGGCTCGGCTGTAATTCAGGAAAGCGTCATTCACCACGCAGCAGACCGTGTGGCGGCCAAAATCGGCGGGATCGTCCTGGCAGTAGCCATCCCGGAACCATCCGGTGAGGGGGGCACATCCACACTCCTGCAACGGTTCACCCAGCACATTGCGCTGGTCGTCTGGGGGCTGCAGGGAGGAAGCGGCCAAGGCCCGGGAGGTCGTGGAACGGGCTGAGTCTGCCGGAGGACTGGCACAAAAAGCGGCCAGGAGGTTGACGAATTCCGGGGGGGAGGCGTTAAAGGTCATTCAGCACGACCCCCTTCATGAGCTGGGATTTCACCGAGGATGCGGCCTTCCTGGCCCTCTGCGACGCCTACAAGGAAAGCGGTGAGCCCTCCGCTATGGAGTTTCTGGCCCATGGCGAAGGTGCCTTCCACTTCCAGGAACTCACCCAGAACGCGGCCGGTGAGGGCATCGATCTGAGCGATTCCGATGCCCTCGACACCTTCCAGCAGGAGGTGATCGACAGTCTCGAAGAGCTATGCAGCTGATGGCGGCCGAGGCGCCCGGAGGCCTCAGCCGTAGAAGAAGGCGATTTCCTTGTCCTTGAGCCCCTCCCAACCGGCCTCCCGCAGGCGTTGGTCGAGGGTGAGACGGTCGAGATGTTTGGCACCGGTGCGCACGATGCGGTTACGCATCGACTTTTTGACGCCACTGCGGGCCCGGCGGCCCTCCAGTTCCATCACTTCGCCGTAGAGGGCGAGCATGGCGGCCGGAATCGGTGTGCCGTCAAGGTCCACTCCGGCCGCAATGGCGTCATCGACACCGCCGGGTCCTGCGATGGCCATGGCAAGGGAGGCAAAGGGTGGGCAAAGCCTGCCATGGCCCGGGGGGCCTCAGGCGCTGAAGTAGCGAGCCTGGCTGTGCAGGGCCACCAGGGCCGTGGTGCTCTGCTCCGGCTCCAGCTGGTCGCTGACGTCCATGGTCAGGCCGATGCGGTCAGTGCCCAGCCAGGCGAGCTGCTGGCGGGAGTCGGCCACGTTCGGGCAGGCGGGGTAACCGAAGGAGTAGCGACTGCCCCGATAGCGCTGGGCCAGCACGTCCCGCAGGGCCGTGGGCTCAGCTGCGGCAAATCCCGTCTCCCTCCGGATGCGGACGTGGGTCCACTCCGCCAGCGCTTCGGCCATCTGAACCGCCAGCCCGTGGAAGTAGAGGTAATCGGTGTAGCGATCGGCCTGGAACAGCTGCTGGGCGAAGCTGGTGGCGCCTTCCCCCATGGTGACGGCCTGCATCGGCAGCACATCCGAGGGCCGCAAGGAGCCGTCAGCAGCCGTGACGCCGTCGCGGTAGAAATCGGCAATGCAGTAGCGGTTGCCGCCCCGCTGGCGCGGCAGGGCAAACCGACCCAGCTCCGGGCCAGCGCCCGCTGACGACGCCCCTGCAGCCATGCCCTCGGGATCGAACACCACCAACGCGTTGCCGTCGCGGCCGCAGGGGAAGTAGCCGTAGGCCACCCGTGGGGTGAGCAGGCCTTCGCTGCGGCAGCGGCCGAGCCACTCCTGCAGCACCGGCTCCGCCTTCTCAGCCAGCATCGCCTCGTACTCCTGCCGGCTCTGCTGCTGGGTCTTGCGCAATTGCCACTGGCCGGCGAACAGGGCGTTGCGATCGAGGTAGGCGAAGACGTCATCGAGGTCGATGGCCGCCTCGGTGAGCACGTGGGTGCCCCAGAAGGGGGGGGCGATCGCCGCTTCGGCCGGAACCGCCGCGGAGCGCTCTTCACTGCCGGACGTCTGGGGTTCGGCCGTCACGGGATCCGCTGGCGCCGTTGCGGCCTCCTGCGGGGCCTCCTCTGGGGCGGTGGTTGGGGCGGCGGGTTCGTTCAGACCCAGGCCTTCAGGGGCTCCGTCGAGGAAGCCCGATCGATCGTCCCAGCGGCCGCCCGTCTTGGCCTCCATCAGGGCGTCCATGAAGCGCAGGTCGGCGAAGGCGTCACGGCCATAGATCACCTGGCCCCGGTAGGCCTGGCGGCAGTCGCCATTGACGAACCGGGGCGTCAGGGCCGCACCCCCAAGGATCACGGGAACAGAAATTCCGACCTCATTGAAGGCTTCCAGGTTGTCCTTCATGAAGGCCGTGGATTTCACCAGCAGACCGCTCATGGCGATGCAGTCGGCCCCGTGCTGCCGCTGGGCCTCGACGATGGCATCGACGCTCTGCTTGATGCCCAGATTGATCACCTCATAGCCATTATTGGTGAGAATGATGTCCACCAGGTTCTTGCCGATGTCATGGACGTCGCCCTTGACGGTGGCGATCAGAAACTTGCCTTTGCTGCTGGATTCGCCCTCCTTGCGCTCCATGTGCGGTTCGAGAAAGGCGACGGCCGACTTCATGGTTTCGGCGCTCTGCAGCACGAAGGGCAACTGCATCTGCCCGGAGCCGAACAGCTCTCCCACCACCTTCATGCCATCCAGCAGGTAGGTGTTGATGATCTTCAGGGGGGGATGCAGCTCCAGGGCCGACTGGAGGGCGGCATCCAGGCCAATGCGTTCGCCATCGATGATGTGCTGCTTGAGCCGCTCTTCAAGCGGCAGATCTGCCAGCGAAGGTCCAGAGGCCCGGGCCTCTTTGGCGCTGACTCCCTCGAACTCGGTGGTCAGCAGGGTGAGGGGATCGTGGACACAGATCCCGTCCTCGAAACGGCGCCGATCGTGGATCAGATCACGGCAGATCTGTTGGTGTTCCTCGCTGATTTTTGCCAGCGGTAGGATCTTCGCCGGGCTGACGATCGCGGCATCCATCCCTGCCTCGCAGCAGTCGTGCAGGAACACCGAATTGAGCACGATGCGGGCGGCCGGAGACAGCCCGAAGCTGACGTTGCTGACCCCCAGCACCACGTGCACCCCGGGAAGTTCGCTGCGGATCCGGCGAATCGCCTCAATCGTGGCGGCCGCATTGGCCCGGTCCTCTTCGATGCCCGTGGAGATGGGCAGGGCGAGGGGGTCATAAAAAATCTCATGGGCCGGAAGGCCGAATTCGAGCGCATCCCGGTAGGCCCTCTGGGCGATGGCGAACTTGCGCTCGGCGCTGCGGGCCATGCCCTCCTCGTCGATCGTGCCGACCACCACCCCGGCGCCATAGTCACGGGCCAGCTCGAGCACCTTGAAGAAGCGCTCATCACCGTCTTCGTAGTTGGTGGAGTTGAGAATGCACTTGCCACCGGCCACCTTGAGGCCGGCCTCCATCTTCTGCCACTCGGTGGAATCGAGCATCAGCGGCAGGTTGACATTGGTGACCAGTCGGCTAACCAGGTCGTGCATGTCCTTGACCCCATCCCGGCCCACGTAATCGACGTTGACGTCGAGCACATGGGCGTTCTCCTTCACCTGGCCCCGGGCCACGGCCACCAGGCCATCCCAGTCCTCGGCATTGAGCAGTTCCCGCACCTTCTTTGAGCCGCTGGCATTGAGCCGCTCGCCGATGATCAGGAAGGAATTGTCCTGGAAATAGGGGGTGACGCCATAGATCGAGGCCACCGCCGGCTCGTAGTGCAGCGGAGGCCTCTCCAGGCGTTGCTGGGGTAGCCGCACCTGCCGCTGGGCGGGTTGCAGACCGGCCGCGAGCTCCGCCAGCGCACCGATGTGGGCCGGGGTGGTGCCGCAGCAGCCACCGATCACCTGGACGCCGAGATCCTCCACGAAGTGCATCATCTGCATCCTCATCTCGGTGGGGGTGAGGCGGTAGTGGGCCACCCCGCCGATATTCTCCGGCAGCCCGGCATTGGGGATACAGCTCACCACAAAGGGACTGTGCTGGCTCAGGTAGCGGATGTGCTCCTTCATCTGCTCGGGTCCCGTGGCGCAGTTGAGGCCGAGCACGTCGATCGGGAAGGGCTCAAGGATCGCGACCACGGCGGCGATGTCTGAGCCGACCAGCATGGTGCCGGTGGTCTCCATGGTGACGGAGACCATCAGGGGCCGGCGTTCGCCGGCGGCACAGAAGGCCTCCTCAATCCCCTGCAGCGCGGCCTTGATCTGCAGCACGTCCTGGCAGGTCTCGACGATGAACAGATCAACGTCGCCGGCGATCAGGCCCTCGGCCTGCTCCCGGAACGAAGCCTTCATCGTGTCGAAGTCGATGTGGCCCAGGGTGGGCAACTTGGTGGTGGGGCCCATCGATCCCGCCACGAAACGGGGCTTGGCCGGGGTGCTGAAGGCGGCGGCCATCTCGCGGGCCAGTTCGGCCGCCCGGCGGTTGATGGCGAAGGCCTGCTCCTCCAGTCCGTACTCGGCCAGGACGATCGAAGCGGCTCCGAAGGTGTCCGTTTCGATCACATCGCAACCCGCCTCCAGGAACAGGCGATGGACCGCCTGGACCGCATCAGGCCTCGTGAAGACGAGGTTCTCGTTGCAGCCTTCGAGGGCCGCGCCACCGAAATCCTCCGCTGACAGGTCCATCTCCTGCAGGGAGGTGCCTGTGGCGCCGTCGAAGACAAGCACGGGACGGCTGGGACCATGCAGCCAGTCGAGGAAGCTGATGCGATCGGTGGGGCAATGGATGGCGGCGGAAACGACCATCAGGCGTCGAGGCGGATGCGGGTGACCCAGTGGTCATAGGAAGAATCGCGGCCCTCCGTGATCGCCGTGAGGCGGTCGCGAAGACGCTCCATCACGGGCCGATGGCTGGAGAGGTCGGTGGATTCGATCCGACGCACCGGAGTGACCCTGGCAGCGGTGCCGCTGAGGAACACCTCATCGGCGATCATCAGTTCGGTCTTGTCGACGGCCCGCTCCAGGACGGGGATGTCCATGGCTCGGGCCAGCTCCATGATGCTGGCGCGCGTGATGCCCTCGAGGATGTCCTGATCGACGCCGGGGGTGATCAGAACGCCGTCCCGGACGATGAACAGATTCATGCCACTGGCCTCGCTCACCTTGCCGCGGCTGTTGAGCAGCAGGGCCTCATCGAAGCCACTTTTGACCGCTTCGGTCTTGGCCAGCGAACTGGTGATGTAGGCCCCGCTGATCTTGCCCCTCAGGGGCAGGGAGCGGTCCTCCTGGCGGCACCAGCTGCTGATCCGGCAGCTGACCCCCTCAGGGGAGAGATAGTCCCCCATCTCGATGCCGTAGATGAGGAAGTCGGTCTGGATGTTGTGGAGCCGCGGAGCGATGCCGAGGTCGCTCGTGTACACGAACGGCCGCAGGTAGATCGGACAGGTGGGTCGGTTGGCCTGCAGAAACGCCTGGATGGCGCTGTGGATCGTCTCCTCCGCCAGCTCGGTCAGCAACAGCCGGGCGCTCTGGCTGAGGCGGCGGGCATGGCGATCGGCGCGGAACAGCAGGATCTCGTTGTTGTCGGCGGGATTGGGCAGGGCCCGCATGCCGCCGAAGGCGCCCGTGCCGTAATGCAGCGCATGGGTGGCCACTGAGAGGGTGGCCTCAGCGAAGGGGACGCATTGTCCGCCGAACCAGGCATAGGGCAGGAACTGGTGCATGGAAGGCGGTGGCGACGATGCGATCTTCTCATCGCGTTCGGCAGGATGGGGTGATGCATCGACTCGCGTCCATACCCGGGGACAGGACGGAGGACGACGGGGCCCTCTTCGTGGAACAGCCACCGGCGCCGGTGGTGCTGCTCAGCAGCGCCGACACGGATCTACTGGCGGTGTCCCAGCTGCTTGAGGCAGAGCCTGGGCTGCTGCCGGGGGAGCTGAGGGCCCTCAACCTTGCAGCGCTGCAGCATCCGGCGGTGATCGACCACTACGTGGCCACCACCCTGGCGACCACCCGACTGGTGGTGGTGCGGCTGCTGGGGGGACGCGGCCACTGGAGCTACGGGCTGGAGTGCTTGCGGCACTGGGCGAGCAGCGACGAGGCCCGCCAGCTGCTGGTGCTGGCCGGCACCGCCGAGGAGGAGCAGGCCCTGGCCTGCCTCGGCAGCCTTGAGGGCCCCCTGGCCACGGCCTGTGCCGCCTGCCTGCGGGAGGGGGGGGCGGCCAATCTGCGCCTGTTGCTTGAGACCCTGACGGCCCTGCTGGCGGGTAAACGTCCCGAACCACCCCGCCCCACGCCAGCCGCCGATCCCCTGCCCCACGACTGGCGCGACGAGCCCGGCTCTCGGGTGGGGGTGATCCTCTACCGGGCTCTCTGGCAAGCGGGCGATCTGGCGGTGATGGAGGCGCTGTTGGAAGCCCTGCGCCGGCGGGGGCTCTCACCAAGGGCCCTCTGGGTCAGCAGCCTGCGGGACGGGGCCGTGCAGCGGGGCGTGGCGGATCTGCTGGGGCGGGAGCATGTGCAGGCGGTGCTCTGCGGAACAGGGTTCGCTTCGGTGTCGTTTGAGGAGGCAGGCCTGGGAGCTCCCCTGTGGGAGCGGCTGGGAGTGCCGGTGTTGCAGGTGCTGTGCAGCGGCCGCAGCCGCGGGGCCTGGGACCAGAGCAGCATCGGTCTGGCCCCGCTCGACCTCAGCCTGCAGGTGGCCCTGCCGGAACTGGATGGGCGCCTCACCACCCGGGTTGGGGCCTTCAAGGAACGGACGTCCACCAGCGACACCCTGGCCACGGCCCTGCACCACTACGAACCGGACAGGGAGCGGCTCGACTGGATCGCCCAGCTCACCGCCGCCTGGGTCAGCCTGCGGCTCACACCCGCTCCCGAGCGCCGCGTCGCCCTGGTGCTGGCCAACTACCCCAACCGCAACAGTCGCCTGGCCAATGGCGTGGGCCTGGACACCCCCGCCAGCGCTGCCCTGATGCTCGGCTGGCTGGCGGAGGCCGGCTACCACCTGGGGGCGGCCGGCGATCTGCCAGCCGATGGCGATGCCCTGATCCACCGCCTCCTGCAGGGCCGCAGTAATGACCCGGAGAGCGGCCATCGCCCTCCCCTGGCCCACCTGCCCCTGGCCTGTTACCAGGCCTGGTACGCCACCCTTCCGGAGGAGGGACGCCAGCGGCTGGAGGCGGTCTGGGGGCCACCCGAAACCGACGCGGGCCTGGAGCCGGCGCTGCTGGCGGATGGGGGAACCGGCCCAGCCTTTCCGGTGCGCGGGTTGTGTTTCGGCCGGGTGCTGCTGCTGATCCAGCCCGAACGCGGCTACGACAGGGATCCGAGCCTCAGCTACCACAGCCCCGATCTGCCCCCCACCCACGCCTACCTGGCCCAATACCTCTGGCTGCGCCAGAGCTTCGGCGCCCAGGTGGTGGTGCACGTGGGCAAGCACGGCAACCTCGAATGGCTGCCGGGCAAGGGGCTGGGCCTGTCGCAAGACTGCTTCCCCGAATGGGCCCTGGGGCCCCTGCCGCATCTCTATCCCTTCATCGTCAACGACCCGGGCGAGGGCAGCCAGGCCAAACGTCGGGCCCAGGCGGTGATCCTCGACCACCTGACCCCGCCCCTGGGCCGGGCCGGTCTGCACGGCGACCTGCAGGGCCTGGAGGCCCTGCTCGATGAGTACTGGGAGGCGCGGCAGCTGGGCAGCGCCCGGGCGCCCCTGCTGCGGGAGCGTCTGGGCACCCTGTTGGAGCAGCTGCAGCTGCCCGCCCTGGCCCAGAAGGATCTGGAAGCGCGGCTGGAGGCGGCCGACGGCTACCTGTGTGAACTCAAGGAGGCCCAGATCCGCCTCGGCCTGCACACCTTCGGCACCCTGCCGGCGCCGGCGAAGCTGGCCGAACTGCTGCTCTGCCTGGCCCGGGCCCCCCAGGCGGGAGTGCCGGGGCTCACCCAGGCCCTGGCCCTCGACCTGGGGCTGGATCTCGACCCCTGGTCCGACCCGGAGGAGACGTCCCTCTCCTCCGACGACCGCTTGCGGCTGGCTGGCCTGGCCCAGCCGGGCAGCACGCTGCGCCATGCGGGCGACGGGGTCGCCGTGCTGGAGGGGCTCGCCCTGGACCTGGTCAGCGCCCAGCTGGCCGGCAGCGCTCCTGGGAACCCGCTACCGCTGGGGGCCGCCACCGAACGGGCCCTGCAGCACCTGCGCCAGGCCCTGTTGCCGCCGTTGCTGGCCTGCGGGGAGGCGGAGCGCCAGGCCCTGCTCACGGGGCTGGCCGGCGGCCGCATTGCCGCCGGGCCCTCGGGAGCCCCCACCCGCGGGCGGCCGGATCTGCTGCCCACCGGCCGCAACTTCTACAGCGTCGATCTGCGCGGCCTGCCGACGGAGGCCGCCTGGGACCTGGGGCGGCGCAGCGCCGAGTTGCTGCTGCAGCTCCACCTGCAGGAGGAGGGCGACGACCTGCGCAGCCTGGCCCTCTCGGTGTGGGGCACCGCCACCATGCGCAACGGCGGCGAGGATATCGGCCAGGCCCTGGCCCTGATGGGCGTGCGGCCCGTCTGGGATGGCCCGACGCGACGGCTGGTGGATGTGGAAGTGATTCCCCTGCGCCTGCTCGGGCGCCCCCGCGTGGACGTGACCCTGCGCATCTCCGGCCTGTTCCGGGACGCCTTCCCCCAGCTGGTGGGTTGGTTCAACCGTGCCACACGCCTGGTGGCGGGCCTGCCAGAAGATCCCGAGGACAATCCGCTGGCGGCCTCCGCCCGGCTGGAGGGCCATGGCGGTCGCATCTACGGGTCGGCGCCCGGGGCCTACGGGGCCGGGCTGCAGGGCCTGATCGACAGCGGCCACTGGGAGAATCGCGGCGACCTGGGCGAAGCCTTTCTCAACTGGAGCGCCTGGCGCTACGACGGTGATCCCGGTGATGGGGCCACCGGCGGGGCCATCGCCGCCACGGCCGACCGGAGCGGGCTCGAGCGGCGTCTGGCCCAAGTGCAGGTGGTGCTGCACAACCAGGACAACAGGGAGCACGACCTGCTGGATTCCGACGACTACTACCAGTTCCAGGGGGGCCTCAGCGCCGCTGCCGAGCGGCTCCAGGGCCAGGCCCCCGCCCTCTGGTTCGGAGACCATTCCCGCAGCGAGCGCCCACGGATGCACCGCCTGGAGCGGGAGTTCGACAAGGTGCTGCGCTCCCGGCTGCTCAATCCCCGTTGGATCGAAGCCATGCAAGGCCACGGCTACAAGGGTGGCTTCGAGATGGCCGCCAGCCTCGACTACCTGTTCGCCTATGACGCCAGCACGGGGCGGGTCCCCGACTGGGGCTACGGCGCCATCACTGCGGCCTGGCTCGAAGACGGGGCCGTACGCGAGTTTCTGGGTCGCTCCAACCCCTGGGCCCTGCGGGACATGGCCGAGCGACTCCTCGAGGCCCACAACCGGGGCCTCTGGGAGGGGGCCGATCCGCAGCGGTTGGAGAGTCTGAGGGCCCTGGTGCTGGAGAGCGAAGGCCTGGTGGAGCAACGCTGAACCAGGCCCTCGCGTGCCTGCAGAGGATCAGAGGTCGAGGTCCCGGACCATGGAGCGGAAGGGGTCGGTGTTGCCAGGCTTGGCGGGCTTCTGGGTGATCGTCGGCTGGCTCTGGGCCTGTGCCTCCTTCTGTTGCTTCGCCGCTGCGGCACCACCGGGGATGTTGGTGGGGGTCACGGCGGCCCCCTTCATGCGCTGGCCCAGCTCGGCGGCGCTCATCTGCTGGGCGAAGGTCTTCTTGACGGTCTTGGGGATGCCACCGGTGAGGTTGACGGACCCCTTTTCGGTGGGCTGGATGCCCGCCAGGCCAGGGGTCATCTTCTCCACCCGGGCCTCCATCGACGCCACTTCGGCCACCATCTCCTTGTCGCCGGGGCTGTCGGCGTTGCCGGGGAAGGTGTGGCGGATCGTGTTCGACCGCTTCATGAACTTGACATCGCCAAGGCTGGTGGAAGCCTCGGGATCGAGGAAAAAGGTCTCGGCCTTGGGTTTGGCCTTGGCCGCAGCTTCAGGCTTGGTCACCGAGGCGGCACGGGAACCGAACAGACGATCGAACAGGCCCATCGACGCAAGGAGAAACGTGTCAGCAAACCCTAGCGGCCGTGGAGCACCAGCCCATGGGTATCCGTACCACAACTCATCAGAAGGCCCCGCCGCTCCAGATCCGTCGCGATCGCCTCGCACACCAGTTCGGTGGGTTGCCAGCGGGGCCGCATGGCGTAGTCGTACCAGACTTCGGCCCCGTCGAAGCCCAGATCCGCCGCCGCCGCGATCAGGCGCTGGTGGGGCAGGCGGTAGCGGGCCGGGTGGGCCAGCAGCGCCAGGCCTCCGGCGGCCTGGATCGCCGCCACCACGGCCTCGGCCAACAGGGCCGGCCCCACCACGGAGCTGCCCTGCAGGTAGGGATGGAGGGAGGGGTGCTCTTCAGCGAAACCCAGCCCCAGGACGTGGACCAGGCATCCCTCCAGCAGGCAACTGATCTCCACCCCGCGCCAGAGGGTGGGGACCGCCTCGCCCTGCCGTCTGCGGGCCTCGAAGGCGGAAGCGATGGCCCCATGGGCCGCCAGGGCATGGTGATCGGTGACGGCCAGATGTTCCAGGCCGATGGCCACGGCCTCTGCCGCCAGCTCTTCCGGGTGAAGACTGCCGTCGCTGCAGATGGTGTGGCAGTGGAAGTTGAGACGCTCAGGGCAGCTGTCAACCTTCACCTGCCGCAGCACCGGGGTGAGTGGATGGGAGAGAGCTTCAGGCCGCAGCACCACCGCTCTCCTGCTGGGCCAACCGTTCGCTGCGCAAGCGCCGCCAGCGGGCATAGAACTGGATCGAGGCCGCCATGGCCACCACCAGCGCCACCAGGAACCAGGTGGCCGCCCCGGTGGGGAACTGGTTCTTGAACACCACCAGCATCACCACCAGCACCAGCAGCAAGGTGGGCAGTTCGTTGAGGGCCCGCAGCTGGCGGCCACTCCAGTGGCATTCACCACGCTGCAGCTGGCCCATCAGCCGGTAGCAGAACCAGTGGTAAGCGAGCAGGCCCACCACGACGGCCAGCTTGGCGTGCATCCAGGTCTGCTTCAGCCAGATCGGCTCCACCAGCAGCAGACCCACGGCCATGGCCACGGCCACCACCATGCCCGGGGTGGTGATGATGTTGGCCAGACGCCGCTCCATCAGGCTGTACTGGGCCTCGAAGGCCTGCCGCACAGGGGGATCCAGTTCGGCAGCCTCCCGGTGATAGATGAACAGCCGCACCAGATAGAACAGCCCGGCGAACCACACCACCACCCCGACGATGTGGAGCGTCTTGAACCAGAGGTAGGCCTCGGGGGGCCAGCTCAGGGTCAGGGGCAGCGTCATGTCAGGACCTGGGGGCACCAGGAGGCGCGTCGGATCGCCAAGTTAGTCGGCAGTAGCGGCGGGCCACGGCGGCGGCATAGGCGCGATCCACTGGCCCCAGCTGCGGACTGATGGATCCGTCGCGGCAATCCACCACGACCCGTTCACGGTGACTCTCCTGGTCGCTGACCCGGAGCCTGAGCTGCCAGTGGTGCTTGGCACTGCGGCTGATCTCGTCGCCGCAGACCGGGCCGACGCAGAGGCCCGGAGCGGCCAGTGCCGCCCCCCCGGCAGAGGGCAGCAGCAGCCACAGCGCCAGCACCCCGGCCCACAGACGCCCCGACAAGAGCCTCATGAACGACTGCCTCGCCCCTGGCCTCATCCGGCCAGCTCCAGGGGCGCGTCCTCAGCATCGCCGGCGATGTCAGACCCATCCATGGGGGGATGGAAGTGCTCCCACACCTGCCGCGCCATCGCCGGCCCGATCCCGGGGACGGCGGCGATCTGCTCAGGGCTGGCCAGCTGGATGGCGTCGATGGAGCGGAAGTGGGCCAGCAGATCCTTGACCCGCTTGGGGCCGAGCCCGGCGATGTCGCTGAGGCGAGAGCGCTTCATGCGCTCGCCCCGCTGCTGGCGGTGGTAACTCACAGCGAAGCGGTGGGCCTCGTCCCGCAGCCGCCGCAGCAGCACCACCCCCAGCTGATCGGCCTCGGTGTCCAGCGGCTGGCTGGCGCCAGGCAGAAACACCTCCTCCCGTTGCTTGGCCAGGGAGCAGACGGTCAGGTCCTCGTGCAGATCCAGCTCCCGCAGGGCCTCCATCACCGCCGACAGCTGGCCCTTGCCGCCATCGATCATCACCACATCCGGCCAGTCGCTGAGGCCATCGGTCTGCAGGGCCGAAGCGCCAGCGCGGCGCAGGGCGGCCAGGTCGGCCCCCTCGGCCTTGGCCTGGGACCAGCGTCGGAAGCGCCGCCGCATGATCTCCGCCATGGCCATGAAGTCGTCGGAGTGGCCGGCGCGGATGCTGCTGCTGCGGATCCGGTATTTGCGGTAGTGCTGCTTGGCCGGCAGGCCGTCGATGAACACCACCTGGGAGGCCACGGCATCGCTGCCCTGGATGTGGCTGATGTCGTAGCCCTCGATCCGTCGGGGTGGCACCGGCAGCTCCAGCAGCTGGGCCAGGTCTTCGGTGGCCAGTTGCTGCTGCTCGGCCCCCCGCTGGGCCCGGGCCAGTTCAAAGCCGGCGTTGCGCTCCACCAGCTCGATCAGATCGGCCTTCTGGCGCCGTTGGGGGACGGCCAGACGCACCTTGCGCCCCCGCCGCTCCGCCAGCCACTCACCGATCAGCTCCTGGGCTGGCAGCGCGTGCTGCAAGACCAGCTCCGGCGGAATCTCCACCGGCTCCACCTGGCTGTAGTGCTCCTCGACCACCCGCTGCAGCACCTCGGCGGCGGTGGCGATGGCCGCATCGGCGGTGTAGCCCAACCGGCCCACCAACTTGCCGGCGCGCATCTGGAAGATCTGCACCGCGGCCACGCGATCGTCCGCCGCCAGGGCGATCACATCCCGGCTGACGGAGCTGTCGCCCAGGCTCATCTTCTGGTCGGCGGTGAGCAGGTCGAGGCCCTGCAGCTGATCCCGGACCCGGGCGGCGGCTTCGAAGTCGAGCCGTTCGGCGTAGCGGTCCATCTGTTGCCGCAGCAGATCCAGGAGTTCGTCATTGCGGCCCTGGAAGACCATCGCCACTTTGCGCAGGATGCGGTGGTAATCGTCGGAGCCGATCTTTTCCTGGCAGACCCCCGGACAGCGGCCGATATCGAAATTGAGACAGGTGCGATCGCGGTACAGGGGCTGGGGACGCTGGCGCAGCGGGAACACCCGCTTGACCACGGCCAGGGTGCGGCGCAGCAGCCCCACGTCCACATAGGGCCCGTAGAAGCGATCCAGGGGGCTGCGCAGGCGGCGGCGGCGCGTGATGAAGATGCGCGGGTAGGCCTCGCTCCAGGTGATGCAGAGGTAGGGGTACTTCTTGTCGTCCTTCAGCAGGACGTTGAAATGGGGCTGGTGGTTCTTGATCAGGTTCGATTCCAGCGCCAGCGCCTCGGCCTCGCTGTCGGTGACGATGAACTCGATCTCACAGACCTGCCGCACCATCAGGGCGATGCGGGGACTGATGTCGTGGGAGTTGCGGAAATAGCTGCGCACCCGCGCCCGCAGGCTCTTCGACTTGCCGATATAGAGGATGCGATCGCTCGCATCCCGCATCAGGTAACAGCCCGGCTCAGCCGGCAGATCCCTCAGCCGGGCCGACAGCCGCTCACGCTGGAGCAGCAGCGGCCCGATGACGTCGCCGCCCGGAGTGCCGCCCGGAGTGCCGCCCGGCTCAGCCATGGCAGGACCTCAACCGCCGTACTGCCAGCCCGTGGCGGACAGTTCCAGGGCGGGGGCGTCGCGGTGCAGGGTCGCCGTCTTCACCTCTCCCACGAAAACGGTGTGGTCGCCATGGGCCACCTGGCCCACCAGGGTGCACTCCACCGCCCCAAGGGCGTCATCGAGCACCGGCAGACCCAGGGGACCGAGGGTGAACGGAGCCGCGTCAAACCGCCCTCCAACACCCTTCTGGGGCTTGAAGAACACGGCGGCCAGATCCTTCTGATCAGCGGCCAGAACATTGAGGCAGAAACGCCCGCTGCGCTGGATCATGCCGTTGCTGGTGGAGTCGGAGCGCACGGCCATCACCACCAGGGGAGGGTCGAAGGAGCCCTGGGTGACCCAGCTGGCGGTGAAGCCGTTCACCTCCTCCCCTTCAGCAACGCCGCAGATGAAGACACCATGGGGAATTTTGCGCAGCAGCGTCTTCTTGGCAGCCGCGTCCAGAACAACGTCGGTCATGGGGGGGGGCGGCGGGTAGGAGACAACTCTAGGAACCCGGCCGCGCCCCTCTCCATAGGCTGGGGGGCATGCGAGCCCTCTACCCCGGCAGTTTCGATCCACTCACCCTCGGCCACCTCGACCTGATCGAGCGGGCGGCGCGTCTCTTCGACGGTGTCGTGGTCGCGGTGCTGATGAATCCCTCCAAACAGCCGAGCTTTCCCCTCGATCAGCGGTTGCAGCAGATTCGCCTCGCCACCGAGGGAATGGCCGGCGTGGAGGTGGGCCACTTCGATGGACTCACGGTGACCTACGCCCACACCTGTGGCGCCCAGGTGATCCTGCGGGGGCTGCGGGCCATGAGCGACTTCGAATTTGAGTTGCAGATTGCTCACACCAACCGCACCCTGGCCCCCAGGGTCGAGACCCTGTTCATGGCGACCGCAGCGCACCACAGCTTTCTGAGCAGCTCGGTGGTGAAGGAGGTGGCCCGCTTCGGTGGTGATGTCGGCCACATGGTCCCGCCGGGAGTGGCGATCGACCTGGAGAGGCTCTTTAATCGACAGGCAGCGCCGGAAACTCCATATGGCTGAAGTCCGTTTCACCGTTCTCGACCAGCTGGACCAGCTGGAGGACATCGTCCTCGAAGGCAGCCGGATTCCCTTCAGCGGTGGACGGCTGGTCAACGAGCAGGACGCCATCGAGATGATGGATGCCCTCCGGGAGGCCCTGCCGGGCCAGATCTCCCAGGCCGATGACCTCATCCGCCAGCGGGAGGGCTTCATCGAGAAGGCCAGGCTGCAGGCCGAGGAGATCGTCACCCAGGCTCGGCGGGAGCGGGAGCAGCTCATCAATGCCGCTGCCATCCGCCAGGAGGCCGAGCGGCAGGTGACGGAACAGCGGGAACTGGCCCGCCAGCAGTGTGAGCAGATGGTGCTGCAGGCCCGCCAGCAAGTGGCTCAGACCGAGCAGGAGCATCAGTCGCGGATGGCCCAGTTCGAGCAGCAGTTCGCTGGTCGCCGCCAGCAACTGGAGCAGGAGGCCCAGCAACGCCGCCAGCAGCTGGAGCAGGAAGCGGCGGAACGTAACCGGCAACTGCTGGAGCAGCACGAACGCGGCCGGGCCCAGGCCCTGCAGGATCTCGAAGGCATCCGCCAGGAAGGGCTGCGCGTCCAGCGTGAAAGTCAGGCTGAAGCGGAGCGCCTCCATGCGGACGCGCTCCAGTTCCGCCAGCAGACCCAGCAGCAATGTGATTCTCTGATTGCCCGCAGCCGCCAGGAGTCGTCCGCCATCCAGGAGGGCGCCAACCGCTACGCCGAGCAGGTGCTTGGGGAACTGGAGGTGCGCCTCAAGGAACTCAGCCAGGTGGTCCTGGGTGGTCGGCGCGAACTGGTGCGGCTGCAGGGTCAGGAGACGGCCGCCGCCAGCCGTCCCCCCGAAGCTCCCATCCCCCTGGAGAACGCTGCGGTCGACCGGGCCCGCCGGGCCGCCGGCCGTCTCAAGCGGGCCGCCAGCCGTGGCCTTGCCAGCTGAGTTCAGGCCTCAGGACCAGGGGGCTCAGAACGCCGGTTGGCAGGCCCCCACCGTCTGGACCTGACGCAGGACGCGGCCGATGGTGGTGTTCGGAGCGCCCGCCCCAGCAGAGACGGCACTCACGTAACGGGGGCCATCGGACGTCTGAAGGACGCCGCTGATCGCACGCACCCCGGTAAGGGTGCCGGTCTTGGCGAAGAGCTGACCATCCAGGCTGGTGCCCTTGTAGAGGTTGCGCAGCGTGCCCCGCCGACCGGCAATGGCCATGGAACTGAGGTAGTCCCTGGAATAGGGATGGTGATCCATGCGAAGCAGCAAGGCCACAAGGAAGCGGCTGGTGAGCCGGTTGGCGCGATCGAGGCCACTGCCATCGGCGATCCGGACACCTTCCATGGGCAGGCCCTGGTCATTCAGCCAGAGAACCGTGCGCCGGCTGGCCTCGGCCAGGTCCCAGGTGCCGGCGGCCTGACGCAGCAGCACCTCGGCGGTGAAATTGTGGCTTTCGGTATTGGCCAGGCTGAGAAGGCCGTGCATCGAGGTGGAGGGCTCCTCGTGCATCAGCACGGCATCGCTGGGGAGGGGCTGGCGGGCCGAGACCAGGGCCAGCTGCACCTGCGGGCCGCCGTTCTGGGCCATCGAGCGGCGCAGCAGGGTCTGCAACCGGGAAGCGGGATTGCTCACCGCATCGTCGATGGCGTTGCTGGTGATGGCCAGCCGGGTGATCGGCGCGCCATAGGCGTAGGCCCGATCTCCCGTATGCCAGCCACTGGGCCACCAGTTCTGGGGGGCTTCCTCAGCCAGCTCCAGCCGCACGGGAGTGCCGGCCGCCATGGCCAGCTGGGCAAAGCGTTGCAGCTGGGGCAGGGCCAGGTCGGGATCGCCCTGGCCGACCATGCGCAGGGTGCCGTCCTGCAGGCGCCACAGCTGGGTGGTGAGCCGGTAGTCGGGGCCCAGTCGGTCGAGGGCGAAGGCCGTACTGATCAGTTTCTGGTTGGAGGCCGGCACCCTCGGCTGGCGCCCGTTGACATCAGCCAGCAGCCGTCCAGTGCCGTCGGCGACGCTGACACTCCAGCGGGACTGTTCATCGCCCAGGGCCTGGGCGACCTGCCGCTGCAGCAAGGGACAGCTGACCTCCCTGGCCAGCCGCGGCATGCCCACCGGTGGCGGCGCCACCGGCAGCGAAGCCACCGGCAGGGGGCGCAGGGAGCGGGGTGAGGGAAGCGCCGGGGCGCTCTGGGCCCAGGCCGCCGTGCCCAGGGGGCCGGTACTCCCGGCCACCAGCAGCATGGCCACCACTCGCAGAGGGAGAGGGCGGCGATGGAAGCCAGTGGAGAGGCGGACGGCCGGGGTCATCTCAGGAAGCTCCGAGTTTCAGGTCCGTGACGGTGCCGTTGAACCGGTAGTTGGTTCCCTCCAGCTCCACCGGGGCGCCGATCTTGATCGTCTGGTTACCGAAGACAACCCCTCCTGAGGTGCGACGTCCCTGGCCCTCCAGGACGAAACGCCCATCAAAGGTGCTGAAGGTCTTCTGGTTGGGATCGGGGGCACTCACCACCTTTCCGTCGGGGGTGAGGGTGGAGATGATGCGATCGAAGGGGATGATCTCCTTCACCACCACGCTGCCGTGGGGCTGGTTGCGGATCACGATCGCCACCTTGCCTTCCTGCCGGGCCTGTTGCAGCAGCTCCAGGGGGGCTGCGGCGGGGGCTCCCCGCACATCCACCATCACGGTGACGGGTTCAAGCGCCCCGGTGGCCTGGGCCACCGCACCACTCAGGCGGGGGCTCCAGATCACGCCCCCGATCGCCAGCAGCGCCGCGACGGCCGCGCCGAGGTCGACGAGGCTCCAGGAACGGGACCGGGGCGAATCGCTGGGCATGGGCACCTGAAAGCCAGCGAAGTGTACGCAGCCTTTCCGGGATGCACCAGCCGGGCCGGCGGGTCAGTTCTGCAGGTCTTCGATCATCTGGCCAAGGGCCCGCAGATTGCCCCCCAGACCCGCCTCCTCTCGGCCACTGAGGGCCAGATCCTGTTGCTCGGCATCGGGCTTCTGCTCAAAGCGACCGGCGAGCCGGTAGCCGTCGGGGTCCAGGCGGTAGAGCTCCCACTCGCCCGGGTAGGCGCAGCGCAGGGCACGGTCGGCCTGGGGCAACAGGGCATAGGCCGTCCGCCAGCCGGCCAGGAAACCCTTGCGGCGCTGGCGGGCCACGCTGCCGATGCCGATGGCGGCATCCTCCAGAGAGGAATTGAGCAGCACGACGCTGTCGCCGTGGCCGCCGCAGACCTCCTCCACCATCTCGTACTCCGCCAGGCTGGCCCCCACCAGCACCAGGCCCCCCCGGGAGGGTTCCTCCTGTTGCAGCTTGCGCTGGTCGGAGAAGCTGCCGATGCGATCGGCAAGGGCGGGAGCGTCCCGGCGGGCCAGGGCCGTGGCACCGGCATCTGGAAACAGCAGCCGCAGCTCGGGCCGCTCACTGATCAGCCCGTCCATGAGGCGCAACACCAAAGGCAGCAGTCGCAACCCTTGGAAACGGAACTCCACGGTCCAGCGACCGCCCGATCCGTTCGCGAGGGCCGCCTGCAGGGCCTCGCGGGCTTCGGCTTCGGCGGTGCGCAGATCGGCAGGCAGCATCGGCTTGCGGCAGGGCTGAGCGGACCCTACCCAGGCGCTTCGGCGACACTGCGGCTGGCCTCGGCCAAGGCCACCGGCAGGCCGGCCAGCTCGGTCGGGCTGATCCAGGGGCCCAGGCTGATGCGCAGGCCGCTGGCGGCCGCCTCGGGGCCGTAGCCCATGGCGAGCAGCACGGCACTGGCACCCGTGGCCCCGCCACTGCTGCAGGCCGATCCACTACTCACGGCATAACCCCGTCGGGCCAGCTCCCGCACCAACCGGCGCCCGGGCAGCGAGCGACCCTGCGGGCCAGCCACCAGGAGGCTGATGTGGTGGGGAAGGCGCCCACAGGGATCTTCCGGGACCGGCCCGCTGAGGCGCACCCCCCCCAGCTGGATCAGCTCATCCAGCAGACGGTCCCGCAGGCTCCGCATGGGGTCCTCGCCGCCATGGGCCGCAAGACGTTGCCAGGCCAGCTCGAGGGCCGCCGCAAATCCCGCCACCAGGGCCACCGATTCGGTGCCGCCGCGACGTCCCCCCTCCTGCACGCCACCGATCAGGGGCTCCAGGCGGAGTCCGCGCCGCACCAGCAGGGCGCCGACCCCGCGGGGCCCCTGCAGCTTGTGGGCCGCGCAGCTGAGCAGATCGATGGGCAACCGGCTGAAGTCAATCGGCTGATGGCCCACCACCTGCACCGCGTCGACATGAAACAGCACGCCGGCCTGGCGGCAGAGCTCGCCGATGCGGACGATCGGCTGGAGTGTGCCCACCTCGCTCTGGCCCCAGAGCATCGACACCAGTCGGGTCGGCGGCCGCAGGAGCTCCTGGAGAACCTCCAGATTCACCACGCCGCGGCGATCCACCGGCAGCAGCAGGCGCTGCCAGCCCCGCCGCACCATGGCGTCGGCGGCCGCATAGCTGGCGGGATGCTCCACCGACGAGAGCAGCACCCGCCCGGGCTCGAGGGAGCCTGCGCAGCCGATCAGGGCGGTGTGGATCGCTTCGCTCCCACCCGACACGAGCACCAGCTCCTCACGGCCGCAGCCCAGCCGTGCGGCAATGGCCAGGCGATCGCGCTCCAGGCGCTCCGCCGCCGCCAGGCCGAAGCCATGCAGGCTGGAGGGGTTGGCCCAGGCCTCCCGGTGGGCCCGGTCCATGGCCTCGAGCACCTCCGGCGCCGGAGGGCTGGTGGCGCAGGCGTCGAGGTAGACCCCCGTCGCAGGCCCCACCGCACCGGGTGAATCAGGAGACGGCGGGTTCATCTCGGCAGAGGCGGCCCCGGGTGCGGGATTCCAGGGACTCGCCGGCCAGGGCCACCAGGTCATCGAGGGAGCAACCCTCCAGCAGCGCCGTGACCCGGGCGCGGGCCTCGGCACTGGCACTGGCACAGGCTTCAGGGCGCAGACAGCCGTTGACGCACACCGTCGCGCAATCAATGCTGTCCAGGGAAGGCTCGGTCTCGACAAGGGCCGATGGGGTAGTGGGCGGCGGTGGCGTCTCCGCGGCGGGAGGCCGCTCGTCTCCCGTCCCGAACAGGGAGGGGGCCACCACCCCGTCAAACACCGCCTCGGCGGGACCGGTCATGAAGACGTGGCCGCTGGCCTCGTCCCAGTCGATTTCCAGCGGGCCACCAGGGAGATCGAGCCGGGCCTGGCGGTCGGCCAGACCCAGCAGGTGGCAAGCCACCAGGGTGGCGCAGGCGCCGGTGCCACAGGCCAGCGTGGGCCCAGCTCCCCGCTCCCACACCCGCATCACCAGATGGTCGGGGGTCAGCACCTGAACGAAGTGGACATTCGTACGGGCCGGAAAGGCCTCATGCACCTCCAAGGCCGCACCCAGGGACTCCAGATCGATGGCCGCCACGTCATCCACCGGCACCACGGCGTGGGGATTGCCCATGCCGGCGGCCGCCACGGCCATGGGCTCGCCCAGCACCTCCAGCATCCCCACCGGCAACCCCTCCACCCCCACCGCCAGGCCGGTGGGAATCGTCTCCGGGGTCAGGAATGGGGCGCCCATGTCGACGCGGATGCGACCGTCTTCGGCCAAGGCCGGCACGATGCGACCGGCCAGGGTCTCGACCTCCCAGCGACGGGGGGCAACGTCGCCGTCGCTGTCGGCCAGGAAACGGGCCAGGCAGCGGATGCCGTTGCCGCACATCTCCGGTTCCGTTCCATCGGCATTGAAGATGCGCATCCGCAACTCCCCGCCTTCCCTGGGCGGCAGGGCCAGGATCACGCCGTCGGCGCCGACCCCGAAGCGACGGTCGCAGAGCCGCCGTACCCATTCGGGGGTCAATCCGAACACGTCCTCAGAATCCCCTAAGCTGCGGCCGTCAAGCAGCAAGAAGTCATTCCCCAGACCCTGATATTTGCTGAATTGGAGCACCTGTTGCACCGTTCCGAGTGTCCTGAAGGTTGGGGTCGATCCTATGCAGAGTTTCTTTGAACGACGGGGGCCCAGGCTCGACACGACCCTGCCCAGCGTGCGCCATGTTCAGGAGCTGATCCGCATCCGCACCCCGGTGAATGTCGTGCTGGTGTCCGGCCAGGAGTTTGACGGCGTCATCCGCTGGCAGGACAGCCATTTTCTGGCGATGAGCACCGAACCCGGCACCCCTTTGCTGCTGATCAGCCTGACGGCGATCGCCTCGCTGCGCGCCCTCAGCTGAGCCACCCATGGGTTGTGACACGATCACATCCACCCCATAGGTCCCGTGACAGAACCCTCCCGCTACCGTCCCGAGACGATCGAGCAGCGCTGGCAGCTGCAGTGGGAGCAACTGGGACTCCACGCCACACCTGACCTCACCGGCGACAGCGGTGACGCCTACTACGCCCTGTCGATGTTCCCCTATCCCTCGGGGAGCCTGCACATGGGCCATGTGCGCAACTATGTGATCACCGATGTGATCGCCCGGGCGGCCCGGCTCCGGGGCCGGCAGGTGCTGCACCCCATGGGCTGGGACGCCTTCGGACTGCCGGCGGAGAACGCCGCGATCGAGCGGGGCGTCGACCCTGGGGACTGGACCGACCGGAACATCGCCCAGATGCGCGAGCAGCTCAAGCGCCTGGGTCTGTCGATCGACTGGGACCGGGAAGTGGCCACCTGCCACGCCGATTACTACCGCTGGACCCAGTGGCTGTTCCTCCAGTTCCTGGATGCCGGCCTGGCCTATCGCAAGGAGGCGACGGTCAACTGGGACCCGGTCGACCAGACGGTGCTCGCCAATGAACAGGTGGATGCCGAGGGTCGCTCCTGGCGCTCCGGCGCCCAGGTGGAGAAGCGTCGGTTGCGCCAGTGGTTCCTGAGGATCACCGCCTACGCCGATGCCCTGCTCGACGATCTCCCCTCCCTGGAGGGTTGGCCGGAGCGGGTGCGCACGATGCAGGCCAATTGGATCGGCCGCTCCCTCGGGGCCGAGCTGACCTTCACGGCCGAATCCGGTGCCGCCATCACTGTCTTCACCACCCGGCCCGACACGATTTACGGGGCCACCTATGTGGTGCTGGCACCGGAGCATCCCCTGGTGGCCGCGTTGACCACCGACGACTGCCGCCTTTCCGTCGCTGCTTTCTGCGATCTGGTCAGTCGCCAGAGCGAGCAGGAGCGGACAGCCGAGGACCGGCCCAAGCGGGGGGTGCCGATCGGCGCCTGGGTGCGCAATCCCGCCAGTGGCGAAAGGATTCCCGTCTGGATCGCCGACTACGTCCTGGCCGACTACGGCACCGGTGCCGTGATGGGGGTTCCGGCCCACGACCAGCGCGACTTCACCTTTGCCCGCCAATACGAGCTGCCGGTGCGGCGGGTGGTGATCCCCGAGGGTTCCGACCCGCACGCCTACGAGGGCCAGGCCTGGACAGAAGCCGGCGTGCTGATCGCTTCCGGTCCCTTCGACGGCCTGACCACCGCCGAGGCGAAAGCGAGCATCGTCACCAGTGCCGAAGCCCAGGGCTGGGGCCAGGGACGGGTGCAGTACCGACTGCGCGACTGGCTGATCTCGCGCCAGCGCTACTGGGGCTGCCCCATCCCCGTGATCCACTGCGACAGCTGCGGCGTGGTGCCGGTGCCGGAGGACCAGTTGCCGGTGGAACTGCCCCGGGATATCCCCCTGAGCGGCAAGGGGGGCACCCCCCTGGCCAAGTTGGAGTCGTGGGTGAACGTGCCCTGCCCCCGCTGCGGCGCGCCCGCCCAGCGGGAGACCGACACCATGGACACCTTCATGTGTTCGTCCTGGTACTACCTGCGCTACAGCGACCCCCACAACGACCAGCGACCCTTCGGGCGCGAGGCCGTCGACCGCTGGTTGCCCGTGGACCAGTACGTGGGCGGGATTGAGCACGCCATCCTGCACCTGCTCTATTCCCGCTTCTTCACCAAGGTGCTCCGGGACCGGGGGCTGCTGGGCTTCTCCGAACCCTTCGCCCGCCTGCTCACCCAGGGCATGGTGCAGGGCATCACCTACCGCAACGGCCACACCGGGCAGTACGTGGCGCCGGCCCAGGTCTCAGACCCCAGCGACCCCCGCGATCCGATCAGCGGCGAGGTGCTGGAGGTGTTCTACGAAAAGATGTCCAAGTCGAAGCACAACGGCGTCGATCCGGCGGTGGTCATCGACCGCTACGGCGCCGACACGGCCCGGATGTTCATCCTGTTCAAGGCGCCGCCAGAGAAGGATCTGGAGTGGGACGACGCCGACGTGGAAGGTCAGTACCGCTTCCTGCAGCGCCTCTGGCGCCTGGTGGAGGGGGCCCAAGGCCGGGGCCTGCGCCTTGCTGGGCCTGGGCTGCCGTCGACGCAGGAGCTCGATCCCGCCAGCTTCAGCGACGGGGAGCGGCAGCTGCGTCGGGCCGTGCACACGGCCATCGCCGCCATCAGCGAAGACCTGGAGGGGGAGCTCCAGCTCAACACCGCCGTCTCGGAGCTGATGAAGCTCAGCAATGCCCTGGCGAGCCACCTGGAGGGGGCCAGTCCAGCGGTGAGCTCCGAAGCCCTCGCCACCCTGCTGATCCTGCTGGCCCCCTTCGCGCCCCACCTGGCGGAGGAGCTCTGGCAGAAACTCAACGGCCACGGGGATGGGGCGAGCATGGCGGCGGCGGCGAGTGTCCATCGCCAGCGCTGGCCCGCCGTGGATCCGACCGCCCTGGTGCGCGACACCATCCCCCTGGTCATCCAGGTGAAGGGCAAGATGCGCGGCAGCCTGGAAGTGCCCGCCGATGCCGATGCAGCCACCCTGGAACGCCTGGCCCTGGAGAGCGAGGTGGCCCAGCGCTGGCTGGAGGGTCAACCCCCCCGGCGGGTGATCGTGGTGCCCGGCAAGCTGGTCAACCTGGTGCCCTGAGGGCCGCGGGCAGCCTGGTCAGTCCCCCAGGGCGGCCGCGTGGTGGCGCAGGTGATCGTCGATGAAACTGGCGATGAAGAAGTAGCTGTGGTCGTAGCCCTCCTGGTAGCGGAGCTGCAGGGGGTGACCGGCCGCTTTGGCCGCCGCCGCCAGCTCGGCTGGCCGCAGCTGACTGACGAGGAACGGATCGGCGAGGCCCTGATCCACGAGCAGGGGCAGCCTCTCCGCCGCTGAGGCGAGCAGAAGCGTGGCATCCCAGGCGGCCCACGCCCGTTGATCCGCTCCCAGGTAGGCCCCGAAGGCCTTCTGGCCCCACAGACAGGCCGACGGGTGGCAGATGGGGGCGAAGGCCGACACCGATCGGAAGCGGCCCGGGTGCCGCAGGGCCGCGACCAGGGCGCCGTGGCCCCCCATCGAGTGGCCGCTGATGCTGCGCGCCTGGCTCAGGGGCAACTGGGCCTCCAGCAGGCCGGGCAGTTCCTCCACCACGTAGCTGTGCATTCGGTAGTGCCGGTCCCAGGGGGAGGCGGTGGCATCCACGTAGAAGCCCGCCCCATGGCCCAGATCCCAGCCGCCCTTCGGATCCGTGGGCACCTCGGGGCCCCTGGGGCTCGTGTCCGGTGCCACCAGGGCCAGGCCAAGGGCGGCGGCGAGGCGATGGGCCCCACCCTTCTGCATGACGTTTTCATCAGTGCAGGTGAGGCCCGACAGCCAGTACAGGGCCGGCACCCGGTCCCCGGCGAGGGCCTGGGGAGGCAGGAACACCGCCAGGGTCGCCGCACCGTTCAGCTGGGTCGATGGGTGCCGGTAGCGACGGTGCAGACCGCCGAAACTGCGGTTTTCGCTGAGCAGCTCAAGCATGGGGGGCTGGCCTCGGCGGTCAGAAGTGGATCACGGAACGGATGCTCTGGCCGGCGTGCATCAGGTCGAAGGCCCGGTTGATGTCCTCCAGTCCCATCGTGTGGGTGATGAAGCGCTCGAGGGGGATCTCCCCCTGCTGGAATCGCTCGACATAGCCGGGCAGCTCGCTGCGGCCCCGCACCCCACCGAAGGCGGAGCCCCTCCACACCCGCCCCGTCACCAGCTGGAACGGCCGGGTGGCGATCTCCTGGCCCGCTCCGGCCACACCGATGATCGTGGATTCGCCCCAGCCCTTGTGGCAGGACTCCAGGGCGGCGCGCATCACCTGAACGTTGCCGATGCACTCGAACGAGTAATCAACTCCACCATCGGTGCGATCGATCACCACCTCCTGGATGGGGGCGTCGAAGGCCTTCGGATCAAGGCACTCAGTGGCGCCGAGCTGGCCGGCGATGGCGAACTTGTCGGGGTTGGTGTCGATGCCGATGATCCGCTCCGCACCGGCCATCACCGCCCCGATGATCACCGCCAGGCCGATGCCGCCGAGGCCGAAGACGGCCACGCTGCTGCCCGGTTCCACCTTGGCGGTGTTGAGCACGGCGCCGATTCCTGTGGTGACGCCGCATCCCAACAGGCACACCTTCTCCAGGGGCGCCTCAGGGGCGATCCTGGCGACGGCGATCTCGGGCACCACCGTGTACTCGGAAAAGGTCGAGGTGCCCATGTAGTGGAAGATCCGCTCGCCGTTCCGGGAGAAACGGCTGCTGCCGTCGGGCATCAGGCCCTTGCCCTGGGTGCCGCGGATCGCCTGACAGAGGTTGGTCTTGCCGGACAGGCAGAAGCGGCAGGCGCGGCATTCGGGCGTGTAGAGGGGAATCACGTGATCCCCGACAGCCAGGGAGGTCACCCCCGGGCCGATCTCCTCCACCACCGCACCGCCCTCATGGCCGAGCACCGCCGGGAAGATCCCCTCGGGGTCGGAACCGGAGAGGGTGAAGGCATCGGTGTGGCACACGCCCGTGGCCACCACCCGCAGCAACACCTCGCCGGCGCGGGGCCCTTCCACGTCGATCTCGGTGACCTCCAGCGGCTCGCCTGCGGCCCAGGCGACCGCGGCACGGGATCGGACCATGGGAAAGATCCGAAACCTATCAGGTGTGGTGGAAGGTGAGGCTGTCGGGCCGGCCCCAGTCGCCAACGGCGCCATAACCACGATCGTTGGCGCAGAGATGGCGTAGCAGCCAGAACACCGGCTCCACCGCCTCCAGCTCCAGTTCCGTCTGGATCGCGGCCAGGCTGCGGGGCTGGCCATCGGCCAGCAGCCCTTCCACCTGGCTCTGCACGGACAGGATCCCGGCGGCCGCCAGCTTGCCGGCTTCCACCCCGGGCTGGTGGTAGGCGTTGACGTTGACGAGCTCTCCGTAGAGCCCCACCGCCCGCTCGAACAGGCCGATCAGGGCCCCGAGGCCCCGGGCGTCAAACCGCCGCAGGGTGATGGTGATGCTCTGGCGATCCTGCTCGGCGAGGGCCGTTCGGGTGCCCTGCAGGAACCCTTCGAGAAAATCGGCCGGGCACTCGCCATCGATCGTGGGGATTTCCGCCGGATCCTCCAGCACCTCGATGAAGGTCACGAAGAAATTGTCGAGTCCATCGCGCAGTTGCTGGACATAGGCGTGCTGGTCGGTGGAGCCCTTGTTGCCATACACCGCAAGGCCCTGGTGCACCACCTCACCGTCCCGGTCGAGCCGCTTGCCCAGGGACTCCATCACCAGCTGCTGCAGGTAGCGGCTGAACACCTCCAGCCGGTCTCGGTAGGGGAGGACCACCATGTCGCGGCGGCCCCGGCCGCCACCGGCCACATGCCAGGAGGCGGCCAGCAAGGCCGCCGGGTTGGCGCGCAGATCGGGCACGCGCGTGAGGCGATCCATCGCGGCGGCCCCGTCCAGGAAGCCGCGCAGGTCGGCACCGATCAAGGCGGCGGGCAGCAGGCCGACGGCGCTGGTGATGCTGGTGCGGCCGCCCACCCAATCGAACATGTCGAAGCGCCGCAGCCAGCCGGCCGCCTTGGCCTCCTGGTCCAGGCGGCTGCCCCCCATGGTCACGGCCACGGCCTGGGCGCTCCAATCACCACCGGCCGCCACCACCCGGGCCCGGGCCTGCACCATGCCGAGGTGGGGTTCGGGGGTCCCGCCCGATTTGCTCACCACAACCACCAGCGTGGTGGTGAGGCGCTCGCCTAGGGCGGCCAGGGTGCGGGCCATGCCGTCGGGGTCGACGTTGTCGAAAAAATGGAACGGCAGACCCGTTCCATGGCGCTGCAGGGCCCTGAGCATCAGCAGGGGACCAAGACCAGAGCCGCCGATGCCGATCCAGAGAACGTCGGTGAAGGGCCCGCCGCCGGGCGCCGTGACCGAACCCGCCAGCACGTCCCGCCCGAAGGCTTCGAGGCGATCAATTTCGGCGGCGATAGCAACCGCCACCGTCGGATCGGGAGCCAGCTCCGGGTCCCGCAACCAGTAATGGCCCACCTGGCGCCCTTCGTCGGCGTTGGCGATGGCACCGGCCTCCAGGGCCTCCATGGCGGCGAAGGCACGGGCGAAGGGGGCCTGGAAGGCCTCCAGATCCACTTCCTCAACGGCCATCCTGCTGACGTCCAGCCAGAGACCGAGGTCGGAATCGTGCCAGAGAAGCTGGCGGAAACGCTCCCAGAGGGCAGCGGAATCGAGGCCGTTCAACGGCGGCAGCGGGGACATGGCTCCTGGGACGCCGTGACGGGCCCCCGAACCGTATCCATCCGCCTCCATGTTCGGCAAGCGGATCGGCGGATGCGGGTCTTCCGCCACAGGGGCCGGCGGCCAGAGCGCCCCCAAAAAAAGAGAAATTCCGGACATTGTCGTTACGATTGGTTTTCAAAGCAAAGAACTTTGCTTGCTGGCCCACCTGACAGGAACTAGTTCCCTCAGCTCCACCTTCCAGCGGAGCCGGCTTCGTCTCGCGTTGCGCGGGTCCTTGCTTCTGGGAGCCATCGGCCTGAGTGTCTTGCCCTTCAGCGGCGAACCCCGGGTCCAGGGCCGCTCCCTTCTCCAGCTCACGGAAGGCGGACGCGGCATTGAAGCCTTCCCCCTGATCAGTCCCTCCACCAGCGAAGGCCTCCGGCCCGATCCGATCGATTTCAGCCCCGAGGAACTGCGGGAGCTGAACCGCCGCTTCGGGGTTCACGGCCCCCAACCCCGTCTCGCCCAGCTGTTCACCGAGGGCATCGACCAGCTCCAGCCCTTGCGCACCCGCACCCTCGGACGGCTCGAAGAGCTCAGGCCGGTGATCCTGAGCGAAAGCCGCCGTCACCACATCAATCCGATGCTGGTCACAGCCGTGCTGTTCGATGAACTGCAGCACGCCAAGCCCGGCGAGGACCATCCCCTGGCCGCCCGCAGCGGCCTGTTCAGCACTCACGGTCCTGCCCAGCTCAGCCTTGGCGAGCTCGTCAAACAGGGGCTTCTGCCCGCCAATGCCACTCCTGAGCAGATCGAGGAGGCCCGCACGGAGCTGCTCGATCCCGATCGCAACGTGCGGCTGCTGGTGGGCAAGTTCGTGCGCCTGAAGCAGGCCCTGGGCCTCTCCGATCAAGCCCTGCTGATGGCCAGCACCTCCCCGTCCGACGCCAAGGCCATGGCCACCCTGGCCTATCTCCACAACGGCAAGCTTGATTACCCCGCGCGGGTTCTCCGCTACATGCAGGATCCAGAACTGCATGCCCTCCTCTACGGCAGCCGTAAGGCGATCACCAGCCCGTTGATCTGAGCCCGAGCGTCTGAGCGTCTGAGGCAGAGTCCATCAGCACAGAACGCCGATGGAAGCCAGCCTCAGCTGCAGCTCACGCCAGTCGAAACTGCGTGGATCCATGCGCTCTCCACCCAGATCCACATGGCGGTGCGTGGTGATGTTGTTGGCGGGAATGGCGAAACGACGCATCCAGCGGCCGAGCACGATCGCCAGCGCGTCGTACTGGGCGGCGGTGTAACCGCTGTGAGCGCTGTCCTGGTCTTCCCCATCAAGGGGGGTTTCCAGGCTGAGGTGCAGGGAGAAGTTGTTGATCGACCCTCCCACCTCGGGATTGGTCACCACCCAGCGGCCGTTGAAGGCGGAATTGCCTGACCCGAAGGCCCGCTTGGAAGGATCGAGCACCTCCACCACCCGGCCGTCCAGGCCGATCAGGGTGTGGTAGCTCACCTGGTCCTCGTCACGCGGATGGGGCGTCATGAACGTGTTGATCGCCGAGTTGATGCCATAAACGGTCTCGTGCAATACGACGACCTGGGGCGTGGGATCCAGCGGCTGGCCGAAGACATCCTGACGAAAGCGCTCGCCGTAGTTGCTCGGATCGATGCGCAGCCGGATGGTCTCGTAGCGGAGGCGTTCCGCCAGAGCGAGCAGGCGGCTGCGCAGGAGGGGATCAGCCTGGCAGGCACCTCCCAGGGGTGCACGCCAGGCCGCATGGGGCGGCGGCAGGGCCTGCGCCGCCGGAGGCTGCTGCAGCAGTCCGCCGGCGGCCGGGGATTGGCGCACCTCCTCCAGCAGGTCGAGCAGGGAGGCGCGACCACCGGCATTGCCCGGGGCGCCGAACAGGTCGCGGCCCAACCAGGTGAGTCCGCCGATGCTCAGCACACCCGCACCGGCCAGAGCCAGTACCAGGGGTCGCAAGGAGGCACTCATGGCTGGAGCGACAGCCAGCGCCGCCGGTTCAGCCCCGTCAGGTCACTCACCAGGACGGGATCGATCACCAGTTGCCAGCTGGCCACCGCAGGGGGCTCGGCCATGAGAACGGTGCTGCGCACCCGGCCATCACGGCAGTAGAGCAACTCCCGCTCGGCCGGTGCCGTGGCGGGGCCGATGGCCAGGGCGAGGTCCTCCGGCCGCCGCAGTCGCACACCATCGAGGGCCAGCAGCTCGTCGCCTGGCTGCAGGCGAGCCCGTTCGGCCGGGGCGTCCCTGTGCACCCGCTTCAGCTGCATCAGCCTGTCCGCGGCGTCCTCAAGTTGCCAGCCGAGGAAAGGGTCCGCCGCGAACGTCGGCACCAGGGCAAGGCCCACATCAGCCAGGTAGCTGGCGAGGTCGGGGTCGTCGGTGCTCTCCAGCCAGTGGGGCAGGAGCTGGGCCAGATCGGGAGCCTGCTCGGCGAAGGCAGCGATCAGGTCGTCGTTCCGGTACCCACGACCCCAGGCCCCATGGCTGCGCCAGAGGGCTCGAAGCACGACGGCCAGGCACGACCCCTGCCGCCGCAAATGCAGGTCGAGCACCAGGGCGACCACGGCCCCCTTGAGGTAGTAACTGATCTGACTGTCGGCGGAGGAGGCGTCCTGCCGGTAGAGCTTCACCCAGGCCTCTTCGGCGCTCTGCCGCAAGCCCTGGATCTGGCGACCGGGGGTGAGCAGGTAACGGCTGAGATCGGCCCCCAGGTCCTCCAGAAGTTCGCCTTCCGTACCGATGCCGGCCGCCAGTGGCAGCAGCAGGTCGAGGTAGGAGGTGACGCCTTCGGCAAACCAGAGACCGGGAACGATGGTGGCCCTGTCGTAGTCAATGGGGGTGAGTTCGGCAGGCCTCAGGCGGCGCACATTCCATTGGTGGAGGTACTCATGGGCCACCAGTTGCAGCAGCTTGCGCCGGCCGCCTGGCGCCGCCAGGGCCCGGCGGCCGAACTGCAGCACGCTGCCGTGGTCGTGTTCCAGGCCGCCATAGGCCTCGGCCAGCAGATGCAGGACGAACAGGTAGTTGTCGCTGGCGGGGGTGGGCTCCCCCATCAGGCGGCAGCAGGCCAGAGCGACCCGCTCCACGTCGGCGAGCCAGAGCGGATCGTCGGCGGGCAGGTCGGTACCCCAGGTGACCCAGCGGTGCGGGGCCCCTGCGACGCTGAACCGGTGGCACGGGTGGGGGCCGACCTCGACAGGACTGTCGATCAGCCGGTCGAAGTCGGCGGCGATCCAGGCGTTCTCACCATTGCTGGGCAGGGGCACGAAGGCCTGCCATCCCTCGGGCAACGCCAGCTCGAGCCGATGGGGGTGCCAGCGTTCGCCGCTGACCTGCAGGACCACCCCGGCCAGAGCCAGAAAGCCGTGGTCGGCACTGAGGTGGCAGGTGCGCACACTCAGCTCCGTGGCCTGGAGGCGGTAGCGAATCACCAGTGGCGCCAGGCTGGTGAGCTCCAGACCCCAGCAGGCCTCCGCCGCTCGCGTGCTGGCCACGGGGATTCCCCCCTGGTGCACCTCCAGGGCCTCCAGATGGCGGACGTAGTCGCGAATCAGGTAGGAGCCCGGTGTCCAGGCGGGCAGGCGCAGCTCCGGCTGCAGACACTGGGGTTGCACGTGCAACGTCACCCTGACCAGGTGGCGGTGGGGGTCACGCAGATCAAGCTGAACAATCGGCCCGGCGGCCAGATCTTGCAGGGGTGGGTCGTCAGACACGGAGCTCGATCGACGCCGTGGGGAAAGCCAGGCTGGCGTCCTGGAGGGCGGCCCTGGCGGCATAGGCCCGGGTGATCCGGCCCAGCAACCGCTGCAGAGGGGTGTTGCGGCTGATGCGCTGGAGATCGCCCACCAGAGCCAGGGATCCATCCGCCTGACGGACCCATCCCAGGCCCTGACCATCCTTCAACTGCAAGCGCAACGTCACCGGCTGGCGATCACCACCGAATCCGACGAGTTCTCCGCCATGCCGCCAGGGGAGGTTGAGGGTGGAGAGGGTGGCCCCCAGGACATCCGTATCCCGCAGCACGGTGGGCAGGATGGTGAGGTGGGACATGGACGCAATGCCCGATTTCGCTGACCATAGCGATCCCAGCGGGTCTCTCCAGTGGCCATTGCCACAGCCGCTGCCGGCCGGTGGGGCCCCACTGCGACTGGCGGTGATGGCCTCCGGCGAGGGCAGCAACTTCGAGGCCCTTGTCATGGCCTGCGCGGAGGGACGCCTGCAAGGGCAGGTGGTCGTTCTGGCCGTGAATCGCGACGGCTGCGGGGCCCAACGCCGGGCCGAACGGCTCGCCATCCCCTGCCAGGTGTTCGACCACCGCCGCCAGCCGTCACGGCAGGCCCTGGATCAAGCTCTGATCGCCCTGTTCCGGGCCCACCGGGTTGATCTGGTGGTGATGGCCGGCTGGATGCGCATCGTCACCCCCGTGTTGATCGAGGCGTTCCCGGAGCGCCTGCTCAACATCCACCCCTCGCTGCTGCCCAGCTTCCGCGGCGCCGATGGGGTGGCGCAGGCCCTGGCTGCCGGGGTCACCCTGGCGGGCTGCACGGCCCACCTGGTGACAGAGGAGGTGGATGCGGGAACGATCCTGGTGCAGGCGGCCGTGCCGGTACTGCCGGAGGACGACCGACAGCGGCTCCATGCCCGCATCCAGCGGCAGGAGCATCGGATCCTGCCAATGGCCGTCACCCTGGCCGCCCAGCGGCTGGCTCAGGGGTAGAAGGGCAGCAGCGGCAGGCCGGTTCCCGCCTCCAGGCCGCTGAGCAGGTTGAGGCACTGCACCCCCTGGCCGGCCTGCCCCTTCACGAGGTTGTCGATGGCGCTCATGATGATGAGTTGGCCGGTCCGCGGGTCGACCTGCACCGAGAGCAGGCAACGGTTGGTGTTGCGCACCCACTTGGTGGAGGGATAGATCCCCACCGGCAGCACCTGCACCGTGGGGCTGTGGCGGTAGGAGGCCTTCAGCAAGGTGGTGCAGTCCTCGGCCGTGAGTCCAGGGTCCCGCAGCCGCCCGTAGACCGTGGCCAGCAGGCCGCGCACCATCGGCATCAGGTGGGGCGTGAACTGCAGCTGGATCGGTTGGCCCGCCGCCTGGGCCGCCAGCTGCTCAATCTCACTGGTATGGCGATGGCCGACCACCCCATAGGGAGCGACCGCCTCGGCGGCCTCGGCCAGCAGCAGGTTCTCCTTGGCGGCCCGGCCGCCGCCGGATGTGCCGGTCTTGGCATCGATGACGATGCCACTCGTCTCGATCAGTCCCTGCTCCAGGAACGGCAACAGGGCCAGCAGGCTTGCCGTGGGGAAACAACCGGGGGCCGCCACCAGGCGAGCCTCGCGGATGCGTGCCTCCGCCACTTCCACCAGTCCGTACACCGCCTCCTGGCAGAGGTCGCCGTCCTGGCGGGCCACCTGGCGGGCTTCGGCGGCGTAGACCTCCTGCCACTGGGCCAGGGAGCGGTAGCGGTAGTCGGCCGAGAGATCCACCACCTTGACGCCGCGCTGCAGCAATTCGGGCACCAGACCGGCCGCCAGACCGTTCGGCAGGCTCAGCACGGCCAGATCGGCGGCGGCGGCGATGGCTTCCGGGTCCGGCGAACGCACCACCAGGTCGTCCTCCAGGGGCAGGAAGGGGACCAGTTCGCTCCAGCGCTTGCCCGTGCTGCGCTCCCCGCCCAGAAAGCTCACCGTGAGATGGGGGTGGCCCTGCAGTAGCCGCAGGGTCTGCAGTCCCCCGTAGCCGCTGGCACCGATCACCGCAACGCGCTTGCCAGCCATGCGGAACGCCAAGGAACGCTGGATAGTACCGGCACCCTATAAATAAGGTTCGATTCTTTCAGGGATCGGCCACGTCCATCACCACGTCCATCGCCACGCCCATCGCCGATGTCCATCGCCGATGTGGGCGCAGGTCTTCCTCTTTCTTTCTGTCCCTTGACCCTTCTGTCCGGCCCACGCCAATCCACCGGCATCCACTTCGATGCCATCGCGGATGCATTGGCGGCGATCCGCAACGGCGAATCGATCGTGGTGGTCGATGACGAGAACCGCGAGAACGAAGGCGATCTGATCTGTGCAGCCCAGTTCGCGACGCCCCAGCAGATCAACTTCATGGCCACCGATGCCAGGGGCCTGATCTGCCTGGCCATGGAAGGGGAACGGCTCGATGCCCTGGATCTGCCCCTGATGGTGGACCGCAACACCGACAGCAACCAGACCGCCTTCACGGTGAGCGTGGATGCAGGGCCGGAGCGGGGGGTGAGCACGGGCATCTCGGCCGACGACCGGGCCCGGACGATCCAGGTGGCGATCCATCCGGACTCGCGCCCGGCCGACCTGCGCCGCCCCGGCCACATCTTCCCCCTGCGGGCCCGCCAGGGCGGCGTGCTGCAACGGGCGGGCCACACGGAGGCGGCCGTCGACCTGGCCCGTCTGGCCGGGCTCTATCCCGCCGGCGTGATCTGCGAGATCCAGAACGCCGATGGCTCCATGGCCCGCCTGGCCCAGCTCGCCGACTACGCCCGGCAGCACGGGCTGCGGCTGATCAGCATCGCCGACCTGATCCGCTATCGCCTCGACACCGAGCGCTTCGTGGCCCGCCAGGCGGAGGCCACCCTGCCCAGCAGCTTCGGCCAGTTCCGGGCCATCGGTTACCGCAACGAGCTCGATGGCAGCGAGCATGTGGCGATCGTCAAGGGCTACCCGGAACGCGGCACCGGCCCGGTGTTGGTGCGGGTGCACTCCGAGTGCCTCACCGGCGATGCTTTCGGTTCGCTGCGTTGCGACTGCCGCCCCCAGCTGGAGGCGGCCCTGCGCATGATCGAGTCCGCCGGCGAAGGGGTGGTGGTCTACCTGCGCCAGGAAGGCCGCGGCATCGGCCTGATCAACAAGCTCAAGGCCTACAGCCTGCAGGATGGCGGCCTGGACACGGTGGAAGCCAACGAGCGGCTGGGTTTCGCCGCCGATCTCCGCAACTACGGCGTCGGGGCCCAGATCCTCAGCGACCTCGGGGTGCGTCGGCTGCGGCTGATCACCAACAACCCCCGCAAGATTGCCGGGCTCGGCGGCTACGGCCTGCAGGTGATCGACCGGGTCCCCCTGGTGATGGACCCCGGCATCCACAACGCCGCCTACCTGCGGGTGAAGCGCACCAAGCTGGGGCACCTGATGGATGTGGAGTCCCATGGACTCACGGCGGTGCTGGGCTGGCACGGCCCCGAAGATCCCCTTCTGGGGGCCAGCCGTCTCGAGAGCCTGCGGGACTGGGCCCGACGCGTCGGCCTGCTGCTCGAGCGCGAGGAGGATCCCCGCCTGCTGGCGCTCCTCCACCGTCCTGGGCTGGCCCTGCTGCTGGCCGCCCAGCAGGGCCGTCAGCTGACCGCCGCCGACCTGGCCGGTCCCCTGATGGAGATGGCCCGCTGGCAGGGCACCTCCGGGGTGAATCTGCTGCTGGCGCCCGACGCCCGCCGCAAGGGCCATCCGAGCATCGACCTGGAACCGGAGCGTCGCCAACTGACCGATCTGGTGCCGCCCGGCGCCACGGTCTCGGCGGCCGGGGTGGAAACAGGGCTTGGGGAGCCGGGCAGCTCGCTCACCTGCCCACTTCTCAACCTCACCCCCGGCGCCTTCATCGTCTGGTCCTAGGCCTCGATCGTCACCGTGCGGATGCGGCTGCCGTTCTTGAGAGCCAGCACCACATCGATGTTTTCGGTGTGGCCGAACACCGTGTGCTGACCATCCAGGTGGGGCTGGGGGCCGTGGCACAGGAAGAACTGACTGCCCCCGGTGTTGCGGCCCGCATGGGCCATTGAGAGGCTGCCGGCCTTGTGCTTCTGGGCGTTGATCTCGCAGGGAATCGTGTAGCCGGGGCCGCCGGTGCCGGCCGTGCCGCGGGCACCTTCACGGCTGTTGGGACAGCCACCCTGGGCCATGAAGCCATTGATCACCCGGTGAAAGGCGAGGCCGTCGTAGAAGCCGTCCTTGGAGAGCTTGACGAAATTCGCGACGGTGCCGGGGGCCTCGGTGTCGAACAGATCAATGGTGATCAGGCCGGCGTCGGTGTCCATCAGGGCCTTGGTCACGGTCGAGGAGGCAAACTTCGACTGTATCCGTCCAGGGGACCCTCCTTCCATGGCCACCACCGAGCCCAGTTCCCCCTCCTCCCAGGCCCGTGGTCTGGCGAGCCCCGACCTTGCCCAGGCCCGCCTCGGGGTGCTCGGTGGCAGCGGCCTCTATGCCATGGAGGGTCTGGAGGACGTCCGCGAACTGAGCGTCGAAACCCCCTACGGCCCTCCTTCCGACAGCCTGCGACTCGGTCGCATCGGCGATCTCGAGGTGGTCTTCCTGGCCCGGCACGGCCGACACCACACCTTCACCCCCAGTGAGGTTCCCTACCGGGCCAACCTCTGGGCCCTGCGCTCCCTCGGCGTGCGCTGGATCCTGTCAGTGTCGGCCGTTGGCTCGCTCCAGGAGAACGTGCGTCCCCTCGACATGCTGGTGCCCGATCAGTTCATCGATCGCACCATGCAGCGGCCGCTCACCTTCTTCGGTGAGGGGCTGGTGGCCCACGTGGGCAATGCCGACCCCTACTGCGCTGTGCTCTCCAGGGTTCTCGAGGATGTGGGCGACAGCCTGATGCCGGAGGGTCGCCAGCTGCACCGCGGCGGCACCTACCTCTGCATGGAGGGGCCGGCCTTCTCCACCCGGGCCGAGTCCGAGCTGTACCGCTCCTGGGGCTGCACGGTGATCGGCATGACCAACCACACCGAAGCACGGCTGGCGCGGGAAGCGGAGATGGCCTACGCCACCCTGGCGATGGTCACCGACTATGACTGCTGGCACGCGATGCATGACGCCGTCACCGTCGAGCTGGTGATCGATAATCTGCGTGCCAATGCGGCCCTGGCCCAACAGATCGTGCGCCTGGCCGCCGAGCGGGTGCAGGCCCTGCGGCCCCCAAGCCCGGCCCACCAGGCCCTGAAGGATGCGCTGATGACCCCGGCCGGCCAGGTGCCGCCAGCCACTCGCCGCCGCACCGAGCTGTTCACCGCCCCCTACTGGGGACCGTTCAGAGAGGCGGAGGCGACGTCGGCTGCAGACTGACGCCGAGGCCGTCAAGGCACCGGCGCAGTCCGGGGCCGTGGCGGTCCAAGGCCGCCCGCGCCGCCTCGGCCTCCAGGCCGGAGGCGGCCATCAGCAGCGCCAGACGCACCGATCCCCCGGCCCGCTGCAACAGGCCCAGGCCCTGCTGGCGGGGAACTCCGGCCAGGTCCCGCAGGATGCGCAGAGCTCGGTCCTCCAGCTTGCTGTTGGTGACCGCCACGTCCACCATGCGGTTGCCGAAGACCTTCCCCAGGCGGACCATGACGCCGGTGGAGAGGATGTTGAGGGCCATCTTGGTGGCCGTGCCCGCCTTCAGCCGGGTGGAGCCAGTCAGCAGCTCGGGGCCGGTCAGCAGGCGGATGTCGATATCACAGGGCATCGGCACCTGGTCGGCGGGTACACATGCCACGGCCACGGTCAAGGCCCCGATGGCGCGGCCGTGGGCCAGCCCGCCGAGCACGTAGGGGGTGGTGCCGCCGGCAGCAATGCCCACCAAGGCATCCGCTGGGCCGAAGCCCCGCTGGGTGAGGTCGTCCCGACCCGAGTCCGGCAGGTCCTCCAGGCCCTCGGAGCTGCGCAGCAGGGCCGCCGCCCCGCCTGCCAGCACCCCCTGCACCAGCTCAGGGGGGCTGCAGAACGTGGGCGGACACTCCGCCGCATCCAGCACCCCGAGCCGGCCGGAGGTGCCGGCCCCCAGATAGAACAGACGCCCGCCGCTCGACAGTCGAGCCGCAATGGCGTCGATGGCCGCCGCCAGGGCCGGTGCTGCGGCCGCCACCGCCTGCTGGGGCAGCAGGTCGTTGGCGCAGAACAACGCCACCAGGGACGCCGTCGGCAGCCGGTCGAGGTCTTCGCTGGCCGGGTTGGGCCGCTCGGTGAGCAGATGGCCCCTGTCGCTACCGGGAGTGCTCAAAGCAGTCCTTCGAGGCGGCGACGAAAGGCCTCCAGCTCCGGATCGCTGCCGGCGGCCTCGGGAGCCTCGGCTCCGGCTTTCCCTGCCAACTCCTGCTCTTCTTTCCAGGAGGTCACGTCCATGTTGCGTTCGGGCGGCGCGATCAGCAGCCGCTCCTCCTCGCTGTTGGGCAGAAAACCGGCCGGAACGAAGCGGGCTTCATAGCCAGCCTCGGCGCAGAACTTCTCCAGCTCCTCCCGATCCAGGGCCTCAACGCAGGGCACTGGAAAATCCTGGGCTTCTAACAGGCCTGCATAGCGCTCGGCATCGTCAGGGTCCTCGAACAACAGCACCACCGTGCGCCCCCCGAGCTCAAGGGAATGGATGCCCTCCTGGTCGCTGCCCGGATCGAACAGCAGGACATGCACCGGCTTGTGTGGGGATCCACTGGCAGTCACAGCGTCACGGATGGGGCGCAGGCCAGTGTGTCATCCGCCGGTGGCCGCGGTGGCGATCAGTCGTCGCTGGTGACGCTGTTCTGCTCCTGGTCCAGCTCCCGCAAGCGGCGGAACAGGGCCTCCTCCGCTTCAGACGGCTGGTCAGGAACGACGATCCGCACCTCCACCAGTTGGTCGCCCCGTTGCTCCCCCTGGCTCTGGCCCCGGCGCCGCAGGCGCAGCAGACGGCCGCTGGAGGAACCGGGAGGCACCCGCAGCCGCACGGGGCCCTCCAGGGTGGGCACCACCGCCTGGCAACCGAGGGCGGCATCGGCGGGGTGGAGATCGAGTTGGTAGAGCACCCGCAGGCCATCGATGCGCAGCCCCTCCTGCGTTCGTACCCGCAACTGCAGGAAGTGATCGGCGCCGCCGGCCGCCACGCCGGCCAGCCGCAGCCGCCAGCCATCCCCCGCCAGGGGGGGGGACCAGACCTCCACGACGGTGCCATCACGCAACTCCAGCTCCAGTCGCTGGCCACTGAGCGCCTGCTCCGGGGTGAGGCTCACCAAGGTTTCCTCGTCCGTGGCGGCCATCACCGGTGGCGGGGGGGGGGGGGGGGGGGGGGGGGGGGG